>JAZRWI010000102.1:0-3276 GCA_045599645.1 Candidatus Avigastranaerophilus sp.
GTAACCTTGTTACCGCTACCTATAGCCATTGATGTATTTTCTTCTGTTCCAGCTTCATTGGAGTCACCAATAGCAATAGAACCTTCGCTCGGTTTGTTTTCCTTTTCGGCTGAGGAGCCAAGATTAGCCAGAAGCTTCTTAATGTCACTGGTATGCTGTGCTATAGTCTTTTTCAAATCCGGGTCTGTGCCACTGCCACCGCCATTATCTGCGACATATTTCTTCATCTGACCATAGTTTACTGCATCTCCATCTTCTGTGGCATCAGCAACATTGGTAATCCTTTTACTGCCAGCAGTAAGACCAGTAGAAGTAATATATGTATCATAAGTAAAAAGCTGGATTTTAACATCGTCTATATCAGACTGAAGTCCACTTGTCTTATCATTAAATTGACCAACATTTACAGCGTCAGTATCATCAATACCAGCAGCAACGTGAACAAGTCTGCTGTTTAATTCGTCACTGTAACTATTGCCCATGAAATCTTTATCACCTTTACCGTGACCGAAAGAAACCGTATTAGATACATTTGCAGTAGCCTGATAGCCAATCGCAGTGCTATAATCTGCATTTGCAAAGCTATTACTACCGAAAGCACTGCTAGCTTCGCCGGAAGCTTTATTACCGTAGCCAAAAGCACTGCTGTATTTGCCTGAAGCTTCATTACAGTAGCCGAAAGCACTGCTAGCTTCGCTGGAAGCGGTGTTATACATACCGAAAGCATTGCTCGCTTCGCCTGAAGCTTCGTTGTTAACACCGAAAGCACTGCTGTATTTGCCTGAAGCGGTGTTAGTATTACCAAAAGCACTGCTGTAGTCACCTAAAGCGGTGTTATTAAGGCCGAAAGCACTACTGAATGTGCCTGAAACGGTGTTACTATTACCAAAAGCACTGCTTTCGTCGCCATCAGCACTATTGAAATTACCAAAAGCACTACTCGACACACCTGTTGTATCTATCTTGTTTCGATAGCCGAAAGCACTGCTGTTTATGCCTAAAGCCTTGCTCAGGTTACCGAAAGCACTGCTGTAGTTGCCTGAAGCATCGTTGCTGTAGCCAAAAGCACTGCTGTAGTTGCCTGAAGCTGTGTTATTGAAACCTGCCACAGTTGAATTGGAACCAGTGCCCTTTGAAAATATTGAACCATCATCAGGACTAACAGCATACAAGTCAGAGGAAGCCATTATTAGCATGGCCAGTAGCAAAGTAAGCTTAGTAAATCTACGCATAAATTAATCTTCCTTCAATGCTATTCTGTTAATAAAAAAGCTTTATAAACAAGAACAGGGATGTGAAAAGTCAAAGGTTTTCGCATCCCATACTATAGTATGGCGTTTTTAGTGGCATTACACAGTGTTTTCGGAGTGGTTCAAAGGGAGGGATACGCACACTGCTGATTCAATCAGCTTTGTGCCAAGCCTGAATTGAGAATAGAGAATCATTTGGTGGTAATAATCGGAAGTTTATTAATTAGTTGACTAACTTCCGATTTAGCTCATCTTTTTAGGCTATTTTTGTCTAATAGAAAGTCTATTATATTGATACGAAGAATACCTTCTTCGTCAACCCAGCTTTTACCATAGCTTTTGGATACTACAATTTTTCTGAAAGAGTCTCTGACAGCCAGCAAAGAGCGAAGTTCATTTTTTTGCTTCGCTTCATCATCCATATTCAAAGCAGATTGAATATAGTATTTTTCACTTCCAAGACGTGCTATAAAATCAATTTCGAGAGATTTTTGAGTTTTTCTGCCTTCCTTGTTTTTCTCTAAAACTTCGACAACACCAACATCTACAGAGTAGCCCCGCGAAAGAAGTTCGTTATAAATAATGTTTTCAAGAATATGGGTCTCTTCCTGCTGGCGAAGGCCAAGACAAACGTTCCTTATTCCTATATCAGTACAATAAAATTTCAATGGATATTCAAAATAATGCTTGCCTTTTACATCATATCTGCTTGCTTTAGAAAACAAAAAACTATCTTCAAGATATGACAAATATAGGCTTATTGTTTCTGAATCTACTCTGACTCCCTTAGTAGAAGACACAGTTCTGGCAATTTTACTTGAATTGGTTAAAGCTCCTATGGAAGAACAAAGATTACTGGTTAAATCTCTAAGAAGACCTGGCATCCTGATTTTGTATCGTTCTTCTATATCTTTGAAATAAATTTCCTCAAATAATGAATCAAGATACTCATATTTTTCCTGATCAGAACTTAAGCTTAATAAATAAGGCATTCCACCATACATTGCATATTCATTATAAGCATCAGTTTTATCAAGTCCTGAAGCATTATAATATTCGGCAAAGGTAAGCGGATAAACATGAACAACATCACCACGACCTCGGAATTCTGTTAATACATCTTTTGACAAAAGCTTTGAGTTGCTACCAGTAATATAAACATCAATATTTTTTAAGTGAAGAAGTCCATTTAGCACACTGTATAGCTTTACAGGATTATCTTTATCATGTAATTCTGCTTTACTTATTGCATATTGGATTTCATCCAGAAAAACATAGTATTTTTTGTTGGAAGCATTACAATGTTTTCTTATATACTTTGAAAGCACTTCTGGTTTTCTTAATTTTTCATTTATATCATCGTCCAAGGCTATTGATATAATTTCAGATTCTTGTATACCAGAGCTTAACAGATAATTCTTAAATAATTCCAAAAGAATAGTGCTTTTACCGCATCTTCTGATACCGGTTATTATTTTAATTCTTCCATTCCACTGTTTCTTTATAAGCTGATCTATATAGTTTTTTCTATCTATCATCAACATTCTCCGAAATTAAATCAATTAGTCGACTAAGTTCCGATTACAATCTTATATTAATTTTATCAAATTTTCAAGCAAACCAAACTAATGCCTAATATATACTTTATAGCTTACACAAAAAAACAGCCGCTTCGATTAAGGAAGCGGCTGTTTTGATAACTATCAGATTGAAGCCGAGATTTACTTTTCTTCTTTTGACATCTTGATGATCAAGCGTTCAAGGCGCTTCATTCTGGTTTCAAGTTCGTTGTTTTTATTTTATTGTGCTGATTCGAATGTTTTATTTATCGATATGTGGCTTACGCCACTCGATATGTCGCTATCGCGACAAGAGCTATAATAGAGCTATATTAACGCCCATGATTTTGGCTACAATTTCCTTTGCTGTGCCAGCTTTGACAAGAGCTTTTGCTTTTTTTAGATTTTCTTTAATATTTCGGGCTTGTTCGAGTTTAATACCTTCCTTTTTCCACTTCTTTTCGCCT
>JAZRWI010000103.1:0-4920 GCA_045599645.1 Candidatus Avigastranaerophilus sp.
AGTTATCTTGCTGTTGCTGCCAAAGGCCATGCCCTTTACACCGCTTACGTTACTGTTATTACCAACGATAAACCCTTCTGCACCGCTAATATTGTTATTATTACCAACAGCATAAGAATTATCGGTATCAATATAGCTCGGGTCACCGAAAGCACCGGAGTTATTACCGCTTACCCTATGACCGAAACCTACAGCGATTGAATTATTACCACTTACGGTATTGCCAGTTCCATTGCTAGAATAACCGATAGCGATGGAATCCTTACCAGTAACTTTGTTACCGCTACCTATAGCCATTGATGTATTTTCTGCTGTTCCAGCTTCATTGGAGTCACCAATAGCAATAGAACCTTCGCTCGGTTTGTTTTCCTTTTCGGCTGAAGAACCAAGATTAGCCAGAAGCTTCTTAATGTCTTTGGTATGCTGTTCTACAGTCTTTTCCAAATCAGGATCAGAACCAGAACCACTGCCTGTAGGAATATCAATAACATTGGTGTCACCACTTGCAGTTTTCAAAGTAAGCTGACCTTTCTGAGAGTCAAAGCTTGCATCGGTATAAGCCAGTTTGAACTGACCATAGTTTACAGCGTCTGTATCTGCTGTGCCGGCAAGAACATTGGTAATCTTCTTACCACTAGCAGTAAGGCCATCAGAAGTAATATATGTATCGTAGGCAGTTACCTTAGCAGAAGTAATGCCTGAATTTGCTGCTGCAAGCTGTGCTTCAGTAAGACTGCTGCCACTGCCTGTAGGAATATCAATAACCTTGTCATCACCATTTGCGTTTGTCAGAGTAAGCTGACTAGTCCCAGAATCAAAGCTTGCATCGGTATAAGCCAGTTTGAACTGACCATAGTTTACAGCGTCAGTATCGTTAATACCAGCAGCTACGTGAACAAGTCTGCTGTTCAATTCGTCAGAGTAAGTTCCACCGAAGAAAGTTTTATCATCTTTACCGTGACCGAAAGAAACCGTATTAGATACATTTGCAGTAGCCTGATAGCCAATAGCAGTGCTATTGGCTGCACTTGCAAGACTACAATTACCAAAAGCACTGCTGCCATCGCCTTCAGCTGTATTAGAATAGCCAAAAGCACTGCTGTTCAGGCCTTCAGCGAAGTTACTGAAGCCAAAAGCACTGCTGCCATCGCCTGAAGCGACGTTAAGCCTGCCGAAAGCACTGCTCTTTGCGCCGGAAGCTTGATTATAATAGCCGAAAGCACTGCTGCCATCGCCTGAAGCTTGATTATAATAGCCGAAAGCATTACTGCAATTACCTGAAGCCTCATTAGAATTACCGAAAGCACTGCTGTCTTCGCCGGAAGCTTGATTATAATAGCCGAAAGCAGTGCTGTATTCATCTGAAGCGGTGTTATTACTGCCGAAAGCACTGCTGTCTTCGCCGGAAACTCTGTTGCCGATACCAAAAGCATTACTATAGTTGCCAGAAGCCTCATTACTACAGCCAATAGCACTGCTTAAGCCGCCTGAAGCTTCGTTATAATAGCCGAAAGCACTGCTGTATTCATCTGAAGCGGTGTTAAAAAAGCCGAAAGCATTGCTCCAGCCACTTGAAGCAGTGTTACTATAGCCAAAAGCACTGCTGCTTTCGCCTAAAGCTTCGTTATAACGGCCGAAAGCATTACTATTGAGGCCTGAAGCAGAGTTATCGAGACCTGCCACAGTTGAATCGGTACCAGTGCCTGGACCAATTGCAGGATCAGCAGCATACAAGTCAGAGGAAGCCATTATTAGCATGGCCAATAGCAAAGTAAGCTTAGTAAATCTACGCATAAATTAATCTTCCTTCAATGCTATTCTGTTAATAAAATTGCTTTATAAACAAAAATATGGGATGTGAAAAGTCAAAGGTTTTCGCATCCCATACTATAGTATGGCGTTTTTAGGGGCATTACGCAGTGCTTTCGGGGTGGTTCAAAGGAGGGGTACGCAGTTACTGTTATCGGTTGTCAATAACTTCTTGTTTTTGTTTCGCAAAAATAAAAAAAAAACTAAGAATTGCGAAATATAATAGACTGAGCGAAGGAGAATTGTGTTATGAAATTAATAAATAGAGATGATTATATAAAACAACTGCTTAATTTTTGAAAAAAGCCTTTAAGTCAGGCTGCATTACTTCAATATCTTTTTTCTTCATTTCCAACCCCACCATTGAACGATAACACCCCCAGTGCTACTTTACACCCATAACATTATCGTCGATTGTGGGACTTGCTATATGCCAGTAGATATATTTCCACTAATCTTCTGTTTCTAACCTATAGATGAATTTTTAACGTAAGTTTTAGAGACAAATACCAAGTTTCTTAGCAGTGGCTTTGAACTTAGCTACACTCATACCAACACGTTCTGAAGCCTGCTTTATTGTTAAAGTTCCATCAGCAATCAAATCGGCAAGTAATTCAAGTTTACCTTCTACTTTGCCTTTTTCTTCAAGCCTATCTATAAAATCGCACATGGTTATCTGTTCTCCTTGTTCTGCTTCTTCATCGCTGTATGCTCCATAAAGTCTTTCATCCCCGGAAAGCTCATAGAGCAACTGCCTCATCTCTAATGAATAATATAAAACCAGTAAAAGTTTCAGGGGCCATCTTATCCTGATTTTGCCCCAACAGTATCTGCAACAAATTGCTTACAAGTTTCCTGTAAGTACTATCTTATGCAGCTAAGGTATAGTCCATAACAGTTACTTCTGATTTAAGGCTCTTCTTTACCGCATTAATAACGTTTTCTATTTTCTCAGCCTGAGAATCAGAGTAATAAAGTTCACCACACTGAACACATTCTTCACAAGGAACATTCTTTACAATAATGACACTGCCCTTATAATTAACCACATGGGTAGTGGTAGAAGGCTTATGTTCATTGCATCTACAATACATGCACATGTCTTTATCTCCTTGTTTTATAATCTTCGTAGAACTTTATAAGATTCGGGTAATATGTTGTTATTATATATAGCAGACTTCCATCTGAGCCGACAACCACATGTAAAGGTTTGTTATCAATACAAACACCCAATATCAGATAACTCGGATTAGGAAAGTCATCTGGATAATTCTCAATTATATCGCCGACTTCAATGCAATTAATGACGTCTTTTCTAGAAATATCTCTTTCCTGCATCCTTTCAAGGCAGTGCTTTGACCAGTATATCTTAGACTGCACTGCAAGTTCTCTTAAATTTTCTATTTAAGATAAAGTCATAATTGCAACCTAATTCAAAGTATATCGTATGTATCTCAAATCGGCAAGGCAGAAATACAAATCATCTCTAATATGCGTCAGGACCGCAGTTTTCTCATGGTTTCTTAGCTGCTGACTTGAATTTTGCCACAGTCATGCTCATTTTTTTGGCGACCTGCTTTATTGTTACAGTAATATTATTTTTCAGTATTTTGTTTGTAAAAATGATAAGATAAATGATAAGATAAATGATAAGATAAATTATTTTGTAAGAAGGTTTCTTTTATGCCACAACAAGAATCAGAGATACTAGAATTCAAAAAATCAACAACTCAATTGAAAGAGGCAGTAATTTCATTATGCGCTATGCTTAATAAGCATGAAAAAGGAACTGTATATTTTGGAATAAAAGACAACGGTATCATTTGTGGCCAAGAAATCGGGAAAAAAACAACAGCAGACATTTCCCATGAAATAAGAAATTACCTAAAGCCTTTACCAATAGTTAGTGTTGCTGTTGTAAAGAAACAAGGAAAAAATCTAATAAAGGTTGAAGTTTCTGGAACAGACACACCTTATTCTGCATATGGTCGTTATTATACAAGGATTGATGATTCTGATGTTTACATGGATTCAAAACAATTATGGAAATTTTTTGAATCAAAAGATAAGACATATTCGAAGTGGGAAGAGGAGACTACTCCTTTTGGCATTGAAGATATTAACGAAGAATTACTAATAAGATATATAAGAGAAGCAAATGAAACAGGTCGTTTAAACTATATATACAGAAATCCTTCTGAAGCATTAAGGAAATTAAACCTGATTGATGAAGATGGTTTTCTTAATAATGCCGGTTACTATTTATTTGGAACCAATGGTCCTGTTACCTTGAAAGAAGTTATTTATCCCACAGACGAAAGAGTTGCCTTTACCGATTTAAAACAATTCAAGGGTAATATTCTGGAATGTATAAATGAAGGGATGAAATATATCCAAAACAATATTCATTATTCCGCTGAAATTATTGGAACAAAACGGACAGAAACCCCAGAAATACCCATAAAAGCTATAAGAGAAATTGTCATCAATTCATTAGCTCACTGCAAATATCAAAAAGGCGATTGTAATGAAATAACAATCACAGAATCCAAAGTACGTATTTATAACCCTGGTGGAATTATAAATGATGCAAATCCTATTGATTTTGCCAATGGTAAGATTGGAAGTAAAATCAGGAACCCATTAATTGCCACAGTATTGTTTAAGAACGGCCTAATAGATGCTTTTGGCACTGGTTTTGACAGAACATTTAGAGTTTGTGCAGACTCAGGTGTTGATTATGAGTATCAGAACGATGAGTATGGTTTTACTTTTATTTTCAAAAGAAAAAGCATTATCAAAAATGATAAGATAAATGATAAGATAAATGATAAGATAAATTCTCTTGATAGAAAAATTATTAACTTGTTATCTGATAATGCTTACATGACGATTCCAGAGATAGCAAAGGCTGTATCAAAGTCTGAACCAACGATTTCACGTCATCTTAATGTATTGATTTCAGGTAAAATAATTCAAAGAATCGGTTCCAGAAAAAATGGATACTGGAAAGTATTGGAATAGTCATCCTGAGGCAAATCCTGCTCACTAATTGCACCAATCAAACATATAAAATCCCTACCAAACCAACATCATAACTGCCTAAAAACA
>JAZRWI010000104.1:0-2639 GCA_045599645.1 Candidatus Avigastranaerophilus sp.
TGTTCTTAATGGTATTACCTATATTTCAGGCTCTCTCGGTGACGCCAATGCACCTTTTGCTCCTTCAGAAACCTTTAGCGTTGTCGGGAAGGGCATGATAGTTGTAAGCGGCAATATTTATCTTGGCTGCAACGTCGTAAGCGTGAACCGCTCTGAAACTGAACCAACAGTATTTGTTTTACAATGGTCAGAATTTGGCCCATCGTCAAGCTATCGTATTTATCGTTGTTTTATAGTAATAAGAATGTGGTTGTTATTTATCTGTTAATTTATTTTTAAGATTTTTTAAAAGCTTTTCGTAGACAGATTTGGCCAATTCGTATTTTTTCTGAGTAAAATTAATATATGGATCATATCTGCTTTTGGCTTCCCATAAGGTTAACGTATCTGAAATATTATCCAGTTCTTCTGGAAGTTCAGCGCCAAGATTTTTACAATGAGTAGCCAGTTCATCAATATCATGAGTAAATGCTGGTGTTTGTCCATAATACAAGACATATGCCTTAAGTATTTTTTCAATAGCCTGCTGCAGATGATATGTAACTATTCTTATAGCAAATTCATTTGGAAGAAATTGTTCATTGGCAACACAAGCCTTATAATCACACTCAGATATATTAATTAAGTCACTGAATCCTGCTTTCATATACCTTCACGCCTTTTTCTGTGATTTCATTTATTAAAATATCGTTTTTTATAGAATTCAAATGCAAAAAATCTGCTTTACCACCAATAACCTTACGCAAAGGCTTTATTAGCTTCAAAAAGTCTTCTTCGTCTGTAATTTCCGGAGCATCAACAGCAAAATCAATATCACTGCCTATTCCGCAATCATATGTAACAGCACTGCCAAAAACAATTAAACAATTAATACCTAGTATTTCTCTGGCTTTTTCTATAGCACGCTGCACCCCTTCTTGCTTAGAAGGGAAAATATATTTCAAAACCTCATCGCCTTTGCATCTTACAGGAAAGATATTCATATGCAGCCTCTGCTATTTTCTATAATTATATATATTTTCTCTATCATTAGCAAACAATCAATTATACTTGCCACTATATCGTTCTAAAGTTATAATATCTTTAGAACGATATAGCATGGTGATAATATGATTTTGTATCATGGATCTTCTGAAATAGTTGAAAAACCAATTTATGGCAAAGGCTATGAGCATAATGATTATGGCCGTGGTTTCTATTGCACAGAAAGTCTGGACCTAGCAAAAGAATGGGCTTGCCCAGCAGACAGAGACGGCTTTGCCAACAAATACGAATTCAACACCAAAGGTTTAAAAATACTTCGCCTAAACAGCAATAAATTTCATATTTTGAACTGGATAGCTATTCTTTTGAATAATCGCATTTTTGCCAAACGTTCACCGATATCCAGATCTGCAGCCGACTACATTCAAAAGGAATTTCTGCCCGATTTATCGCCATACGACGTTATTTGCGGATACAGAGCTGATGATTCTTATTTCACTTATGCAAAAGATTTCTTAAATAATACTATTTCTGTTGAACAACTAGCCAAAGCAATGAAGCTTGATAACTTAGGCGAGCAGATTGTGCTTATTAGTCCCAAAGCATTTAAACACATCAGCTTTATCGGTTATGAAATAGCAAATTCAAATATTTATAGTGAACTGCGACAAAATCGTGAAAAAGAAGCAAGAAAAGTATATCAACAGAAGTTGTCCAGCGTCTTTTCTATTGCCAAAGATGCAATTTTTGTGCGCGATATATTACAACAGGAAATAAAAAATGATGACTCACGTTTACGATGAAGAATATCTCGAAGAAGCCAAAGATAACTTAGGCACAGCCTTGGAATTTGCCATTTCAAAATGTCATATAAAAGGACAGGATTTTTTGGAATTATTCATTATTAGTGGAATTGCAAATGAATTTTCAAAAGGTAATTTTAAGTATATTTCAGGAATGTCTGGTATAGAACTAGCATTAAAGGTATTAAGTAAATGTGGTATCTCCCATGATTACGACTATGAATTTGAAACCTTTGACTATTCACCAGAATATTGGTGCGGCAGTATAATTGCCCACTATCAATGGTATTCCGGTATAGATTTTTCTACAATTATTCAAAAGTTACCTTATGAAAATCTTAGAAACCTATATATATTGCATGAAGCTGACGACCAAAAAGCTTTGACTGTTTTTGACAGCATAATAAAAAAGGTTGAAGAAACCAATCTTGCAAGAATAAGAAAACTGCGTGGTTTTTCTCAATCTCAGCTTGCCCAAAAAGCCAATGTAACCCTGCGTTCTATTCAGCTTTACGAACAAAAACAGAACGATATCAACAAAGCCCAATACAATCGCCTGGCCGCCATCGCCAAAGCACTCAAAACAGATATTTCTTCTTTACTACAAAACTAAAATAAATCTTCCCCCGATTTTGAGACTGTCTAAAAACTCGATTTTATGTGTTCAAAACAAGTTCCTTCTAAAATCAAAACCCTCCCTACCCTCCCTTGAAAAGAGGTTGTCCGAAAACTAGGAGTTTTTGGTCACTAATTTGTTGAAAATTGCAGGAAGAGTGTTTTTACTTAATAAATACGAATAAATCTGATTAAGCAGGCCATATATTTCCCACAGATTTCACAGATGTTCAAGCG
>JAZRWI010000105.1:0-51522 GCA_045599645.1 Candidatus Avigastranaerophilus sp.
AAAGGAGATTTTTTAATGACAATTGATAGTCAAAACTTATCACATACAAAATGGAATTGCAAATATCATATTGTATTTGCACCAAAATTTAGAAGAAGAGTAATCTTTAATAAAATAAAAGCAGATATTGGAAAGATTCTGAGGCAGCTATGTGAATTAAAAAAAGTAGAAATATTGGAAGCTGAAGCATGTCCTGACCATATTCATATGTTACTTAGTATTCCTCCGAATATCAGCATTTCCCAATTTGTTGGTTATCTAAAAGGCAAAAGTTCATTGATGATATTTGATAGACATGCAAATCTAAAATACAAATATGGAAATAGGCACTTTTGGTGTCGTGGTTATTATGTTGATACTGTTGGTCGCAATAAAGAAAAAATTGCAGAATATATACGTAACCAACTGAATGAAGATGTGATGGCTGATCAGCTTACTTTTAAAGAATACATAGACCCGTTTACGGGTAGCAAGTATTTGGATGCAAAATAAAAGCCGCTTTAGCGGCGGCTGAGAATTTCTGCGGTTGTTAGCCTTTTTCAGTACGCCTTTAGGCGCGGCTAGTAATTTCGCCTTGAAGGCGTGGTGCATACCACCAGCTTAGCTGGTGGTTTTGATTGTGGGTTATTTGCCGATTGGCATTATGCCGAGGGCGCGGCATTTGGCGATGTTTACGAGGAAGGTTTCGGCTTCGTGTTCTTCAGAATTCTTTTCGAAGGCTTTGCCTCCTTCTTCGATTGCCTGTTCAAGGGTGGCGCCAGAGCCCATCATTGTGGTTTCGATGAAGTAGGTTTCAACGGGGTCGCCGTCTTCATCTTTTGCCTGACCGCCAACAGCCAGGAAGGCATGGCCTGGAACCAGAACAATGCTGACATCCAGTTCAATCTTCTTTAACAGTGAAGCGAGCATGCAGGTTCCGTCGATGCAGTTGGCCTGATTGCTGCCTATTACTTCATTGAAGAAGCGAACGTGCTGTGTGAAAATCTTCTGGCTGGTGTTGGTTGTGCCGGAAATGCTGCTGTAGTGAGTTCCCTTGGAGCTGAAGAAATTCCAGACCATTCTAAGCTGGCTTAAAACGTCTTCTTCTGATGAACCCTGATAGCCAAAGAAGCTTTTGCCTTCGTTTTCTTCAAGGATTTCACCAAGAGTTTCGTCAACTTCAGGACTGGTTTCATTTACGAAGCAGGCAAACAATGGTGAAAAATCAGTGTAGCCGTCTTCATCCTGAAGGCCAAGAACAGCTTCATTTACAGAACGGTATTCCAAAGTCTTGTTGAATCTGTTTTTAACCTGACCGTCAACTTCAACTATGACTGAGAAATTTACGAAACCAGGCTGGGTAGCTTCCAAAAGGCCTTCTCTTTTCCATTTTATAGCAATAGAATAAACCTGTTCGTCTTCATCAGTCATATCATGTTCGTAAACACCCTTTTCCATAAGGGCGTTTTCTTCGATAGTTACTTTAACATGAGCTTTTTCCTGTACACTGATATGAAGAGTAGGTTCGTCGCGAAGTGACTTGTCCATCATTGAATAGAGAACGAATGACGGGTAAATGCTTTCTTCATACATTTCGTCGATAATTACATCGTAATTCTTAAGTGGTTCTTCAGCTTCTTCAGCTGGTTCTTCAGCGTCTTCGCCTTCTTCAGTTTCTTCTTCTATTTCAGCATCTTCGCTTTCATCTGCTTCTTCAGTTTCTTCTTCAGCCTGTTCAGCAGCCCAGATTGGCTGGTTAATATATAGGCTCATGCCGAAAAGCATTGCCATAATTGCAAACATACTAATTACTTTGCGCATAACATCCTCCTGTAAGATTGGCGCAATTCTAGCATTAATTGCTTGCTATATCAATAAGTTTGATATGGATTTTTGAACAATTTTGAGCAAAATTTTCAAACGTGAATAAATTTTAATTTTAGTTGGAACTTTTGCCGTGCTTTGTGGTCTAATATTTCTGTAAAACAAAAACGAAACTCCCCAGGAGGTTTATAAATGAGAAAATCATTAATCGGTTTCTTAGCTGCCGCAATAGCATTCGCTCCTCTCAGCAATGCTCCGGCATACGCTCTCGATGATAATCAGGGCCTGGCTGCTGCCATGTCCATGCAGAAGGCTTTCGTAAGTGTAGCCCGCTCTTTGAAGCAGAGTGTAGTTAATATTACAATTGAAAAGAGCACTAAAAGCTCTAGAAGTGTCTTCAATTTCGATTCAGACGAAGAAGGCTCTGATGAAGCAGAAGAATTCTTCAGAAAATTCTTCAGATTGCCAAGAGGCAACGGAAACCAGCGTGAAGAAAAGATTGTAGGCGGTGGCTCCGGTATCATATTTAAGGCTGACGGCACTATTCTCACCAACAACCACGTCGTAAAGGATGCCAGCAAGATTACTGTAAAGCTGTATAACGGCAAGGAATACTCTGCTGAAATTCTTGGTCAGGACCCGCAGACTGACGTTGCCGTAATCAAGATTAAGCCAGATGAAAATCTGACTGTTGCTAAATTTGCTAATACTGATGAAGTTGAAGCCGGTCAGTGGTGCATGGCAATAGGTAGTCCCCTTGGCCTTGAACAGACTGTAACAGTCGGCGTTGTCAGCGCTGTCGGCCGCAATGGTCTCGGTGCTGCTGCCATTGAAGACTTTATTCAGACTGATGCCAGCATTAATCCAGGCAATTCAGGTGGTCCACTTGTTGATATCACAGGCAAGGTAATAGGCATTAATACCCTTATTTATACCGCTCCAGGCTCTGGTATCAGCTTTGCTATTCCTTCTAACCTTGCAGTTAAGGTTGCTGAACAGATTGCTGACGGTGGTTCTGTAAGCAGACCTTACTTAGGTATTTCCATGGTAGCTGTAACAGACGAACTCAAGGAACATTTTGACTTAGACAACAAGCACGGCGCTGTTGTTATGGAAGTAACCAAGGATTCTCCTGCAGGTAAGGCTGGTTTCAGAAAAATGGATATCATCCGCAAGTTCAACGGAAAAGAAGTCGCTTCAACAGAAGATGTCCAGAAATTCATTTTCAGCCAGAAGGTAGGCGCTGAAGTTAAAGCTGAAGTATTGAGAAACGGTAAGACTGTTGAACTCAAGATTAAGCTTGAACAGATGCCACAGACCTTTGGTATGAGTCAGGCTGAAATCAAGCAGATGAAGCCTAGAGAAAAAGCTAATGCAAAGGCTTTGGCTATTACCGACAAGCTTGGTCTGAAGGTTCAGAAGCTTACCGATGAATTGGCTAAGGGAATGAATCTCGAAACCTCCGAAGGCCTCGTAATTACCAGCGTTAAGGAAGATTCTGCTGCTGATAAGGCTGGTCTGGGCAAGGGTGATATCATCACTCAGGTTAATGGTAGCGATATTTCCAATGAAGCTGATCTTGAAAAAGCACTCAAAGACGGTGAAAAGAAGCAGAGCTCTGTTTTCCTGATTGAACGCGCTACTGTTCCAATGTTCTTAATCGTATCACACAAATAATGTCGCATTAACGAACCTGATCTCATATTTCCGTTCTTAAACCCCGGCCTCTGCTATGAGGTCGGGGTTTCTTTAACAAATATTTGACTTAGAGTTTCAAACAGTTTATCATAAAAGTTACCGTGAAAGCTCAAGTTAAGGCTAATGTGAAAGTGCCAAAGGCACAGTCATACTTATCAAAGCAGAATTTACAATGGCTAGGAATCTTTTTAGCATTTCTGGCCTTTTTGTCATTACTGTTTATGGTAATGTCTAATAGAAAGACCTCTAGAATAATATCCAAGAGCAAGCCACTTGTTGTTAATGACATTGAAATAGACGAAAACGGTGATAGTGAAAACCTGCTGGAAGAACTTGATTTCCAGAGAGTTCACACAGAATTTCAGGCTTCATATCTTGATCTTGTTCAGAAGATTACTTCCAAAGCACCGGATAAGAATTCCGGTGATGCTAATTTTACCTTCGATATCAAAAAAGACATTCTTCTTTTCCAGACCTACAAAACAGCTCAGGGCAACTATGCAAAGGTACTTAAGAGAATCGAGGATAACGAAAAAGACTATAAGCTGAAGTGCTTTGCCAGAATGAGAAAATTGATTCTTGCAGTCCTTTTCTATGATAAAAAGTTCGGCAAACGAATGACCAAGTTTGATACAGATAAACTTATCGAAATAGGAGCTTTGGATGAGGTTCCTGTATGTCCAAGAAACGGCGAATTTTCAATCGTTTACAAAAATGGTCGCCGATTATTCAGCTGCTCAGTTCACGGTGTTCTGAGAAATTAATTATCAAGCTTCCAGCTGTTCGTTCTGGCCTTCTTTTGTTGTTTCTTCTCCATTGAAGAAAAGCTCAACCATTTCAATAAGAGTCCTTACAAATAATACCCCTACGCCAATAGAGAAGATAAGAGTTAGGGTTATTGCCATTGAAAGCTCTTTAAACATGATTGATGCTCCTGATAAGTAAAATTGCTCTACCAGTATCGGCAACTGTCTGAATTTCCTTAACTATTTTTACATATTTGGGCTGTGTTGACTAAAAATGATTTTAATAATAAAATTAAAACTGAGTATTCTTGAGAGGTGAAATTTGGACTTCAATTCTTTAAAAATGGCTTCAGATCTCTTTGATAACAAATTTGTTTCAAAGACGGATTTAAGCAGCCTTTTAGATGATTCCTCAGATTACTATATTCTGAGGAACATTCCTGAACCTCATAGGCGCAAAACCTGCCAGGATATAATCAAAACTTCCATGCTATCAAATATAAGGGATGGCAAGGTATTAATTCCTGCTAATCTGATTATCAGTGAAATAGTTCGCCATCTGACAGCTGAATGTGTTGATTTAAAGGACTATGATGTCTCAGAAAGTCGTATTAGCCTTACTCTTGCTTCTGCTAAGTGGTTTATTGGTTTTATTAAGCCCAAAATGTGGTTCCGCATAGATAAAGTAACTTTGAATTCAGAAGAGCAGACTGCTGTTGTGGAGTATTTTTTTGACGGCTCTATCGTTGATTTTCTTGTTAAGGAAGCGGTTAATTATTATAGTCGACCATATATAACTGTTGTTGAAAGAACAGACCTTGGTGGAAAGATTATTGTCCATCTTAAAGATTATGTTCAGGAATTTGAGGAAAAAGCTTACGTTAAAGAGCTCAAATGCTCTGTTTTTGATATAGTTTCTTTTTCCTCTGTTCACCATTCTATGAGTGGTATAAATCTTATTTGCGACCAAACCTGGGCTGACATAGTTAAAAATATTAATATGCGCCTTGATGTTATAGAAGAGCAAAAAGCAACAAAAATACCTTCTGTTTGGCTGATGCATAGAGAATAATCCTATTTTTTGACATTTTGGCACGGATATTGCTCTTAATCTATATTATTCATCATAATTCAATATAACTATAGGGAAATATAGACCTTATAAAGGAAAATTTCTTGTCTTATCTTATTACTGTGCTATAATACTACCACTTGAAGTTTATTTTGGAGATATAAAATGACCGAAGAAAACAATAGTAATAAAACCGTATACCGCAGAGTAGTTATTCCTGAAGAAGCTAAGAAGAAATATCTTGTAGGTAATACTGCTCCATTTTTGGGAAAAACCTTTGAATTAACTCCTGGTGCGGCTTTTACAATTGGTCGTGAAGACGGAAAGACCTTACAGTTGCCAAGCGACATGGTTTCTCGTAATCATGCAAAGATTGAACTTCAAGAAGGCAGATGCATTCTTACAGATACTAACAGCTCAAATGGTACCTTTGCCAATGGCGAAAAGCTGCCACCAAATGAACCATACGGCCTGGCTCACAGAGACGTAATAAAATTCGATAATTTCGAATTTATTTTCGTTGATACAGCTGTTGGAGATATCTGGCAGACTCTTAAGCCTCTTTCTAGAGAAGGCTCTCAGATTGTTTCATTCTATAGCCCGAAGGGCGGCACCGGTATTACCAGTATCATCGTAAATCTGGCCAACTATCTTGGAACAAAGTCAGAAAAGAAAGTTGTTATCGTAGATTTAGACCTTAGATTCGGCGATGTTCAGACCTATGCAAACGGCAAGGCCGGTCAGACAATCATTGAAATGATCAATGAACCTCAGCTTACTCCAGAAAACGTCCAGAAATTCCTGCACAAGGGTCCTGGCTTCGATTATCTTTCTGCTCCAAAGAAGACCGAATATGCAGAATTGGTTTCACCACAGCATGTAAAGACTATTCTCTGGGCTCTCCAGGCCTGCTATGATTTCGTTCTCGTTGATTTAAAGGCAGAAATAGACGAAGTTACAATCAATACCTGGGAACTTTCAAACCTGATTTATCTTGTCGGCCAGCCAGAAATTGGTCATTTGCTCGCAGCTAAGCGCGTAATCGATATTATGAATCAGTTCAAATTCCCGGATTCAAAGTTCAGAATTATCATGAACAAGATGGGCGGAGAAAATACTATTTCTCTGGAAGAAATAAAGAATTTCATAAAGAAAGATATATTCACTCTTCCAAATGCCCCAACTGATGCTGTTGTAACATCTAACGGCGGCCAGATGATTTTTGCAGAAAAGGCTTCAACACCTCTCGGAGTTGGTATTGCAAATCTTGCAAGAACACTTCTTGGTGAAGAAATTGTAGTTCAGGCTGACGGTGGTATTTTTGCTAAGCTGAAATCTATTCTTGGAATATAATAGAGGTCTTTAAAAGTGGCTGACTATTCCCAAAAACGAGCTGGTAACTATACATTAATCAGTAAGTTGGGCGACGGTGGCTTTGCTACAGTATATTTGGCTCAACATACAATTCTGGAGAAGAAAGCAGCTGTTAAGCTTCTGCTCCCTGAATGGATAGAAGAAGCTGATGTTGTTTCCAGATTCTTTGATGAAGCCAGAACAATGGAAAGTGTTCACGAACACCCGAACATTGTTAAGATTATTGATATTGCCACTAAGGAAAAGTGTCAGGAAGAAGGTCTGCCACCTTACTTCATCATGGAATACCTCGAAGGTAAGTCACTCGAGGACATAATGAAAGATCCAAACAAACAATTTTCTCTTGAAGAAATTGTTAAGATTATGGATAGCGCTCTCTCTGCTTTGCAGTTCTGTCATAAGAAGGGCGTTGTACACCGCGATATCAAGCCAAGTAATTTCATGCTTGATTCTGAAGGCAACGTAAAGCTGACAGACTTTGGTATTGCCAAGGCTGCTGAAAATACAAGCAAGACTGGTGAAGGCCTCACTCTTGGTTCAACAGATTATATGTCTCCAGAACAGGCACTGGGAAAGAGAGATCTGGACTATCGTTCAGATATTTACTCTCTCGGTGTAACCCTTTATCAGATCTGCTGCGACAGACTGCCTTTTATTGGCGATAGCGCCAATGCAGTAGCTCTTAAGCACATTCAGGAAAAACCGGTTCCACCAATTGAAATTCTTGGTGACGCTTGTCCGAAACGCCTTAATAAAGTAATTCTTAAGGCAATGGAAAAGGAACGTGAACATCGTTATCAGTCCTGCGATGAAATGCGTGAAGACTTAGATAAGATTCTTGATCCAAACGCTCCTGACGAAGATTACACAAGCAGTGGCAGTAGTAGTGACAGCGGGAAAACAGCAGCCCACGAAACCATGTCCCTTGATTTGAGCCGTTTGCGTCCGGATGAAGACGATGACGACTACACAAGGGAAGAATTTGATACAAGCACAAATTATACTGGCTATACTACCAAAAAGATGGCAACCAGACCGCCTGCTTTCCTGGTAAACTTCTTCAGGGTATTACTGATAATGGCTGTAGCTTGTGTCTTTTTCCTTGCAATGTTCCAGCTTTATACCAAATATACAAATGTAAGCCTGAGCTTTGAAACTGATCCGGCTGGTGCAGAAATCTATGTAAATGACTCTATGGTCGGCACATCTCCTGTCCAGATTTCACTGGCTCCGATGCAGTATCGTATCTCTTACAGAATGCCTGGCTATGAAGTATTGAATAAGCTTTATCAGGGTGAAGCAGGTGGCAGTATTAATGCTTCTGTAGAACTGAAAAAAGCTGATGCTGAAGGCCTGGAAACCATTAAAAAGTCAGTCAATAATTTTAATGAGCTTTTTGATGCTATTCCAGCTGCTCCTGGCAAAAACAAAAAGGAACAGGCTGCTTATGATGAGGCTCAAAGAAATGCAAATAAAGCATTTGATGAAATAGAAAAACTCTATGACAGCCATAATGCCAGCATAGAATTCGGTAAAGCCTATATCGAAGCTGCTAAGAAAATGGGCAGACAGAACGAGGCTTACACCAGAATTGCCGCTGTAGCCAAGAAAAAGGATACCTGTGATGTTCATACTTTATTGGCTATTGCAAGCATGAAGATAGGTAACAATGAGGAAGCCAAACGACAGCTTGATGCTGCTTATGTTCTTGATAAAGACAATAAGGAAATGCTCAATGTCTATGGTTCTTATTATCTTGCCTTAGGTGACAGTGCTCAGGCTATTCCATTCCTTGAAATGTCAGTATTTTTGTATCCTGAACAACCTGAAATTAAAGGAATCTTAGAGCAAGCAAAGGGTCAGTAACGGGGGTAAAAATGCGCTATTCGTTTTACGGTGATACAAACGTTGGAAAAGTGCGTGACCACAATGAAGATGCCTTCCTGACATCTGATACCTTTGTTTTTGGCATGGTTTCGGATGGGATGGGCGGTCTGGCAGCCGGCGAAGTTGCTTCACAGACCACTAAGGAAAGCGTTCTGACTACATTTGAAAATGCAAAGCCAGAGGATTCATTAACTCATATTGTTAATGAAGCAATAACTCTTGCAAATACCAATGTTCGCAAGGTTCAGCGTGAAAAGCCTGAAGCAAACGGAATGGGTTGCACATGCGTTTTGCTGGCCTTCAGGAAAAATGACTACTGCATAGGCTATGTTGGTGACAGCCGTATCTATCGCTATAGAGATAATACCCTTAAACAGCTTACCACTGACCATTCTTATGTTGAAGAACTCTTCAGACGTGGTTTGATCAAAGAAGAAGAAAAAGCCAATCATCCATATAAGAATTCAATCACAAGATATGTTGGTCATGAAGACAAGATTGAAGTTGATTTATCTACAGGTGCTTTGAAACCTGGTGATAGATTCATCCTTTGCTCTGATGGTCTGCACGGTGAAGTTACTGACGAGCAGATGGCAGCAATCCTTCGTGATAACATGAATCCACAGGAATGCATACAGAAGCTTATTCAGGCTGCTTTAGACCACGGTGGAAAGGATAACGTCTCTGTTGTCTTGGGTTGTGTTGAAAAGGATTTAGATGAAATATCCTCAGGCAAGCTTAACGGTGAAATCGTTCATAAAAAGAAATCAAAGAAAAAACAGAGCTTGTTTAAGAGATTTCTTGCCTTATTCATCCGTGATGAAGATAAGGAAGATGAATAAAATTTAACAATAAAAAAGCCGCCTTAAAGGCGGCTTTTTTATTGCTTTTATAATCCGAGAACTTCTTTGAAGAGAGCAAACATGCTCCAGGTCCCGGAGTCTGTATTTTCACCGGCAATGCTGGCACAGATCTGACGCATAGAGGCCAGTATTCCTGAACCATCACTGCTCTTTGCAAGAACAAATGGAACCCCTTTATTTACTGATGGAACAACGATTTCGCCTTCTGAAGGTATGAAATAGCTGATCGCGTATCTCAGTGATTTTTCAACCTTTGCTGGTTCCAGACCAAGAGATTTGAACGCACGGTTAAGAATTACCTTAACCTTTTCTCTAGGTATTTTCAGGCGTTGGAATAAATCAAGAAGAATCTTGGTGTTCTTGATAAATGTCAATTCCATAGTCATAACCAGCATAATCAGGCTGCTCATGTCTAATATCTTGAGTTCCATGTCTGTGAGCTGATTGCAGGTATCAATGATTATATAATCATACTGTGGACGCAGCAGTTCAATAATCTTTTCAACAAGCTCCGGCTTGATTGTTTCAGCTAATTCAGGGACTGGTGGTGAAAGAAGAACCTTAAGACCTGACTGGTGCAGAGTCAGTTGTTCTTCAATATTAGCCAGCTTTAATGATTTTTTCCCAACCAGCTTATGTATATTTTTAGTGCTGTTTAAGCCCAATAGAATGGCCTGATCACCAAATGCAAGGTTCAAGTCAATCAATACAACACGCTTTTTCCAGAATCTTGCAAGCATACAGGCAATATTAGCTGAAATTACAGATTTACCAGCGCCGCCTTTAACGTTAAAGAAGGTGATGACACGTGCCGGCTGACCTTTATGCTTGGTTTCTTCAAGAAGGAGGGTTGCCCTTCTTGTGTAGCTGTCTCTGGATTCCTTTGCAAAGCCTTGATACAAGCCTACAAGTCTAAGATATTCATCCTTTGGGATGAACATCAACTGGAATTCCTGATAGCCAATAAGTGTAGCAAGTGCCTTTGTACCGTTAAGGATTTCTACTTCACCGTAAAAATCACCTGGGTCAAGATTAAAGAGGGTTTTGGGTTCGCCTGCATAGTTTTTTAAAACTGAAAGCTGACCTTCAACTACCAGAATTAATTCTTTTATGGCTTCTCGTTCTATAAGGATTTTTGTACCAGAAGTATATTTCTGGAAACGACATCGCTTGCTCAGCTTTTCTAATTCGCGAGTTGGCAATGTACTGAAAAACGAAAAATTTTTAAGATTAATCATGATTTTTCCCCTGAAAGGCGGTCGTTGATAATATTCTACACGAAGGTAGCCATTATTACAAGTTTATTAATAGGACTTTGCGTTAATTCTCGTTAACGGGAAACTAATTAAAATCAAAAATGAATACTTAAAATGATGATTAAAATTTATTGAGAAATGGTTAGATTGTGTACATTTTTTGTTAAAAATTGTAAACTTTTTTTGAGAAATAAGGTATGATAGTAAGCAACATATTAGGGGGAAAATATGAGAAATTTTTCTTACAAATCATTGGCTGCTATATTGGCTTGCTCAATACTTGCAACGCCAATTTGGGCTAATAATCCTTTCGACGATGCAACTGTTACTGTTGAATCGTCTTCTACTAGTGAATCAGAACAGGTAGCTGAAACTGCAACAAGTGAAGACTCTGAAGCAGAAGTTAAAGCCGCTGCTGCAGCTACAGTTAAGTCTGAAAAGAAGGAAGGCATCATCACTGCAGAAGCTTTGAACGTTCGTAATGCTCCTTGGGGTGATGTTCTTGGCACCATTCACAAAAACGATAAGGTTCAGATTACCGGCACCATGGGTGACTGGTATATTATCGATTATAACGGAAAAACCGGTTATATTTACAGCAGCTGGGTTACCACTGATGACAAGCAGGGTATCACAAAGGCCACCTATGGCACTGTTGTAAGCGGTCAGAATTTAAGCATTCGCAGAGTTCCATCTGGTGACGTTATTGGCGAATACGAACCAGGCACAAAGGTTTATATCCTTGGCGAAGTTGGCGAATGGTATAAGATTAAATACAATAACAACGAAGCTTTTGTATTGAAGAAATACGTTGATGTTACCGGTAAGGTAGCAACATCTACACCAGCAGCTACTTCAACAAGTGGTAGCTTCACTAAGTTCACTGGGTACTGCACTGCAAGCACATTGAATGTAAGAGCCAGCGGCTGGGGCACTGTAGTTGGCTATCTTTACAACGGAAACAGCGTTACTATTACAGGTGAAGACGGTGACTGGTATAAGTGCGATTTCAAGGGCACTACCAGATATGTTTCCAAAAAGTATATTTCAAAGACTAAACCTACTGGAAGCTCTTCTAGCTCTTCTTCTAGCAATAATTACAGCAATGCTGGCAGCTCAAGCGCTACTGGTAATGCAAGCTCCGCTAAGTCCGGCACTCTTCAGGAAAATATCGTAAATTGTGCCAGAGCTCTTGTTGGTAGCACTAATTTCAGAGGTAGCGATGTTTCTGGTGGTAGACTTGCTTGTGCTAAGGTTGCTACTACAGCTCTTAAGAATGCTGGCGCACTTGATAGCGTTGTTCTCAACTGTCGCAGCGCAGTTAAGAATCTTAAGGCAAAAGGCTGGGTCGAAGTTTCCGTTCCACCATATCAGGAAGGCGACGTAATTACATGGAAGACCTATGACTACACTGGCGACGGTGTTAAGGACGAAGATACTCATATCGGTATCATCCTCAAAGAAGGTAATACCTACAAAGCTATGAATAACTCTTCTTCTTTAAGAACTCCTCGTATCAGCGAAATTAATATCGCTCCAATTTCAAGAGTTCTTAGAAAAGTCAACTGAGGGTTCTAAATGAAATCAATTTCTCTTCTATGTGTTGCTGCTATCCTGGGTCTGGCACCAATATGCCAGGCTCAGTCCTGGAGTCTTGAATACGGAACCGAAGAAGGCAAGGTAGCCTATTTCAATAGCAAAAATACCCCCGATTTTGCTGAAGATGCTCCTTATGGCCCATTGGCCTTCAGAGTATATGGCGATAAGCTTTGGGTTCTTGATTCTATTGCAGGTAAGCTTACCCAGTTTGACAATGCTGGTAAGGCTTTAAAAACTATAGTTGTTCCTGGTCTTGAAGGCTTTAAGCTTCTTGAAGACTTTGCCCTTGATGGTGATGATCCTAATAATCCTGACGCAGTCTGGATTGCTAATGCTGCTGATGTTCTTGTTCGCAAGATATCTGTTGCTGATGGCAAGGTTCTTTACCAGCTTGAAGGCAATGGAACCGAAGAGGGAAAATTCGGCCAGATTCATCAGCTTGAAACTGATGCTGGCGGAAGAGTATATGTTGCTGATATAGCAAAGAATAAGATTTCTGTTTTCTCAGCAACAGGCACTTTCCAGAGAGAATATATCTGGCAGAATTCCGGTCTTTTCGTTGATAAGTATGCTAATCTGCATCAGCTTTATTACACAGAAAAGAGCGGCTATTCACATCAGGTATTTTCTTCTAAAGGCCAGCTGATTTCCAATACTCATCTTGGCTTTAACAAGAATACCAATGCAAAGATTATTAACGTTGAAGATAACGGTTCAATCATAATGTCTATGGTTCCGGAAGAAGGCTTCAAAGGCGTTCTTAATATCGTAAAGGTTAATAAATTCGGTTCTGTTCTTGAAACTGCAGAGTTTATCCTTCCTTCTTCAATGAATAGATACATTGATGTAAACGAAGGCAGACTCTTTGTTGCTGAAGCAGATTTCGAAACTGCTCCCGATACAAAATTCTTTGTAAAACCACAGAAGTGGGCTGAAAAAAAGGCTCCTGCTGCCAATAATGAAGGAGCTAAGAATGAATAAAATACTAAGATTTGTATTGGTTGTATTTATGGCTCTTTGTATGGCATCAACTGCTTCTGCAGAAGATGTAACCCGCAATGTAATTGCACAGGTTCCTGAAGATATTGCTTCTTGTCTCATCGGTATCAGAGTTTACCAGAATATGGCCTATATAATGGGCACCAATGGTAAATACATTACTGTTGACCTGGGCAATGGTGATGTTACTAGCTATAAGCTTGAAGCAGAAGATATCATTGATTTTGACGTTGTTGTAGGAAAGATTATTTATCTTGATTCAGACGGAAAAATCGGCGGTCACGCATTTCCTGCATGGCCAAAGGGGCCTTACAATGCTTGCCGTATTGATGCCTGTGATCAGGGTGCTATTCTTTCAGGCGGTGCCAATGCTATTTTCCTGGCAAAGACTGCTACTACAACAGTTGAAATTCCTGATATGAATATATGTCTTCCAATCGCTAAAGGCTTCATCTGGACAATGGAATATGGTCAGGATAAGCGTTGGGAAGCCAGCCTTTACGACTGCTTCGGTAACCTTATGAGCAATATTTACAAGTTCGGTGAACAGTTCCAGCCAACAAATGTTGAAATCGGACCAGAAGGCATGGAAGGCGAAATGCTTGTTTCTGCTAATGAAGGCAATACCAGAACCTTAGCTCTTATTGCCAATAATGCCAGAATGTTCTGGAAGATAAACGGACCTGATAAGGTTTGCCCAAGAGACGTGGCTTTTGACCGTGATGACCACCTGGTTGTTCTCGAAGAAAACGACAAGAACCAAATCCAGCTAACCCGTCTCACCTTCATCATCCCCGAAGGCTGATAAAATCACAAAACTTGCTTCCCCTCTTTTGTAAAGCGTGAAATAATTTAACCCCCCTTTGGGAAAGGGTGTAATAATTTGAACCCCCTTTGGGAAAGGGGGTAGGGGGGATTTCTCATAATGCTTCTATAAAACATGATCCACTATAGCAAAAACAACAAAGCTTTATCAGATTCCCTTAGAACCAATATGACACCAGAAGAGAAAAAGCTTTGGTATCAATGTTTAAGATTGTTTCCAGTGAGGTTTAATAGGCAGAAAAGACTTGGAAATTATATAGCTGATTTTTATTGTCATAAAGCTAAACTTGTTATAGAACTTGATGGTGAGCAGCATTATGAAGAATCTGCGAAGGAATACGATGAAAATAGAACTGCATTTTTGAGTATATATGATATCTTAGTTGTTCGCTATACCAATATTGAGTTACGTGCTAATTTCAAAGGTATTTGTGAAGATATAGAAAACATATTGAAGAAAAGGTTAAAGAAGTTTGGTTATGATGATAATTTGTGGGAAAGAAACCTCCCTTAGTCCCTCCTTAAGAGGCTGTCTAAAAACTCGATTTTATGCATTAAAAACAAGTTTCTTCTAAAATCAAAACCCTCCCTACCCTCCCTTAAAAAGGGAGGTTTTTAGGTTTGTTCATTGGGCATTTGGTTATGGCACTAAGTTGGTCGAAACAGTAGAAAACCAAAACAAATAATTATGCATTATGAATTATGCATTATGAATTATGCATTATGAATTATGAATTATGCATTATGAATTATGAATTATGCATTATGAATTATGAATTATGAATTATGAATTATGCATTATGAATTATGAATTATGAATTATGCATTATTTTCGTTTTTTTGTAGGATTCTTACTTTGCCGAAGAAGTGATGATATAGGCAGCTGGCTGCGAAATAGGCTGTTGCTGCAATCAGAAGAGAGCTTGTATAGCCGTAGTTCTTGATAATGCTGCCGGAGAAGAACATTGCCAGCGCCCATGCAAAATTCCATGACATGCTGTTAACAGCAGAGGCTCTTGCTCTTAAAGAACGTGGAATCATCTTCATCAGTATTTCCTGTTGAATCGGTGTGCAAAGATTCATGAAAGCATTTCTAAATACAAAGCAGATTGAGCAGATTACAAAATTGTGTGTAAAAGCCATCCAGATCATGAATGGCAGAGACAGCATCTGCGATAAGACTACGCCTTTTACTAAGCCGGCGCGTTTTGACAGGAATGGTGAAAGCATTGCGCCAAGCGCTGTCCCGAACTGACCTATTGCAAAAATAGTTCCTATTTCAGGAATTGATGCGTTACACCAGTCTTGGAAATAAAGATTGAAATAAGGAACAATCATACCGGCGCCAAATCCAATTAACAGATTTACAGAGCCGAATTTTACCATCAGCCTTATAGGGCTTTCGTCCTGCTCATCATCAAGATAATCTTCGTAATTGTTTTTAACCTTTTTATTTTCTGCCGCAACTATCTTCATTTTATACGCAGGAATCAGGGTTAGAAGAATAAATATAACCCCGACCCAGAGCGAATATTGTATTCCCGTTGCTTCAGAGATATCCTGGGGAAAAGTATTTACCAGAAGCTTTGGTAACCATCCTGCGAAGAAGCCTGAAACAATGCTTGTTGTCCAGGTGAGGCTTGAATTCAGGCTGAAAATATATGTTCTTTGTTTATCATTGCTGTTTTCCTGTAAATAAGGCAATACAGAAACAAGAATTGCGCCAAGACCTGTTCCTGAGATGCATACAGCAAACAAAATAACAGGCATAGCCTGTGTCAGACAGATTATTGAGTATCCGACGGAAATACAGATTATACCTGTGATATACGTGCATTTTCTTGAGGTTTTGTCTGCAAGCCATCCTAAGGGCATAGACATTAAAGCAGAGCACATGGTTTGCAGAGCCAGGATTCGACCTATTTCAGACTCGCTATAGCCTATTCCCCTGAGATAGAGGTTGAGCAGGACAGTGAATATACCGTAACCAATACCGTAAACAGCCTGAGCTAACAACAGGCTCTTTATTGCTGGTGAAAAGCTTTTCAATAAGGCTACAAGTTTATTCATAACACGCATAAATATAAGCGTTTTAAGGGGAAAGTCAACTTTTGGCAGAATCTTGTGATATAATTAAAATATGACAACAGAAATAGAGTCGTTGAATATTGCTAAGGTTAAGCGTGCATTAGGCAAGACAGATAAAAGGATGGCGGAGTTTTTGAAAATAGCGCCTGAATTTAATCTGGTGCCGCGTTCTTTCACGTCTGTTTATCAGGCACTTGTGGAATCCATAATAGCTCAGCAGCTCAGTGGTAAAGCTGCCAATTGCATTTTTAGAAGAGTCTGTAATTTATTCGGTTCCAATAATACTATAAAGCCCTTAGATATTTTCAGGGCCGAGGATGAGGAATTGCACAGTTTAGGCGTATCTGCACCTAAAATTAAGGCTATACGTGATTTAACAGATTTTGAGATGAGTGGCAGACTGCCTTCATTAGAACAGCTGAACAAAATGGAAAATGAAGCTATTATTGAAACCCTTGTGAATATCAGAGGGGTAGGGCGCTGGACCGTCGAAATGCTGTTGATTTTCAAATTGGGGCGTGCTGACGTTATTTCCGGTAATGATTTAGGGTTGAGAAAAGGCTTTGCTATTGTTGAACGCACTTATCCGACACTTCCGACTAGTGAAGAAATGCTTGCTCATGCTGAAAAGCACTGGAAGCCTTATCGCTCAGTTGCTTCCTGGTATCTGTGGCGGGCCTGTGAAGGTCTTTAATCTAGAATTTGTTTGACGCTTTACTCAGAAAAAAAATTAGGTTAAAATAAATATATAAAAACAGAGGAACTACTTATTATGGGACGCAAACGCATAGCCAAAATGGTTGAAACTGGCGATTATGAAATGACAAGACATGCATACGACCAGATGATTGCCAGGGATATTTTTATTAAACAGGTTGAAGAAGCCCTTATTAACGGCCATGTTGTAGATAAATGGCCTGAACGTGGTGGAGACAAGCTGGCTATTGTAGGCGAACGCTATAATGGCGATGATATCAAAGTAATTGTAAAAGATACTGAAATACCAAGAATAATTACCGTTTGCTATCCCTATGAGGTTGATTAATCCAGAATAACTTTGTTGCGCAGAGCCTTTTTCTGGCTATTAATTTTTTTTGAATTCATGCGTTCTTCCACAGAAGCTTTTGTAGGCTTTGTAGGGCGGCGTTTCTTCTGAACCTTTAAAGCTTCCAATATCATGGTTTTCAGCTTTTCGCGGGCATCTTCGATGTTACGGTATTGTTCCCTGAAACGCTGACTAGTGATTATTAAAGCTTCTTCGGCATCCAGTTTGTTTTTGTTGGCGGCCAAAAGCTTTTTGACGCAGGTTTCGGTAAGCTGTGGGCAGCTCTTTGGGCTGAAACGAAGCTCTATGCAGGTTGAAACCTTATTAACATTCTGACCACCTGGCCCAGAAGAGCGAACAGCGCTTATATTAAGCTGTTCAGCCGGGATAGTGATATTTTCGTTAATTACTAAGTCTTCCATAATTAAAAATCAGTATTTCTAAGATAAACATTGTAGTCGAATACAATGTAGTTTTCAGATGCATAAAGAATCTGTGGAAAATGAAAATTACCGCTATCAGTGGCATTTTGTATTTCTTTCTTACTATAATAGCATCCAGACCATGGTTCTTCGTCGGGATTACCTTTATTATTTTCTATCATTGTTTCATTTGCATCTTGATAGTGAAGGCTTAAATACCATTCTCCACCTTTTAACCCTATCCTTGAATCTTTAATAAAGCCGGTTTCAAGTCTATGATTATTGCCAGAAGCAGATTCTTGCACACATGTTGGTCCGCAGTCCAGTTGAATAATTCTTTCTACTGTTCCTTTACCTGGTTTATTATATTTACAGTAGGCTTTTATTATTGAATAGTCTTCTCTAGAATCGCGTTTTGCAATAAATGTGTAGAATGCTTTGGTAATTTGAAGCTTTCCATTAATTGCTTCATTATAACCATTATCATTTCTTGTTATGAGCCTTTGTATTAACTCTGCCAGACGGTCTTCTTGTTTATAAACCATCCAATAGTGTGTAAACAAGGTTTCGTCAATTAAATAGGCATCCTTCAATTCTTCAGCCGGGTCTTTGAAAGCCAGTTTGAAGGCTTCCTTGAAGCTTTCTTCGCTGTTGCTGCTTCCACAGCCAGTAAGGCCTACAACGAGTAACAACATCATGAAAGCTAATATACATTTTTTCATAATAAAAATAATAATCCTCTGCACATAGTGGGCCATCTTTTTTATGGCTTGGTTCCCCATTCACCCTCATCCGTCTTCTGCTTCGCAGAATCCACCTTCCCCCCGCAAAGCTGGAGGAAGGCTCTTTGAAGATATGTTACTTTCTCTGGCCAATCGCTACAAGCTTCCGACTTATTTCTTGAACTTTTCGTGGAGTTCGTTGAGGAATTCGTCTGTATCGAAGTAATTCAGCTTCATTGCTGCCTTAACTTCCTTCAGTGTCTGAGAGGCTATAGCTCTAGCGGCTTCACAGCCTTCCTTCATAACCTGATATACGTAGTCGATGTTCTGTTCGTATTCGTGTCTTCTATCTCTGATTGGCTTCAATTCAGCCTGAAGAATAGAATTGAGGAACTTCTTAACCTTCATGTCGCCCAGACCGCCACGCTGATAGTGAGCCTTGAGTTCATCAAGATTCTTATATTCCGGCAGATACTTTTCAAAATCTTCATCTTTGCAGAATGCATCAAGATATGTGAAAACAGTGTTGCCTTCCAGCTTACCCGGGTCAGTAACCTTCAGGTGAGTTGGGTCTGTGAACATGCTCATTACTTTTTTCTTAACTTCATCTTCCGGGTCGCTCAAATAAATGCAGTTGCCGAGAGATTTGCTCATCTTGGCCTTGCCGTCAGTTCCAGGAAGTCTCAAACAAGCGTTGTTCTTTGGAAGTATGATGTTTGGATCTACAAGAACGTCACCGTAGATTGAATTGAACTTTGCTACGATTTCGCTGGTCTGTTCAAGCATTGGTCTCTGGTCTTCGCCTACTGGAACGTCAGTAGCCTTGAATGCTGTAATATCAGAAGCCTGGCTGATTGGGTAGGTGAAGAAGCCTACTGGAATACTGGCTTCGAAATTACGCATCTGGATTTCAGCTTTTACTGTTGGATTGCGCTGAACACGGCTAACAGTAACAAGATTCATATAATAGAAAGCAAGTTCAGTTAATTCAGCAATCTGAGACTGAATGAAAATAGTGGCTTTCTTTGGGTCGATGCCTACTGATAAATAATCGAGAACTACTTCTATAATGTTCTGTCTTACCTTAGCGGGGTTGTCGGCATTGTCTGTAAGAGCCTGAGCGTCTGCAACCATAATGAGAATCTTGTCGAATTCACCGGAATTCTGAAGCTGAACTCTTGGTCTCAAAGAACCTACATAGTGACCTATGTGAAGCTTACCTGTTGGTCTGTCGCCAGTAAGAATAATTTTAGACATAAAAGGATAACTCCTGAAATTCATTATTTTTCGAAGTTTTATAATACAACATACTTTATAGTTATACAAAAGGAATTTTCTTCCGATATATTAAAATGACCGAAAATTTGGTAAAATTTAGTATCTTGATTTAAGGTAGGTTTGCGCATGTTGTTCGATGACGGTAATGAACCGGAAGAATTAGAAGAAGACCTTAACGAAGACGAAGAAGAGGAAGAAGAAGAAGAGTCTGAGACAATTACCCAAAAGGTAATTGGCTGGATGTGGTTTTTCTTCAAGATTGGCTTCATATTGTGCCTCATAACTATTATTGTAGCTACTGGGGCTGTTATTGGTATTGTAAAAGGCTTCTCAGAAAAAGTTCCAATAATATCAGATAGCTCTTACAGGCCTAATCTCACAACTCAGGTTTTTGACTGTAACGGAAAGCTTCTGATGAAGCTTCATGCCGAAGAAAACCGTTTGCGCATTCTTTCCAGTCAAGAAATCCCTGATATCATGAAGCATGCTGTTGTAGCTATTGAAGACGAACGTTTCTACCAGCACTATGGCATTGATATTATTGGTATCTCACGTGCTATGATCAGAAACATAAAGGCTGGTCGCATTGTTCAGGGTGCATCAACCCTGACTCAGCAGCTGGTTAAAAATGCTTTCCTTACCAGCGAAAAGAGCTTCAAACGTAAGGCTATCGAAGCAATGATGGCTTTCCAGCTTGAACGCAAATATTCAAAAGATGAAATCATCACTCTTTATTTGAATGAAATTTATTTCGGTCACGGTGCTTACGGTCTTGCTGCTGCTTCTGAAATTTATTTCGGGAAAAAAGACCCGAAGGATTTGACTGTCTGCGAATGTGCTATGCTGGCTGGTATTCCAAAGAGCCCAACAGGCTATGAACCAGTAAGACATGCAAAACAGAACAAGGAACGCCGCGGTCTTGTACTTTCAAAGATGGTAGAACTTGGTTTTATCACACCGGCTCAGTATGAAGCTGCTAAGGTTGAAGAACCGGTTCTTCAGGAAATGAAGGAAGAAGAACAGAAGGCTCCTTACTTTGCAACCTATGTTCGCGACAGACTTCTTGAAAAATATGGCGCCAATGTAGTTTATAATGGTGGTCTGAAGGTTTATACAACTATCGATATGGAACTTCAGGAATATGCAGAAGAAGCTATGAATAATTCTGAAATATTCAAGAAGCATCCTCTAGATAAGGATCCTGATTTGAATGGTTCTTTGGTTTGCTTAGACCCGAAGAATGGCCATATCCTTGCAATGTATGGCGGCCGTGATTTTGCTAAGTCTCAGTTTAACCGTGCAACTCAGGCTTATCGTCAGCCAGGCTCTTCCTTCAAGCCATTTGTTTATGCAACTGCTCTTGAAAACGGCTGGCTTCCAAATGATATTATTCTTGATGAATACATTTCTTACACCAATCATTGGACAAAGCAGGTTTGGGCTCCTAGAAACTCAGACAAGAAGTTCCACGGTAATGTTACTATGATGAAGGCATTGGCAAAGAGCTATAACGTCCCTGCTGTTAAGGTCATAGACAAACTGACACCAGCAAAGGTTATTAAGATGGTTAAGAAAATGGGTATCACTTCCCATATGGAACCAAACCTTTCACTGGCTCTTGGTTCTGGTCAGTTCACTCCATTGGAAATGGCTTCTGCTTACGGTGTATTTGCCAACAGTGGTATCTATGTAAAACCTATTGCAATCACAAAGGTTTATGACAGAGATAACAACCTTTTGGAAGAAAATAACCCGAAGGCTCAGGAAGTAATGAAGTCAGTTAATGCAGCTATGCTTTGTGACCTCTTAAAGAATGCTCTTGAAAAAGGTACTGGTTATCATGCAAGAGTTCCTGGCTGGGTCTGTGGTGGTAAAACAGGTACAACAAACGATTATATCGACGCCTGGTTTAATGGTATTACTCCACACTTAGTAACAATTGTCCAGTTTGGTTATGATATGCCAAAGACTCTTGGTAAAGGTCAGGCTGGTGGTAACGTTTGCGGTCCTGTTTGGCATGACTTTATGGCAAAAGCATTACAGAGATATCCAAAATCTGATTTCCCAGTTCCGGATGGTGCTGTAAGATGCAAAGTTTGTATTACTTCTGGTAAACTGGCTTCTAGCTCATGCCCGAAGAACGAAATAGTAGGTCAGATATTCCCAATAGAATCACAGCCATTGGTTGAATGTAAGCATTACAATTTTGTAGCCCAGAATAATGCAATATTGCAGCCGGCTGTTGAACCTGCTGCCGAAGATGATGGCCAGCCAGGCTTTATTCCTTCTACCGAATTCTTCAGCAACAATTATCAGAACGGGAATACAATTAGAACACAGGCTCAACCTGCTGCTCAGCCTGCAGCTGGTAGCTGGATACAGAGAACTAATACAACCCCGGCTAATACTTCAAGCGGTATCCGTGAACCTGGTGTTGTTCTGCCACAGACAACACCACAACGCAGTAATCCGGGTGTAATATTCAGCGATTCATATAGATAATAAAGAAAAATATGTCGGTCATAGGCCGACATATTTTTTTGTCTAATTAATACCGCCTGTAATGACGATAAATAGGATAACTTCTATATAAAAAAGGATTACCTAAAATGAGGCAAAATCTGTGTCCTAAGTGTGACAGTATTCTTGATAGAAACGGTCACTGTGCAATTTGTAATTATCAGGTAAGAGTTGCTTGTTCTCTTTGCGGCCATCAAAATATTCCTACAGCAAAATTCTGTGGCGGCTGTGGTAAGGGAAGAACTGTTTCAGTAAGATATAGAAGAAAAGTAAATAGCCTCTTTAATCCATTCCAGCAGATTAAAATCAGACGTTTCTTTGCTGGTATTGCTTTTGGGACACTTCTCGCATTGTTTGCATGCAGCTCTATGGGTATGAAATACTCAACATCAGAAGAGCTTCGCCCAACTCAGCCTGAAATCACTGAAGAAACTATTGTATTAACTGAAGATGTGCTTAATTCACATATTTTGCAAAGAGTCTCATCTGACCTTGAAGATTTCTGCATGGAAAGAGAAGAAAGCAAAAGTGCTTCATCAGGTGAACTGAACGCAATAATTGATATTATGATCAGGAATCTTAATCATATTGCACAAAGAGTGAATACTACAAAACAGCCGTTGGATACTGCTAACGAATATCTTGAACAGAAGCGTAATATCAAGCTTGGTGAAAAAGCTACACGTGGCACTAGCGGTCAGATGTTCTTTGCATATATGACTGATTTGTTAGAGCTTCAGTATAAGGATTACGCAAAAGGCTCCAGTTATACAGATATTCCTAGATTTAATTATATGGAAGCGCCAAGCACAGCCTTGAAAAAGCATAATATCAAGATAGCTGCAAGCGATGAACGTTTTGGAGTAAATGAAGAAATCACGCTTACTGAGCTTTGTGATGCTGCCAAACAGGTTGCAGCCCTTGCAGTTCAGCGTGCTAACAAAAGTGCGCCAGACTTGACTACACCACCAGAAATAACCATCGAATAATACTAAAATCCAAACAATATTCGTATATAAAAAAGCCCCTGGATGTTTAACATCTCAGGGGCTTTTTGTATGCTTAATTAATAGCGCTTAACGATAACCTTCCTGGGTGGTGGTGGATCGTCGTCATCGTCATCCTTTCTTGGGAAAGGCTTGTTCTGTGGCAATGGTCTGTCAGGGTCTTCGTCTCTGCGGCGATAATATGGTCTCTGATAGCCGTTGCCCTGACGGTCATCATTGTTGTAATCTCTGCGATATCCGCCATCACGTCTGTAGCCGTCGTTATTATCTCTGCGATAACCGCCTTCGCGTCTATAGCCGTCATTATCGTCTCTGCGATAACCGCCTTCGCGTCTGTAACCGTCGTTATTTTCTCTGCGGTATCCGCCATCGCGTCTGTAACCGTCATTATCGTCTCTGCGATATCCGCCTTCACGTCTATAGCCATCGTTATTATCTCTGCGGTAGCCGCCTTCACGTCTATAGCCGTCATTATCATCTCTGCGATAGCTTCCTTCGCTGTCATCGCCTATTCTACGATAGCTATTGAGTGCTCTAGTATTTTCTTCGAAGTCTCTTTCATCGCTTTCGTCGTAATCAGAGTCGCCGCTGCGTCTGTAACCATCATCACGTCTATAACCGTCTTCGCGGTATCCGCCGGATCTTGGTCTTCTATCAAAGCCAGCAGTATGCATAGGAGGTAGTATAGTCATATAAATAATTGATGACTTGTAAATAACTTCGGATTGGTCCTTAAAGCCCAGTGTTACTGAAAACTGATCATAGGCTTTTAATTTTCCACGAAGGACAGTTCCGGTTTCAAGCACCAATTCAACCTTCTGGTGTTTTTTTCTTGCCTGAGACAAGAACATGTTCTGGATTTGTGATTTGTACTGAGACATCTTTATCTCCTACTTATTTTATATTTCTGCTTTTATTTCTAGCTTTGTGATCTGGCTTTTTACTCTTTTACCACAAGAGCTAATCTATTTATTGGCTATGAGCCATTATTTCATGTTTGCGATAGCCTTAGTCTTAGACTGCAAGGCCTGGAGCAGTATGTCGATTTTGCTGGCTTCCTGTGCAGAATCTTCTGCCAATCTCTTCATTTCTGCTGCAACAACAGAGAATGCTCTACCGGCTTCACCAACACGTGCTGCTTCAATTGATGCGTTAAGAGAGAGAAGATTACTTTTTCTTGCTATGTTTGTAATAACTCTAATAACGTCTTCCATCTGGGTTGTAGAGGCTTCAAGTTCTTTCAAGTGAGCATTTGTAATTCTCAAGCGTTCTGTAGTCAGCTTCAGAATCTGGAAAGAAATTTCAGGAACGCTGCCAAGCAGTGTTCTGAAGTCATCCTTAGTGATAATAAGGAAAACTGTTTCCTGGACTGTAGCAATTGTCGCAGAACGAGGCTGTTCGTCAATGATTGCCATATCGCCAACAACGGCACCCTTTCCCAAAGAAACTAGAACAGAATCTACACCCTGGCTGTTTCTTTTGAGAATGTTGATTTTACCGCTTTTTACGATATAAAGGGCGTCACCCTTGTCGCCTTCTTTAAATACAGTTGTCTTAGCAGGTTGGGTTGATTCAATGGTAATTGCAGCCAATTCAAACAGCGCCTTTTCAGACAAACTTCTGAAGAGTTCAACCTGCCTTAAAAATTGTATTTTATCAACATTTGACATACTTTTAGCTCTAAAACCAAATTAGATACTACAATTTACCATTCTTACCACTTTGTGTCAATACTCTAACTACCTTTGTGGTGGTTAAATGGCTATGTAATTAAACCTTAAAAAATTCTCTGCCTGTATTCATGACAACATTTGGATCACGTTCCATGCAAAGGTTGCGCCTCATTGTTGCTGAGTGCGGATGATTGCGAAGGTAACCGAATAAATGTACCCTGAATAATGGAACAGCGGAAGAACCATGTTCCATGAGCATATCAATGAGGTGATGCCTGAAGATTGGAAATTGCAGTTCCGGAGCCAACAATTCTGTGTGCCCCAGGAGCTCGGCATAAAGCCAGGGCTTGCCAACACAGCCGCGGCCAATCATGAAACCGTCACAGCCTGTTCTTTCGTAAAGTTCAATAACGTGTTCCGGTGTTTGAATATCACCATTGGCAAAGAAGGGGATAGCGCCTGCTATTTCTTTGATACCTTCAAGATGCTGCCACTGAGCAGGACCTGTATACATTGCCTGTCTTGTTCTTGCGTGTACAGTGATTGCTTGTGCACCTGCTTCCACAACGGCACTGGCGAATTCCTTTACATTAATGGAGTTTTCTGTCCAACCAATTCTGAATTTGCAGGTTACAGGCAATTTAACTGCTTTTGATACACTTTTTATTATCTGGGCAGCTAATTCTGGAGTCTTCATTAAAGCGGAACCAGCACCAGTTTTGACAACTTTGGCGACCGGGCATCCCATATTTATGTCGATAATGTCGCAAATTCCCAAGGATTCAACGTAGGCTGCAGCCTCAGCCATTAAATCAGGTTCAGCACCAAATATCTGTACCGCATATGGCCCAGTATTGCCGTCAAACTTTATCATATCGACAGTCTGGGGGCTTTTCATTGTAAGAGCTTTACAGCTTGCCAGTTCTGAAACAGAATAGCCTGCACCAAGACGTGCGCAAAGCTGTCTGAAGGAGCCATCGGTAACCCCAGCCATTGGAGCCAAAACAAGATTATTGGGTAGTTGAACGTTCCCGATTTTTACTGGCTTAATAATTCCTTCCAGTCTGCTGCCTTTTACAGGAATCTGAGCAGAACTATCAAAATCGGCAGAAGGATTGCCAATCCATGAAAGGGTAGGGGCGTTAGCAGGAACAGGGCACATTATTCTTTTTCACATTCGGTGCAGGTTTCGTCCCAAATAATTGAGCAGTTGCGGCCACTTCCTTTACACTTGTAAAGTGCAAGGTCTGATTTCTTGATAAGAACACTCTTTATGCTTGCATGATCCGGGAATGAAGCAACACCAAGAGAAATTGTAACCTTAAGTGCTTTTTCCTGGCCTGGGAAATCATATGCTTCAACGGTCTTTCTAAGACGTTCAGCAACAAGAAGTGCACCCTGAGCATCGGTTTCAGGAAGAATAATAGCAAATTCTTCACCGCCGTAGCGTGCAGGTATATCGATTGTTTCACGAACAGTCTGCTTAATAAGCTTTGCGACTTCCATGAGAACTATATCGCCCTGCTGGTGACCGTAGGTGTCGTTAAATTTCTTGAAATGGTCGATATCGAACAGAATCAAAGAGCACGAAGTATGATAACGTTTTGCTCTTACCAGTTCTTCTTCAAGTCTTGCCTGGAAATATCTGTGAATGAAGAGCTTGGTGAGACCATCTGTAATAGCAAGTTCATAGAGTCTTGCATGTTCTACAGCCATTGCAGCCTGCTGGGCAAGTGCTTCAAGCAATCTCTGGTCTTCTTCTGTGAAGGCTTCACCATTAAGCTTGTTAACGCCGTTAATTACGCCTGTTACTCTGTCTTTGATCTTAAGCGGAACAGAAATTAGGGCACTTACAGACTTTTCATAGGCAGAGCTCATTTCGTAGCTCTTGAACAATGGATCCTTGTGACCTTCGTTTACGATGATGCTGTTACCGGTTTTTAGAACTGTACCGGCTACACCTTCGCCCATTTTTATTTTGACTGTGGTTTCAGGCTGAACAGTCTGGCCATCTTTTGAGCTATAAACAATCTTTGTTTCTAATTCTTCAGAACCTGTACCTGTCTGAAGCATTATTGAACAACGTTCTGAACGTATTGCTGTCCCAGCCATTTCAAGAATCTGCTTGATAAGTTTGTCTGTATCGCTTTGGAAGTTCATTGCCTGACTGGCTTTAAACAGAGTTTCGATTTCGAATATCTTTCTATCGAGGGCTTTGTTATTGGCTTCAAGTGTACCAAGCATTGAGTTGAAGCTATGGGCCAGATGACCGATTTCATCGTTTGAGGTTTCTTGAATTCTGTAGCTCAAGTCACCTTTTTCAATAACCTGAGTGCCTTGTACGAGATTATCAAGTCCCTTGGTAATGAACTTGGCCAGCATTACTGCAATTACAAGACCAGCCAGAAAGCCGATTAAAGCGATTAAAAGAATATGCTTCCGGCTTGTGGACTTGTTATCTTCAAGTCTGTCGAAGCTGAATCGGAGAATTACAGTACCGAATTTTGAGATGCCAATCTTTATTGGTGATATGTAGTCTACATATCTGCTGTCTTCTGTTAGAACACGTTCTGTGTTTTCGATTGAATCAAGCTTAACCTTTGTAAAGTCATCTACGACCTGTCCAAGCTTGCTTTCAGAGTCATCTCTTACCTTATGGGCAAGATAGCGACCGTCGATATCAAGAATTGAAATTTCCTGAATATCCTGACCACCGGCAATAATGCGCTCAGTGTAAGGAATAAAAGCATCGTAGGACTGGCTGATGATTGGGTCCTGGCATGCAATGGCAAGAGTTGAAGACAAAAGCTTTCCTGACTGGTCCATACTTTCCTGTAATAAAGCAGATTCTCTCTGAGAAGAGTTGTAGGAATTGAGACCTACAATCAATACTACAAGCACAGCAATGCCAAGTATGAATTTTAATTTAATTGAAAAACCAGTTTTCTTGTCTTCGGAACTATTAACCATTTACTTCAAAACTCTATTAATTCTGCTGATGTTTATCAAGTGCTGAAAGCACTTTTTCAATACTGTCATAATCACGGCCATCTACGTGTACAAATCCTTGTACATCGGCCAGATTCTTAAGTATGTCACGACCTTCCGGGGTCTTGTTGTTTAATTCAAGAAGAGCTGACTTGATTCTTGCTCTCAAATCATCTGGAAGACTCTTTCTGCAAACCAGTGGTTCGTTAGAAATGTCCTGAGTGGTAGCAAGAATAATCAATTCATCTTTTTTGCTCTTATCGGCAAGAGTGTTTCTAGCGTCGTCATAGCAAGCGCCAGCATCATATTTGCCAAGAAGAACGTTGTACACTACAGCGTCATGCTTACCGAGTGTATCTACTTCAGCGAAGTCTCTGTCTGGATTCAAACCTGATTCAAGCATCATTGCCTTGGGGAATAAGTAAGCTGATGCTGATTCCTTGTCAACCCAGGCAAACTTCTTGTCTTTGAGGTCTTTCAAGGTTCTGATTCCGCTGTCCTGACGGGCTACTACGATACCTCTATAGGAGGTTGTACCGTATCTTACTGGCTTACAAAGAAGTTCAACTTCAGGATTGGTTCTTGCTTCAACTGCGCTTAGAGAAGCCATCCAAGCTATGTCTATTTCGCCAGCAACAAGTTTCTTCAATATACTTGAATAATCTGGTGCAGTCTGCAGTCTTACTGCTTTTACACCAATTTTTTCAGCAAGATATTTAAGAAATGCTTCATGCTGAACAACCATCTGTGAAGCGTTTGTGTAAGGAATTCTTCCCAAACGCAATACCTGGTCTTTATATGGTGAGGTATTTGTTGATCCAGCTGTCTGTGTGTTCTTTGCTGAAGGCTGAATGCTGCCTTTTTTACCGGACTTGTTGTTGTCGCTTCCACCACAGCAGCCTATTAATGTTGCTGTAAGCATAGCGAGAAGTATTAAACCAAATAATTTTTTCCCCATTACAAAACGTCTCCGAATTAGAACTATCTTTAGAGTTATACCACAAGTTCTATTTTTTTAGCTACTTTATTTGTATCTTTTTTTGTACCGAACCAATTATTTTTTTGATTTATCAATGAAAGGTATGTTCAAAATTATTTTTGCAGACTTTTCATCCATGGTTGTACACGCTTCTATGTCTTGCATATCCTTTAGAAAAGTAAGGTTTGAAATCGGTGGAACGCCCTGATTAACCATTATCGGTGATTGCAGGAACTGCTGAAGCTGAACATTGAAATCAGAGGTTTTTATTCGACCATACAAATTGCAGTTAGTTAAATCTTTACCTGTTGCTTTGTCATCTATAGACTGTAAATGTTTCAGTGCCATAGCGGCGCCTTCCGGGGTTGAAGTAACTATGCAGAACTTGTCTGCTAGTGCTGCGTAAACAGCATACTGTGGAACCATACAATGGGCCAGTTTTACTACAGAAGTATTAGGAACCTTGCAGTCGACGGCAGTAATGAAAATTCCAAGTTGTACACAAAGATTCTTCAGATTAGGCAATATAGCAATAAGTTTTTCTATTTCTGGAACAAGACCAACCCAGCGAATATCAGGTATCAGCTTTTCACCTGTTGGGGTGAGATTGATATACAGAATACTTTCATGAGCATGGTTGCTAATTATATCTTTTTCAAAGTCAAGGCCTGCTGAGGCAACAGCATTTTTTATGAATGCCATATTTGGCATTTCGTCAAGTTTTGCCATTGTCTGGGCAGCGTCCTTCAGGTGATGGCTCTGGGCAAATGCGATAAGTGGTTCATCATCAATGTATTTGCCTATAGTTAGATTATCAAGACTGAGTAATTCCTGTAAATCAGAGCTCTTGGTTTCAATTGTTGAACGACTGAATATTCCGGCTTCAGAGAGCGAGAAGATTCCATAAGCGTCATTCAGTTTTTCTAATAATGGGAGTGTACTGGTTTTAAGTTGTTCGATATCACTCGGTTTTATGGCAACTGGTGCGCTGGCTGGTAATTCAACTAAATCTTTAATAGTTGAAATTATGCTTTCGACGTTAACAACAGACTTAACTGTGATAGCTTCAGAAGCTGCCGGAAATTCTTTTGCAAGTTCATCTATCTTGTTAGAATGACTTTCTAATAGATTTTTGCATGTTTCCTGCTGTTCTTTTGAAAGATTTTCATTTTTGAAATGTCTGATAAAGCCTGGAGTGCCTATGAATTCCTTGAAAAGAAGTGTGCCGGTACAGAGCTTATCTTTACCTTCTGGCCAGTTCTGAGATAAGACACGACCAATTCGTCTGAGTATTTCAATAGGGCAGTTGCCGGGATTTTTTATTATCTTGCTTGTATCTTCGATAGATGTTGATACACAGACGGGCTTTTTTGATGTAACTACAAGCTTTATTACTTGCTCCTGGGATGGTTCTTGCCCGTAGCATGCTGCAGAAACAAATAAAGCCATCATTAAATTGAGATATTTGTGTTTGATCATCTTTGCCCTCACTATCACTTATGTACCGCTAATATTACCACCAACTGGCTGTCTTAACAACTCAAATGTATTCTTGCACATTACTTCTGATGACCAGTCTGATAACGCCAGTAAACATTGTTCTGGGAACTGTTTATGAATGGACTGGAAATCGTGGTTGTCAGTTCCAGAGCTTTACCTATTTCATCTGAGCCGTAGATATTAGACGACTCATTAATCTTGAATTTTACCCATAAAACAGGGGCTTTATCATTGATTTCATGAGTATACAGACCGAATTCAACTTCATCAAAGCCTGCAAATGTTTTAACTCCCTGACTTTCAGAGGTTCTTGTAAGTGTCTGGGTTGTTGCATCAAACTGGTAGGTGATGGCTTCTACTCTTGGATATTCTCCGAATGAGCCATAAACAAACTTATGGAATAATAAACCATTTTTGTGGACCTGCATCAGGTCACCGTTAAGGTTTTCTGAATTCTGGGTTACAAAAAGCTGTTTTCTAACCTTTTGCAGATTTACATAACCACCGTTACTGTCACTTGGTTCTGCAAACATTGGACATGAGGCTGCAAAATCGCGGCGGAGGTAGTTTATTGCAAGTCTTGCGTCCTGAAGATTCTGCAGATTTACTGTTCCGAACATGTAATTCTGACGTGTATTGCTCATGAATTTGTAAATGACAGTGAAAACAAGGGATGAAACAATTATGCAGACCATGAGTTCTACAAATGTTATTGCTTTACGGTTCATATTCATGTTTTCAGTTGAGTAGGTTGTCATCATTTATTACTAGCAGCGAAAGCTGAACCTGTCTGTTTCTGTCAGATGGAACATTCAGATTTGAAGGTCTGTAGCCTTCGCACCATTTTACTGTTACAGTAACCTTTTTAAGAAGATTTTCAGAGAAGTATGAGCCTGTTACAGGTTCAACTTCTATTTCCCTATAGAAGAATGCTGTAGTATACTGGTTTGAATAGCTAAGCTCAGATTGGAATATTTCAGAATTTTTCCAGCTGGCATAGCCTGCTTCCTTTGTATTTATTTTGGCTGTGGTCATGGTTGAACCGTTGTCTTCGATTATTGAACCACTGAGGTTTTTCAGCTTATCTACATCATCAAACTTTGATACGCTGGCCCATTCCAGTGCTTCGTCAGCTAATTCCACAGCTCTAAGATAATTTACTGAGGACGTGGTTTCTGTTCGTGAGCCTATAACCATCTTTAATATAGGAATACCAGCCCCAACAACAATCATTAGAGCAATAACTACTTCTATTAATCCGAGACCTTTACGTCTGAATACTGTTTTCATTTGATTATTGCTCCGTTAAGCGTGAAATTTTCCTGATTGTTTTCCGGCCCTACAAAAGTATGTTCAGCTGGTTTCGGGAAACTTAATACCTTTAATTTGGTCTTGCTCTTGAAGAACTTAGGCATATCCTGTTTCGGTGTCTGTACGGTTGAGAAACCATATTCTTCATTTGAATATGACAATGTTTCTTGGGAAACATTTGTTTTATTATTTCCCTGATTTTGGATAAATGCTGCATCAAGAAGCATGAACTCACATATCATAGCAACCGGAACTGTTGCAATGATTTTCATTTTTGCGCTACTAATCATTGTTTTCTGCTCCTGTTGCATTAATAGCAAAAGCAGATTTCATTTTGCTGATGCTTATATGATACGGGTCAAGAGTTGTGTTGCCGGTGCTAAGGCCTGGTTCCATAATAATCGGGTCATGCTCGATGAAAAGGGTTCCGCCAGAACTTAAGCCTTTGCCGGAAGTATCTTGAGTATAAAGATAATCAACGATAAGGTTGCCTTTAATATGTACGTTCTTTTTGTTGTTAAGGACGAGGCTGCCTTGTTCCTTCGGATCAGCGCTGCCGACTTTGCTGAATAGAGCAGCTAATGATGCTTCAATAGTGATTTCTGAATCAGAAGTGCCAAGTATGAAGTCGCCTTGGCGCAGATAAAATCTGACACTGTCACCCTTTTCATCATCACGGACGCGTTCAAAATTGCCAAAGGTTACGTTTCCTGTAGCAAGGTAGATAAGGCCCTTCCCATAGAAATGATTAATTTCGGTAAGATCCATGTCACCTTTTTCTATATACATAATGCCGTCTACACAGAGGGTTTTCTTGCCATCGATGTCTCTTACGCGGTCTTCAAGAAATTCCTTTGGGGAAGGGTAGTTATAGCTTTCATTCGTGAAGTCCACAACTCTGCCGAAGTATCTGCCGGCAGTTTTGCTGGTGCTCGTTTTCTGGGCAGGAACTTCAAAAGCGTCGCTGTATACATCTGTTTTGCTAAGTGTCTTTAATTGTCCATCGCCATCATAATAGCTCGGGCCAGAACCACTCTCGTTGAGTAAAAGAGCATTTATCGGTATATTATCTATTGCTCTGCTCATAAGCATGTTATCGTTGAAAAAGTCACTGGATGCAAAATCATTGGTAATAACCTTGTTCTGGAAGGTTTCATCCAGATCAGGGCGTCTAAATAAAATAGGAACTGTTTCAGGATGAATGGTGTGAGGCTGTGTGTAGAATTCTAATTCCTTTGTAAAATCGTTAAAGAAGCCTATCTTGAAAAATCTTAGATTAACGGGACCTTCTACAAGGACCGGGGTCTTGTTATCTTCACCGAAAAGGCGAAGCATCTTGCCTACACGGTAGCGTTCCGGATTGTATACCTTTCCGTCTTTGTTCTGGTAATAACCATAAAAATAAGCACCCATGTTGGCGTTATCATCATTTTTTACTGTAAGACCATGATAGGCGAGTGCTGTTGCCCAGCTCTGAGATTTCGGGGAATTAGGTCTTTCACAGTTGGCTACATCCCAAACCTTATCTGCGTCAAGATAAGCATATTGATAAATCCAGTTGTCCATACAGGTCTGCAGAATAGTATTAAAGGTTTCGCATTCTGAATAGTCATTAACTGTCTTGCCTTCGTAGGTTGAAGTCTTGAAGTGATTTACATAGTCATTACAGATTCTGTAGGCAGCGGCATTATTATTGGCATTTGGCATTGCTGACTGGCATTTGGCCTTGAGTTCAGCACCAACCTTTGCTGGAAGATTTGGATTATTGGCACAACCATTTGCTGCTTTATTTACAAAATCTTCATAAACCTTTTTAACAGCAGTAACATGATGGAAAAGTTCTTTGGGCAGGTTAAAATCGGTGAATTTTACCTGATTTGCATAGAACATATATTGCGGCCCGGAGTTGTCCGCAAACTTGCTAAGGGTATTCTTTTTGAAAATACTCTTGAAGCCCGGCATATCCTTGACTTCGTCAAAGCATACATCTAACCAGAGCTTGCTTTCTGGGTCAGCTTTATCCGGGTAATTGTCATTCCCTAAATAAACACGTGAAATACGGCCACTGGCAGGTTCTATACCCTGAACGATTATTCTTCGCTGGGTGTTGTTCAGGTCTGGAGAGTAATTCTTTACGAATAAAGCGTATTTATCAAGATTGTGACGCAAATCAATCAGGCGGACGTCATGACGTTCATATACTTCTATTGCAGTTTCTGGTGAATCCAGTCTGTAGGCCTTAGAATAAATATCAAGATAGCCGTTGTAGGCACATATTGATTTATATGTAGCTTCACTGAATATTGTAAGACTTGCTTTGCTTTCAATACTCATTTCATAGCCGGATTCAGCGGCCATTGCAACAGTTTCTTCCGGTTTGAAGCCCGATAATATCTGGAAGGTTTTGTTTATAGGGCTTGTATTCCCGTTGTTAGATGGAAAGCCTTCTCTGAAGCCTTTGAATATACTGCTGTTTTGGGAAAGATTTACCTGACTTCTGATTAAAGCGAGACATTCTGCATTAGCTGACTTAGCCAAAAGCATCAATCTATTCTGGTCAACGTTTCTAGCCAGTTGAGTAACAGCACCGCGCTTAAAGTCATTCAGCGCAAAAGCCAGTATAGCCAACGCTAATAGCAAGGCCACAACAATATATAATAAAAAACCTTTACGCTTCATGTTAATCCTTATTCCTCGCGGACCTTTTAAGCACTGAGCTAATTGTAACTCCTGAGCACTCCCGCAAAGCACAAACCTTCTCCGGTTAAGCACTGAGCTAATTGTAATTCCTGAGCACTCCCGCAAAGTACAAACCTTCTCCGGTTAAGCACTGAGCTAATTGTAATTCCTGAGCACTCCTGCAAAGCACAAACCTTCTCCGGTTAAGCAGCAACTATCTAATACCGAGGCCCCAAAATCGGCTGTTCTGCCTTTTTATCCGCCCTCATCCTGTTATCCGTTGCTTTCACCAGATTTTGGCTCTCTTATCCTTTTCGATGAACATCTTATCGCCTTCTTTTATATCGAAAGCATCATACCATCCGTCGATGTGTGGAAGAGCACCATTGACTCTTGCTGCAAATGGTGAATGAACGTCCATCTTCAGCTGTCTGTCAAGAAACTCTGGTCTTACATTGCTAGCCCAAAGCCTTGCATAAGAGAGGAAGAATCTCTGATCGGCTGACAGACCGTCAATAATCTCGTTATTACCTGTTTTATGGAAGGCTAGCAAAGCAATATTCAAACCACCATTGTCACCAATGTTTTCACCAAGTGTAAGCTTTCCGTTTACTTTTTTACCTTCTGCTACTTCCAGGTTGGAGAAATGTTCTTCAAGAACCTTTGTGTGTTCTTCGTATGCCTTTTTATCTTCTGGCTTCCACCAATTGTTGCGGTTACCTACAAGGTCGAAGAGACTTCCCTGATCGTCAAAACCATGGCTCATTTCGTGACCAATAACTACACCAATGGCGCCATAGTTGATGGCATCATCTGCTTCCGGATCAAAGAACGGTGGCTGAAGAATGCCAGCCGGGAAACAAATTTCATTGTTGGTCGGATTATAATAAGCATTGATTGTCTGAGGTGACAAACCCCATTCATCCTTATCTACAGGCTTATTAACGTTTCTCTTTATATCATCAAGCTTGAAGAATTTGCAGATATTGCAAAGATTTTCATAAAGAGAAAGTGATTCGTCTACTACAAGACCAGTATAATCCTTCCATTTATCTGGGTAACCAATCTTTATTGTGAAGGCTGCAAGCTTATGAAGAGCTTCTGCCTTAGTTGCCAGAGTCATCCATTCCGTAGACTGTATTCTTTCACCAAGAGCGGCCTGAAGATTTCTTACGAGATGCTTCATTTTGGCTTTGCTTGATTCTGGGAAGTATTTTTCGCAATACATCTGGCCGATAGGTTCATCAAGTAATGAATTTACCAGATTGGTTGCTTTCTTCCAGCGCGGGTCGTCTTCTAGCTGACCTGACAAAACCTTTTCAAATTCAAAATCTGCTTTTTCAAAATCTTCACTGAGAACACTTGTAGCAAAACCGATAATGCGTGATTCGATATAGCTCTTAATGTCTTCCAATGGGGTTTCTGCATAAATCTTTTCAACTTCATGAATTGGTTCTGGCTGCATTACATTGACATATTCAAATTCAGGATAACCTTCTTCCTTGAATATAGTATCCCAATCGATGCCGGGGAACTGTGCTTTCAGTTCCTTATAAGTCATCTTGTGGTATGTGCCGTCAACATCGCGAAGTTGAACCTGTGAATAGGTGGGGCCAGCCAAACGGTTTTCAATGGCAAAAACGGCTTCTGTTTTTGCTTTAGCGGTTTCAGTATCATAGCCAACTAATTCGAACAGCTTAGTTCTCAAGGTTTTATAAGCTTCACGGACTTTAAGGCTCTGTTCGTCATCGTTTACATAATAATCTTTTATGCCAAGACCTAAGCCGCCCTGAGCAATTATTACGATGTTCTGATCCGCCTGATGGTTGTCTGGACCAGCACCGATGTGGAACATTTTTGCGTTTGTGCCGTTCAATGAAAGCTGTGCGAGAAATTTCTGAAGGTCTTTTCTCTCATTAAGGTTTCTTACTTTTTCAAGATCTTTCTTTATTGGTTCGAAGCCTTCTCTGTTAAGGCGTTCAGTATCCATCATCATGTTATAGAGTGAACCAATTTTCTGGCCGAGAGTGCCTTTTTCCGGCTTGCTATTAGCAAACTGCAGAATAAGATCATTGATTCTTTTCTGGTTATCTTCAATTAAATATATAAATGCGCTGTTGCATTCCTGGTCATCTCTGAGTGGATGGTTTTTAATCCATTCACCAGTTGCATATTGAACAAAATCGTCACCAGGTTTAACGTTTAAATCCATATTGGACTTATCGTAACCTTTAAGACCATTTTCAGCCATTACAGCCTGTGTGCTCAATATTGCTGCTAACAACATTATATACTTTTTCATGCAGATTCCTCCATTTGGGAATAATGTACCACAAATCAAAATAGTTGTCACGTATTACTAACTGGAAGATGAGCCTTTGGCTCGTGAAAAACTGACGCTTTGCGTCAGTAGTGAAAAACAGGCTTTGCCTGTAGTGAAAACTCGCTGGCGCTCGCGTGAATACCTGACGCTTCGCGTCAGGTGTGAAATTGTGCCTTTCGGCACGTTGATATTAGCCAACAGCAATGGCTTTTGGGGTCTTATTTCGGCCAACCAGGCCAACAATGCTAACTATGCCAACAGCAATCGCTTTTTTGGCACTTATTTCGGCCAACCAGGCCAACAATGCTAACTACGCCAACAGCAATCGTTTTTTGGCACTTATTTCGGCCAACAACTGATAGCCGATAGCGGTCTGCTTTCTCATACAATAGTTAAATTTGTGTGAGCTTTAGCCGATAGGGTGAGTAGAAAGGGTTAGTCTATGCTAAAAAAGATATTGGCTATTGTTGCAGCAATAACATTTATAGTGGCTTTATTGCCATATACCTACGGTGGCGATCCTGGCAGCGCGATGATTGGTGTCAAGGATGCTGAACGCTATTATCATCGTCTGAAGAACATGCGTAGGAACGACCCAGATAATCCTGAAATAAGCTATAAGATTGCTAACTTTTATTATGCCCGCGATATGGTTGATAAAGCTATTGAAGAATACAGAAGAGTATTGAAGCTTGATGCCAACCATCAGCAGGCTAAGTGGTTCTTAAGTCAGTGCCTGAAGGATAAGGGCTATTTTGAAGAATCCTTCTGGCTCATCAGAGATCTTATTGATAGAAACAGGAAAGACCCTGAATTATACGATGAAGCCGGTGAAATACTTGTGAAGATGGGCGAAGTAGCTGCTTCTAGAGAATATTTCAATAAGGTTGACGAGCTTAAATTCGGTGAAAAAGACGGCTCAAAATCATTCTCAGCATTCACGAAGCCAAATCGCGGTTCCTGGAAAGAATACTTTTATTAAGAAGTATAAAAGCAGTTGAACAGTAAAACCAGTTTGAAACAAACATTTTGCTTTTAGCTTTTGGCTATTAGCTGGTGGCCGAGAAAATATAAAGACAAAAAAAGACACATACAATCGTATGTGTCTTTTTTATAACTTAGAAACTTCGTTTAACAAAGATTTCAGCGTTTTGAGCAAGTTCCTGAGCACTCTCGCTAAGCAGTGACCTTCTCCGGTTAAGCGCTAAGTTGATTTAATTACCTGAGCACTCCCGCTAAGCAGTGACTTTCTCCGGTTAAGCGCTAAGTCGTTTTTATCACCTGAGCACTCTCGCTAAGCAGTGACCTTCTCCGGTTAAGCACTAAGTCGTTTTAATCACCTGAGCACTCCCGCTAAGCAGTGACCTTCTCCGGTTAAGCACTAAGTCGATTTAATCACCTGAGCACTCTCGCTAAGCAGTGACCTTCACTGGTTAAGCACTAAGTCGTTTTAATCACCTGAGCACTCCCGCTAAGCAGTGACCTTCTCCGGTTAAGCGCTAAGTTGATTTAATCACCTGAGCACTCTCGCTAAGCAGTGACCTTCTCCGGTTAAGCGCTAAGTCAATTTAATCACCTGAGCACTCCCGCTAAGCAGTGACCTTCTCCGGTTAAGCACTAACCCTCTTATACCGAGGCTCTAAACATCGGCTGTTTGGCCTGCTATATCCGCTTAAATCCTGTTATCCGTTGCTGATACTCTTAGATGTCAGCGATGTCGCCCTGATCTGCATCAGAAGTGGTTTCGCTAGTTGAATCAGTAGTAGATGAACTAGAATCGCTCTGAGAGGTTGCAGTATCTGCCTTAGCAAACTTAGCATCCATTTCTGCGCTGTACTTGTCAGCTTCTTCTCCGCCCTTCTTCCAACCATCAGAAACAGCCTTAGAAATATCACCAAGCATAGTTCCGAAAATGTTGTCAGCGGTAGCAGCTACCTGACTGGTTGTTACAAGAACCTTACCAACCATTTCTACAACAGTACCAACTTTATAAAGAACCTTACCAACGCTCTGGAGAGCAGCACCAATAGCAGCAGTCCAAGGAATAGCCTTAAGGATTGCGCCGATAGCCTGAAGTGCTTTACCAACAGTCTTGAGAAGACCACCGATTTTTACTAATGCATCACCGACGGTTTTCAATACCTTCTGGATACCGGCTGTAAGCTTAGTAAGAGCGTCTACGCTGCTGTTATCTTCTGATGAAGTTGCTTCTTTTACTGTTTTACCGCTAGAGGAAATATCACCGGCAGAATTACCTAATTTGCTAAGTTCACTAGCTGCTTTACCAGATTCAGCTACTGCTTTTGCCTTATCTTCGTCAGAGGTTTCTGCGCTGTCGTCTGTAGAACCTACGCTACCACCCTGAGCACTGCTTACAGTTGAAGATGATTCATTAAGGGTTTTGGTAATTGAATCAACGGTATTACCTTCACCTTCAAAAACCTTTACTTCAGCATAAGCTGCAGCTTGGAACAGCATTGGTTGAATAACCATGCACAAAGTAAGAACAACACATAGAAATCTTCTATAACTAGCTTTCATATCCCGCTCCTGTTATAAACTTTTACATATATACGAATAATACCACAATAATGTTGCAAAAATAAAAAAAATTATGTTAAGGCAAAAATTCTTTTCTGAATTAAAGTGTCTTTTCTACTAAATTCAGATTCTTCCTTCACGTTTGTATTCTTCCCTTACTGCTTTAACCCATTTTTCCCCAAAGATATCGGCCAGGTAATCAGAGAAAGAGAGAAGCAATGGAGGCGCATCCTTGGTTGAACGGCAGAAATCAGGAAGATAACAATTTATAATAAAACCAAGTGGAGTATCCTTGATTATAATAGGGAACAAAGAGCACCAGAGGGGCTTGAGAGCCAGCACATTCTGTTTGGTTTTAAGGCAATGATTGTGCAGAGAACATAGAACAACACCTTCCTCATTAATAAATGAAAGAGGGCAGGGAGTGTTATGAGCACCTTCGACAATGTGCAAATCACCGCGCTTGTCTTTTATGGTAATTCCCTTGCGCAAAAGTGCAATGTTTTCCTTCGAAAGCATAGGAGCAACATTATCAAGATTATTTTTTATAATTTCTTCTTCTTCCTCAGTAATAGGGGAACCTATATCACCGTATTGACAGCATTTTCCTTTGCATTGGCTGAGATCACAGGCAAAATTACAGTCCCAAACTTCATCAGATATTATTACATTTCCTACTTGTTTCATTATTTTTTCCTGTCATGGCTTCAAAATATTTTTAAATTATTATACAATCAAAGTCGATAAATAGAAACGATGAATAATATAGATATCGATACAATTTTAATCGCTCTAGTCGTAGTGCTGATTATAGTTGTTGTCGCGCGAATTGCAATACAACGCTATAGAATGAAGCACATCAAGCTGCCGAGCAATGTAAGGGAAGCAGGTGCTAATCCTGCTGCTGTTTCGTCTACCCCGAAAAAGACAGCTGTCCAGAGTGTTGTCGATAAATCTGCCGAAGAACTTCAGAATGCTGCAGCCCGTCACGAAACTGAAGATGATGAAGCTGCAGAGCTTGAACGACAGCTTGCTGCCGAAGAAAGTAAGGAATTAGAAGCTAAGGCTGAAAACAATTTCCCCAAAGATGACGGCGCCGTTGGAATAATTTTTGACCAGAACGAAGATATTGTAATAGGTGGCTCTAATTCAACTAAGACTGCAGTCAAGGAAGCTGTCAGTCCTGCGAAGTCGGAATCTGCCTCAAATAGCGAACCAGCTAAGAAAACATCTATTGAGCCTGAAATTGATTATAATAAGCTTGTAAATAATCCTACAAGTATTCTTAACGATACATCATTACCAACAAAGCATAGAATTTCCGCTATAAGAGAAATTGCTTACCAGGAGCTTAGCAGTGCTGTTCCGGATTTAATTGAAGCTCTTTATGATGAGGATGCCTCTGTTGCTCTTGTTGCGGCAGAATGCCTTGGCTCAATGGGCGATCCTCGTGCTATTGAACCTTTAATGGAAATTTCAAAGAAGAACGATGCCGAAATCAATAAGACTGTTGAGGAATATATTGGTGGCGCATTGATGGTTGTTGAAGGCGGTCAGCCACAGCCTCAGAATGCTGATGCACCCGAAAGTGATTCAAGACCTTATAATTATAAGGAAATGGTTGTATTCAAGCCTGAACAGATGCCTACAGACTATTTTCAGCCCGATGGAAGCCCGATTCCCCGTAAAGACCTGGTCATCAAAGGTCTCAACGACCCGAACGAACAGATGCGCCAGATGGCTGCCAAGGCTGCTATCGGTATCAATGAAGACGACGACGTTGTAGAACCCCTTAGCAAAACTCTTGGTAATTCTCTTGAATCTGAAGCAATCAGAGCAATGGCGGCCGAAGCTCTTGGTGGCATGGACTCTGATGAATCTGTAACTGCTCTTGTTAATGCTATGAAGGACGAAAATGTAGCTGTAAGATATGCCGCTTCAGCAGCATTGGCAGGTCGTAATGAGCCTCGCGTTGTTGAAGCTCTTATTGTAGCTACAAGAGACACAGATAAATATGTTAGAGCTTCTGCAGCCTATGCATTGGGAACAACCTATGCTCCAGTAGCATTAAAAGCTCTTATTAAATGTGCTGAGGATGAAAACGAAGTTGTTCGTTTCTCTGCCGTTAAGGCTATTTCAAATTATAGCGTTGATGACGTATTGAAGCGCCTGACAAACGAAAGAGGCGGTCTTGAAAATCGTAGCCAGATTAATGCCAAGATAGAAATACTGTCTCAGTTTAAGGACGACAGAGCTGTAAATATCCTTAAGCAGTACCTTAGCGATCCAGATTCTGAAATCTGCTATAAAGCGTCTATGGCTCTTATGGGACAGGAAAATCCAGATCTTATTGAAGAACTTGTTGATGCTTCCCGCAGATTAGATGCTGAATTGTATAAATTAGCCAAGGATAAGGTAGCACCTGAAGTTTTTGCAGAAATTACAAAGTTTAACGATTCCGGCAAGGATTTTGCCCTGGATAGAGCTAATAAACCTGCAAAATCAAATAAACCTGACAAATCAAACAATAAGTCTGCTGATAAAGAACCATTCTTCTTTGAAGAAACACAACAAAAGCAGAATGAACCAGTTCCGACTAACGGCAGTATTCCACCGTCAAGAAGTAAAGCTATTCAGAATGCTGCAGAATTCGTCAGAGCCAAGAATAATGCTAAGAAGGCTGAAACCGTTCTCAGCATTAATCCTGACGATTATTCAGGTGAAATCAACCTTAACTTTGATGATAACAGCTTTAATGAAAACTCTCGAAAAGATGGTAACCGTGGTTTTGGCAATGAAGAACTTGATGGAAATAACCATAGAGAAGAAACAGTTGTCCAGCTTGATGACGGCTATACAAAACAGCAGTTCCCACAGGGACAGGGCTATAGTGAAGAAACCTACGGTAGCAATGGCTATGACCAGCAGAACGGTTATCAGCAGTATGGCGAACAGCCTCAATACGATAATCAGTATGGTGCTCCTGAAGAAATGCCTGCTCCGGAAGCAAGCTATGTTGCAACAGCATCTGCTTTTGGTGCTCAGCCAGCCTATTCTGATGAAGTTCAGCCGATGGATAGCGGTGTATTTGAAGAAATCGCTGATGATGAAGATGTTCCATTAGACCAGATGTTTGGCCTTTCAAGCGAATTTGAAAAGGTCAGAAAGAAGCTTTTGGATTCTAGTCCAAATGTTCGTGGCAGTGCTGCAAATACCCTTGGTAATTATCCACAGGCACCTGAAACAATAAAGCTTCTTCGTGCTGCTATCAAAGATAGAAATGAACTTGTCAGAGCTGCTGTTATTAATTCACTTGGCAAAATAGCAAATATGGAAGCTCTAGAGCTGATTCTCAGCTGCGAAAAAGACCTTTCAACAGAAGTTCGTTATGCTGTAGTAAAGGCTTTGGGTGAAATCCCGGATTATTCTGCTGGTGAAGCTCTTAAGAGAATGGCTCAGAGTGATATTTCAATCGATGTTAAACGTAATGCGCGTATAGCTCTTGAAAAGCAAGGATAATAGCATGAATAACGAAGAATTTATGGAATTAGTTGAAAAAGTCTGGAGCTTTCATACAAGAAGGGCTCCTGGTATTCCTATAGCTACTGAAATGGTTCTTCGGGCAAAAGAAAAACTTGGCGATGCCAAGAAACTTTGTGCCATAGCTGAAACCAGGGCATGTCTTCCAGACCCAATACAGTTTCTTACTGGTTGTACAATCGGTAACGGCGATTTGAAGATGCTTGATGCCATTGGTCGTTTTGCTCTGACCCTTTACGACAGAAAGAACGGGGGAAAAGGCATTCGTATTTTTGTTGATCAGAATAAGCTTAATCCTGAAACAATGCCTGAAACCTGCCTGTTTTTTAAACGTCAGCGTTCTGATGCCGTAAAAGCTGGCGGACCAGCACGCAAGGCGTCTGCTGAAGTGATTATCAAAGAATTCTTAGCCTGTGGACGCGACATTTTTACAATGCAGGAAATAGTTGTAAATGATACCGAAAAGCCAGCAATCAAGGATTGCGCCATTTGTGAAAAGTGCGGTGAATCATTCACTATTAGAGAACCTGGCGATAAACTCTGCCTCAGCTGTTCTGGGGAATTAGCGTATTATTGATTTTATAGCAGTGGATGTATAGGTGTGATTTAATACGGCTGTTGGCGTAGTTGGCGTGGTTGGCATGGTTGGCGTGGTTGGCCGAGATAAGCACCGAAAATCGAAAGCAGTCGGCTAAAATCAACGTGCCGCAGTTATAGAAAACTATTTTTAAGCACAAAAAAATCGAAAGCAGTCGGCTAAAATCAACGTGCCGAAAGGCACAATTTCACGCCTGACGCGAAGCGTCAGGTATTCACACGAGCGCTAGCGAGTTTTCACGACAGGCGAAGCCTGTTTTTCACTACTGCCGCAAAGCGGCAGTTTTTCACGAGCCGCAGGCTCATCTTTTTTATTCTTCATCTGGTCTGAGAACAGCCATAAATGCTTTCTGTGGAATTTCTACGTTGCCGACCATCTTCATGCGCTTCTTACCTTCTTTTTGCTTTTCAAGAAGTTTGCGTTTACGAGTGATGTCACCACCATAACATTTGGCCAGAACGTCTTTTCTTACAGGAGCGATGTTTTCACGGGCAATAATCTTTGCACCGATAGCAGCCTGCAGAGGAATCTGGAACTGATGTCTAGGTATAAGCTTTCTCAGCTTGGTAATAACGTTTCTACCGCGATATTCGGCTTTATCTCTATGACAGAGGAAAGAAAGGGCATCAACCTTGTCGCCATTGACAAGAATTTCAACACGTGAAATGTCTGAAGCTCTGTAGCCAATGTTTTCGTAGTCGAGAGAAGCGTAGCCTTTTGTTCTGCTCTTCAGCTTATCATAGAAATCAACGATGATTTCAGAGAGTGGCAAGTCAAAGGATATAGAAACACGGTTTTCAGAGATGAATTCCATTGTGTTCATGACACCACGGCGTTCTTTAGCCAATTCCATGATTGTGCCTATGTATTCCTTCGGCATGAAAATAGTGGCGTGAACGAATGGTTCTCTAATTTCATCAATCTTAGTCAAGTCTGGCAGTTTAGATGGAGAATCTATTTCCATTACAGTGCCATCAACCATTTTTACCTGATAAACAACGTTTGGAGCAGTTGTTACGAGGTCCAGGTCGTATTCTCTTTCAAGGCGTTCCTGAATGATTTCCATGTGAAGCAAACCAAGGAAGCCGCATCTGAAGCCGAAGCCAAGAGCGAGAGAATTTTCCGGGAAATAAGAAAGGCTTGAGTCATTGAGAGTCAGCTTTTCAAGGGCTGTTCTAAGGTCATTGAAAGCATTTGTTTCAACGGGGTAAAGACCGCAGAATACCATCTGCTTTGCTTTTTGGAAACCAGGGATAGCAGGTGCATCCTTGAACTTTTCAAGAACGACGGTATCACCGATGTTGACCTGACGCATTTCCTTGATTGTTGCATTGAAGAAACCAACCTTACCGGTTTCAAGACCGTTTGTAAGCTGCATCTTTGGTGTAAAAACACCTGCTTCAATAACTTCAAATGGAGTGTCAGTTTCTTTAAATTTGATTCTGTCTCCGACCTTCAATGCACCGTCAACTATTCTACAGTAAACAATTACACCCTTATAGGAATCATATACAGCGTCAAATACCAGAGCTCTGAGAGGATTGTTTTCTTCACCCTTCGGTGCTGGAATCCTTTCAACAATTGCTTCAAGAAGATCAGGAACACCAGTTCCGTCCTTTGCTGAAACTAATAAAGCATTGGAGCAGTCTACACCAATAAGGTTTTCTATTTCTTCCTTAACTTTTTCCGGGTCAGAAGAGGGGAGGTCGATTTTGTTGATAACAGGAATGATTTCCAAGTCATGAGCAATTGCCAGAGTTGCATTTGCCATGGTCTGGGCTTCAACACCCTGGGTTGCGTCAACAACAAGTAGAGCGCCTTCGCAGGCTGCGATTGAACGAGAGACTTCATAAGAAAAGTCTACATGCCCTGGGGTATCAATCAGGTTGAGACAATATTCTTCACCATTTTTGGCAGTATAATTCATTCTTACTGCCTGTGCTTTAATGGTTATTCCGCGTTCCTTTTCAAGATCCATTGAGTCAAGAAGCTGGTCTTTCATTTCACGCTTGCTGACTGTGGAAGTGAACTCGATTAAACGGTCGGCCAGGGTTGATTTACCGTGGTCGATATGTGCTACGATACAAAAGTTGCGTATATGATTCAGTGACATTTCTACCTCATTATCATCAGGTAATGATTTGCGGTTGCATGACTGGTGTTGGTTGCATCAGCTTATACTACTGGCAAATCATTCCCTCGGGGTAGATTATACCACTAAACCAATCATGCAAAAATGATATTAGTCATTTTTTGCTCGACGGCGAATTATACCGAAAATAAGCTTAAGAACCCATACTAAGGCGATTAAGGCTACAAAGCCAACAACTATAGCAATACCAGTTACGATATAGGGTCTGTTATTTTCCCAGAAAATCGCGTCAAGCTTCTGCGGTATATTACCATCATCCGGCTTATATCTCAAGACTCTTCTATAGTAATCTTCAGCTTTATCAAAATCTTTTTCCTTGAAAGCCTTGTCACCAAAGTAATAATAAGCATTCACCATTAAATTAATTGCTTGATCATTATTGGGTTGCAGATAAAGAACTTTTTCGGCATTGTGCATTACACCAAGCCAATCATCATGAACTGCGAAATCATTAGCTTCTCTTAGAAGTATTGAAGCTTGTCCTGGGCTGAAAAAATGCATTCTGCTATTGCCTGAATCCACAACAGCAAGGGTATCGTCTTTCCCCAGGAAAAGACCACGGGGGCTGTTGAGCTTTCCGGGGGCAGAACCTCTGCGGCTATGATGTTCGTAAAATTTCCCTTCATGGGTCATTTCAACAATTCTTCCGTTTTTGGTATCAGTAACAAGAAAATGATTTTCCTGCCCGTTAGCAATAAAAGAAGGATTATTCAATGTACCTTTATCGTTGCCTGGTTTATTTCCACCGTAGCGCCATTTTATGCTGCCGTCATTTACGTTCCAGCAGACAACCTGGTGGTAATTCGGATAAGTTACAAGCAGGTCACCGTCAGGAGTCCACATTACACCACGTGGCTCAATACGTCTGTAGCCGGCTCTGGGCAGTTCTTCCTGATAAATAATTTCCTTCAGACCTTCGCCAGTATTGCTAAGAATCTGAACGCGTCTGTTACGAAATTCTGCTACAGCAATACGATTCTGGTCATCAATGTCTATATCCATAGGCATCCAAAGCTGACCAAGAGCTTTGCCGTTTCCACCGAAAATATTTTCGAGGTTACCAGAAGTATAATCTATGACTGCGATGTGGTCCTGTGATGAAAGGCTGCAATAAAGCTTGCCATCAGAACCGAAAGTCAGGCCTACTGGCTTTTTGAAATATGTATTCTGGAACTTTATAACGTTTGCCGGACGTGTATCTACTACGGTGGCAGTTAATGCCTCATTCTTGGGTTTTGGTGTAGGAATGATGCGAACGAAGTCACCGTGTGGAGAGAGAACCTGTAGTCGGTTATTGTTTGTATCTGCTACAACGTAGTTACCATCAGGGGCCAGGACTATGTCTTCCGGCTGGTTGAATTCTAATTCACCTTTACCTTCAAAGCCTCTTGTCTGGAATACCGACAAATCCATGCCAGCATGCGCTGCACATGATAGATTCATAAAAGCTGCAAAAACTAATAGAAGCGAAATACGTTTCATATCACTTATTTCTTTCTTCTATTCTATTGTAAGTAAGGTATCTGTCCTTACTCAAGCGAACTTCTTTCCCGGTTCCGCCGAGTGGATTGATTGTTCTGTAGGCTTCTACTGTATAACCGTCAACGCCTGGATGAACAATCTTTACTTCACCATCTTTGAGCTTCTTGTTTACACGCTTTTCTGTCTTGAATGGAAGCTTGACTTCATTGCGGGTTGTTAATTCGATTGATTCAAAAGGCTTCTTTTCTGCGTAAACTTCAACTTCAACCCAGCCTTCTCCAGATGTGCTCTTTATGAGCAGAGGAATATCAAGTGCGTTTGTGAATTTGAAATCCTTGTAGCCCCAGGCTACTGCAGCATCAAGACCGCGCTGAGCATATTCAATACCATCATAGATAGAGTGGTTGTGACGTTCATCAATTTTTGCGCCACTGAGAAGAACAGCTCTATAAAGTGTGGTGCTGACCTGACAGATACCGCCGCCAAGACCAGGAATTACTTTACCTGCAGAAATACAGCCGGCAAGCTTGAAGCCGTTCTTTTGACTTCTTTCACCAACAACTTTGTTGAAGCTGAATTTTTCATTTGGCTTAATAATCAAGCCATTGAGCTTTTTAGCGGCAATAGCGAGGTTAACATTTCTGCCTTCATCGTCAGCATGAAATGGGTGTTCAGTTTTGAATTTTGCTAGTAAAGTGGTAAAACCTTTTTCTTTCATATCTTTGGTTATATTTTGTGTAGTTGATTCCTGCTTCTTGGTAATAATCTTAACGGTGAGATCTTTGTATGGGTCACCATTGCTGGCTTGAATAGATTTTTCCAATTCCTTCAGGGTTTTGTCCTTGTCTACTGTAAGAGTAGAGTCTGAAAGCTTTATCTCATTGATTAGAGCAATACCAAGATCACCATTGGCTTCAACCTTAGTGAGCTTTGCTGATTTGCCACTTTCCTGCAGCTTGGTTACTGTATAAAGTGGTATCTGTTTTGCAAGAACAGTTTTATTGTTGTCGCCAACAAAAGAAACCAGAACATCTACGTTTTCTGTTGTTTCCTTGGGTTCTATAATAGAAACATTTTTATCTGCCGGGCTTGGAGATTGGACAGGTTCTACAGCGTTCTTGGCCTGTTCAGTAGCTGTTCCATTTTTCTGTTCTACTGGCGGCTGGTCTTTTTTTATCTGCATAAAAACTATACTAGCAAATAATACGCCTAAAAGCACTGTGAATGCCGCTATACATAGAGGCGACTTTAAAAACTTCATCTTGTTTACGCTCCTGGAAAAATCAGTCGGTTTCTGCTTTTAGAGCCCTTCCCATTAAATTCTGCGCAGCAGAACTTGCAGGTTGGTCTTCAAAAAGTATCCTACATAATTCTTCGGTAATTGGGAGCTGAAGATTTAATTTTTTACCCCATTCATTTGCAATTTTTGCAGTTTCAACACCTTCGACCACCATTTTCATTGATTCTGTAAATTCCTTCAATGAAGTTCCCTTGGCCATTGCAGCACCAAGACGGTGATTGCGGGAAAGAACAGAATTTGATGTGGTCATCAGGTCACCCAGACCGGTCAGACCGTAAAATGTCTGTGGCTGGCCACCAAGAGCTGTGCCAAGCTTTACGAGCTCATGCAGGCTTCTGGTTAAATATGCAGCTTTACAGTTGTCGCCGAGTTCCAAACCATCGACAATACCTGCGCCAATTGCGAAAATATTCTTTAAAGTGCCGCCAAGTTCTGCACCTGTGCGGTCGCTCTGGCTATAAATTCTGAAATATGGAGTAGATAAGCACTGCTGAAGAATCTGAGCAAGTTCGATGTCTGGGGAAGCAATAACGCAGGCGCCCAGCTTTTTCTTAGCTACTTCGTCAGCAATGTTTGGACCTGAAAGGCAAGCAATATGGTCATCTTTTGATTCTGGTTCAATACCTAGAATTTCGCACAACATCTGGGAAATTCTTCTTCCTGTGCCTCTTTCAAAACCCTTTGCTACATTGGCAATGCCTCTGAGCTTCTTGAGATGTTCCTTGTGAGGTTCAAGGGTAGCTTTGATAAAGCCTGATGGAATAGAGATTAATGCTAATTCTGATTTATCAATAGCTTCATCCATATCATTGGTGCAAACCAGAGTCTTGCTGATTTCAAGATGAGAAACAAAGTATGGATTATGATGATCTTTGTTGATTCCTTCAACAACTTCAGGTTCTCTAGCCCAAAGTATTACATCATGACCGTTATTGCTAAGAAGATTAGCAAGGGTTGTTCCCCAGGAACCAGCTCCAATGACTGCAAATTTCATTTATTGCCCTCCATATTTTCTTTATTGCTTTCTTGGGTATCTTTTTCTTTTTTCGCAGAAAACCATGGAAGTCTGGATTCAGTTCCATTGATTATTCTTTGAATGTTGGATTTGTGTTTATAAATAACAAAAACAGCTACTATTGCACTGAATACTGTTATGTAAATGGTGTAGCTTCCTAGCACATTCCCATACCACATTAAGAATGGAAGGGAAGTAGCAGCAAGCATTGAACTTACTGAAACCATGCGGGTGATAACAAGAACTATGATGAACGTTGCTAAGGCACCCAGGGCCCAGTAGCCGGCCAAAGCTATGAATACACCGAGACCGGTGGCGACACCTTTTCCCCCACGGAATTTGACCCAGAAGGAGAAGGTATGACCAAACATGGCCATGGCAGCAGCAGCAAAAACGACCTGGGGATGAGCAGGCCAGAGCTTAGCAGAAAGCAGCACCGGAATCATTCCCTTAAGAACGTCGATTGCCAGGTTAGCAGCAAAGGCTTTGCCGCCTACAGTGCGGTAAACATTAGTGGAACCCATATTCTTACTGCCATGCTCAAAAATGTTGATTCCGTAAAAAATCTTGCAAATGAGCCAGGCAGTAGGAATAGAACCACAAAAATAACCTATTAGTGATGCGTATAACCAATCCATATTTATTAGTGGCAGGCAACTATCTTAACCGGCCAGCCTTCAAAGGTTTCTTCCTGTCTGATGTGATTCAGCAGATAGCGCTGGTAAGAGAAATGCAAGCCCTTAGGTTCACTGCAGCGAACCTTGAAGATGATTGGCGGACCGTCATACTGTTCGATAGCCTTAATCTTGAGTTCCTTGCCCTTATATCCTGGAGGCGGCTGAATAGTAACAGCGTCATAGAGGATAGACTTGAGAACGTCTGCAGGAATGCGTCTGTGACCAACTTCCTGAACATGGTCTATGGTTTCGAAAAGCTTGTTTACTCTCAAACCGGTTTTAGCTGAGGTTGAAAGCATCGGTGCGAATTCCAGTAACGGGAATTCTTCTCTGGTCTGTTTGATTAATTCAGCCCAGTAATGTTCATCATGCTTTGCAATGTCCCATTTGTTCCAGACAATGATGCAGCCTGCGCCGCTTTCGATTATCTTGCCTGCAATGCGCTTGTCCTGATGAGTGATGCCTTCTCTGGAAGCATCCAGAACAAGAATTACAAGGTCAGTTCTCTTGATTGTGCCAAGAGTTCTGATGGCTGAATAGGCTTCAACATCGTCTTTTTCAGCATTTGGTCTGCGAAGACCGGCAGTATCTATGAAGCTGTAGCGCTTGCCGTCTTTGTCTAGATGATAAAGAATTGTGTCGCGGGTAGTGCCTTCTACGTTATCTACAATAGAACGGTTCTGACCTATTAAAGCATTGAAGAGTGCTGATTTGCCGACATTTGGCTTACCAACGATTGCAATGCGTTCAAGACCATTGTTTTCTTCTTTTTCATCTTTTTTATCCTTCGGATCATCGTTGATTTCGAAAATCTGAACTAGGTCGTCAAGCATATCTGCTACACCATGACCGTGGATAGCTGAAATTGGATAAAGATGTTCTGCACCGAATTCATAGAATTCAGCCAGTTGGATATCTTCTGATTCCTGGCTGTTATCAAGCTTGTTTACACAAACATAGAGAGGTCTCCCAGACCAGCGTTTTCTCAGGAAGTTATAAATCTGCTTGTCATCTGGGACAAGGCCTGCCTGTCCGTCACAAACAAAAATAACAGCATTTGCTTCGTTCAAAGCAAAATCTACCTGTGTTTTTATAGAAGTCATTAAAGACTTGGTATTGTCTGGTTCAAGACCACCGGTATCTATAACATTAAATCTACGTCTGTTCCAAGAGGCTTCAGCGTAGTTACGGTCACGAGTAACACCGGGGGTAGAGTCAACTATCGCATGGCGGTAACCCACCAGGCGGTTCATCAATGAAGACTTCCCAACATTTGGTCTGCCAATTATGGCAACTACTGGAAGTGTATCCATGACTACCTCCTTTTACATTTTTAATAAAGAATAATGGACTATTTTAACATTTTTTTACATTATAGTAAATATACAAACTCGGTGTTTGTGCCCTCAACACAGAAAAAGTTACTGTTCACAGGTTATCTTGTAAAAAAAATCCCGATGTAGTAAGCTGTCAGCTTTTCTCATCGGGATTTTCGTGACTGCTAACTGTTGAATAGCTCAGCGCACTCAAGGAAGACGTTGGCACCGCTTTTCTGGCGTA
>JAZRWI010000106.1:0-51229 GCA_045599645.1 Candidatus Avigastranaerophilus sp.
AGTAGATTCCTAAAAACCTCCCTTTTTAAGGGAGGGTAGGGAGGGTTTCGATTTTAGAAGAAACTTGTTTTGAATGCATAAAATCGAGTATTCAGACAGTCTCTAAAAAGGAGGGTTTTACGACAGCACGAAACAAAAAAAAACGCCCTGGCGTTAGCCAGAGCGTTTTTTGTTTTAGCTTAGATTATATCAGAGCTTAATATCAGCAATCTGTTTGTAGAGAGCGAATTTAAGTTTGACGTTTTCCTGAGCCTTGTCGAAGAGTACCTTAGCACCTTCTGGGTTCTTGCGGAGCAACTGTTTGAAGCGGTTTTCATTAGCTGCGAAGGTTCTGAAGTTGATAGTTTCGTTGTCAGTTGGTTCCTTGTAGTCAACTGTAAGAGGATTCTTACCCTGAGCGCGAAGTTCTGGGTTGAAGCGATACAGTGGCCAGTGACCAGTCTGAACAGCGAGCTTCTGTTCATCAAGACCCTTGGTCATATTGATACCGTGGTTGATGCAGTGTGCGTAAGCAATGATAAGAGCTGGACCATCATAAGCTTCAGCTTCCATCATGGTCTTGAGAGCATGGTTCATATCGCCACCAAGGCTGATCTTACCAACATAGATATTTTCATATGTCATAGCGATCATACCGAGGTCTTTCTTAGCCATGGTCTTACCAGAGTCAGCGAACTTAGCGATAGCGCCGATTGGTGTAGCCTTAGACATCTGTCCACCAGTATTAGAGTAAACTTCAGTATCGAGAACGAGAACCTTAATGTTCTTGCCAGAAGCGAGAACGTGATCAAGTCCGCCGTAACCGATATCGTAAGCCCAACCGTCACCACCGATTACCCATACAGAACGTCTGATGAGATACTGAGCCATCTGAGAGATTCTCTTAGCCATTGGGTTATCGCAACCGTCAGCAATCTTCTTGAGAGCTGCAACGTTTTCGCGCTGAGCTTCGATGTCTTCGTAGGTCTTCTGTGGGTTAGCAAGAATCTTTTCTGCAACTTCCTTGAGACCAGACTTTTCAGCGCATTCACATGCCATAGCCTTGTTAAGGAGTTCAGTAGCTTCCTGTTTCATCTTATCGCAAGCCAATCTCATACCGAGACCGAATTCTGCGTTGTCTTCGAACAAGCTGTTAGCCCAAGCTGGACCATAGCCCTTTTCGTTCTTACAATATGGAGTTGTTGGGAGGTTAGCGCCGTAGATTGAAGAACAACCAGTAGCGTTAGCAATCATAAGTCTGTCACCACAAATCTGAGTGAGCATCTTAATGTATGCAGTTTCACCACAACCAGCACAAGCGCCAGAGAATTCAATCAAAGGTTTAACAAGCTGAGAACCCTTAATGAGGTTCATATTAATATACTTGCGATCGGTTTCTGGGATAACTTCAGTGAAGTGCTTCCAGTTAGCAGCTTCGGCTTCGCGCATTTCAACGGTCTTGTGAGCCATAGTGAGAACGCCCTTAGCCTTGAGAGGACAAACGCCTACGCAGAGACCACAACCGGTGCAGTCTTCAGCAGCTACCTGAACTGTGAACTTCATAGCATCCTTGATGCCCTTGGCGTCAGCAGACTTGAAGGTTGCTGGTGCATTCTGAGCAAACTTAGGATCATAAATCTTCATTCTGATTGCAGCATGTGGACATACTGCAGAACACATACCACACTGAGCACAAGCGTCGGCAGCCCATACTGGGATATCGAGGCCAACATTTCTCTTTTCGAGCTGAGAAGTGCCTGTTGGATAAGTGCCGTCTATTGGCATCTGGCTAACCTTGATTGCATCGCCAGTACCAGCAAGGATTGGTTCAAGAACGCCGTTAACAAGGTCTTTGATTTCGGCTGGAGCTTCTTCAACATGCATAGAGCGCTGAATGTGTTCTGTAGCAGTAGCCTTAGCTGGAACCTTAACTTCGTGGAGGTTTTCAAGAGCCTTGTCGATTGCAGAGCAGTTCATGTTAACAACTTCAGGACCCTTCTTACCATAGGTCTTGGCAACAGCCTTCTTCTGAAGTTCCTTGAACTTTTCTTCCGGCATGATGTTAGAAATCTTGAAGAAACAAGTCTGCATAATGATGTTAATGCGGCCGCCGAGACCAATTTCTCTAGCGAGCTTGTTTGCATCGATTACATAAAGCTTAGCCTGCTTCTTAATGAGTTCTTCCTGGGTTTCAACTGGGAGATGATCCCAAACTTCTTCTGCGCTGTAAGCAGTTTCAAGAAGGAAGCAACCGCCCTTCTTAAGAGGCTTAACCATGTTATACTTTTCAGTGAAAGAGAAGTTGTGGCAAGCTACGAAGTCAGCGTGAGAAATCAAATATGGGCAGTGAAGTGGCTTATCACCAAATCTCAAGTGAGAAATAGTCATGCTGCCAGACTTCTTTGAGTCATATACGAAGTAACCCTGAGCAAATTCCTTAGCATAGTTACCGATAACCTTGATAGAGTCTTTGTTGGCACCAACAGTACCATCAGAACCCATACCATAGAACATTGCAGAGAATGTAGACTTATCACCGGTTTCAACCATTTCGCCAAGTTCAAGGCTGGTGTTAGTAACGTCATCAACGATACCAACAGTGAAATGATTCTTTGGCTTGTCAGACTTGAGGTTGTCATAAATTGCGATAACCTGATCTGGAGTGAAGTCTTTTGAACCCAAACCATAGCGGCCACCAACGATCTTTGGCCAAGAAGTGAATGGAGCGCAGCCTTCTTCAAGAGCTTCACCGATGCTGTTTCTTACATCGATGTAAAGTGGTTCGCCGGCAGAACCTGGTTCTTTGGTTCTATCCATAACGGCAATCTTCTTAGTGGTCTTTGGGAAAGCCTTTACGAAATCCTTCATGCTGAATGGGCGGAACAATCTAACTTTAACAAGACCAACTTTTTCACCCTTAGCATTCAAGAATTCAGCAACTTCATGAATAGTTTCAGCACCAGAACCCATGATTACGATTACGCGTTCTGCATCTGGGGCGCCAACATATTCATAAATCTTATAGTTACGGCCAGTCATTTTGCCGAGCTTGTCCATTGCCTTCTGAACGATTTCTGGAGTCTTCAGATAGAATGGGTTAACAGTTTCGCGGCCCTGGAAGTAAACGTCTGGATTCTGAGCAGTACCACGAATTGTTGGATTCAATGGATTGAGACCACGAGCTCTGTGAGCCATTACGAGTTCGTCGTCAATCATAGCCTTAATGGTTTCGTCATCGATTGTTTCAATCTTGTTAACTTCGTGAGAAGTTCTGAAACCATCAAAGAAGTGCATAAATGGAACGCGAGCTTCAAGAGTAGCTGCCTGAGAAATAAGTGCAAAGTCATGAGCTTCCTGAACTGAGTTAGAGCAAAGCATTGCAAAACCAGTCTGACGGCAAGCCATTACGTCGCCATGGTCACCAAAAATTGAGAGACCCTGACAAGCAATTGCGCGGGCAGTAACATGGAAAACTGTTGATGTCAATTCACCAGCAATTTTATACATGTTAGGAATCATAAGAAGGAGACCCTGAGAAGCAGTAAAAGTAGTAGTCAAAGCGCCGGTTGCCAAAGAACCGTGAACAGCGCCAACAGCGCCGCCTTCAGACTGCATTTCATAAACGCTTGGAACAGTGCCCCAAATGTTGGTCATGCCAGCTGCTGAGAAAGCATCTGCATGTTCACCCATGGTGCTAGAAGGAGTAATAGGATAAATAGCTATTACTTCATTAACCTTGTGTGCAATACGAGCGGTGGCTTCGTTGCCATCCATCATGGCAAAATTCTTAGTAGTCACGTTACGCACTCCTGACCTAAGTATTTGGTTTCAGCTATAAAAAATCTGCAACCATAAAAATCAAACTGCAAAAAGTTTAAGGCAATTAGTACTTTTAGTCAAGTTTAAAAACAAAAGTATTAGATTTATAAAAATAGAGTATAAAGTGTGTTTCAATATTTAATTCATAATTCATAATTCATAATGCATAATTCATAATTTTTTTGTTTTAGTTCTCTACAGCTTTAACCCACTCACTGCCAAGCCTCGAATCTTGGCAGAAATCATCTAAAAGCAGCACCGAATCAGCACAATCAATTATGCATTATGAATTATGAATTAAGCGATAGCACCCAGCCCACGTTAAGCAGCACAAACCAAACAGCAGAAAGCTAGTTGTATTACAGGGCCAAAGGTCAGGCCAAAAGGAGTTTGCGGACAGTAGCGAAGTCGGCGGGAACGGTTTCGGAGAGAACCTTTTTGTTTGAAACAGCCTGAAGCTTATCGGGCAGGAAAATCTGTATACCGAGAACTTCTTCGATTCTTTCTTTAAATTTAGCCGGATGGGCAGTAGATAAGAAAATCCCTGCTTCATCCTGCTTCAGAGCAAGACTTAAGCCACAGCTTGCAAGAGCAGTATGGGGTTCACCAACATAGCCATGCTTGTGCAATGCTCTCATTGCAGCAGCAGTCTGAGTGTCAGTAATAGAGATACCCTGAATATTTCCTTCATTCATTCTCCAGTTATTGCCTATTGCATGAACAGCCATGAGCCTGAACAATTCCATTATGCGGTCCCAGTTGCTTGGTTCAGAAACGTCCATTGCATTAGTATAGGTAGCAACAGTTTTGTGAGGGTCCCATTCAAATGTCTGCAAAAATCTTGGAACAGTATCATTCACATTTGTTGCAGCAACAAAGCGTTTAACCGGCAAACCCAAAGCCTTGGCATAAAAGCCTGCAGTAAGATTACCAAAGTTTCCGCTAGGAACAGATATAACCGGCAGCATCTGCTTCCCGTAAACTTCTCTGAAACCGGCAACTCCTTCGAAATAATAGCAAACCTGCGCCAACAGGCGGCTAATATTTATGGAATTGGCAGAATTGAGCTTAAGCTTTGCCCTAAGTCCTTCATCAGCAAAAGCTGTTTTTACAAGAGCCTGACAATCGTCAAAATCGCCATTAACAGCAAAGGTTCTTATATTCTTTCCAAAGGTGCAGAAAAGTCTTTCCTGAAGCGGACTAACTTTTCCCTTGGGATAAAGGATTACTACATTAATATTTTCTAAGCCATAAAAAGCATCAGCAACAGCAGCACCAGTATCACCGGAAGTGGCAGTAAGAATCGTTATTTTTTCCTTACCAGCAAATGCCGAGAGACACTGAGCCATAAAGCGTGCGCCAAAGTCTTTGAACGCCAGAGTCGGGCCATGATAAAGCTCTAAGGCCTGCATTCTGGGAGTTGCTTTAACAAGACGCGGCAAAAAGGTAAAAGCCTTGCGAACCATATCGTCAACCTTGGTTCCGCCCAATTCATCTTCAAGCCACGCGCGCATAATCTTCTGGCTGCGCATAACAAAAGGCATTTCAAGCAGTTCGTCAATATTGGTGAGTATAGGAACAAATGCCGGGCAAAAGAGTCCTCTGTCGCGGCCCAAACCTATTTTAACAGCTTCTGTAAAGCTAACGGTTTCTTGTGTTTTATGGTTGTAAAGTTTCATGCCAAATATTATAACACAACAACCCAAAAATTTGAAAGTAGGTTAGCAACGGATAACAGGATATTGACGGATAGAGCAGGCCAAACAGCCGATTAGCAAGCCTTTTTTCCAACCTCGGTCTTAGCTGGTTGGTGCTTTACCTGTGTAGGTATCTGCTAAGCGCTGGTTTGTCAGAAGTATGACCTGCTAACAATCGCATAGGAAAAGTATCGTAAGGGAAACCTCAAAGACCCAAGACAACGAGGCTAAAAATCTCGACTATTTGGTCTGCTCATCGGCCTGCTTGGCTGTTTTATATGTCGTTATCCTGTTATCCGTTGCAATAAGAAACTAATGAAAGCAGCAGGCTCATTCATTGTTCAGACTATTTCTATTACCCGCATGTTTTCTGGTAATTGGGAAACCCAGGTTAAAGGTTCTTCCTGGGACGGGTCCATATCAACCAGAACATCGCAACCAAAAGCAGTAAGAAATACAAAATAATACATGGCAACTGCCTTTATGGGCCCCTTGTAATAAATCTTCTGAGTACGTTTTTCTTCGACTACCCTTCCAAGATTTTCAAAAATATCAATACTTTCTCTAAGCCAAGCGCAGATTATCGCATTGGCTGGCGAAACATCAATGCTACTGGTATCCTTTCCTTGTTCTCTTGTCCAGGCGGAGGCGGCATCAAACATAATCCCGAAAGCCTTTCTACCTATATAGCTGGTTTGCCCAAGAGATAATTGAGGTAACCATCCAGCAATACCTAAGTTATATTCTTCGCGTCTTAAAATATGTAAATCCTCAAAATGATCATAAATATAATCCAGTTCGCCTTGAGATGGATATTTACCAAAAGTGCCTTCAAATATTTTGCCGAATTTTAATGCTTCTTTTTTATAATTTTCAACAAACTGTTCTATCTTTTGATTTTTTGTTTTTAAAAATATGACACCAGGCTTTGTTATAGCCGGATCAAGCATGTCATCTAACTGCTGAATTCCACATTTTTCGTATTCTATATGCCTAGCAAAATCTACATTTGTTTTATTTGTTGAAGAATCTTTTTGAGAATTAGCAGCCGGCTTAGATGCTGATGTATTTTTTGCTGACAAACCGCCATTTTTAGAAGAACCAGATAAACGTCTTGTAGTGCCAGGAGCAAGCTTATCCTCATCATTATTTCCTGGTTCCAGCATCTTCTTGATTTTATCAAACATATCATTCAAAAAGTCAAAAGCCATAGCAATCTCCTGTCACTTCACCAATTTTACTGATACCAAATAGTTAGCAGCTGTTTTCTCGGCCAATAGTTAGTGGCTAATAGCCAAAAGCCTATTGCAACACACTTTATACTTTATTCGTTTCTATGGTACAGGTGTGCTGCTTGGTTTCTTTGTCGTAATTTATGCCAACCATTAGCAGGTTGTCGAGGTAATGAGTTAAGCGGCCGATGTAGCGTTTTTCCTTTATCTGATTCAGGGCAGTCTCTGTCGATTCATTGCATTTCAACTCAATAAGCAGGGCCGGATAGGGACAACCGGGTTTTGGCAGATAGACCATATCTGCGAAACCTTTTCCCGAGTCTAATTCTCTGAAAACAGTATAAAAACGGAAGGATGTGTAGAAAGCAAGATTTATTGTGCTTGCCAGAACAATTTCGTTATTATAGGACAGCTTTGAAGCCTCTTCGTGGACTAAAGAAAGCTGGTGGCAGATAAAATCTGTATCACCTTTTAAAATTGCTTTCAGGAACTGGTCTGAATTACCTATAGCAGTTGCAACATCGCCCCAGGCTTTCTGTTCTTCAACGGCAATAGCAAATTCACCTGCAATTTCTTTATTTGGTATTCTAACACTGCGGGTCACGCTGTCATAGGCAAGATAGCCTAAGTGAACAAGCAGAGTCATAACATCATTTTTGCTATTGATAGTCACCATATCGTTCTGGAAAGATTCTGTTTTAATCTGGCAGGAATCATCATTAAGCATAGTAATAATATCATCACGCAGACCATCTATATTCATTCCGATGTATTCGCTAAGAACTTTATAGGTATCTGTTCTGGTCCAATAGCTGCCGTATTCATGATTAAACATGGCATCAACCACAGAATTAGGATTATAAACCGATTTTGCTCCAACAAAAGAATAACCGTCATACCAGTTCTTTGCTTCTTCAAAATCCATGTTATAACTTTCGCAGAGAGCCTTTACTTCTTCTTCTGTAAAACCAGTATATTCAGCTAATGGACCTGGTCTTAGCATTGTATATTCCTTGAAGTTGTTCAAAGCTGACTGGGTGCCATATTTCTTTATGGGGAGAATACCCGTTAAATATGCCAGTTTAATGAAAGATTCAGCCTGCTGGCCTTTGAACATAGCCCTCAGGAAGTTTATGTATTCTTCCTGGGCCTGTTTATTATTCTTTTCTTCTCTGAAGATACAGTCCCATTCGTCAATGATTATAATGAACTTCTCTCCGGTAGCCCTAGTTACAGAATATAAAGCCTCAGGAAGACTGCTTTCAGATTCATTTATTATTTCAGGATAAGTCTGGCGTAATTCTGCAATAACTTCCCTTTGAATATTAGCTAAGGTTTGCAAACCATCACCTTTTATTTTTGCAAAACTTCTGAAATTCTGAACATCAAAAGTTATAACATTGTTTTTATTGAGTTCACTTTCAAAGGACGGCAGTGTTTCGGCCTTCAATCCCTTGAACAGTTCTCTGGAATCGCAGCCTTTGCTGTAATAGGCAATAAGAAGCTTGGCAGCCATAGACTTACCAAAACGTCTGGCTCTGCTGACTGCAGCAAAACACTGTTCTGTGTTTATCAAGCTGTTGACAAAATCTATCATACCCGTTTTATCAACATATATTTTAGAATTTAAAGCTCTTTTAAAACCATCGTTTGAAGGATTGAAATACATGCCCATTGCCGTCACCTCAAATATATTTTAGCATAATCAAGAATAAAATGCTATATGAAGGGAGGCCGCTGGTGCGGCATGAAGAACTGCCGCCAAAAGCCTATTGAAACATACTTTATACTTTATTCGTTTCTATGGTGCAGGTGTGCTTCTTCGTTTCTTTGTCGTAGTTGATGCCAACCATTAGCAGGTTGTCGAGGTAATGAGTTAAGCGGCCGGTGTAGCGTTTTTCCTTTATCTGTTTAATAGCTGAATCTACATCATCATTGTATTTCAGTTCTAGCAGCAGAGCCGGACAGTTTAAGTTTTTCCTCTAACAGTTTTCATGGTTTGGTTGAATAAACCTTCAAAGCGCCTTTATAGGAGACTTTGATTCTGCCTTGTTTTTCTAAGCGCTTTACTGCTTCAAGAGTCTTTACTTCGCCTATGCGATGAAATTTTCCCGTTATTTTGTTTATTGGCTTTGGAGTATCACAAAAATCCAGAATTTCTTCACCAAGCAGGTCTACTGCATCTGGCAAAGGTTTTCTGGGAATAATTCTCGTTATACCCGGATTATTCTCGAAGGGATTTTTGCCGGAGTCGAAGGTAAGGCAATCCTCAAAGCTTGCCAGAAAGCCTCTTATGCGAGTGCGTAAAACGCCGCCCACCCCGCTTGAGCCATAGCCATGTATGACTTCAAATGGTGTGAGATTGCCTTTTTTTACTCTGGAATTATAGAACTTTACAAGTTCTTCGATAGCCTCGAGTTTAGTAAAGCCGTGGAGATCAATTTCGTTGGTCATAATAGTTTGAGAGTTAGTAGGTAGTATTCATTCGGACTTGGTATAGAAACCTCCCCTACCCCTCCTTACGAAGGAGGGTCTTTTTTAGGCTTCGCGGGTCCAGTTAAGAGTTCTGAGGAGGTCGGCAAATACACCGGCAGCAGTTACGTCGTTACCGGCACCATAGCCTCTGAGGACAAATGGAATCGGGTTATAATACTTACTGTAAAAAGCCAAAGCATTTTCACCGTTCTTTACAGCATAAAGCGGATCATCAGCGTCAACTTCAGCAATTTTTACACAGCATTTATTGCCTTCAATTTCTCCAACGTATCTTAAACGCTTACCATTAGCCTTTGCTTCTTCAATTTTCTTGGCAATAATAGCATCAGCAGCAGGAAGCTTAGCCATAAATTCATCTGGTGTTCCAGTAAAATCAATACCTTCTGGAAGAACGCTCTGCACCTTAATATCGCTAAGTTCGTATTCAAAACCAACTTCACGGGCAAGAATAAGAACCTTTCTGGCAACATCCATACCACTCAGGTCATCACGTGGGTCTGGTTCAGTAAAGCACTTTTCACGGGCTATTTTAGTAGCTTCAGAAAGGCTCATGCCTTCATCAAGCATACCAAAAATAAAGCTCAATGAACCAGAAAGAATACCCTTGAAATGCTTAAGCTCGTCACCTGCAAAAATCAGCTTTTTGAGATTGTCGATAACCGGCAGGCCTGCACCAACATTTGTTTCATACAGGAATTGTCTGCGCTGCTTCAGAGCAGTAGCTCTCAAATCGTTATAGTATGCCATTCCAGAAGTATTAGCCTTCTTGTTCGGAGTAACAACATGCAAACCAGCGTTCATAGCATCTACATAACAGTCAGCTATATTCTGGTTACTAGTGCAGTCAACAAGAACCGGGTTAACAAGCTGAACCTCCTTAACCCAGTCAAACATCTTCTTCATGTCTACTGCAATACCTTCTTCATTGAGCACATCACGCCAATTTTCCAAATTAATACCATTTTCTTTGAGAAGCATTTTTCTGGAATTAGTAATTCCGCATACTCTCATTGTTATATTGCGCTGACGCATAAATTCACGCTGACTCTTAATCTGGTTAAGAAGTGCAGAGCCGATATTTCCGCTTCCCACAAGCATCACATCGATGTATTGCTGAACGTCGAAGAAAGCCTGATGGGTATGAATTACAGCACGGTTGGCTGATTGCTTGTCTATTACAACAGAAATAGATCGTTCTGAAGCTCCCTGAGCTATAGCAACAATATTAACCCCTGCCTGAGCAAGAGCCTTGAAGAAACGTGCAGACAAGCCCTTCTTAGTCTTCATACCATCACCGATAATAGATATAATCGTTAAATTATCAGTAAATTCTATCGGATCCAGGAAATTGTCTTTCAGTTCCAGTTCAAATTCATCGTGAAGAGCTGCTTCTACCTTTAAAGAGTCAACACTAGGAACGCAGAAGCAGATTGAATATTCTGATGAGCTCTGGGTAATAAGAGAAACAGATACCCCTGCTCTTGATATGGCTTCAAAAACACGGCTGGCCATACCAACAAGTCCCTTCATACCTGGTCCGGAAACATTGACCATAGTCTGCTTTTCAAGCAAAGAGATTGACTTTACAGCCAGGCCAGTCTGGTCTGGAGCATCAGAGACACAGGAGCCAGGGAAATCAGGCTTAAAGGTGTTTTTAATATAGCAAGGAATATGATAGGCTGCTATTGGTGCAATGGTCTTAGGATGAAGCACTTTTGCCCCGAAATAAGACATTTCCATTGTTTCAGGGTAACTGAGATGAGAAATAAAATGAGCATCAGAAACAATACGTGGGTCAGCATTGAATACACCGTCAACATCTGTCCAGATTTCACAGGCACTTGCGTTAAGGCAGGCAGCCAGAACAGCTGCAGAATAATCGGAACCATTTCTTCCAAGAGTAACAGGCTTACCATCAGCGCCCTTTGCACCAAAGCCAGGCATAATAAGCACATTAGCCTTAGATAAGTTATAAGCTGCAAAATTCTTTCTACTCTTTTCAATGTCAATCATTGAATCAAGGATTGGACCACGCGCTTCAAACATCTTTACGGGGTCAAACATTATAGTAGAAAGACCCATAGACTGCAAAACCTGTTCCATTAAAGTGCATGAGAGATATTCGCCACAGATGCTGACAGCAGCAGTAACAGAGTCTGTAACTTCACCTAACAGAGCAATACCTTCTGCCTTGGCATTCCAAAGCTGGATTCTTTCCTGAAGTGTTTTTTCTATCTTAGCGCGATTATCAACACCAATAGTATAAATAGCACCGTCAAAAAGGGTTTCAAATAAAGCTTCAAGACGCTTTGAAACGCTCTTGTAATCTTCACCCTTTAAAGACTTATCAAGAAGCTCTACCAATGAATTAGTAACGGTAGCCGGTGCGGAAAGCACTATAGCAACCTGTTCTGTAGCAGAAGTCTTGGCAATAATGCCAGCTACCATCAAAAAGCGTTCCCAATTAGCTAAAGAAGTGCCACCAAATTTTAAAACCTTCATTAACGGATTCTCCAATACACTTATGGAATAATTTCAATCGTTCCTGGTTAAGGGCTAAAAGTAATTCTATTGATTACGTATATTATTTCTGAAAAAGGAGGGTTCCTCGTCTATATCAAGGTCATATAGAGTTGATTCAAGAAAAGAAAGCTCGTCAAGCAAGCCTTCGTCGGGCAATCTATTGTAGAAAGGTCTTCCGCAGAAAATACAGATTGAAGCGAACTTTGGTATCATGGCATCTGGCGGAAGCGCTTCCATTGCTCCCTGAATTGCAAAAAGCCTGATTCTTTCACTCATACGTTTTTCTAATTCAGCAACAAATGTAGGATTATATCCACCATAGCTGTTAGGAATAATAAGGAAAATTATTTCGCCTTTATCTGACAATTCCTGAATTGCATCAATTTTTCTAAGAACACCGCCCTTTATGCATACCGGTTCTAAGCCACCATCTTCGGCAACCTTGAACCATTTCATGTCATCATTATCGTCAACAAGCACAATTCTTACCGGTCTTCTGAAAAAGCGAAGGCAATATATCCATGTCTGAAGACCAAAATTACGTGCTACTATGACAGAGCCTGCTTTAAATTCTGTTTCGCCCCAGACGCGAAAATAGGGCAGAAAAATTGCTGCCCAAAATCGTGCTATAGAACGAAAAACCAGCCAGGCCAGGCGGCCCGGCTGAGCAATATTCTCAAAAAACTTAGAACAAGAATCAGTCATCGGATTTTACAGCAGGAATTCTGCTATAGATGCGGTTAATATCATATCTCTGAAGCACTTCAGACATAATGAAGGATTTTAACAGATCATCCCTGGTCATCTTAAAGTCTTTTACTGGCTGTGCAGAATAACTTACTGCTGGAGTTGAAGCAAGTCCAAAGCTTCCTTCTTTCCCCATCAAAGATTCCATCTGGTCATAATTAACGTCTTCACAATTGTGACTTGCTTCATTATGAACAGTTGGCCTTGTCAAGGATTCCCTTGAAGGAGCTACTTCCTGTTTTTTGCTCTTTTTTCTAGCCTGAGAGCCAGAAGCATTTTTTGGATAATTTTGATCAACAGATTTAATATAAGCACCGAACCCGCCATTATGCGGAGCAGGAACATTTTTCTGATTAGCTGTTTTTACAACTTCTTTGAAAATATCATCCAAGGTTGGAGCATCAACAGATGACTCTGCTTCTTTATTCTTTTTGCTAGAAGAAATTATTGAGTAGATAATAATTCCAAGGAATATTAATATTTCCATAGTATTTTTATCTCACTTATTAAGCTTTTGGACCAACCTTCTTTGGTTCTGCCATAGCAGAGAATGATTTGCGCATATCAGTGTCAGAGCTGATATTCTTAAGAGTGTAATAATCAAGGATACCCATGTTGCCATCTCTAAGAGCATCGGAAATAGCCTGTGGAACGGCAGCTTCAGCTTCAACAAGCTTAGCCTTCATTTCCTGTTCGTAAGCCTTCATTTCCTGTTCCTTAGCTTCAGCCATAGCACGGCGTTCAGCAGCCTTAGCGCGGGCAATCTTCATATCTGCTTCAGACTGGTCAATCTGGAGTTTGGCGCCGATATTTTCACCAACATCAACGTCAGCAATATCGATAGAGAGGATTTCAAAAGCAGTGTTTGCATCAAGGCCCTTATCCTGGATTGTCTTAGAAATCTTATCAGGATTTTCAAGAATTTCTTCATGGCTGGCAGCAGAACCGATTGTAGTAACAATACCTTCACCAACGCGGGCAAGAATAGTTTCTTCTGTAGCACCACCAACGAGCTTGTTGATGTCAGCCTTTACAGTAACACGTGCAATAGCCTTAACCTGAATACCATTCTTGGCCATAGCAGCAACCAATGGAGTATTGATTACCTTTGGCTTTACGCAGAGGGAAACTGCATCGCGAACGTCGCGGCCTGCAAGGTCAATAGCAGTAGCCTGTTTAAAGGAAAGATTGATACCGGCTTTCTGAGCAGCAATCAAAGCAGCTGCAACATTAGCAACTCTACCACCAGCAAGGTAGTGAGATTCAAGATTATCAAGGTCAACCTTCATACCAGCTTTATCAAGCATAATAGCTGGAGTAATAATATCATAAGGATTAATCTTTCTTATTCTCATAGCAATGATCTTAACCGGACTAATAGAGAGGCCAGAAGCCACAGCACTAATCCAAAGACCGAACGGGAAGAAATAAGATATTATTGAAAACAAAATTATTGCGCCAATAACGCATAAAACTATTAAACCTTCGCCCATATAAACCCTCCGGAATATTCACTTTTATCAAATATAATGGGATATTTTGCACCCCAAAGTCAAGCACTATTTAAAATCAGGTATCAAAAGCCACGGATATAGCATCTAAAAATCTGTTTATTCTTCAATTGGTGCTACAGTCACGCGATTTCCACTTACCTTTATAACTTTAATCTTAGTGCCCTTTTCAACAAAATCACCTTCAGTAATAACGTCTACACGTTCATCAGCAATTTTAGCAATGCCTGATGGTCTCAGGTAAGAAGTAGCAACACCTTCTGCACCAAGAAATCTGCTGAAGGAATTCTTATCTTCATTTTCATCAACAGGAGCAGTTTCTGTAAGAACAAACCTGCGTCCGAGACCAGTATGTGGGAATACCCATATCATGAAGGCGATGAGTATCATTACGCCAACAACAGCAACAACTGTTGCTACAATAGCCATAGTTGATGAAAGCTTGTAATAAGCCAATCCCAATGCAACTAGCAATAAGACGATACCGGAAATACCGCATATACCAAAGCCAGGTATTACTGCTATCTCAAGGAAAAGCAGAATCAAGGAAGTCAGCAGAAGAGCAATTACCAGGTATCCCCAGGAATTGTCATTCTGTTCAGCTGCAGCTGTATCATTAGTCGTGTCCGTTGCTACATTGTCAGATGGAATTACAGGACTATTAGAAGTATTATCAGTTGTTACTTCCGTATTCTTTTCCGGCAAAAGCTGAGACTGAGCCAGACCAGCAGCAGGCAGACCAATCAATACAGCAATAGTCAGTAAAAATGCAACAATTACATTCAGCTTCATATACCCACTCTTCTTTCAAAAAGCCTTAATGCCAGTTATGGGGTTATTACTCCACAGATCAGACTTCAAGCTTCTTAACTATGATTTTTGTTCCTTCGACCTTTTTAACAATTACAGCCTCACCTTTTTCAATGAAGTCCCCTTCAGAAACAACATCGTAACGGTCAGAGCCGAATTTAGCCTTCCCAGATGGACGGCATATAGATAATGTTACTCCCTGAACCCCAAGAAGATTATCGAAAGCATTAACATCGACAGCAACAAAGCCGTCTTCGGCTTCCATAGTCTTATTATGAACAAGGCTCTTAAAGAGTCCAAGCTTAGGAGCAAGCTTATAAACAATAATACCAGCTATAACAGTATAAAGCATCAGCCAGCCAAGAGCATGTATAGCTACAAATATACCGCCATAAAGTTGGATGATACTATAGCACAAGCACAGAATGCCTGTTATACCAGTAGCTCCAAAGCCAGGTATTACGAAAATTTCTACAAGAAGTAATATTAAACCAATAACAAAAGTGATTATTACTTCCAAACCGGCCATATACGCAAACAGGTGGCCGCCAAAGAATAATGCGAAGCAGACTATAGATGTAAAACCGAAGAAACCGAAGCCTGGAATATGAAATTCAATAATCATACACCAGAAAGCAATAGTAAAAAGCAATGTGCTTATGGTCGGGTTTGTAAGGTATCTGGCCACAACTTCAGATGAAGTCGGTTCTGTGCGATCAACAGTAGCATTTTCGAGGGAAATAGCTCTCAGAACACTTGTTAAGCTTGCAGTAATCTGATCGCAATAGCCATGTGTAAAAGCAGTTTCTGCGGTAAGAGTCATAATCTGACCCTTTGGACACAAACCTTCAATAGTCTCGTGATTTGGGTCAACCATTGCTTCAGCAATCTTACGCTCACGATTTCTGGCTTCAGCAGTAGCTCCGAATTCAGCGCGGAAGGCGGAAACAAATTTTGGTTCGGCAGCCTGAACGCCTTTTCCCATCATAACGATAGGAGTTGCGGCACCCATTTCAGAGCCAGGAGCCATGTAAATACGATTACAGGCTATAGACACAAGAGCAGCAGCAGAAAGAGCCCTGCCATTTACAAAGGCTACTGTTGTGACTTTAGATTTAAGAAGCGCATCCTTCATTTCCTGAGCGGCAGTAACAAGTCCGCCGTTAGAATTCACTTCAAGAATTAAAGCAGCAGCGCCTTCTTTTTCAGCTCTTCTCAACTGTCTCTGCAGAAAGAAAGAAAGACCGCTGTCTATTTCTTCAGAAACAGGTATTACAATAACCTTTTGTGGTGCTGCAATAAGAGCATTTGGAGCCAATATAGACATCACAAATGCGAGAAATACAAAAACCACACAACACAAAAAATGTCGTGTGGTTTTATTGTAAACCTTTTTGATAGCTGAATTATCTTCTGCGTCTCTGTTTGCGACGAGCTTCAGCAGCTTTGCGTTTTTGTTTTTCGCTAGGTTTTTCATATGCTCTGCGGCGTTTAATTTCCTTTACGATACCAGCTTCCTGGCACTTCTTCTGGAAACGTTTTAAAGCCTTTTCCAATGGTTCGTCTTTTAATACTCTTACTTCTGCCATTCAATTCACCCCCCTTCTGATTTTCGAATCAGAGAGGAATTTTCCTCGTTATTTCGAATTGTTGCTTAAACAACCTTATCGCCAAGGGCGCGGCCGCCAAGCAAATGGAAATGAAGGTGTGGCACTGTCTGCCCACCGTCGGCACCGCAGTTGTTTATAATGCGGAAACCGTTATCAAGCTTATTTTCCTTAGCTATCTTTGCAATTGCAGAGAATACAGCTGACAACATTTTGCCATCTGCTGCTTCTGGGTCTGCAGCGCACTGTATATGCTTTCTTGGGACTACCAGAATATGAACTGGAGCCTGAGGATTAATATCCTTGAAAGCGATTACATCATCGTCTTTATAAACGATTGATGAAGGTATTGAGCCGTCAATTATTTTACAAAATAAGCAGTTTTCCATAGTGAGGTGAATTGTACACTCTTGAAACCGAAAAGTCAACTATTTTTTCGATGGTTTCAAGTTTTAAAAGACATCACTTTGAACTGGTATCTGTAAGACACCAGTTCCAACAATATCAAATAAATCAGTCAGCTGAATTTTCAAGAACAGCTTCACCATATTTACCAGGATTGTATTTACCCTTGTTAGTAGAAAGTGGTGAACGCATAAAGCGGATAGCTCTTACACCGGCATCCCAGGCTTCTGTAATGTCGCTGTCAGAATCACCGTAGTAAATCTTAACGTTGTTTTCCTTAATGAACTTAGCCTTAGTGATATAACCGGTGAAAATAGCCTTAGGCTGGTCATCACCGAGACCGAAAGCAGTGTGGAGCTGGTCAGTCAGAATTTCATTTGGAGAAGCATCTGGTCTGGCAGTAATAAAGAAAATCTTGTCACCGCGTTTCTTGTGCATTTCAAGAAGCTTCTTGGTAGCATTCTTTGGCATGCTGAAGCGGTCAAACTTAGTGCAGAGGTCTTCCCAGAATTTCATATTGCTGAGTGGCTTTTCACCATAAATATTAGTGCCGTTTTCACCGTCATGGTTATTGAAAGCATAATAGAAGCCTGGAGAAGAGAAGAGAGCAGTATCGTCTACGTCTAATCCGATAGCAATTGGTTCATTTGGAAGAGATTTTTCAATTTCTTCGATAGAAATGGTGTTATAAGCATTCCATTTTTTGATTTCTTCGGCATTAGCACTAGTAGTAGCTAAGCAAGCAACACAAGCAAATAATACAGCCAAACGATTAAACTTCATTTTGGACTCCCTAACAAAAATTTACTAGCAAATAGTTTAGAGGCTAATCTAAATAATTTCAACTAATTTCTTGTTTGTGGTAGAATACGCGAATTCAAACTATAGGTTAAAGCATTATGGAAAATGAATTATACGAAATAGAAAAACGTTTGTCTTACTTGGAAAAATACGTTGATGACCTTAATGAAGTCATCATTAAACAAGACAAAATCATTGAAGCCTTGAAGGCTGAAGTAATAGAACTGAAGGAAAAGGATGCTCAGTCACCGTTATTAGAAAACAGACCGCACCTTGAAAAACCGCCGCACTATTAATTTTTAGTAGAATGGATAAATTAGCACAAAAAGAACAACAGACTAAAGACCTGGCAGAAATGCCTGTCAGCAGGTTATTACTTAAGTTTGCCATACCTGCTGGTGTTGGCGTCTGCATCAATACCATGTATAACATAGTCGACAGAATCTTCCTCGGCCACTATGTTGGCGAAATTGGCCTGGCAGCCACAACAGTATCGATGCCGATGATGATGATATGCATGGGCATCAGCATGCTTATAGGCTTCGGCACAAATTCCCAGATTTCAATCAGACTAGGTGAAAAAAAGGTTGATGAAGCAGAAAAACTACTAGGCCAGGGTTGGTTTTTATTTATATTAACATCCCTGCTGCTCACTATTTTCTCGCTAATTTTCATGGAGCCACTGCTAAAGCTGTTCGGAGCCAGTGAAACCATTATGCCATACGCCAAGGCTTACGCAAATATAGTAATGCTCGGTTCAATCACCCACGAAATTTCCTTCGGTGCCAACAGCTTCATCAGAGGCGAAGGAAATCCAAAGGTAGCGATGAATACCATGCTGATTGGTGGTATTGCCAACCTGATTCTAGACTACATCTTTGTAGCAGTCTGTGGCTGGGGAATGGAAGGCGCAGCCTGGGCAACCGTCATCGGCTTCTCATTGTCTTCAGCCTGGGTATATTATTATTACTATAGCGGAAATAGTGTTCTTAAGCTAAGACGCAAATATTTCAGGATACATCCGGAACTATTAGGTCAGGTATTTCTAATGGGTTCTCCGAATTGTCTGATGCAGCTCACAGCTAGCTTCCAAGCTTCCATACTGAACAATCAGCTTCATATACATGGTGGAGATACAGCTATTTCTATTATGGGTGTTATTTCAAGCCTCAACTTTTTACTATTCATGCCCATTATCAGCATGTCTCAAGGCATGCAGCCAGTTATCGGCTATAACTTTGGAGCCAAGAATTACACAAGAGTCAAGCGCGCACTTTTCATTTCATATGCCGTAACAACAATCATGTGCACAATATTTTTTGTATTTATTCAGCAATGGCCAGAGCTTATATTCAAAGCCTTCCTGAGCCAAAGCACATCTGAAATATTTACATTGGGTCCGAAGGCTCTTCGCGATGCATTTATCTGCCTGCCTGCATTTGGATTCATTATCTTAACCATACATTATTATCAATTTACGGGAAGACCGAAACTGAGTATGGCACTTACGCTTCTAAGACAATTAGGTTTTCTGATACCGCTTATAATGATATTACCCAACTGGCTTGGCTTAACTGGTATATGGTATGGTCTTTCAACAGCAGATTTCTGCGGTATGCTGCTAACCTTAGGCTTTTATATAGCAGAATTAAAACGCTTACGAATATTGATTAAACGTCAGAAGGAAGTTCAAAAAATTCCAGCCGATCAGCCGACCATTTAAATCACAGGAAAGACAATACACCGGCAATAAGAAAAGCGGCAACACCAGCAACAATAACTATTTTCTTTATATTCTTTGATTTTCCCATTGCCATTGCTTCCGGCAAACGTTCTGCATAAGCAATAGCCTTAGTGGCCATAGAAGCGGGATACTTTTCCTTCATCATCTTCTGTATTGCTTTTGCCCTGCCAGCAGCTTTGGCCTTAGGCGATGTAAGGCAGATATATTCTGATACAAGGTCTAATGCTTTTTTAATACCTTCTTCGCCTACTGAATCTATAATCATTTTTTCTTCTTCAATAGGTTTAAAGCTAGGGTTGTGTTCAATTTTGAGGTTTACAGCTGATTGTGGCTTTGCTGCAGGCTTTACAGCAGTTTTTGCAGCAGGCTGTTCAGTGGTTTCCTGTTCAACTGGCTGTGGTTCAGCAGGAGGATTATTGGCAGCATTAAATCGCCTCTGGTTGTTAAGTATCTTAAACTTAGGACCACCAGTAGGAGCCTGCATTACCCTTTGCGGTGTGCCACATTCAGGGCACTTTATAAAAGGAACATTGTAACCGGCTGGAATTTCTATTTCAGCCTTACACTGTTCACAAACAATGGTTGCCATACGAATCAAAAATCCTTTTCCCTAAATTTACACAGTTCTTAAATAAAATCAACTATATTTAAAACAGCGAAAATTCTTGGCGAAAATTATTTATTTTTTCGCTTGATTTTCGCCATATTTTCGCCTATAATTAAATTAGTGAACAGCAAGGAGGAAAAAACGATGGCCCCAGAACCCTTAACACCAAAGCAGCAAATTGTTCTTACCTTTGTTCAGTCCTATTATGCAAAATTTGGTTATGCCCCTACAATTGCTGAAATTTGTGAAGGAATCGGGTTATCTTCTACCTCCACTGTTCACAAGCATTTAAAAACCCTGACTGAAAAAGGTCACCTAGATGCAATGCCTGGGCGGTCAAGAGGCATATCTGTAAAACCAGAGCCTGTTCAGCAATCCGCATGCGTTGAGGTTCCTCTCTTGGGTAGAGTAACAGCTGGTCTTCCAATCGAAATGAACGAAATTCCAGAGACCATAGCTCTGCCAGAGGCAATGCTCGGAAGAGGTGAAACCTTCGTATTAGAGGTTCGTGGCGAATCCATGATAGACGAAGCCATCAAAGACGGCGACTACGTAATAGTAGAGAAGCGTGACTCCGCAAGAAACGGCGACATGGTTATAGCCTGCATAGACAACAACGAAGTTACTCTAAAAAGAATATACAGAGAAGGCGACAGAGTAAGGCTGCAACCCTCAAACGCTACAATGGAACCAATAATCATCGAAAACAGAGATGTAACCATCAAAGGCATAGTTATTGGCATTTTAAGGAAATACAGACGCTTTTAAGAAAGGAGGCGCATTTATGATGACATCAAATATTAATTTCGATTTTTCACCTATTTGCTTAAAAGCAATGGCTATAAATAAGACAATATTAGAATTAAGCATAGAAAAACTCGAAGATGAAATACTGGCCTTTGAAGACGCCATAAATTACGCTATACAGCATCCCGAAAAAGAATCTGCAATTCCTTTCAGCCTGCTAGAAGAAAAAGCATTAAAGCTTAGCAAGCTTCAAGAAAAGCTTGCTGCCTTAAAATAATCAAGCCAAATCAAGCAAATCTACGTTTTCCCATAATTTAGCTTTTTTACTTCTTCTTGTAATAATTACAATAGTCATATCATCCTGAGGTTCAAGCCCCTTAATATGTTCTAGATACCTGGCATAAATATTTTCATAATATTTTTCAGGGTCTGCATGATAGGCCTGTTTGAATATTTCAAACAAAGCATCATAACCGATCATCTCATCCTTAGTATTTTTCGCTTCAACAATACCATCAGAATAGAAAATCAAAGCATCACCATTTTCTAGTTTTATTGGCATTTCTTTGTAATTAGCCTTCTTGAAGGCACCCAATACAGCGCCAGGCATTTTTAATTCTTCAACAGTTTTACCCATATTTCGAACTATACATGGTGAACATCCGCCGGCATTACCGTATAAGCCATCACCATCAACAGAATTCATATATAAATATTGAAAAGTCATGATCTTTCTCTGTTTTTCGGTTTTCGTTGCTAAAACCATTTTATGAAGATAATTAAGAACAGCAGCAGGGGACTCATATTTATCCTTACATGCAATAATAGCTGATTTTGCCATAGCCATAAGAACAGAAGCACCAACACCGTGTCCGGCAACATCACCCATTAATGCAACAAAAGAGTTATCCTTTACAGGGAAAATATCAAAATAATCACCACCGACAACTGTCATTACCTGATTTTTACCATAAACAGCAAATTCCTTCTGTTCAAAATTAGAATCTGGAAACATGCCTTCTTGAACCATCTGGGCTAATTCCAGTTCTTTAAAGCTTTCCATGGCATTATTGAAGGTTTTGCACAAGAGCTTGAACTCATCATTAGCTGATGTTTCTGACAATAGATCATATTTCTTGTTTTCTATAGTTAATGCTTTCTTTTCTAATATTTTTATTGGAGTCAGAAAATAATTACAAACAAAGCTTATTGCAAACAAAACCAGCACAATACTTAATGATAGTAAAACCCATAAAATAGTCATTGTATTTTTTAACTTAGCATCTATTTCAGCGATTGGATACAAACCGAGAAAAACTATATTCTTCATGACAGTGCTTTTGTATGCTGATAACAAATATAACTCTTTATCAACCATAACCACTTCCAGGTCATCTGCATTAATATTGGTCTTTATAGCAGCCTGAAATAATTGTTTATTAGAAAGTTCCGGGGTACTATAGGCATATACCATATCACAAGGTATATATTTAAAATTTTTAGAATTTCTGTTCGCCATCGGCAAAAATTCTTTTATAAAGTATTTTCTCAAAGCAGACTCATACCAAAAGCATGAAAATAAATAGTCACTTTGAATAGAATCATTTAATTTTAATAATTTAAACAAAGCCATGCAATTTTTGTTGGTATATCCCCATGGTTTTATTTTTTCAATATTATTTAAAACAGCATAAACTATTTCAATAAAGCCTTCCTTTGTAATTGTATCAGCAATTAAATCAAGCATTCTCATTACATTCAGAGGCAACTCAACTTCATTAATATCAGCGCAAACTCTTTTGGCAACCAGATTTATAAATTTAAACTGCTTATAATCAGACACATTGTTTTTATCAAGAATTACTGACGCATCATCCGATATACTTATATTATCTAAAGGCCCAGTATATTCATAACAGCCTGTGCTTTCAATCCAGCACGAAGACTGGCTTGCAATACAATAATAATTATTTATATTTAATTCCTTTAAATCAGAATTTAACCTTATAACATCATTAATATTTGGTCTACGCCCCTTTAAATCCTTAGACCATAATTCAATTTTATTATTAACTTCATTAGATACTTTATCTAGAAAAGCCTCATATCTGGCATCCGTTTCCATCAATTTATCCACAGAATACTTCTTAGCTTCAAGCATTAAAGTATGCTTTTTATGCATTTCATATTCCTTGCAAACAAAGAATAGCAACAACAAGGAAACACTAGTGGCAAATAAAATTATTGCTGCTAACTTAACTTTAATGGATACTTTTCTTGATACGCCCAATACTATTTTATTATATGTATACCTCAAGATCGAGGCAGACAAAAACATATAAAATACTAATACCAGAAGCGGAATCACAAACAAAACTATATTTGTATACTTCTTCTCCATATACAAAAACACAAATATATCTTTACCCAAATATTGTTTGCAAACCCAATGTCGGGAAGTAGCAAAAACATTATCCTCAATATTTTCAAAGCAAAGACCGTTTTTTACTTCATTATCTAAATTCTGAAAATTACATAAATGAATAGAACTAGCAGCGTCCTTTGAATTAAAAATACCAACATTGATTTTATTTATATTGGCAAATTTTTTACAGATATAATCAATATGCTTACAACTGTTCAAAAGTTCTCTTGAAGCCCAAACCATACATTTATACTGAATATTGAATTTATAAATAAACGGTTTTTTCTCTTTTGTATTATCTGCATCAATAAACTTATAACCAGACTTTATAAAATTAATATTACTAATTGCTGTAGTCAATTGATTTCCCAATACTTGCTTGAGTAAACTCATATCATCCATAGAGTTTTTAGTATTAGTAATTATATAAAAGATATTTTTTATGATTTCATTTTCTAGCTTAAGATTTTCGGTTTTATAAATAATATTATACTCATTATCTATTAAAACAGCTTGAAAATCATCCTTCCAATAATTATTTAATTCTTTAAGCAATCCGATGATTTCAGCCTGACTATGGTTTATACTCAATAATCCACCAGAGAATAAGGTTTTAATAATAAAATCTTCTACCCTATTAAACCTTTTCAAATCACTTGTTAAAACTCTGGATTTCTCTAACAGTTCGGACTTTATACCTTCGTTTTCCAAATTCAGATATCTATTGATACAAACAGATACGATAATAGAAGGCAGAATAATCAAAAGCAAGCATAGAACAAAGAGGGTTGTTTTATTTGAAATAATTTTTTTTATCATATAATTCATTTTTCCCTCCAGTTTACAATAGCTATTGTAATATCATCTTCCTGCTCACCAATCCGTCTTTCGGAAATACTATTGGATAAATTATTATAGAAGACCTCAGCGTCTTCATTATAGCTATAATTCAGCAGTTCTCTCAGTTTTTCATATTTAAATTTCTCATTATTCTTTTGAGTAAACTCAAAGCAACCATCTGTATAAAGGATTAAGCTTTCATTATTATTCAATTTGAATTCATTATTTTTAAAAGATAGATTTTTCTTGATTCCAAGCGGCATACTAATGTTATCTATTTCCCTAACCAGGTTTGAAGTCTTATCAAAAATCAATGGGAAACAATGACCAGCATTAGAATATGCAACAGAGCCATTCTTTACATTAACAACAAAATACTGCATGGTCATCATACGTCTTAGTGACTTGCATTTTATGCTTAATAAAATGTCATTCAAATGAGCAAGCATTAAAGCCGGATTCAATTTTGTTTCATCATTTGCTGTTAATACACCAGCCTTAGCCATTGCCATTATTAATCCTGCGGCTACCCCATGTCCCGCAACATCGCCAATTAATATGGCGGAAAATTCATCATTTATTGCAAATGTATCAAAATAATCACCACCCAAAGTAGTCATTATCTGTGTTTTGCTATATATTCTGAGATTATTGTAATTAATATTATTTTTTGGTGCCAATGCCAACTGGAAATTCTGTGCTATTTTCAAATCACCAAAGCTTTCTATTATTCTATTTAATATCTTCTTCAGATAATCAAATTCGTCCTCTCCGTTGTTATTCATCCTATATTCAAAATTTCCCTTCTGCATTTCAAGCAGACCATCGTTCAAATCCTGTATCGGGCATAAAAAATTAATAAATATTATATAGGCAAAAGCTAGACAAAGTATAAAACTCACACCTACTGCAGCAATAATCAATACAATATAACCAAAGCTTTCTTTATTTATTCCATCTTCGGAACAAGCCCCTATAATATCCCATTTTGCTAGACTGGCACTACAAAGCCCAATAAACATGAAGCTTTTGTTATCTATCTTATCTATCCAATTACACGTAATTTTATTTTTATTATCAAAACTTTTTAAAGAATCAGTATAATTCTTTAAATCACCTAAGAAATAATTATTAAGCTTATATCTGAAGGATAAATAATCAAGTCTGCTTTTTGATTTTAGTGATTCATAATGTTCTGTAATCATAGCCTTATTCAGTTCATAAGCATTCCAAAAGAGGAAAACACAATAATCATAATTTTCATTGCTTTTATCTTTAATAAAATCAAAATAGCACATACCAGAAAACGCCAAAAAATCAAAATTTAAATTAATAATTTTTCCTTTATTAGCATTAACTTCTCTTACGAATTCGCATTTTTCTGGTTTAAAGGCATCCCCAAGAAAACTTTCATTAGAATATGTTAAATTATTTGAAAAGCATAATAAGCTATTACATAGAACTTTAAAAGTATTTTTATCAAATTCTTTATCTACATCAGAGAACAGAATCACCTCTGAATTGCTTGCAACAACAATAGCATTAGTTTTCATTGAATTACTTACGGAATCTATAAAAGCCTTAAAATTGGGTTGTGAAGTATCTTTTTCATAAAAATTCATTTTAAAATTTTTATGAATTTCATTTTCAAACTCAATCAAATAATCGTAGCATTTTGCATCAATACTTCTTAATTCAGACGTAACTGCTTCAGATAATTCTTTTCTTAAACTTGATATTTTTTCGTGTAAAAGTTCATAAGTAACGGAAGAAACAACAATAACAGGAACCAAATTTACAAAAATAATTAATGCTATGACTTTCCATTTTAATGACAAGAATGCTTTTTTTATAACAAACTTGTAAATGCATATAGCATAAAATAAGAATAAAATTCCTACTCCGATAAATAACCATAAAGAAATATTCCGTTCAGTTTTCCAGAAATAATCAGTCTTACAGGAACATACAAAAGGCCTAATAGAAGGTTCTATGGAACAAAACTTTATTAGAACCCTATCATCTTCATACAGGCATTCCCCTAAGCTTTCAAACATAGCAACAGCAAGTTTCAGACTTCCCAAATATTCTTCCGGGAAATCAGTTTTTGGAGAATCAAAATCCGAAGTTTCAAAAAATCCAGCAATAGATTTATTTGAAGTAGCATTTGTATTCTCAATAATTTTTCTCAAGCCAGATTTGTCATTTATTAAGGACTTTGAAACAAAAGCAACAAAGCTTATTTTTTCTCTTATTGCATACCACGCATAAGACAAGGTATCAGAAGAGTCAATCATAAACGGCCCGGCATCAATACTGTTACTTAAAGGATATTTAAGGTTTTTGGCAAGAAAAACATTACCAAAAACATTTTTCATAATCTTGAGGTTATCTTTAACAATATCTAATTCTTCAATATTTAATTCTTTATTTGAAATGCTTAATTGAGTGATTTCTTTCAAAACAACATACAGTTTTTCAAAAGCATATGAATATCCAGGCCAATCCGTTAAATAGCTTATTATTTTTCCACCCTTATCCCATGTAATAAATGAAAATTCACCAGGATAATTATTTTTTAAATTAGCAAAATTTGCTTGTAAATATTGCTCCGGGTCATCACTTAGCTGAGCATATTCAGATATTTTTGAGAACAGGTTATGATAATAAATCCTATTGTTGGAATAATCATTTATTTTTGTTAATTCCTGGTCCAGAAGTGCAATAGTAGTCTGCCTTAAGTCTGTTTCCCTGGCATTAAAATAGGTCGTCAAAGAAATATGTAATAATATAATTGGAAAAACCAAAAAGAAAAACAGAAAAATAATAAATAAAAAAATCTTTTCAAGCTTCTTAGCAAGCAGATCAAATCGAAGCCACGGAATCTGTTTCTGAGCAAGTAAGGTCATAGGCGTTTTCCTTTGGTTCATTATATTTTATTATAACAATAGTCAAGTCATCGCCAGCCTCTGCCTCATTACCAATATAACGGACATAGGCCTCATATATATTATTGTAATACTTTTCAGAATTAGCATCCCAACAGTCTAAGAACAATTGCCTGAGTCCATCATACCCAAGCATCTCACCCTTTTCATTCTTACATTCAACAATGCCGTCTGTATAAAACACAAGCGTATCTTCATCCTGGAAATTAAATGGCATTTCTTTATAAACAGCCTTTTTAAAAGCCCCAAGCGCAGCACCAGACATTTTCACTTCTTCAACCGTCTGGGTCTTATGTCTTACAAGGTATGGAGAACAAGCGCCAGCATTGCCATAAAGGCCTTCGCCAGTATCTGAATTAAGACATATATACTGGAATGTCATTATTTTTTTCTGCTTCTGATTCTTTGTGGCCAGAATCATTTTATGCAGTCTATTGAGAATAGTAGCTGGAGAACTTAATTCGCTGCCTCCGCCAAGAATACAGGCCTTAGCCATAGCCATAATAACAGCAGCCCCTACCCCGTGGCCAGCAACGTCACCGACTAGAACTGACAAGTGATTATCGTCAACCTTAAAGAAATCGAGGTAGTCTCCGCCAACGTCTATCATTGTTACTGATTTTCCATAAACAGAAAAACGTCCTTGAGCAAATTCAGGTTTCGGGAACATGCTTTCCTGAACTATTTTAGCAATTTCAAGCTCTTCGAGACCAACCATTACATTATTGAAAATACCGGAAACTTCCCCAAATTCATCATGACTGAGCTCTTTAAGTCTATGTTTAAAATTACGTTCTTCAATAGCCATAGCTCCTTCCTGCAATGTAAGCAGTGGATTTATAAAGCTTTTTGTAAGAACCTGGGCTAGACCGGCAGAAAGAATAAGACAGAAAAGGCCAAGAATCCAAAGCAGTGAACTCTGTTCATAAATTACATTGTCAATATTGCGAACAGGATACAAACCAACAAAACCGTAATAGTTAAGCTGACGCCCAAGAACGCTGACCGCAATATAATCTTCACCCTGTGAATTTATATATTCAAGCTCTTCTGTAGGCTTGTTTCCAGCTCTTCTGGCAAATTTCTTCAATTCATTATTCGAATTATAATTATCTGGAATAAATTTCTGACTATTACGATCATAGGCAATGACTTTGAAGTTATTCACATTTCTATTTGCATTCTGTAGCATGCCTTCAACAAACATTTCCTGCATTTTTTTCGGTCGCCAGCAAACAATCACAATATAATCAGTCTTGGAAGGCTCATACAATGATATAAACTTAAAATAAGTCATATTTGTATTAGAGCCGAAGCCCCATTCTCTGATAGTTCCAACAGTTTCAATAATAGAACTTATTATTTCCGGGAAGGTTTTCTGAATTATTGTTTCTGCAATTAATTCCAATTTATTAAGAACCAGGCTATCCAAACCTGTTCCGTTAAAATCGCTACAAAGCTTTTTTACAATAATATTAACAAGCTTCAGTTCTTCATTTCTATATTCCCTGACATTTTTGTTTAAATCACTATTTTCTATATCAAACTTAATATTATCAAGAGAGCCAGTGTATTTTATAAAGCCTTCAGAAGTGCAAAGAAATTTACTTTCACTTGCAATGCAATAATATTCAAAAAACTGTTTTTCTTTAAGTTTATCGCCCAAAAGATTGCCAAAATCCTTTGATAAGCCCTTTTCCTTCAATCCAATGGACCACTCGTCGATAAACTTGTCATAATCACTGTTAATATTACTAAGATATGAAGAATAACGCTGTTCAATACCCAAAAGATTTTCTATTGACCAGTTTCTTGCTTCATCAATAAGAGCCATTCTTTTGTGAAGATTATATTCCTTTGAAATAATACCTAGAGACAACAACGGAATACCGCAGGCAAAAAAGAACAGGAAAGCCAGCTTTAATCGAATCGAAGCATTACCTGGTATTTTTAAAACAATTGTATTCCAGCCATATTTTATAATCGGTGTAAATAATATACAGCAAAGCAAAAATGCCAAAAATGCCTTAAAGAATATTGCTGTATCCGTATTGTTTCTATTTGCAAGTGCAAAGGCTCTGGTATCCTTGGCTAAATATTGATGGCATATATAATAATGCTTTGTTTTTACATAGCTTTGGCCATGTAACTCAGAATCTACAAGTGCCTTTCTGACTTCATCCGCATCTATTTCTGCAGGAGTATGCCAGAAGGATTCTTCAATATTGAAATAATCATAAATACCAGCTATTAGGTTATTTTCAGCAGCATAACCCAAAGTAATATATTTAAAATGTGAATTACCATTTAATAAATCTTTTGAAACAAATACGAATAACCCACCCCAACTGAATGGATAAACAGCTCCTGGCTCAATTTTTCCAGAGGAATCAGCCCAGTAAAGGGAATATTTTTCTCCTTCAAACGGTGCATCAACCCATCTTAAAACCATCAACGGGCCAAATATTTCCTTTAAAGCCTCAAAAGAACCAGCATCGCCAGCACGTCTATCACCATTGTAAGAATCATAAAAACGAACATGGTTGTAGGCATCAAGTAAGGTCTTTTCAGAATGCTTACAGGAAATAGTATTATATTTAATTTTTCCTTCCTTGTTTATAGCAAGAAAGTTAATACCATCCTTGTAATATTCCTTAAGCTGTTTACAAACTCCAATGGTGGACATTATACTGCTATTCTGGTTATTTGCTTCTGCCATAACATATTCATGGAAAAATCGGCAGAAATATTCTTCAGCAGTAAGATTTCTCCTTAAATCGCTAGTCATGCGCTGGATATTTCCCTTTAAATCAAATACCAACTGCTCTTCTTCAGTTACGTAATAGCGATAAACAGAATAGAACAGAATTAACGCAGGAATTCCGACAAAGCAGAACATGGCTAAGATAAATAATCTGTATTTATCAAAATCAGATTCAGTTTTTTTGTTTTCGTCACTCATATTAATTCCTGTTCACAATAATCAGCGTCAAGTCGTCATCAGGCTTTGGAGACCACTTTTTATAGACCTTATCATAAAGATTATAATAATAAACCTCTGGGTCTGGGTCATAATGCTCTATCAAAGCTTCTTTGAATCTGTCATAGCCGAACTGCTCACCGAATTCATTTGCAGCTTCTACAATACCATCTGTATAAAGTATAAGGGACTGCCCCTTCTGTATGTCAAACTCCTGGTTTTTGCAACGGCATTTTGGGCCAATGCCGAGAGGTGTTGCAATGTAATCCATGAAGTTAGCAGTTTTATTTGCGCCATCTACAATAATCGGAAAACAATGACCTGCATTAGTATAGAAGAAATGCCCGTCAGAGACTCTTAAAACATAATACATAAAGGTCATCATACGTTTCAATTTATCATTTTTTATAGCATGGAAGGTTTTATGCAATCTTGTAGTAAGAGCTGTCGGATCTAGTTTAACCTCGTCTGACGCAGTTAAAACACCTGATTTTGCCATAGCCATCATAAGACCTGCAGGAATACCATGGCCAGCAACGTCACCAATAATAATTCCCTGATATTCATCATTGATTTTGAAGCAATCGTAATAGTCGCCACCCAATGTTGTCATGACAACGCTTTTGCCGAAAATATCAAAATCGCCCACATCGAAATGATTGCCAGGAAAAAGGCTTTCTTGGATAATCCTGGCAACCTCAAAATCGCCAAGGCCTTCAATGGCCTGGTTAAATACCTGATTCAGATGGCCGAACTCGTCCTTGTCACCAATAGGAAGCCTGTAAGAAAACTTTCGTTCATCTATTGCGATTGCTGCCTCGCCAAGATTGTGAATTGGCTTGAGAAACTGCATAGAAAGAATATGACCGATAATTATAGTAAGCAATAAGCTTATTAAAATACCCGCAATTATCTGAATTATTATGAGATTAATTTCTTTATTTACTTTATTTTCTGGATACAGTGCCAGCAATACTTCGCCAAGCATATTGGTTGCATTCAGACACACGAAAATATTCTGTTTATTGTAAAGATAAATAGAACCAGTATTCTTTTCTGTCATACCGGAATTCTTTTCAAAGATAGACAATAATTCGTTATTAAAACTTTTTGTCCCCAGACTGATTTTTCCATCTTTTGATTTCACAAAAAATTCTGATTCAGGAAAGCTAGTAGAAAGCGTCTTGAAAGATTTCTTAAGGAAGATATTCTGAAAATTCCATCTGTTCCAACTTAAAACAAAATAGTAATTGTTATTATAATTAGCACTATCACCAATTAAATGTGTATAGTAAATTCTTGCATATTCACCGGCTTCAAGTTCAGTTACCCTTCTCAGATTCTTAGCAGTTACTCTGATGATTTCGGAATCATTGGGATTAAATACTGAAGCAAAAACATCATTACCGCTTTTTTGAGAAACTATTTTGCCATTTGCATAAGTCAACATCGCGTTTGCTATAGAAACCATAAAATCCTGTTTTTTACTTGCAGCAGTTTCTTCGCCGAATCTTTCAATACACTGGCCACTACTTGCAACAAGGAGTATTTCATTAGCTTCGAAATCCTTGAATACACGTTTTAAATCGTCAATATCAGATTGTTTTAGAACTTCATTCCCGATTCTATCAGCAATAGCATCAACTCTTTCATTGATTCTTACGGTATAATCATCCATCAAGGATCTGTAGCGTGCATCAAACTCTCTTAATTTCTTTTCAAGGTCGCCAGCGATTTCGTTTTTCAACGCAATCTGCTTATTTTCAATATACCCCTTTGCAATAAAGCCAAGGATGCATACCGGCGCGAGATTTGCAAATAGAAACAATGCTGTAAGCTTCCATCTGATTGAGAAGAAATAACGTTTATAAAGGAACCAATATCCCAGCAGGCAATATACAAGCAACAAAACCGAGCAGATTATTCCGAACCACAAATTTCGCTTGTATTCATAATCCCAGGTATCATCCTTCTTGGGCAAAAAACAGAAGGTTCTGACATTTGGCTGAGGCATTGCTAATCTTATTATTGCCCTCTGATTTTCATAAATGCTATCACCTGCATTTTCAAAAGTTGTCAGAGCAAGGCTCAGATCTCCAGTGTATGCCACAGGAAAATATGTAACAGGAAATATATAATCCGGAGTCATTGTATAACCGGTAATAATGTCACTGTTTTTTGAATTATAAGTATTACATATTTTAATTAACCCTGAAAAATCTTTTATCAAAGGTTCTGAAAGGAAACAGAAAAGACTTATTTTTTCACCGACATGATACCAGGCAAAAACAAGGCCGTCACCAAGTTCAGTCTGTGCAGCACCGGCTTCCTGGCTATTGATAATCGGAGACTTCAGATTTTCTGGAACAAATATTCTTCCCAAAAAATTTCTTAATAAATTCAGATTCTGTTTTACAGCCTGTATGCCAGAAACTTTGACTGTTGCATCAGCTTCAACAGCTTTTTTAACTTCCTTCAAAGTTGAATAAAGCTTTCCAAGAACGTAACCAAATCCGCTTTTATCTGTAAGCTCTTTTATTATTTTTCCGTCTTTATCCCAGACTATAAATTCAAATTTATCAGGATATTTATTCTTTAAATTTTCAATATTAATTCGTAGGAATTCCTTAGGATTGCTGCTTTTATCTGCTTTTTCAGCAATACTATTCATAAGATAATGGAAATATTTTTTATTATTGGAATATTTTTCTAGATACTCCAAGGTTTTTCCCATTTCCAGAAGCTTTTCCTGCCTTAAAGTATCAGCATTATTCTTAAAAATTATTGTCAAAGAGCTGTGAATAAAATAAACCGGGAAAATAATAAAACAGAACAACAGAACAAAGCCTGTTATTGTTTTCTGAAGTATCAGCTTCCAATCGCGGCTGACAGCTTTTTCCAATTTAGTTGTTTCCACTGCTTCAGCCATTAGTTTCTTCCTTATCTGCCTCAGGTGTTTCTTCAGGCTTCGGTTCGCCAAATACCATTACTATCATAGTCAGGTCGTCACCGGCATTATCTTCAGAACCAATATAAGCAAGATATTCTTTATAAATATTTTTATAGAAAACTTCAGAATCAGAATTCCAGCAGCGCTGCAACAAAAGCTTCAGATTATCATAGCCAAGCATTTCGCCGCTCTTGTTTTTACATTCAACAATACCATCAGTATAGAAAACAATAGCATCGCCGACTTCAAATTTTACATTGGTTTCTGAGAATTTACCCTTCTTGAATGCGCCAAGAACTGCACCAGGAAGCTTAAGTTCTTCAACCGTATTAGAATTCTTCCTGATTATAAATGGTGAACAGCCGCCAGCGTTGCTATATATTGCTTCGCCATTGTTACCATCAACACACATATATTGGAAGGTCATAATTTTGCGCTGATTCTTGGTTTTAGACATGTAAATCATTTCGTGCAATCTCGAAATAATCTTCACTGGCTCTGTCCACAAGTCATCAAGCTGTATGAGAGCAGCCTTGGCCATTGCCATAATAAGCGATGAACCCACACCATGACCTGCAACGTCACCCAAAGCCACACAGAACTTGTTATCTTCAAGCTCGATAAAATCAAAATAGTCACCACCTAAGGCACCCATGGCTACGCTTTTTCCATACAGACTGAATCTGCCAGTCTGGATAGGAGCGCTTGGAAGAAGCTGTTCCTGGATGGTGCCGGCAACAGACAATTCGTCAAAATCGACCATAACATTGTTGAATATGTTCCCCATTGCGCCAAATTCATCACGGCCAAGCTCTGGGAGACGGTATTCAAAATTCTTCTGTTCAATTGCCTTAGCACCGGCAGTAATTTCGTAAAGAGGTGTCAGGAAAGCCTTAATAATAGCGAATGACAAGGCAAGAGTCATAAGAAGGCTAAGCGCACTTATAAGAATAATATCGTTTCTTCTTGCTTTAACATGCTCTTCGATAATATCCAAAGGATAAAGGCCAATAATCTTATAGTCTTCAATGTGCTTGCATTCAAAGCCCATTGCGATGTAATCAGTTCCATTATGATTAACTACAATAGCTTCTTTCAGAGGATAAGGACTTAAACGCTTTGTCAAAGCAAGCAAGGCTTCGTCTGTTTCGTAGTAAGGAATAAATTCGCTTATATCAGAGCATACTATAACTCTCAGACCAAGCTCATTTCTATTTGCCGCCGGAATAGCGCGTCTCAGGTATTCATTCTGGAATGCTTCACGTCTAAGTGAAAGAATCATATAATAATCGTATTTTTCGTGTCCGCCAAAGGAGATTATGTCAGACAATGACAGATGATGTTTGTGACTTGAACCAAACTGCATAAAGTCACCACATTTATTAAATATTTCAAAAATGAAATTACTAGCCTTACGTCGCAGTGTAGACTCAATCAGCATTTCAATTTCTGCAGCATACTTTTCTTCGACAGACTCTTCATTAACCTGATTCAGGAAATAGTGTCCAAGCCTTTCAGAGAACTGAACCTGTAATTTAACATTCTTATCTAAGCGATTTGAAGATTTTTTATTCTTTTGTGATTTTAAATCACTCTGGTCAAAATAGCCGTCATCATTTCTAATCAGCACCTGAGAACCGCTAGAAATAAAGCTGATAAAAGAAATTGACGAAGGTATAATTTCGTAAAATTTATCCAGGTCCCTATTATTCAAAGGTTCACTACGATCAGCCGAGAAAACACTATTTTTAAGCTTTTCCTTTTTAATAAGACATCTGGCAAATTCAAGCTCATACTTTTCATCAAAATCCTGAAGAAAAGCGGTGCCGTCTTTCATAAGCTCCTGAATATAGTTTTCTCTGCTCTGTTTAAGAAAATCATTGCCAATATAAGCCAGAACCAGCAATGGTAAACCGTTTGCAAAAAAGAATAAAAATCCTAATTTCCATTTAAGTGATAATTTATCAAGCTTTTTATCAATAAGGACCTGCCAGCCGTAAACCACTACTGCCGCAGCCAATAAAGCAGTAATTATGAATAAATAAATCCAATAATGATAGGATTTATTTTCCGAAATATATGATTTTTTCAGATAACCCAATACAGTAACGCCAGGTCTTAAGAATTTAGGAAATACTATGAAATTCTCTGTTTCAATCCTCAAAGAACGATTTATTTCATAGTTTTTATAGGCATTGTTTATTTCAGTCTTTTCCGATTCAGAAAGTTCGGAATACCAGTTCTTTCTGCTGTTTTCATCGATAATTGCAAAATCAACATTATAGCCAATTTCATTGCGTGCATTTTCCAGATACGGAATCATGCATTTCGTATCTTCAAGGCTTTCCTGCTTAAGAAAAGCCATCAAAAGACACCGACCTCTTGCAAGAGCCCAGAACGGTTTTCTTTCATAGGTGCTGTCTGCCCAGCAAAGGGCGGGATATGGTGCATCTGGCTCGCAGAAGTTCATATGACCAGGATAAAACTGAGGACCGAAAACATTACCAGCAGCCTTTTCCATTTCTTCTGTCGGGAAAAAATCTCTTACATTTGTGGCATAATACCAGCAATATGCCAGGGCAAGCTTCTTTTCCTGCTTTGTGCCTCTCAGGGTATCTGCAGAAATGCTGGCAATCATGCCATATTCTGGATTATAAACAACATATTCAAAATCATATTTTTCATTTAAATTACTGAATCTTCTTGCGAACTCCCTCATGCTTTCTTTCGGAAGTCTGTTGTAGCTCATAGGTTCAACAACCTGGCTATTGAACAGATACCACCAGAACTTCTCCTGTTCAGCAAAAGGATTCAATTTTGTATAGAACGTAGAAATATTCGAAGTAAGGTTCTTGATATCATTTTCACGATTTGTATTCTTGGTATGGTAATAACCAAAAATCATCATTCCCAAAGGAATGCCTGCAAAACAGACTACAAAGGCAAAGAATTTAAGAAGGTCAAAAAAGCGTTGTTTACTCATGCTTTAATCTCCTTCTCAAAACCGTATTTAACAAGAACCATGGTTATATCGTCGTCAGCCATTGGTGACCAGGCTTTATAGCCAGCAAATATGTTTTTATAATATTCTTCCGGATCCAGGGAATAGCTTTTGGAAACCAGCTCAAGGAAACGTTCGAGTCCGAAGGATTCGCCTTCAGCATTATGTGCTTCAAGCATACCGTCAGTATATAACAGCAGATAGCTGCCGTCTTCAAGCTGACCATCAACGTCAGTATAACGAGCCTTTTTTGTAATTCCCAAAGGGCTGCCTATCATTTCGAGAAACTTAGGTTCTGCATTTCTATTAATAATTACTGGATAGCAGTGGCCAGCATTCACAACCTTGTAAGCACCGGTTTCAGTATTGATATAAAAATAAACGCATGTCATCATACGTTTGATTTTTCTGTTCTTCACATGATGGAATACCTTGTGAATAGTGCTCATCAGCTTAGCCGGAGATTTCTTTTCGTCACCGGTTAGCATAACTGAAGCCTTTGCCATAGCCATAAGGAAGCCAGCAGGAATACCGTGACCAGCAACGTCGCCCATCAGCACACCGATTTCATTGTCGCTCAGCGGGAAGAAATCGAAATAGTCGCCCCCGAGACGCGTCATGGTAACGCTTTTTCCCCATACAAATGCTTTATTCTGTTCTAGCGGTTGCAACGGGAAAAGGTTTTCCTGAACAGTAGTGGCAACTGCCAAATCTTCAAGGCTTTCCAACGCATTGTTGAAAACACCGTTCAATTCACCGAATTCATCAGCTGATTTAATAGGCAATCTGTAGGTAAATTCCTGACGCCCCATGGCTTCAATACCAGCCTGCAAATCCTTAATCGGGGAAAGGAAGTATGTAGACAGCAACCAGCTGATACCTAGAGTAAGCAGCAGACTTGTTACAACAAAGCCAATCAGCTTATATCTGATGCTATTAATTTTTGCATTAATAATATCAAGCGGATAATATCCCAGCATTGCTATCTTGTCTAATTCCATGCCAACAGAACCAAAAGCAACATAGGATTTATTATTAATTTCCATTTCTTCAAAACCGATTGAATTCAGGTTAATAATCTGTCTGAAACGGCCCAGCAGATCTGTTGTAGCCTTGTATTCATCTGGAAAAATATTTCCATATTTTTCAGAAAAAGCAATACATTTAATATTCTGGTTATTTTCATTTAATTTTTTAATATTATTTTTAACATAATTTTCCTGAAGCTGATGAACAGGCCAGGAGATAGCAACTAATTCCCTGAAATCTCTGTTTGCAATATTACCAATTAGATTAAAATAATAGTAATTTCCTGTATCCATAACAACTTCGTATGTTATTTTGCCGAATTTTGAAATTACAGTATTAAAAAACACATGGCCTTTATATGCTGAATCTAAGCTATTACTGTCTTTATTGCCATCAACAGAGAAAATAGCAAGAGGTGAAAAATTCTTATAATTGGCAAAATTCATGATACCAATTGCAATATCACGCAGTGACGAAGCGTTTATTAAGTCTTTGCCAGAAATAATAATTTTTCCATCAATTCCAACAACGGCAAAGTCAGTGTATTCTGTGCCATCAAGCGCCCCCAGCAGCTTTTCATACAAGGGCTTTGTAACTTCTTTATCTTCATAATTCAGCTTAATAGCATCAACAATGCCGTTAAGCCTTGAAGCATATTCCCTCTTGATTAACCCGAACTTGGTATCAAAATCATTTATCATGGAGGAAATGTTGTCATAGGCTTCCTGAAGCTGAATACCACGGTTTTGTTCCATATAGTCGTAACCAATAAAGCTCAAAGTCAGCAGTGGTAGCCCGTTTGCATACAAAAACAGCAAAGACAGCTTCCAGCGCATGGAAAATCTAGTATTAGTGTATTTATAAAGCAACCAAAGACCGATGAAAAATACAAGAATAACAGCAGTAGCTATCCATATTGATTGCTTCAACAAGCCCTCATTTTTGAACACGCTTGCTTTTGGAATATAACAGAAAGCTCTCGTGAATGGATTCATGATCTTGATGAGCATCAGATAATTGTTTGTGGCAAGCTTCTGGCTTGAATAATTATCGTATTTTATAAGGCTGAGCCTCAATTCAGCAGCCCTGCTTTCATCAGTTTCCGGAATAATTTCCCTGTCATGCAGTAAATCAATCATGCCGAACCTGATGTCGTCGCTGGCATTCTTGTTGAGGCCGTTTACCAGCTTTTCAACATATGTTAAAGAATCCAAAACTTTTTTATTTATAGTTACCATCATGGTTAGCTTTTTACCGGTCTGGAACCAGAAATAAGCCTTGCTGCGGTCGGCAGAAACCGGAACAATCTTCCCAAGATTAGCTCTTAGAAGAGGATGGCTTAAAGCATCAGCAACGAGGAAATTGCCAATGTAGGAGCGAACTATGTTGATTTTTTTGCTTACAACCTCTAATTTATCTGGCTTTACGGGATAGCTTATAGCGTTCTGCTCAAAAACCTCGCAAAAAACTTCTTTTAAGGTTTTAAGAACATATTTATGCCCTTTTTCATCAGTCAGGTGCTCTACCAAAGAATTTGTTTCGTTATTCCAGACAATAAAACTGAAGGCATCCAGGTTACGTTCTTTCAAGTGAGGAATTGCAGCCTCAAGATAATTAACAGGATTTTCCTGCTCTTCAGCTATGTCAAAAAGTTTTTTTAAGAGGGAATGGAAATAATGGAGACCGTCGCCATACTGAAGAAGGTTTTCAAGATTAAGGCCGAGCTTTTTGTAGGCTTCGCCTTCTTCAATTTTGTTTCTTGTATTTATATAGCTTTCAATACCAACGTCAAGAAGAAATACAGGTAAAACAAGGAAGCAAAATATGGCCCCAGTCCAAAACAACAAGGGCCATTTCTTAGCAATGTTTTTTGTTCCTGTTATATTCTCTGCCATTTGCCTACTCAATAGGCTAACGTTTAAGTATCAAGCCTTTAATAATAATATTTTACGCTGAAAACTTTATATAATCAACTTTCTTAATCAGCCCATTTGTCATTTGGATTAAAAGATAAAAAACTATAATATTTCTGTCTGTAATGCAATTTCTGCTATTGACTATAGTCTGGATATAGTGTACACTAATAAAAGTGTGGCAAACTATATGCCACCCCAGGAATCGGGGGCGACCTGGTTTCGACGGGGAGTGTGAGTGGCCACCTGCCATTCGTAGTCGGTCGAAGGGCTACGTATAAAAATCGACCAAAAAACAACTGCCAACGAAAATCTGGCACTCGCAGCCTAATTAACGCTACGACGGTTCTCCGGGAGTTTCTGCCAGTAAACCCTGGAAGAGCCGACGACAAAACTGGCTGGGCTTAACACTGGGTTACTAGGGTAATTAAGCCGAGACTTACTAGCAAATCGGATGAGTAGAGGCCTGCCTGTGGGCTACGAAAATCTTAAACTTAAAAATTGCAGGACATAATGGTAGACGGTGTCTGTGAGCCTTTTCGGACGCGGGTTCGATTCCCGCCGCCTCCACTTTTTTCATTTTAGCAACAGATATCAGGATAACACCAGACGAACAGCCGAGATTTGCAACGGATAACAGGATTTTTGCGGATAGAACAGCCAGAAGAGATTTTTTAGCCTCGGTTTTAGGAGGTTGGTGCTTTACCGGAGACACTTACTGCTATGCGATAGTTAGCAGGAATTTGAGGAGATTGGTAGCTTTACCGGAGACAGCTTGTGCTAAGCGATAGTTAGCAGGAGTTTTAGAAGGTTTGTGCGTCTGTGTGTATTTGTTTTAATTTGCCACTTTATAATTCTGTGAAGATTTTTGCCGTTTACGGCAATTTTCTTCATTTAATTTTGTCTTTTTGCGGAAAACGGAAATCAATATAGCAACGGCTGACAGAATTAATGCAGATAGAACAGCTTGGGTTAGTTTGTCATTTTATAATTCGTTGATGATTGATTTGTTCAGCAGGAAATCAAGAAGACCGATAACCAGAATACCTGTTTCTGTTTTCCATGGTTTAATTTTATTTCGAACTATTATTATTTTTTTGAAATTATCGCCTATATGATTCAGAGATCTGGATTCCTGTTGTGTCTTTTCGATTGAATCCAGTGCCAGGGCCGATTGGATATAATACCTTTGATAGCCTTGGTTACAAACAAAATCAACCTCAGTCTGAACACGTTTATCTCCCTCTCGGATTTCTACAACGCCAACATCAACATTAAAATCACGCACCAAAAGTTCGTTGTATATTGCGTTTTCCATGAGATGAGTTTCTTCTTGCTGTCTGAAGTTGAGTCGAGCATTTCGAAGACCTAGATCAGAGTAATAATATTTTTGCGGAGTACCGATATATTTTTTCCCTTTAACGTCATATCTGAGAGCTTTTTGAACAATAAAAGAATCTTCGAGGTAAGAAAGGTATGAAGTGATAGTATTAATGGACAAACCCTTCTCACCATTGCTTTTGAAGGTATCATATAATTTTTGAGGATTGGTAAGAGACCCCACAGATGAGGCCAGTATATTGGTCAGCGAATCTAGTATATCAGTTCTCTTAATAGCGTGTCGTTCAACAATATCTTTGAAATAAGTGTATTCAAAAAGGTCTTTTAAATACTTAGACTTTTCTGAATCACTCTTCATAAGCAAAGTTTGAGGCAGACCGCCAAAAGTCATATACTCAGCCCAGCCTTCGTCTTTTTCGCCCTGATAAACAGACATAAATTCAGTGAAAGAAAGTGGTCTGACATGTATTTGGTCCCCACGGCCACGAAATTCAGTTATAATATCTGATGACAAAAACTTTGAATTGCTTCCTGTTACATAAATATCCAGATTTTTATCATACAATAAGCCGTTGAGAAGATACTCAAAATCATCTACCAACTGGATTTCATCTAGGATTATGTAATATTGTTTTTTATCTTTAATAAATGAACGTATATAAGCCTCAAAAGCTTCTGAATCATGATAAAACTTTTTATTTGAAGGTCTGTCTAATTCTATTTTTATTATATGGTCTTCGGCAACGCCATTATCAATGAGATGCTCTTTGAAAATAGGATCAAGCAAATATGATTTACCGCTTCTGCGTATGCCGGTAATGATTTTTATAAGTCCATTACCACTTTTATTGATTAGTTTGTTTAAGTAGGCATCTCTATTAATCACGACACACTCCAATGAAGATTTTTGCCGTTTACGGCAATTTTCTTCATTGGATTTTATCATTAGCCAAAATAAAAATCAATTATAATTGTGCTTTCATTCATCTTTACCTTTACTCAAATTTCCTTGCAAGACTTAATTTTGCCACCATTTTACTATATTTTACTTAGTAATTGGCCGACTCTGTGCAATAAACCTCAATGAACCAAAACAGCTTTTGCAGCATTTTTTATACGCTTGTGGTTATAAATAACAAAAATACTGAATTTTTTCCAGATTTAGAGACTAAATTTTCAATAGAAGATTGACTCACAGTAATAAAAAGCGTAATATTATTGAAATTTTAGTCACCATAGAGACTAATTTTTCAATAGAGTATTAATATGGAAAGAAACAGATATTTAAATCAGCTTATAAGGAAAATGCACAACGGCCTGATAAAAGTCATAACAGGCATCAGAAGGAGCGGCAAATCTTATCTTCTATTCAATTTGTTTTATCCGTATCTAATCAATAATGGCGTTACACCGGATCATATTGTCAAAATAGCTCTAGATGACAGATTAAATAAAAAATATAGAGATCCTGATTATCTTTGCGAATATGTTCACAATTCGATAAAAGATGATAAGAAATATTATATTTTACTTGATGAAGTGCAGCTTATTGATGAATTTGAAGACGTTCTAAACAGCTTTTTACATATAGAAAATGCAGATACGTATGTAACAGGAAGTAATGCCAAATTCCTTTCAAAAGATATTATAACAGAATTCAGAGGTCGTGGTGATCAAATTCATGTTTACCCATTGTCTTTTTCAGAATTTATGAGCACTTTTTCTGGCAGTATCTCAGATGGATGGAAAGAATACATAGTTTATGGCGGATTGCCCAAACTGTTAGAAATAAAAAACAAGAGGGACAAAGTAGATTATTTAAAAAACGTAACAAACGAAACTTATTTGAAAGATATACTAGACAGAAATGATATTCGTAATCCTTCTGAACTCGAAGAATTATTTAATTACCTGGCTTCTGCAATAGGTGGCCTCACTAATCCCAAACGCCTATCAGATACTTTCAAAAGCTTGAAAAATGTTTCAATACATCCTGATACAATTAAGAATTATCTAGATTTTTTCCAAGATTCATTTCTAGTAAATGAAGTTAAACGCTATGATGTAAAAGGGAAAAAATATATAAATACCCCTATGAAATATTATTTCACCGACATTGGAATAAGAAATCAATGCTTAAATTTCAGACAATTAGAAGAAACTCACATTATGGAAAATATTATCTATAATGAACTGCTAATTCGTGGTTATAGTGTTGATGTTGGTGAAGTAGAATACAGTTATTATGATGAACAGAAAAAACGTATTCAAAAACAGTTAGAAGTTGATTTTGTGTGCAATTTAGCTTCTGAACGTATATACATACAATCAACCTTAGCCTTGCCAACCATAGAAAAGGAGCTACAGGAAACCAATTCCCTAAGAAGAATAAACGATTCTTTTAAAAAAATAATTATCTCAAAAGAATCTCCAACCCATTACAACAACGATGGCATATTAATTCAAAATCTATTTGACTGGCTTCTAGAATCTAATTAATAAATAAAACAAACCCTACCCTTTTTCATACGCGAGTTCGATTCCCGCCGCCTCCACTTTTTTCATTTTAGCAACGGATAACAGGATAACCCACAGATAACAGTCAAGCAGGTCATTTTGGCAACGGATAACAGGATTTTTGCGGATAGAACAGCCGGGAAGAGATTTTTAGCCTCGGTTTTAGAGGGTTAGTGGTTTATCGAAGACACTTACTGCTAAGCGATAGTTAGCAGGAATTTGAGGAGATTGGTGGCTTTACCGGAGACACTTACTGCTAAGCGATAGTTAGCAGGAATCTTAGGAGATTGCTGGCTTTACCGGAGATACTTACTGCTAAGCGATAGTTAGCAGGAGTTTTAGACCTATGGGCATAATCTCAGCAAGTGTATTTTCGCCTTGCCGATTTAACATACATACAATATACTTGGAATTAGGTTGCAATTATGACTTTATCTGAAATAGAAAATTTAAGAAAACTTTCAAGGCAGTCTAAGATATATTGGTCAAAGCACTGCCTTGAAAGGATCTAAGAAAGAGATATTTCTAGAAAAGATGTCATTAATTGCATTGAAGTCGGCGATATAATTGAAAATTATCCGGATGACTTTCCTAATCCGAGCTATTTGATACTTGGTGTTTGTATTGACAACAAACCTTTACATGTAGTTGCTGGCTCAGATGGAAGTCTGCTATATATAATAACAACGTATTACCCGAATCTTATAAAGTTCTGCGAAGATTATAAAACAAGGAGATAAAGACATGTGCATGTATTGTAGATGCAATGAACATAAGCCTTCTACCACTACCCATGTGGTTAATTATAGAGGCAATGTCATTATCATAAAGAATGTTCCTTGTGAAGAATGTGTTCAGTGTGGTGAACTCTATTACTCTGATTCTCAGTCTGAGAAAATAGAAAATGTTATAAATATAGCGAAGAAGAACCTTAAATCAGAAGTAACAGTTATGGACTATACATTAGCCGCATAAATTAGTATTTATAAGTCTGCTATTTTTTTATTGCAGCAAGAAGTATATTTATCAAGTTTTCGTCAAATTTAAACTTTTTTCTATGCAAGACTTCAACATACTCCTTTATCGTTGCATTGCTATACAAAGGAATCATCTCACCAGCAAACAGTCTTTTTACCACTTCAACAGTAGCGGTATTTGATTTGGTTGAAATAAGTGCAGAAACAAGAACATTTGTATCTAATATAACATAATACTGTTTCACTTATTTGCCTTCGCGGGTCAATCTTATTTCTTCGTTTATTTCTTTTAAGGTCATTCCCTTAGGAAAATTTTTGCCAGCTTCCTTCCTCAATTCTTCAAAAGCCAGTAAAGCCTGATCTCTTGTTACATCTGGTTCTGGTGAACTTATTTCAAAAGGGATTTTCCTCTCTCTGACTACGGCCCTGGCAAAAACATTTATAGCTGTTGAAACAGTCATACCAAAATCAGAACATAATGCATCAAACTGCTTTTTTAAAGATTCATCCATACGAACGCTAAAAGTTGCCTGTGCCATACTCACACTCCTTTTATTAAATTATAACCTATTGTGTTCGTTTTGCCAATATTTCGAACATGTTTAAAACAATATAGCTAAGAACAGAAATCCAAAAGCAACGGATGACAGGATTTATGCGGATAGAACAGTCAGGAAGAGAGATTTTTAGCCTCGGTTTCAGGAGATTGGTGGATTGCCAGTGGAGGTTACTGCTATGAGATTGTTAGCAAGGGTTAAAAAGTTACAAATGAACAGATTGTCGAAATGATGAATAAAAATCAGCAGAAACTTTATTACCAATTACGATAAAGTTTGGAGTAATACAAAAATAATAAGACACAAAAAATTTCACAAGGTTGAAGTTGAAGCAGGCAAAGCAACTATTATTTCATATTTTTGGCAGGACAATATTGAATTTGGCTTAGATCATGTCATGTCCAAAAATCACAAAATCGTAGAAAGTAACCTGGCTAATTGATACGGTTCATATCTTAAATACATAAAAATACAACACAATAAACTTACAGAAAAAAGTCGCCCGATGGGCGACTTTTTTTTATTGTTCATATGCTAATATTATGAACAGTGAGAACCCTTAAAAAATGTTGGAGGTTGATATGAGTAAACGTATGCTGTCCTTTTTTTCTGTCCTGATTTTCACAGTCATGCTTCTTGGATGTGGTGGAGGAAGTTCTGAAGTAATTTCTTCATTAGACAATGATTTATATAATTCTAAAACCGTCACAGTATCAGGAAACGTTATTGACGGAACTAATGAATCAACAAGAACTGCAGAAGCTCGCTACAGTTTAAATAATGACCTTGCAGGTATTCAGGTTCATATTGAAGGCCGGAAGGAATTATGTGCAACAACTGATTCTAACGGCAAATTCGTGATAAATAAAGTTCCTGTAGGAATACGTTCATTCATAGCCGAAAAGAAAGAAATGGGAGCAATAGCCTATCGCCAAAGACTTGCTTCCATAAACATCAAAGAATCAAAAGATACCTTTGAATTAACCACCCCGATTTCTATTGTATCTTCCCCTTACTCAAATGCTTTTGTGGTAAAAGACCCAATGAGCGGTAAACCAGTTCCATTCGCAAAAGCAGTTATCTGGGATACAGAATATACCGCCGACAATCAGGGAAAGCTTTCTATTACAAATTTCCCAGCAATAAACAACATCAGCGCAAAAATAACAGCCAGCAACTACAAGCCATATACAGCACAGATTAGCTTTGGTGAAAATATTAAAGTCATTTCTGAAATAAATATGACTAAAACCAGTAGTTCCAATGTTTATCCTGTAGTAAGCATAAAGTATGGAGATACTTCTGCTATTCGTCAGGATCAGGGAAAACTAATGCTGGAACCCGACACATATATCAATCTCGAAGCAATTGGTTATGACCCGGATGATTTAAACACATCACTTACCTGGAACTGGTCAGCAACAAGCGGGAAATTCAATGGAAACGTCAGTAACAGCTCAATAATGTATATGGTACCTAACAATATCAGCAATAAAGTTACCATTACACTGACAGGAAAAGATAAGCAAAGATTATCAAGCCACGCTTCACTGGAATTTTACGTAAACAATAAAAAATCACAGGATGAAAATAAAGCACCCTACCCTGTAACCAATATAAGCCCAGAAAATAATGCCCAGAATGTGCCAACCGCACAGTCTATTTTATTCAAATGGTATTGCCTTGGTGATCCAGACCCTGATGATACTGTCACATATCAGGTTTATTTAAAAACCAATGATTCCGATTTCGTCAGCATCGGCAAAACCGAAAACCAGCAGCTCACATATTTATCTACAATCAGTGCCAATACAAAATACAGCTGGTATGTAACCGCAACCGACCAATCAGGGTTAGCAACCAAAAGCGAAACCTGGTCATTTGTTACAGAAAAAATCGATGAAATAACAATTACTACCCCAAACGCTGTAACAGAACCTCTAAAGCTTCAATTTGCCAAGGCTGTTGATGTTGCCCAAACTGACCTTACCAGTATCGAAACATTTATACCGCCAATGGCTGTTGAAGTGAAATGGTCCAATGACAATAAAACTGTTGAATGCATGCCAGCAAATGGTAGCTGGTATCCTGGCAGCTATAATGCAGTTAACATAGATGAGAATAAAATAACTTTTACAGATGGGAAGAAAAATGCTACCAGCATTTTAAAAAGATTTGAATTGCCTTCTGAAATACCAGTGCCAGAAGGCTATCGTTCTTATGCATTTCCGATGAAATTGAAAGCAAATGAACAAGGAGCATGCATAATACCTTTCCTAAGCAAAAATAAAAATGCCTATGCATTGATATTAAATGATAATAAAGAAATTACTAAAGGATATATATCTGGTGCTAGCGCAGAATTGAACAAAATTGTCAATGACCCAACATATCAGTATAGAGTTCAGGAATTTGCACTTCAGAATCGACAAGCCCCAGACTTAGTCCTGTATGGTAAAAATTCATCAGCAAGAGCCTCATTAAAGCAACATAAACTAGATGAAATAAGAGATTTCTTTGTTGACACAGGCACAAGCCAATACCCTCAAATAGTAAGAACGGCGCTTGCAGACTTTAATGATAAAGTTCTCATATACGCAGATATAAACATAATTCCATCAGCAGAAAACGCAAAACGAATAAAATCATTATTAAACCAATTTAGTGACAGCAACGGCATACTTGAGACCAATGAGCAGTATTTTGGAAAAGCGCCTCAGTGCGGTCCAGATGGAGAAGACCGTCTAGCCATTGTTCTATACGAGCCACCTCAGTATGTCTTAGTAAATGGTTATTTCACTGGTATAGATTTTTATTATAACGACCCACAAGACCCGGCATTATTATCTAGCAATGCTTGTAAAGCAGTTTATTTAAACTTCAACAGAGATAATACACAATTAAAAGCCACATTAGCACATGAGTTTCAGCATATGATTTATTTTTATCATAAAGGCATAAAAAGTTATGAAGAAAATAATTATCGTAATAATCCTCAAGATACTTGGCTAAACGAAGGCATGTCAAAAATTGCTGAAGAAATCAACGGTTTTGATATCAACAATAACTCCAACACAGCCAGTTGGATTAGAGGCAGCCAAGAAAACATAAATAAGCTTTCATTAACCAACTGGGACGGACAAACATACGGCATTGCCTATCTGTTTATGCGTTATCTGACCCAACCAGGCAGATACAAATCAACAATCAAGGAAGTAACCAATGCGATAATTGCCTCTGGACGTCAGGAATCCACCAGAGACATAGAAAGAATCACTAATGAGCCTTTCAAAACAACATTAGCAAAGTGGGCATTAAGTCTTTATATTAATGATTACAAATCCACTAATCCGCAAGCATACGGTATCCATAACTTAAATATGAATGGCTACTATAGCGGAAATCAGTTAATTGGCTTCCCAATATATGATTTATCTACCGCTAAAAAGACAGGTCCTATCAGAATGCCTGAAAACGGTTTTGTCTGCGTAAAAGCCCCCTCGGCCGGTGACGTAAGTTTCACAGCAATTACTTTTACAAGCGAACAACCAACTACAGTATACTTCTTCGATGAAAGAGATTACTGATAGCAACATACAAGGGCGCTTCGCTAGAGGCGCCCTAGGTTAAGGTATTTAAGTAATCTTAAAGTATATTAACTTGAAATAAGTTGGGGAAGAGGTCTATTATCAAAGTAAGAACTTAATAAACCACTTCTAATAAAGCTAATTGCTTTGCTTTAGTTTTGGGGTTAGTGCAGGATTATTCTGCCCTGGGTTGTGGCGTATTCTTCAAGATGGCCCTGGAGGTGATTGTAATAATCTTCAACAGCCACTTTAAGTGGGAGTTTTTCAACCTTTTCTTGTTTAAGAAAATAACCGTAGCCTTGATTTCCTTTTAGTATAAAATCTGCGGCTGCAATGATATAATTTTTCTCCGGGTCTAAGGCTTTATAGGTGTTGGTTGTTTTATCTAATATCATAACATTGAAAATTCTTCTTTTGGTGTTCTCAATAGCAAGTATTTCACCTCTAGTGTCATTAAGCTTTACTGGTGATTGAATGCTGGTATCCACTTCAAACTTTAATTCTTTACTAATCTGTAAGAAACCGCCAAAATCATTATCAACTCTTGGTTTAGCGTCCTTTAAAAACATACAGGAATATTCCAGCATATCCAGCAAAGTCTGACCTTTAATTGTAGCTGTGTCTAAGTATGAGTCGAACGAATCCAGATTATAGAGGTGCTCTGTTGTTGGTTTTCCATCAACCGTAGGATTTCCTTTAGGAAAATCATTTCTTAGTCCACCACCGTTAATGACTGCAAAATCAGCTTTTTCACCGTCTGGAGAAATTTTGTTTATTCCGAACACAATAGCGTCAGCCATCCAGTCTCCCAATGTTGATTCGCGGCTTCTGGATACCCATTTACCTTCTGGCGTCTTAGTAATTAATGCATTTGTTGATTCATATTGAAGCGGCTGAATTCCCATTTCTTTTTTTATATCTAGAATGAGTTTAGTAATAGACACGTCTTTTGCCTTATAGTCTTTATGGTTTATCAGTTCTGTCTGTATACCCCTGGCAGAAATTGTTAGCTTTCCAAGGTTCATAAGTGCATTACCGGCAGAAGACAAAATAACATTTTTACCTTCAATATTCGGTATAATCATATTGTTTATTGTATTGTGAGCATGAGCATCCAGAACAACGTCTATGTTTTTGGTGTTTTTTATTGTATTGATGGATGAATAATTACCTTCTTCTTCCTCTACGTCACCCAGATGGCTAAGAAGTATTACATAGTCTGCATTTTGGCTTTTGCAATCGTCAACGGACTTTTGAACAGCTGCCCAAAGTGCTTTACCGTTGTTTGCACTTTGAAAGTCCCAGACTAATCTGCCGTTTTCATAAAAAGTGCCTTTTTCTGATATAGTGAGAGTATCTGGTGCTGTTACACCAACAAAACCGACTCTTGTATTACCAAAGGTTTTTATTGTATATGAAGACACATTTTCAAAATAATTATTGGGAATATTACCTGTGTAAGTGATATTACAATTGAGATACTGAGCTTTTGAGTTTCTGACAACAGTGGCAAAAGCCGGCATGCCATAGTCAAATTCATGATTCCCTGGAATAGCCAGATCATAGCCAACAGCATTCATTATGCTTACAATTTGCAAACCATTATCTTTTATGGCAATTGTTCCACCTTGAATATGGTCTCCATTGTCTACCAGGCAGACATATTTGTTGGTAGCCTGCATAGCTTTTTTATATGCTGAAACACCAGCATAACCTATATACTCATCTATAGAGCAGTGAACATCATTAGTGTATAAAATTACTATGCTGTCGTCATCAGTTAGGTTATTGAAAGTGCCTTGGTAGCCTGATGTGCAGCCTACAATAGAAAACAGTATTGATAATGTTAATGTAAAAATTATATTCTTAGCAAATTTCATCTTTATTCACAATAAAAGCTTTTAATTATAGTATTTTTACGTGTATATTGCATTAAAAATATGAACAATAGTTATGAAGCATTGAAGCAGGTGTAGCATGCTTTGCGGACAATTCAAAACACATTATAAAATTATATATCAATGGGAAGGTGGTAATCTTAAAGTATATTAACTTGAAATAAGTTTGGGAAGAGGTCTATTATCAAAGTGGATGATTTAATTTGATGGTTTTGCTTTTTAGACTTGTGGGTCTTGAGGAGATACTATGATACAGATTCTTAATCAGAGCTTTGATAACGAAAGAGCATTATATGGCGTTCGCGATACTGAGATTGTAAAATGTTCTTTTGATGGACCGGCAGACGGCGAATCTGCACTGAAGGAATGCAGTAATATTATCACCAGTGAATGCTTTTTTAATTTAAGATATCCATTCTGGCATGTTAATAAAGCAGTTATAAAAAACTCTGAAATGACAGAAAAATGCAGAGCCGCTCTGTGGTATGATAACGATGTTGTTATTGATAACTGTAAATTACACGGCATCAAAGCCATCAGAGAATGCTCTGACATAAAGCTTTATAACAGCGATGTTATTTCCCCGGAATTCTTATGGAAATGCCGCAAGGTCGATGTCAAACAGACCACAATGCAGTCTGAATACCCGTTTTTCGAATGCAAGGATGTAAATATCGAAAAACTCAACATGAAAGGCAAATACTCCTTTCAGTATGTTGAAAACATGACCATAAAAAATTCAGAACTTGATACCAAGGATGCTTTCTGGCACAGCAAAAACGTTACAGTTATAGACAGTGTTGTCAAAGGCGAGTATTTAGGCTGGTATTCCGAAAATCTTAAATTTGTAAGATGCAAAATTATCGGGACACAGCCCCTCTGCTACTGCAAAGGCCTTGTATTAGAAGACTGCACTATGGAAGCAACAGATCTGGCTTTCGAAAGAAGCGAAGTCAACGCAACAATCAAAGGCAGAGTAGAAAGCATCAAGAACCCGATTTCCGGTAAAATAACAGTAGATGAAATCGGTGAACTACTGTTGGAAAAAGAATACATAGACCCAGCCAAGACAAAGATTATTTGCAACGGATGACAGGATGGGAACGGATAAAACAGCCGGGAAGAGATTTTTAGCCTCGGTTTTAGAGGGTTGGTGGTTTACCGAAGGCACTTACTACTATGCGATAGTTAGTAGGAATATTAGGAGGTTGGTGATTTACCGAAGATATTTACTACTATGCGATAGTTAGTAGGAATATTAGGAGGTTGGTGGTTTACCTAAGACACTTACGGCTAAGCGATAGTTAGCAGGAATATTAGGAGATTAGTGGTTTACCCTAACCTGGTTAGTGCTAGGCGAGAGTTAGCAGGGAAATCCCCCTGCCCACCTTTACAAGAGGCTGTCTGAAAACTCGATTTTATGCATTCAAAACAAGTTTCTTCTAAAATCAAAACCCTCCCTACCCTCCCTTAAAAAGGGAGGTTTTTAGGAGTCTACTGTGCATCGGGATTTTTACAAATTTCTAGTTTTGGGACAGCCT
>JAZRWI010000107.1:0-17413 GCA_045599645.1 Candidatus Avigastranaerophilus sp.
TAAATGGGTACGAGTTTATTTTAACACATAACCATTTCAAAGTCAACAAAAAAACTCAAAAAAATCTTTTATTTATGAGACTTTTTGAGTTTTTTTATTGATTATAAAATTGAATTATTTCGTTACGTGTAGACCGATTTAGAAAGTGTCAAGTTTACCTGTGAACAGTAACCAGAAAAATGTCTCCCACTTTCTTCCCTCAATTCTCCATTTTCAATTTTCAATTCTCAATTCAGGCATCGGCACAAAGTTTGTCGAAGCAGCAGAAAACCTAAACAATCAATTGTGCATAATGCATTATGCATTATGAATTATGCATTATGAATTATGAATTATGCATTATGCATTATGAATTATGCATTATGTATTATGAATTATGCATTATGAATTATGCATTATGAATTATGCATTATGAATTATGAATTATGAATTATGAATTCTATTTAAACCAGCCTTTGACCTTGTCGCCAATCTTTTTTAAGGCTTTGGAGGTGCCTCTGCCTATATCTTGAGTGGCTTCCTTGGCGTCCTCATAGGCGTCTTTGAACGAATCATTCATCCGTTGGTTGAAACGTCTGCCCTCTGCTTTTATGCTGGTTTCTGCACTTTTGCTGGCCTCTCGGATGATGATTGAGGCAATACGGGCTTTATCGCTGTCTGATATTTCATACTTCATATGTTTACTGTCGGGACCGTTAACTTTAACTTCAAAGCTGGAATAATCTTTTATATTGACGACAAAGGTTCCATTCAATGCTGACTTAGGCCCTATAATTCCGGAAAATTTTACCTTCCCGAATTTTAAATTAATTAAACAATTGTCTGTCTTGTAAGAGTTGTTTTCTATGACAAAATCGCCATTCAGAGCGAAAGAACCGCTGGCTATATCACTGGCAAAGCCTTCTAATTTAGATCTAAGACCAACCTTATGTAAAGCATTGCAGACCTTTTCAAATAATTCAGGCTTTGAGTATGTTCCGTTAGTTACTGTCAGGCTTGCTTCACCGTTTAAAGGTTCTTTTCTTTGCCCGCCATGAGTAAAAAGTCTTAAGTCTCCGTAAACATCACCGGTGAAAAGACCTTTGTGCTTTGTTCCTTCTAAGATGTCTTCAAGTCTGACATAAATAAGCCTAGAGGTTAAATCATAAGCGTTAGGACGCTTGGTTGTATCAATGTTTCCTGAAATATAAAGCTTGCCCCTGAATGCATCAAAGGTTGATGAAGCTATAACTACCTGTCTGTTTTCTGGATTATATTTCCCGCTTAAGGTAATATTCTTGCTATCAACCATAAAATTGCGATTCTTAAGATATAAAGAAGCTCCATTTAGCATAAAGCTATGGGTTCCTATCTTGAGGGCACTGTAGTCTGGATATATAGTCAGTTCTTTTGCGTTAACAGTGAAGGTTGATACATCACTTATTTTTTTGTATGAAAGATTTTCTGCTGTAATTAATGGAAGTGTATTCTTGAAATGAGCTATATTCAGTTCGTATCTGCCAGCTCTTGAAAGCCTTTTGCTAGCATAAACGGCAAGATCATTTGTCTGCGTCAGCTCGTAATAGCCCCAGCCTATACCTGCTATAGCAATAAATATTATTATGGCAAGCAATAGACAAAATAAGATACATATTTTGCCTAGACAGGAGCTTTTCTTAGTTGTGCTTTCTCTTTGTTCCATCATCCTATTATAGCATAATTTAAAATTAATCCTGAAATCTTTGTTTTTTCTATTGGTTAGGCATTTGGGAAAACTTGCTTATTTTAAATAAATCTGATAAATTGTTTAGACAAATTTAACAATAGGGGTCTCCAATTGCTACGTATAATGGAACTAATTCCTGTTCAGGAACTAGACTTAAAGATTGATGAAGCTAAGAAGCAGATTGAAGAAAAGAAACAGAAATATTTACGTATGAAAAAAGACGTAGAAGGTGAAGCTGAACTTCTTGAAAAGAAATCTGCCTTGCTCAAAAATATTAAGCTGCGCAAGCTGAAAGCAGAACACGAAGTAGAAGACCTTAACAGCAAAATTAAGGTAACTGAATTGAAGATGCAGAATGCCGGGGTTACTCCAAAGGATTATTCTGCATTAGAAAAGATGCTTAATACCTATAAGGCTCAGGCTGATGAGCATGAAACCAAAATCCTTTCTGACATGGAAAAGATTGAAACTCTCACTGCTGATATCGAAAAGAGCACAAAGGTAGTTGCCGGCCGTAAAGAACATCTTGGTATGGTAAAAACACGTATCCAGGAAGAAGTAATCGGCGACAAAAAGCAGTTAGAATTGATTGTTACTGAACGCAACCAGGCTAGTCAAAAGGTTGATTCCAGTGTTCTTATTAAATATGAAGATTTGCGCAATCGCAAAAAAGGTCAGGTTCTTTTCGGAATAGAAAGTCCAGCCTGTCCGAAATGTGGAATGGGTGTTCCAGCCGGTCTTCTCAGTTCCCTGAAGACAACTGTGGAAGCTGAGTCCTGTGACAATTGCGGAGTCTACTTATATTGGACTGGTCCAAGAGAATAATTCCTTTATGAAGCAGCATTTTTCAAAATTAAGCAGTTTAGCTTTGGTAATAGTTGTAGCATTTGCAGCTTGTTTATTTTCACAAGCCTGCTTTGCTCAGGAACTTCCAAAGCCAGAATCTACCATTGAAAAATCTGCTGTCATAAATCTGACAGAAACAGAAATCGCTAGATATGTTTCTGACCCTGTTTCAATTATTAACTCAGAATACAGAAAGCTGATTGCAGCAGACTGTATGGAAATAGAAAAACAGGCACGTATCAGAATACTTATTAAGACCGAAGCAGTGAAGGATCTTAACGAAGGCCAGAGTAAGGCTGATGGCTTCTTTTCTGAATGGATCCGTTCTATAGGTCTTGATAAAAGAGGTATTTTGATATATGCTCTTCTCCCGGAAGGAACAGCTCACGGCAAGATTCTTCTGAAGGTTGGTATTGGCCTGAAATACTTGATTACCAAGGAAATGGGCGAAAATATCCTCAATCAGGTGATTCTTCCGAATAACGCTGAAAATAATGATGGCAAAGGCTTCATGGATGGCATTCATTCATTCAGGTCCATGCTCCTCGACGAACTGGCCCATGATAAACAGCGTGTAGCAAGCGAACCCAAAACCTTTGAACTTGGTAAGTTCTTATGGTCTTATAAAGAAGTCTTTTTGGGTTTGATTATTGTATTTTTCTTCTTGTATATAGTTTTCTTTGTAGAACGTTGTCCGAAGTGCGGTGGCAGCCTCAGGGTAACAAAAGAAGTCCTGAAGGAACCTGGTCAGAACACTCTTGGATTACAAAGAAAGATTTACGTCTGCGAAAAATGTGGTTTAACAAGACGTAAAAAAGAACCTATTTATCCATCAGGCAAGGCTGGTTTGATAATGCGCCTGTCAGGAACTAGGCGAAACGTTCGCATCGATTAAGATGGAATTTGCAGGGTAACCGGTCGATCGCGTTTTCCGAAAGGTAATGAGGAAAGTCCGGGCTTCGCAGGGCAGGGTGCTGGATAACGTCCAGGCTTACTAGAAGTGATTCTGGTAGGACAGATAGGGCAACAGAAAGTATACCGCCGACTTGTCGGTAAGGGTGAAATAGTGCGGTAAGAGCGCACTGGTGGGCTGGTGACAGTCCATCCGGTAAACCTCACTCGAAGCAAGACCAAACAGAGGAATGAAGCGGCCCGCTTCGTTATACCTCGGGTAAGTCGCTAGAGGCTGGGAGTAATCCTAGTCCAAGATAGATGATCGACACCTCCGAAAGAGGCACAGAACCCGGCTTATAGGCTACCCTGCTTTTCCTCTTTCTTCCATTCTTCTTTAAGATTGCGGCGAATTTCTAAGGCCAAAAACAATCTGCTTATCCCAAACATAAATACTAATATCGAGATAGTAATCAGAAGTCTGCCATTTTCCTGACCTTGTGGTGGAAGTAAGCTGTATGTGATTTTTTCGTCAATCTTGGTTTCTGTATCGTTGGCTTGATACATATATCTATTAAGACGCAGGTGATCGTCGCCAACGTTTATATTACCAGAATCAATTGTGAAAGCTAGTTTTATAGCTGTTTTGGTTTTTATTTCTTCTAGGATTTGCTGATTGTAATCGCCGAACGGGAAAGACAGCCAAGTAACTGAGGTTCCAAGTGCTTTGCCAAGATTAAGCCTTGTTTCTTCTGTTATTTGTCCAAGAGCTCGTCCATCAGCTATTTGTTTTGTATATTTTTCGTGGTATCTGCCATGAACACCGAAGAAGGTTTTGTAATTCTTGGCCAAATCCAGGATAGTATCCATTGTCATGTATTCTGGCTTATTTATTTTATCTTCAAGCAAAAAGACAACAGATCTTATTTTATATTTTTCATAGAGGGTTTTTATCGCATTTATCTGCTTTTCAAGGCCATCATCAAAGGTTATCATTACATTGCGGCCTTTAAAGCCGAAGTTTAACATTCCTTCAAATTGTTCAGGTTCTACGAAGCTGTATTTGTTGGAAATCAGTTTATCAATTATCTCTTCCAAATGTTCTTCAGTGGTTTCCCATGGCTTTTCAGGGTTAGGGACAACTTCATGGAATAATAAAACAGCCAGGATAGGTTCTTTTGCAAACTTATACCCGTAATAAAATGCAACAATGCTCATAACAAAAAGCGTGATGCTAAGAAACATCGTTATTGAATATCTGGTGCTAAGTTTGATTTGGGGTTTATCTTTGTTAGGCATTAGCAGCTTCCAATGTTTTTATTAAGAATTCAACAAAATGGCTGCTTTCTGCTAAACACGGCAATTGGGCTACTTTGCAGTCAGGATGCTGATTCTTGAATTCACCAATTATTTCAGGAACTTCTTTAATTGTATGGGAACCAGGTAAAAGCAGCAGCGGCAAACAGTTTATTTCCCTGAAGCCTTTTGAATAAGCGTCAGTTAGAGCAGAAGAAAGAGTCGGGGAACCTTCCTTTAAATAACAGATGGAAAAGCTGCAATGAAGATTGCTCTTAAGATCGTTGGCAAGCTTTAAAGCAGCTTCTTTGGCAGGTTGTGAGGCAGAACCGTGAAAAATAAATATGCAATGCTGCTCAACCATAGCCATTGAAGGAATCAGAGACCCTTTTCCTTGAGATATTCTTCCATGGTCTTGCCTTCTTTTTCAAGCTTTTCTTTCAGCTTATCCTGACCAGGCAATTCACCCTTTTTCTGCTTTTCAAGCAAAGAATTCTTGATTTCTTCGAGAACCTGTTCGCGTTCTTCCTGGGTTGATGCATTTTGAAGTCTTTCCTGGGCATCGTCGATCATGCCTTCATACTTCTGCTTATCGTCTTCACTGATTTCACCAGCTTCAGAACCAATAAGCTCTTCAATATCCTTACGAGTAAAGTCACCGGCTTCGATTGTATCAAGCAGCTTTTCTTTATTAGAACGGTTGAGATAGTCGAATTTATGTGTAATTACAAATTCTTCGTTTGGGTCCTGGACATAGTCGAGGGCTCTCATATAAACTTCTGCTGCTTTATCCTTCTTGTTGGCAATTTCATACAGGAATGCCAGCTGAAGCATCGGTTCCTTCTGCCATTCAGAGCCGTCAAAGGACTTCTGAAGGTTTTCTTCGTATATACCGGTAATTTCTTCCAATACCTTGAAATTCTGGTAACGCAGAGGAGGGTTGAGCCTGAATGCCTGATAGGCTGTTACAGCCAATTTAAGCTTCTGCGGACTGTTAATGTTCTTCTGGTAGCTTTCAAAACGGGAAGAACCAGCGGAATTGAACTTTTCCTGCAGGTTCTTTATTTTTTTCTTATAATTTTTCAGCTTTTCGTTGTAGTCTTCGCCCTTTTCCTGTGAAGGTCTGGAGTGGGAAACAATTTCCATATTGTTCTTCGATTCCAGAAAGTTGTTCTGCATGAACTGAACCTGTGCAAGGATATAGCGATAAATTGCATTGTCTGGTTCAAGCTTTAATGCGTCTACAAGATTACTTTCTGCAGTTGTTAAATCCTTATTTTTAAATGCTGCTTCTGCTTTATTATAGAATTCATTGGCAGCAGGATTTATTGCTGAGCAGTAGCCGATGCCACCCAGCAAAACAGAGAACAATAAAGCTGTTAAAGAATATTTTTTCATACAATTACAAATATACCAAATCTATAGAGAATTGCAAGTATTATACGCTACTTCAGTTTGAAGGCTGAAGAGCGAAAACCACATAATTCGGAGCAGAGTGGAGCAGTGTACCGACACCATAGTATGTCATTCCCGCCAGATTGGTTTCAAACTCAACCTGTCTCTTGGTGAAGTTTACACGTTCAGTTATATCTCTGGTGAACGAATACTTTGTGATTTCTTTTGGATAAGGTAACGAATCAAGATGCACCGGAACCATTGCTAGAACAGTCTGGCGCAGGTTTGCCGGAAGAGTTTCAGCATCCTTAATCTTGTTGACAATATAGTCGTGACAGTAAGGTTCTGCATCTAGCCATACTATTAGAAGCTTCGGATTTTCTGATTTTTCATCGATTGTTGTAGAGAAGACAATGTGCTTTTTGTTGCCAAAGTCAAGCTCGGTCGCAGTATCAAAGGTTTCGAAGGCCCTCAGGATATCGGTGGCCCCTTCCCCTAAAAGGTCGGTAAAGCTCTGGCTGAAGGAATTAACCATCAAACTGTCTATACGGGTTTTCCAGGTTTCATCTGTGCCAAATCTTTCCTGTGCAATTTTTCTTGCTACGACGGGAATCAGGCGATTGAATATATTATCGTTATTGGTTTGTGGGAAGGAATATAGAAGCTGACCTTCCTTGTCGGCGATGAACATTTTGGTAAGTTCGCGTTCCTGAGCCAATGTCCTGACTATATTGTCAATAGCATTGTGCTGTAAATGTATAACGGACTGGTCGCGGGCTATATTCATCCACTTTTCTGATAAATCCTTTTTAGCGAGAACGAAACCATCGTCAAGCCAGTCAATAACTGATGTAAGATTTGTGTAAATGAAATCTTTGTAATTCTTGTTAGAAAGTCTGGCAACAAAAACGTTCATTACTATAAGGAAAATTATCAGGAATACTGAAGATAATATTTCTGTAGTAAAGAAGCGTCTTGTATATAATGTATTCTTTTCGAGCTCTTCTGAAAGCTTATGGAAAAGCATTATAGAATATATTGCGAATGCAAGAATTGATATAAACAGGAAACCTTCAAAGGAGGTTGTGAGGAATCTCAAAATAGTATAGTCAGCTGTTTGTGATAGGCAGAAGAAAAATCTGCCGTTACCGAGTTCAATATAGCTGAATATTCTGTCGGCTATCTGGTCATGGCTTCTCAAGCAGGCTTTTAATTCCTGAAGCTTTAGAATCAGCTCTGCATAATAGAAGCCAGATACTGTGTCTACGATGTTTTCAGGATATAGAAGACCGTTTACATTTGTGTCTACAAATCCGAATACCTGTTTTTCATCGCTTTCGTAGGATTTCTGATTGTATTCATCTACCAGTTTCTGACAGAAAAATCTTGACGGTATATCTGCCTTTCTTACCCAGGCAACCATTCCGCTTATTTCACTTTCTACTGCAGGATTTTCGTAAACGTTCCAGTAGAAATAGCCCGGTTTGCCGCTTAAGGTTACGGGAATTATTGTGGAAGTCTGTTTTACTAGCTGATGAAGATCTACTGCTCCAAGCAAGGTTTCAAATAGTGAACGATACTGCTTCAGCATTGAATCATCGCTATTTAGCTTACTATTTGAAAGGGCTGTGTACAATCTTTGCATTGCACCGTTCAAACCGTCGTCTTGACGTGAACTTTTGATTGCGAGCCGGCTTTGCTGCTTGTCAAAGAATCTTAAATTAACAAAACCGTAGCCTGAACTTTCAAATTCATTACAGCGTTTGGTTAATACATTGATGTTGCAATGATCTTCTGAAAGTAATCCATAGAATTTATTCAGTTCCTTTTGGATAGCAAAAACTTCATTTGAGTCTCTTTTTAACTTAGTAAGCTGCTTTGAGGCTGCAGTAATAGTATTGCTGAACCTGTTGCTCTTGTAAGCAGAGGCCATGTTTTCTATGCAGATAGTTACTAATATAAATGCTAGTAATGCACTTATTGTTAGAGCTAATCCTAATTTTTTCATCTTTTGTGTACACTCTATATCGCGATTTTGCTATAGCTTACCACTTTATTGAAAATTTCTCAACTTTAGTCTAATAGCGAGTTCTCAATTTTTTTATGTTAAGAAATCTTAATTTGAAGCCCCTTGACACTTTGATTTTATTTCTTTATACTATAATTTTCCGATACGGAAAATGTACGTGTTCTGTAAAAATTAAGGGGTATACATTGGGCTTAATATCTGATGAAACAATAAGTCTGATCCGTGATAAGACTGACATTATTTCTGTTGTGGGCGAATATGTACACCTCATAAGTTCAGGCCGTACATATAAAGGTCTTTGCCCATTTCACAAAGAAAAGACCCCAAGTTTTCATGTTAACCCTGATAAACAGATTTATCACTGCTTTGGCTGTGGCAAGGGTGGCGATGTGTTTTCCTTTTTGATGAGATTAGAACATCTCACCTTCCCGGAAGCCATTCGTTTTTTAGCTGCTAAGCAGGGTATTGAAATCCCTAAGGATTACGACCCGGAAGCAGATAAACGCAGCGAACTATACAGAATTTTAGATCAGGCCTCTAAGCTGTTTGAAGAAGCCCTACATACCCCGGAAGGCAAAATTGCTAGAGACTATCTCGAAGAACGTCACATCTCTGAAGAAACAGTGAAAAAATTCAGAATCGGTTTTGCCCCCGATTCCTGGGATTATTTAACAAGCCGTATAGGTAAAAACCAGCAGACTCTTGAAGCTATGGCCAAGGTTGACCTTGTTAAGCCGCGCAAAGAAAATACTGGCTACTATGACACTTTCCGTAACAGACTAATGATTCCTATCTTCGATGTACACGGTCGTGTATCTGGTTTTGGCGGCCGCGTTTTCTCGAAGGACCAGGAACCAAAATATTTGAATAGCTCAGAAAGCGATACTTTCCTGAAGCGCAACATGTTGTTTAACTTCAGAGAAGCATTGCCAACTATAAGACGTCAGAATGCCGCTATTATAGTTGAAGGCTATATGGATGTAATCAGCCTTTGGCAGAGTGGTATCACCAATGCTGTTGCTTCTCTTGGCACTGCATTGACCACCGAACAGATTGATCTTCTTGCTAGAAACGTCAAAAACGATGAAAAGAATGATGGCAGGTTGTATTTCTGTTATGATGCTGATGGCGCTGGACAGGAAGCTACTATGAGGGCTATTGCCCGTCAGAAGGGTTCTCCTGTAAACGCTCGCGTTGTCGTCTGGGATAAGCCGGAATATAAAGACCCTGATGAATACATAAAAGGCGAGGGCGTCGAAAGTTTTAAAAAACTGCTTGAAAAAGCGGAAGATATATATACTTTCTTAGTGAATAAACTTACCAAGGGTATGAAATACCCGCTCGAAATTCCTGTTAAAGAAAAGATTATTCAGGAGTTCAAAGAATTGGTTCTTGACATGAGTCCAATTGCAAAACGCGATGTTATTCGCATGCTTTCTCAGCGACTCGATATCGAACCAAACATCCTTGAAAAGGAATTCGAGAACAAATCAGCCCGAGGTAGGGAATTCTCTAATAAAGCAAAAATCGTATCACCAGTTCTTAACGCTGATGTTCAGAGACAGGAATGGGTTCTTAAATACCTGCTTGAACAGCCAGAGGAATTAGAGCTGGTTAAAGCAATGCTTACATCGGAAGATTTCAGCGATGACAGGTTGCGTGCTATTTTTGAAGCCATTTGTCTTCATCAGGATGCTGCCGGTTATACTCTGAAGCCTGCCGAAATATTGGGCATGCTTGATGATGACGATTTGGTCTCTCGTTTGAGTGAGTTGATTACAACCCTCGAAGAAAGACCTGAGGTGCCGTTCAAGGAATGTATACAAGGAATGGTTCGAAGTAGACTGGAAATGAAATTGAAGTTGTTGCAGAATCGAATTCGTGAAGCAGAAAGCAGTGGTGATGACACTGCAATTCTGCAAGCTAGCATGGAACAGTTAGAGACAAAAAGACAATTCGACATGCTGGTTAATTCACATTAAATGAGGGAGCACTATGACAACAGAACAGGCAGCAGCCAAAAAAGTTGCAAATAAAAAAGACTCTCGTAGTCTCGAAGAGATTCGGGCTGAACTCATAAAAAAGGGTACAGACCAGGGCCATTTGTCTTATTCGGACATCAATAAAGCCCTACCAGATGGTCTTACCACTGAAATGTTTGAAGAAATCATCAATGAATTGATGGATAAAAACGTCGAACTCGTTGATGAAGATGAAATCGGACTTGATAAAAAGCTTCCTGTAGCAGAAGAAAAGAAGGAAGATGACGATAAGTCACAGGCTGATTTTGAAGATGTAGACGACTCGGTTCGTGTATATCTCAGAGAAATCGGTAAAATCCGTCTTCTTACTATGCAGGAAGAAGTTACTCTGGCTAAACGTATTGAACACGGCGATCAGGAAGCCCAGCGCAAGCTTATTGAAGCCAACCTCAGACTTGTTGTTTCTGTAGCAAAGAAATATACAAAACGTGGTCTGCTCTTCCTCGACCTTATTCAGGAAGGTAATCAGGGCTTAATCAGAGCCGTTGAAAAGTTCAAATACAGAAAAGGCTACAAGTTCTCAACCTATGCTATATGGTGGATTCGTCAGGCTATTACAAGAGCCATTGCTGACCAGGCAAGAACAATCCGTATTCCTGTTCATATGGTTGAAACCATTAACAAGTTGCGCAAAGCATCTCGCAAACTGGTTCAGAAGCTCGGTAGAGATCCGGCTGTTGAAGAATTGGCCCTTGAAGTTGGTCTTCCAATAGAAAAGGTCAAGAATATTATGAAGACAGCTATGGACCCAATTTCTCTTGAAACTCCGATTAATGGTGAAGAAGATTCTCATCTTGGCGATTTCGTTGAAGATAAATCAGCTTTACCACCAGCTGAAACGGCATTTAATCTTATCCTTAAGGAACAGATTAACAAGGTTCTTGCTACTCTTACAGAACGCGAATCCAGAGTTATTAAATATAGATTCGGTCTCGAAGATGGTTGGCAGAGAACTCTTGAAGAAGTTGGCCAGAAGTTTGGCGTTACTCGTGAAAGAATCCGCCAGATTGAAGCCAAAGCTCTCAGAAAACTGAGACACCCAAGCCGCTCCAAGAAGCTAAAAGAGTTCTATATGGAGTAGGGTAGCAACTAAAAAAGCCTCGCAACGCGAGGCTTTTTTTATGCCAAAGAATATGCTTTTAGCTGTTGGCTATTAGCTCTTAGCCGAGAAAAATTCTCCATTTTCAATTCTCCATTTTCAATTCTCCATTCTCCATTCTCCATTTTCAATTCTCCATTTTCAATTCTCAATTTTTAATTCAGGCATTGGCAGAGAGTAGGTCGAAGCAGCAGTTGCTTCGATAAGGGCCCGCTCACTCAGAGGAATGATATTGCATGGGGCACATATCTTAAGTCGAAGCAGCAGCTGCTTCGATAAGGGTCCGCTCACTCAGAGGAATGATATTGCATGGGGCACATATCTTAAGTCGAAGCAGCAGTTACTTCGATAAGGGTCCGCTCACGGCAGTGCCTTCTTCCTTGAGGGAGAAGGTGGCACGCGTAGAGTGCCAGATGAGGGAGTAGCACCAAGCCTGTAACTGTAAACAATCAATTGTGCATTGTGAATTATGCATAATGCATTATGAATTATGCATTATGCATTATGAATTATGAATTATGCATTATGAATTATGAATTATGAATTATGCATTATGCATTATGAATTATGCATTATGAATTATGCATTATGAATTATGAATTATGAATTATGAATTATGAATTATGAATTATATTGGGTCATAAAGCTATTAACTCATTTTTCAACTTCTAAAAAAAGGTCTAAAAAAAAGCTTCTAAAAAAAATAAAAAAAGTACTTGCATTGGTGTACATATTGTGATAACATTACAATCACTTCAAGGGCCTATAGCTCAGTTGGTTAGAGCCGTCGGCTCATAACCGACTGGTCGTAGGTTCAAGTCCTACTGGGCCCACTGAAGTAAAAAACAAATCCTAGCCCCCATCGTCTAGTGGCCTAGGACACAGCCCTTTCAAGGCTGCGACAAGGGTTCGAATCCCTTTGGGGGCGTTGATAAATACTTATCTTGTGAGAGGTAAGTGAGAAGTACGGCTCTTAGCCCCCATCGTCTAGCGGTCTAGGACACAGCCCTTTCAAGGCTGCGACAAGGGTTCGAACCCCTTTGGGGGCGCTTAAAAAAGCGTCAAGCAATTAAGCTTGACGCTTTTTTTCATGTTGCTTCTCTTCATCCCCATTTTGTAAAGGTGTAATTCTCTTCGACCCCCTTTCGTAAAGGTGTAATTCTCTTCGACCCCCTTTCGTAAAGGGGGGTAGGGGGGATTTTCTTGAGCACTACCAAAAATCACAAACCTCCGCTGGTAAACAACAGACTAACTAATATCGCGTCCTGCTTCTAGCTTCTAGCTTCCTGATTCCAGCTTCCTGCTTCCAGCTTCCAGCTTCCAGCTTCCAGCTTCCAGCTTCCAGCTTCCAGCTTCCAGCTTCCAGCTTCCAGCTTCCAGCTTCCAGCTTCCAGCTTCCAGCTTCCAGCTTCCAGCTTCCAGCTTCCAGCTTCCTGCTTCCGCTTCTGGCTTCTGGTTTCTGGCTTCTGGCTTCTAGCTTCTTGCTTCCGACTCGCGGCTTCTAGCGGCCTGCTTGCTCTCGGCCAGTTGCCAATAGCTAATAGCCAAAAGCCTATTGCTGTATACTTTATAAAAAATACTTTATAATTACGCCATTTTGCGATAGAATCAATAAACAAAATGTGCACATAATCTAGTTGGAGAATGAAATAATGACTTATTGTTTTTTCTGTGGTAAAGACCTTCGCAAAGGTGGCGATTTTGTAAGAAATACAGAAGGAATGCTTCTTTGCAAAAGCTGTGTCAGCACAGCTATGGACATCTTTAAAAGAAAGGATGCCTCTGAACAGGGGTATGCACCATCGGCAGAAGACAGTACACCGGGAAAAGTAAATCTTCATAAGATTGTTAATGAATTAACTCCTAAGAAGATTTATGACAGACTTTCTGAATATGTAATCGGTCAGGATACTGCTAAAAAAGTTATTTCATTGGCTGTGTACAATCACTATAAGATTCTTTCGCTAATAAAAGAAACAGACGTAGAGTTTGAAAAGTCAAATATTCTCCTTCTCGGACCGACCGGTAGTGGTAAAACCCTTATTGCTAGAACTCTTTCAAAGATTCTTCAGGTTCCATTTGCTATAGGTGACTGTACAAGCCTCACTGAATCCGGCTATGTCGGTGATGACGTTGAAAACGTTCTTCTCTCACTTCTTATTGATGCTAACTATGAAGTCGAAGAAGCTCAGAAGGGTATTGTTTATCTTGACGAATTAGATAAGAAGGCTAAGACCTCTGAAAACGTTTCTATATCAAGAGACGTTTCCGGCGAAGGTGTACAGCAGGGTCTCCTTAAGATGATCGAAGGAACCGTAGCAAATGTTCCTCTTGCTGGTGGCCGTAAAAATCCAACTTCTCAGCAGGTTGTCAAGATGGATACCCGTCACATTCTCTTCATTTGTGGCGGTGCTTTCGTAGGCCTTGAAAAGATTATTGAAAAGCGCTGCCAGGATGGCTCTTTAATCGGTTTCAATCATGAACCACAGTCTAAGACTAACAACGATTATTCATATTTGCATAAGGTTGAATCAGAAGATCTTATTAAATATGGTCTGATTCCTGAATTCGTTGGTCGTCTGCCTGTTCAGGTTGCTCTTAATGGCTTAGGTAAAGACGATTTAATGCGCATTTTAAGAGAACCGAAGAATGCTATCGTAAGACAGTATGAAAAGCTTTTTGAAATGGACGGCTGTAAGCTTGTTTTTGAGCCTTCAGGTCTTGAACAGATTGCAGAAATGGCTATGAAAAAGCAGATTGGCGCACGCGGTCTGAGAGCAACATTTGAAAGAATCCTCAGAAACGATATGTTCGAATTACGCGAACAGAGCAAGAAGGAAATCAGAGTCGATGAGAATTACGTTTTCACACAGATGAACAAAACCGACGAAGACTTCCGCCGCGAAATCGCCAAAGCCCGTGGCATTTATGTCACGAAGTGACTTGCTTTATAAAGTGATTTTCTTGAACCCCCTTTCGTAAAGACTGTCCCAAAACTGGAAATTTGTAAAATTCCTATGTATAGTAGACTCCTAAAAACCTCCCTTTTTAAGGGAGGGTAGGGAGGGTTTTGATTTTATAAGGAACTTGTTTTGAATGCATAAAATCGAGTTTTCAGACAGCCTCCGTAGAGGCTGTCCCAAAACTAGAAATTGGTAAAAATTCCGATGTACAGTAGACTCCTAAAAACCTCCCTTTTCAAGGGAGGGTAGGGAGGGTTTTGATTTTATAAGAAACTTGTTTTGAATGCATAAAATCGAGTTTTTAGACAGCCTCCGTAAAGTGGGTCAGGGGGATTTCTCGGCTGGTAGCGGCTGCTTCTCTCGGCTACCAGCAATAGCTAAAAGCCTATAGAATCACCCTTATACATCCACTGCTATAAAATAATGTCTAGCTTTTGGCTTCAAGCTTCCTACTTAATATTTGAAATATAAAGCTTTTCGTTATATAATACCCTTACAATAACCGTAAAGGAGAATTTACTATGGGTTTTGATCTCGGTGGACTTGCAGATATGGCTAAAAACGCTATTGGCGGAAACATTAAAGACGCTATTGCTGAAAAAGTTGGCAGCTTTGCAAAAGGCCATGGTATGGAATATCTTGAAAGATTAATAAATCCTAAGACTGAAGAAGATAAAGCTTTTCAGACTAAGATTATTGAATTTGCAAAGGGTATGTCTGTAAATATTAAGAGTATCCTTGCTAAGGGTAACACTGAAGGCCTTCTTAATCCAACTACTGATGAACAGAAGAAAGATCAGAACGACATTCTCTCTGTAATCACCAAATACGTTTCTGAAAACGGCCTCAAGCTCTAATAAAGCGTAATAAAAAAGCCGCTTGAACAATTTGTTCAAGCGGCTTTTTTATATTTAATTTGTTTGAAAATCAGCCATTTTCTGCTTAAAAACTATGCATTGCAAGGTTTGTGTCAGCTTCTAATAAATTGGCTCTGACCCACCGTGCCTTAATGGCTAAAATCCACGCGCCGAAAGTCTCACTAAATGGCTAAAATCCACGCGCCAAAAGGCTCACGAAATGGCTAAAATTCACGTGCCGCAAGGCGCACTAAATGGCTAAAATCCACGCGCCGAAAGGCGCTTTTCACACCTGGCGCTTTGCGCCAGGTATTCACTCTTGCGTAGCAAGTTTTCATAACAGGCAACGCCTGTTTTTCACTACTGTCGCGAAGCGACAGTTTTTCACGCCGAAGGCCTTACTTAACCTTTGGACCAGCAGCAGTAATCTTTGGATCAGTTCCTTCTTCATACTGCTTGAAGTTTTCTACAAACTTCTTGGCAAGTTCATTGGCCTTAGCTTCGAAAGCTGCCTTATCGCTCCAAGTGTTCTTGGTGATGAGGAGGCTAGTGTCTTCTACGCCTGGGCAAGCTGTTGGAACTTCAACGCCGAAGATTGGGTCTTTTTCAAACTTAACGTTGTTGAGACTGCCATTGAGAGCTGCTTTGAGAAGTGCACGAGTCAATTTGATTGGCATACGTTTTGGTTTGCCAGCTTCATCCTTGATACCGTTCCAACCAGTGTTTACAAGCCAAAGCTTAGTGCCGTATTTTTCCATGCGTTCGCCAAGCATCTTAGCATATACTGATGGATGTCTTACCATGAATGGAGCGCCGAAGCAGGTAGAGAAGGTTGCCTGTGGTTCAGTTACGCCGGCTTCAGTACCAGCAAGCTTAGCAGTGTAACCAGACATGAAGTGATACATTGCCTGTTCTGGAGAAAGTCTGCTGATTGGAGGAAGAACACCGTAAGCGTCAGCAGTCAGGAAGAATACGTTCTGTGGGATTCCACCGAAGCCTTCTGCAACGCAGTTGTCGATGTGGCTTGTTGGATAGGTTACACGAGTGTTTTCAGTGATGCTGTCATCATCATAGTTTGGTTCGCGCTTTTCGTTAACGATAACGTTTTCAAGAACTGAACCGAACTTAATAGCGTTGTAAATCTGTGGTTCGTTTTCTTTGCTGAGCTTAATGCACTTAGCATAGCAGCCGCCTTCGAAGTTGAATACGCTCTTTTCGTCCCAACCGTGTTCGTCGTCACCGATGAGGCGTCTGTCTGGGTCTGCAGAAAGGGTGGTCTTACCAGTTCCTGAGAGACCGAAGAAGAGAGCTGAATCGCCATCTTTACCAACGTTAGCAGAGCAGTGCATAGTGAATACGCCCTTGCCCGGGAGGATATAGTTCATTACAGAGAAGATGCTCTTCTTGATTTCTCCGCCGTAGTGAGAACCGCAGACGAGAACGATTTTTTCTTCGAAGTTGATGATTACGAATACTTCAGAATTGAGACCGTAGTCTTTCCAATCTGGCATTGGCATGCCGCATACGTTGATTACGGTGAAGCCTGGGTCTTTCTTTAACTGATCAGCCTTGGTGTCGATGAAAAGGGTGGTAGCGAAAAGTGCATGCCAAGCTTTTTCTGCAACAACTCTAACCTGGAGCTGATGGTCAGCAGAAGCGCCAGCAAAACCGTCAAATACGAATACATCTTTGCCCTTCAAGTATTCTTTGGCTTTGTTAAGAAGCTTTGTCCAATTTTCTTTCTTAAATGGAACGTTGACTTTGCCCCAAGAAACGCCTTCAGTGCCTGGAGTTTCTACAACGAATCTGTCCTTTGGTGAGCGACCGAATCTCTTACCATTGTTGCCGGCGATTAGAAGAGCGCCGTTGGAAGCCATTTTGCCTTCTCCACGAAGGATAGCCTGTTCAACGAGCTCAGCTACGCTGAGGTTTACGTAAACGTTCTTAGTTCCAGTGATACCAAGATAATTCAAACAATCAGACATTATATTTAATCTCCTTAACAGATTAATTTACAACACTTGTAGAAAGTAGTTTATACGTTTTTCGACATTTCATCAAGCCCCCTTTAAAAAAAACTAAAAAATTAATAGAAGCTTTATAATTCTTTACAGTTATTAGATATATAAAATTGCCCTTCCTCCTTTAAGTAAGCGCTTAATAAACCACATCTTTTAAAGCTATTAAAAATGCCTTAACCTGTTGTTGATATTTAAAACAGGAGGGATTTTATGGCAATTTCAGCAAATGAAAAGACTATTTATTGGCAGTCAATGCTTGAAAAATGGAA
>JAZRWI010000108.1:0-2974 GCA_045599645.1 Candidatus Avigastranaerophilus sp.
AACCCTTTGTTCCGAGTGACTTCCTGTCACCCTGAACCCGAACACTTTAAATAGTCACACCTCCTATTTTAAAGTCTTAGATTTTCAAAGAACTATTTCGCCTATATTTCGCTTTTGTTATTATATATGTCGTCACAAAATTCCAAAAGCCTTCGGGCGATTTCAGAAACTTACAGCCAATTTCTATATAAAAAGCTATTATTTTCGCGATTTTTCACATCAAAATAGCTTATTTATAAAAATTTTATATATTTTTAATATATTTATTTTAATGGTTGTGTAAAGGTAAAAAACTTCATGTTTCAAACTTATGGATAAGGGCGCTTCGCTAGAAGGGCGCTGGCGCTAGAAGGGCGGCCGTTGGCCTAGAAGGGCGCAGCTTCGCTGCTAGGAGGGAATTGTTTAGCTGACGCCCTTAGTTAGTCTGTGGTTTCCCCTAACCTGCTCTCTGCGACATGAAAGTCACCAGGAATTTCAGCAACGGATAACAGGATGGGAGCGGATTGAGGACCGTTTTTTTGGCCTCGGTTTTAGAGAATCGGTGCTTCACCTCACACACTGCTCATTCTATCGCTGCGTAGCATCGCATCGAACGGCCTGCTTGTTCTCGGCCAGCAGCCAATAGCCACAAGCCTATTGCAACAAGCCTTATACTCTCTTCATACTGAATAATGCCCTGCTTCAAGCTTCAAGCCTATTGCAACAAACCTTATACTTTCTTCGTATAGAACAATGCCCTGCTTCAAGCTTCAAGCTTCCTGCTTCCAGCTCAGCAAATGTTTATAAAGAGTTGATTTCTTAAAGAAAACGAGAGTATAATCTACAAGTAGCGACGCAATAGATTTAAGATGTATAACTTGGGTATTATTATGATAGAACGTGAAGAATATCTCAACAAAATAAAATCGGTGATGTGGGATGGAAACATCAAGGTCATCACGGGCCTAAGAAGGTCTGGCAAGTCCACTTTACTTTTGGAGCTTTTTTACAATAGCCTTATTTCTTCAGGTGTTAAAGAAAAAAATATTATCAAACTGGAATTAGATAAGAGAAAATACTTTGTTTTTAGAAATCCTATTGCATTATGCGATATGGTAGAGAAAACATTGGCAGATAAAAACAACGAGAAATTCTTCCTTTTCATCGATGAAGTGCAGATGGCCAAAAAAGCAATCATAAAAAACGACTATGGCTCAGATGAAGTTACCATATATGATATGCTCAACGAGCTTAAAGGATACAAAAACCTTGACGTATATGTAACAGGCAGTAATTCAAAAATTCTTTCCAGCGACATAGCTACAGAATTTCGAGGCAGATCAACTCAGATTCATGTATATCCATTATCCTTTCAAGAAGTATACGAATACTATGGTGGTAGCGAAAAAGACGTGCTGGAACAATATATGCGTTTCGGAGGTATGCCAGAACTTACCGTCAAAAAAACTGAACGGGAAAAAATGGAATATTTAAACAATCTCTTTTCTGAAACTTATATGAAGGACCTTAAAGAGCACGGGAAAATCCAAAGAGAAGATGTGCTTTCAAATATTCTGGATTTTCTTGCTTCATCAATCAGTTCATTAACCAATCCGACAAACATTGCCAATGCAATAGGAAGCTCTATGCATGAAAAGATAGACCACAATCTGGTTAATTCCTATATAGAAAAGCTAAAAGAAGCATTTTTGGTATCTGAAGCCAAGCGATATGATGTAAAAGGGAAATTATATTTTACTTACCCTAATAAATATTATTATTCAGATATTGGCCTTAGAAATGCGAGACTGAATTATCGCCAGTTTGATCCCGGACATATCATGGAAAATATCATCTACAATGAGCTTATTATACGTGGCTATAAAGTTGACATAGGTGTTGTATACGACAGAAGAAATGGCAAAAACAGTCAGAAAGAAATAGACTTCATTGTCAACGATATGGATAGGAGAATCTATATACAGAGTGCTTACAAAATGAGCAAGGAAGATAAAACAGCTTCTGAACTTGATTCATTTTTACTGACTGGCGACTTCTATAAAAAAGTAATTATCAGGGACGATATTCCACACCATTATTACGACGACAAGGGTTTCTTCCATTGCAGTCTGTTAGACTTTTTAATGAACAGAGTAGAATTATTCTAGAATTAGCAACGGATAACAGGATAGGAGCGGATTGAAGACCGTTTTTTAGCCTCGGTTTTAGTGAGTCTGTGGTTCACCAGCGATAGTTACTGCTATGCGAAAGTCACTAGGAATTTCAGCAACGGATAACAGGATGGGAGCGGATTGAAGACCGTTTTTTTTGGCCTCGGTTTTACCAGGTTTGTAGTTTACCAACGGAAGTTACTGCCATGCGAAGGTTTGTCAGGAATTTTAGCAACGGATGACAGGATGGGAGCGGATTGGGGACCGTTTTTTTGGCCTCGGTTTTACCAGGTTTGTAGTTTACCAGCGGAAGTTACTGCCATGCGAATGCTAGTCAGGATTTTTCTACAAACTTTCGCTTAGCAGAAAGTTGCTCTGGTAAAGCAGTAACCATCTAATACCGAGGCTAAAAATTCGGTCTGCTGGCTGTTTATCCGCTTAAATCCTGTTATCCGGTGCTAATACTCCTACTGACTCTCGCGTAGCAGTGAAGCTGGCTTGGAAAAGCAGTGACCATCTAAGCCTCTAAACAGAAAAAGACCCTGACTTACGTCAGGGTCTTTCATTTATCGAATTACATCAATCTATTAGCCGAGGAGAGAGAGAACTGACTGACCCATTGCATTAGCCTGAGCAAGCATTGCAGTACCAGCCTGCTGCATGATCTGGCTGCTGGTGAAGGTAATCATTTCGTTAGCCATGTCGAGGTCTCTGATTCTGCTTTCAGCATCACTGAGGTTAGTTGAAGCATTTTCAAGGTTGTTCATAGTGTACTGAAGTCTGTTGCTGAAAGCACCAAGCTTAGAACGTTCTGCAGAAACCTT
>JAZRWI010000109.1:0-3569 GCA_045599645.1 Candidatus Avigastranaerophilus sp.
TATATGGTGAATATATTGGAATATTTAGTATTCAGAGTCTTCAAATGATTGAAGGTGATTTGCCACAAAAAGCCCAGCAGTTGGTTTATGAATGGCTTCAGATTCATAAATCAGAACTTCAAAAAATGTGGGATTCTCAAATAATAGAAAAATTACCACCTCTTTAAAAATCAAACTATGATACCTAGAATAAAAAATTTACCCCCGAATTAATGAACCAGCTTGGTCGTGTAAGCGAACCAAAAGTAAGTCCCGATGGGAAGAAGATATTGTTCAGTGTTGCCATGCTTGAGGAAGGCTCTCAGCAGGATATACTAGAAGGAAGACTTGGCATATACAAGGGCGCAATATACGAGAACATCATTGCAGACATATTAGCCAAAGCAGGGAAAAAGCTTTACTATTTCGAGCACAACAGCCAGTTAGAGTTGGATTTTATCATACGTTATAATGGCAAGGTTGCCGCTATTGAGGTTAAATCAGCAGATAACACAAAATCAAAATCTCTTACATCGGCACTGACAAAGTGGAAAGTTGAGCAAGGCATCAGATTTTCCACCAAAAATCTTGGAAAAACCGATAAAATAATCAGTTTACCACTATACATGGCGATGTTTTTATAAGAAAAATAAAGCCGCAAAGCAGAACTTGTAGAATGAATGAGGCCTATCGGCTGTTTGGCCTGCTCCATCCGTAGCAATCCTGTTATCCGTTGCAATAATATTATGATTCAAGACTGAAAAATAAAGAATATCCAAGAAAATTGATTTTGCCAACATCAATTATTAAAATACAAAAAGTATAATAATTGATTTGTTTATTTTGGAGAATAACGTGAAGAAAATTGTATTTATTCTTTGTTTATTTTTAATTTTGTTTTCCAATTTTTCATATGCAGATACCAATGAATTTAATCGTGAAAAAATAATAATAGAAGGTTTGTCAAAAAAGCAATTAAAAGACCGTTTACAATTTTTGGAAATGGCTAAATTTTCTAACAGTAATGCTGTTTTTGAAAAACTTACTCAAATGTACAAAGTAAATAACAGCATAAAAGATGATGTTTTTAATGCCATGGAATGGCAAAACATAAATAATAATGGCAAATTTTCTGAAAAATTTGCTGAAGCTATGCTAGAAGAATACAACCAATTAAAAAAAGCAAAGCAGGAAAATAAAGTAGCAGAGTGTCCTCAATTGGATTATCTAGATTTGTGCATAGCAACTTGTCTAGACAAACATTATCCAGGATTTGATAACTTTATAAAATATATAATGCATAACATAGATAACTTATTAGAAGAAACTTGGGATTACCATTATGATCCAATAAAGCTCAAAAATACCATATTAGCAAATTGCATTTTTTATTTTGCCTTACGTAATGAAGCTGGTTATATAGAAAAACTCGCTGATGTTACCCAAAAAGGTGATATTTTAGAAATAGGTACTATTCTAAACTTTTTCAAAGAACAAAAGAACGATGGTATTTTTGACTTTCTTTCAAAAGAATTAGAAAATGATTATAAAAACGATTTATTAATACCATCTTTATTAGATTCTTATTTCGAATATGCTAAAATTTTAAATAAAAAAATACCAATTATTTTGCAGGAAGCCAAAAGTAGAATTGATGCCAAATATTCAGAACAAGCCAAAGAAATTTTAAAAGGCTCTAAAAGGTTTGATGAAAAATTTTTTAAGGAGAACAACAATTGAAACAATATATAGTTTTACTTTTTGTTTGCTTTAATATTTTTCCATCAAATCTTTTTGCAGATTCAGCTTATCAACATTTTAGCACTGAAGAATTAAAACAAGCAAATATGCTAATAAAGGAATGAAATCGAATGATGATACTTATAAAAAGTATCTTGAAACCCATAAAAGCATCAATGAAGCATTGTTTCTTTGTAAACATGGTTTAAGCCAAAAACTAAAATGGAACGAAGAAAAACAACGTTTTGAACTTGAAGAAAATGTTAACGCACAAAAATATGAAATAGGTAGAATAGTTTTTGATTTTCTTGAAAGAACCAAAACAGTTATTATGTTTACCGACGGATTTGGTTCTAAAAGTAGTACAGGTGGTGGTGAAATCAACGCGCATTGGCAGTTAGGTGAAATGAAAACAATAGGCAAAGACGAAACCTTTATTGATAACAACGGCAACAATATAAAATCAGAAAAATATAAAGTTAGGCAATATAATATTGTTTGGATTTCTTCTGATTATAAAGATTCGCCTATCGCCATAGCACTGTTATTAGCCCATGAATTTGGGCATGGCCTAGCAGAAGAATATAGATCTAATTACCCATTACCATTATCAGGTTCTAATAAACCACCATTCACCTACTTTCCTATAGACTTAAAATATGATGACGAAATGTGGTGTTATCCTTTTGAAGGAATGATGGCAGAAGAATTAGGTTTGACCACAAACAAAGAACTGCACTTAGACACAAGTTCTGGGAAAAGAGTAACAAAAGATGCATTAAAATGGTATTCCAAGTATATTGGTATTGAGCATAGATTTCCTAAACTCTATCAGAAACTGAGAATAAAATATTGCCTCATTAATAAACTAAATTATTTAAAGAACAGTAAAAATCGTCGTTGTGGCATGAAATGCAAATATTTTAATCAATACCAATATTGTGACAATCCAGTAAAATGCCCACCATGCCATTTATGGAAAAAACATCTAGAAAGTTGGATTGGTGAATCTAACAAATAATAAAGCAGCATACCAAAAATCCCCCCCCAAAAAAAACAAAGCATTCCCAATAGAATCAATGTCACAAAACAAATGTAATGGAAATGAATAAGCCTACGGCTGTGAATGAATAGGCTAACGCCGATTATGAATGATTTGCTTCGCAAATATGAATGAGGCTACGCCTATATTTTTAATACGCTTCGCTAAACAAGCGTATTGGTCTGATACTGCTTGAAGTAGACCAAGTGCTAATCACTAATGTGCAGGTATTAGCACCGGATAACAGTAATATAGACGGATAAATAACCAAGCAGACCGATGAGCAGGCCAAACAGCCAAGTTTTTTTGCCTCGTTACCTCGTGTCCTTGAGGTTTCTGCATAATGGCTGAAAACGGCTATGTAGTAATAGCTCCGAATCGCAGAGGCTTGCCAGGTTTTGGCACAGAATGGAACGCAGAGATTTCCGGCGACTATAGCGGTCAATGCATGAAGGATTATCTAAGTGCTACAGACTATATGAAAGAAAAGCCTTACATTGATGACAAGCGCATGGGAGCTGTAGGTGCAAGCTTCGGTGGTTTCTCCGTTTACTGGCTTGCAGGGAACCACAACAAGCGTTTTGCCTGTTTCCTTGCCCATGCTGGTATTTTTGACCTTCGTGCTCAATACTGCGAAACAGAAGAAATGTGGTTTGCCAACTGGGATCTTGGTGGCGCTCCATGGGATTTTGATAATGCCACTGCTATGAGAACCTACCGTGAAGCAGACCCGAAGAATTATGTTCAGAACTGGGATACCCCAATTATGGTAGTTACTGGCGAAAACGATTTCCGCATCAGTTATACG
>JAZRWI010000110.1:0-13442 GCA_045599645.1 Candidatus Avigastranaerophilus sp.
CTGAAAACTCGATTTTATGCACTTAAAACAAGTTCCTTCTAAAATCAAAACCCTCCCTACCCTCCCTTGAAAAGGGAGGTTTTTAGGAGACTGCTGTACATCGGAATTTTTACAAATTTCTAGTTTTGGGACAGCCTCTTAGGGGGGAAGGTGGCACAGCGAAGCTGTGACGAATGCGGGTATCGAATCACCCTTATACATCCACTGCTATAGGATATGTCCAGCTTTCGGCTATTTCACAGCCAGTAATAAACAACAGCGGTGATTATTGCAGGAACAGCAAAGAAAACGCAACAACCGGATTTCCCATTGCCTTTACCCTTTGAGAAGAGACTTTTTATGCCGTTTGTTATCATAGCGCCAATTTTTCTATCGCGACCAGCCTTGCTAAATGGAATGCCAGTCTTTCTAGAAATCTTCTGCTTAATACCAGTATAACCAAGAAGCTTACTCCAGCTGAAACTATTGCTGTTCTTTTTCTTGCTTCCACCTGTAGTGGTTGTTTTGATAATAGTAGTTGTGGTGGTTTTGGTATTAGATTTTTTTGCGGCTGCCATAATAATGTTCCTTTTTTAATTTTTGAGGATTATAACCTAAATTTACTTCAAGGTCTAGCTTGTTGCAGTATTTTATATTCTTTTATTATTCTTTATTAGCATTGCAGTTTAAGCTTCTCGCTTTTGGTTGTTTGATTTTTGCTTTTAAGCTAATGTATGTAGCTTTAATATGATTGTGAAATTGTTCACTTGACGAACGCAATATGATTGTGATAAAATTCACAATGTGAGTGGAAAAATATTTACAAAAAAGCTTTTATTGCTTGAAAAAATTAAGAATTTTCTGTTTACTAAATGTTGCAGAGAATAATAGAGAAATAATAGCTTTTGTAAAAAAATACTATGGGCTAAGAGCCGAAAGGGGAAATAATATGACTGTTAATTCTGTTGAATCACTTCAGGAAAAAATTGCTCAAGTCAGAGCAGCCCAGCAAAAATATGCCAAATATACTCAGGCACAGGTTGACGAAATCTTCCGCGCTGCTGCTACAGCTGCCAACAATGCAAGAATTTCACTTGCAAAAATGGCTGTTGAAGAAACTGGTATGGGCTTGGTTGAAGATAAGGTCATCAAAAACCATTTTGCTTCTGAATATATTTATAATCAATATAAAGACGATCATACCTGTGGCATCATTGAACGCGATGAAAGCTTCGGTATCATGAAGATTGCGGAACCAATCGGTGTTATTGCTGCAATAGTTCCAACAACTAACCCGACTTCAACAGCTATTTTTAAATCATTGCTTGCCCTCAAGACTCGCAATGGTATGATTTTCTCCCCGCATCCAAGAGCAAAGAAAAGCACTATTGCAGCTGCAAAGATAATTCTTGATGCTGCTGTAGCTGCTGGTGCCCCAGAAAACATTATCGGCTGGATAGACGAACCATCAAATGAACTTTCCCAGATGATTATGAGAGAACTTGATCTTACTCTTGCAACTGGCGGCCCGGGCATGGTTAAGGCTGCCTATTCTTCTGGTAAGCCTGCTATTGGTGTTGGTGCTGGTAATACTGCTGCTGTAATTGATGAAACTGCACATATCAAAATGGCTGTTAACTCAATTCTTCTTTCAAAGAGTTTTGATAACGGTATGATTTGTGCTTCCGAACAGGCTGTCATTGTTCTTGATTCTATTTACGACCAAGTAAAACAGGAATTTATTGATCGCGGCGCTTATGTGCTTTCCGCTAAGGAAACAGAAGAACTTCGAAAGATTATTCTTGTTAATGGAAGTGTAAATTCAAAGATTGTTGGTCAGTCTGCCCATACTATTGCTGCTCTTGCAGGCATTGAAGTTCCAGAAAAGGCTAAGATTCTTATTGGGGAAGTTGAAGATACAAGCCTTGATGAACCATTTGCCCATGAAAAACTGTCTCCAGTTCTTGCAATGTATCATGCTACTGACTTTGAAGACGCTACCAATAAGGCTGCTATCCTTGTAGAACACGGCGGTATCGGTCATACATCAGTTCTCTATGCTGACCAGGTTAATGCTCAGGATAAGATTGACAGATTCGGCGTTAGAATGAAAACATCACGTGTTATTGTAAATATGCCAGCTTCTCAGGGTGCTATTGGTGATATTTACAACTTCAAACTGGCTCCATCACTTACACTTGGTTGTGGTAGCTGGGGTGGAAACTCTGTATCTGAAAACGTCGGTGTTAAGCATCTGCTCAATATCAAGAGCGTTGCAGAAAGGAGAGAAAACATGCTTTGGTTCAGAGTTCCAGAAAAGGTATATTTCAAATACGGTTGTCTTGCCACTGCTATTGAAGAACTGAAGCAGCTTGGACGTAAACGTGCATATATCGTTACAGACAAGTTCCTTTTCGACAAAGGCTTTGTTGATAAAGTTACAAAGGTTCTTGAGGCCAGTAAGATTGATTACAAGGTATTCACTGATGTAAAAGCAGATCCAACCCTTGATATTGCTCGCCGTGGTGCTGCAGAAATGGCAACCTTTGGCCCTGATACTGTAATAGCTCTTGGTGGTGGTTCACCAATGGATGCCGCTAAGATTATGTGGCTTCTTTATGAACACCCGGATGTTAAGTTTGACGACTTAGCTATGCGCTTCATGGATATCAGAAAGCGTGTTTACGAATTCCCACACATGGGTGACAAGGCTATGATGGTATGTGTTCCGACGTCAGCAGGAACAGGCTCTGAAGTTACTCCATTTGCTGTAATTACAGATGAAAAGACTGGAATTAAATATCCGTTAGCAGATTACGAACTCACTCCAGATATGGCAATTGTAGACGCTGAATTGATGCTTGATATGCCAAAGAGTTTGACTTCTGCTTCTGGTATTGACGTTCTTGTTCATGCTTTGGAGGCAAGGGTTTCTGTAATGGCGTCTGAATTTACTAATGGTCTTGCCCTTGAAGCTATAAGACTTGTATTTAAGTATTTGCCAACAGCTTACAGGGAAGGCGCTTCTAATGTTAAGGCCCGTGAAAAGATGGCTCACGCTGCTACAATGGCTGGTATGGCTTTTGCCAATGCATTCCTTGGTGTCTGTCATTCAATGGCTCACAAGCTCGGAGCTGCTCACCACATTGCTCACGGCACTGCTAACGGCCTTCTTATTGAAGAAGTCATCCGCTTTAATGCTTCTGATAAGCCAAGCAAACAGACTGCATTCCCACAATACAAATATCCTGATGCAAAATGGAGATATGCCCGTGTTGCCGATTATTTGAATCTCGGTGGCGATACCGATGATGAAAAGGTTGAATTGCTTATTAAGGCTGTTCACAAGCTTAAAGAAGAAATCGGTATTCCATCAAGCATTAAGGAATATGGCGTTGCAGAAGATAAATTCTATGAAAGCCTTGATGAAATGTGCGAAATGGCCTTCGACGATCAGTGCACTGGCGCTAATCCAAGATACCCGCTCATCAGCGAAATCAAGCAGATGTTCATCAACGCCTACGAAGGAAAATAATTTCCTGTTAATTTCCTAGCAAAAAAACAGGTCGAGCTTTCGACCTGTTTTTTTGCTTCTAAAATCACAAACTTTCGATAAGCTAAAAAGCTAATAATATTGCCCCCAGTCCCCAGTTCCCAACCCTGGCTGCTTCTCTGGCTTTTTTATTGCTTTGCACATATATGTGATGTAAAATAATAATATGTTTAATAATGCAAATGATAGAAAATCTCTTTACGCCTTGAACATAAGGCAGAGAAAAGTATATGAAGAAGCAGTATCCAATCCTGATACTGTAAAATTAAATAATTTATTATTAGTAAAATTCGACTCCTGGATAGATTTAATACGCTTGAAAGAAGCTGTTGTAACCGCTGTAAATAATCATCAATTTATTAATACAAGAATTGTTGTTGATGAAAATGGACAGCCATTTTATAGAAAATCAGATTCTGATAATGATTTTTCTATTAGAGATGTTGAAGAAATTAAATTTGATTCTAAAGATATTGATGAAGTAAAAAATACTCTTGCTAAGCCCTTTAATATTATTGAAAACAGGCTTTTTAGAGTAAAAATAATAAATGCTAAAGGACTTTATATTTTATTGGAAATGCATCAGCTTATAGGCGATGATGCTTCTTTGCAGGTTTTCTTAGAAGATGTTTCCCAGGCTTATTTGGCTTATGACATAAAAAAAGAGGAAATGTGTGGATATGAAGTATCAATTCAGGAAAAAAATCAGTTAAATTCTGATGAATATATAAATAGCAAAAAGTATTTTTCTGATGTCATTGATGGTTATGATGCTGATTATAAACTGATTGGTGATGTTGATAATTCTGAAGAAAAAATATCAAAAACTTTGGAATTAGTTAGCCGAAGAGCTATTGCCGACATGGTAAAAAGCTTTTGCAAAAACAACAATTTGACTGTGGAAGGCTTTTTTACTGCAGCTTTTGGCTATTTGCTTTCAGAATATAATGCAGGTAAAAATTCTTTATTTAATACAATTTATTCTGGTAGAAATGATTCTAGCTTGAAAAATACTGTTTCAATGCTATCAAGAAAGCTTCCTGTAGCTTGTGATGTGACACCAGAAAATGCATTGATTTCAGTAATTGATTATATAAAAGGCATTGATGGTCAGCTTTCTAATTCAAAAAATAATAGTATTTATCCATTTGAAGAACTGGCTGTTGAAAAAGAATTAAAATCAAATGTTGTTTTTTATTATCAGGGTGAGGATTATAATTTTTACAGCTTCTGTGGCAAGATTTCAAAGCCAATAGATATTCATACTGATGAAGTTATATATCCTATTCTGTTCAGGGTATCAATTCATGGAGCAGAAATAACCTTTAACATTGATTATGATGCCAGTCTTTATTCTTCTGAATTTATTGACTGTTTTCTAGATGCTTATGATGTTGTAATTAGTGAATTCATGCTGAAGCAAAAGCTTTCTGATGTAGAAACTACAAGCTATAAAGTTGTTAAGCTTATTAATAGTCTAAAATCAGGGAAAAACGCTGATTGTGAAGTTCTTGACCGCCATGGCAAACTCATTCCCCCCGGTGCCTTCGGCTATATGAACTCATCAAAAACAATCACTCGTCTATTATTCTGATCCTTCAGGAACATTATTTCTGTGTCTACATTTTGATGCTAATATAATGAATATTCATGCCTAAAATCGGCAACCTTTTTTCTTGACATGCTTTTATATGTTTGTTAAACTAAAAGTAACAGAGTTGCCCGAGGCCGAAAGGCATTGGGGACCAGGCTGAGTTTCTAACTCAGCCTTTTTACTATTTGAGGAGTATATGGATCTTAAGAAACCGCTTTCTTTTGATGAACAAATAAAGCAATTGCAAAATCACAATCTGATAATTGATAATGAACAATTTGCTCTAAAGATATTACCAAAAATTAATTATTATAGATTTTCAGGATATATGATTCAAGAAAGAAAATCTCCTGAAGATAGTGATATACAAAACAATATTACATTTTCTAAGATATATAATATTTATAAATTTGATGAAGAATTACGAAATATTTTAAGAAAATTTATTGAGTGCACTGAAATATATCTTAGAACTCAGATTTCTTATCAGTTTGCATTAGCAAAGTGTATTCAGCCTCCATATAATCAGCACTATGACGATAAAAACTATTATGCCAAGCAGAGTTTTAATGATGTAAAAAATAGTTTCAAGGCGCAGAAAAAAAGATATGCTGATAGTTTAGTAATAATGCATCATGATAAAAATTATGGTAGCCAAATGCCACTTTGGGTGATAGTTGAGTTTCTATCTTTTTCTAATCTTTCAAAATTATATAATGCTATGTATGTTTCTGAAAAAGAAGCTATTGCTGTGGCAATTGGAACTGGTTATGAAACTTTGGAGAATCATATGCATTGTTTGTCTATATTACGAAATAAATGTGCACATGCAGCTAGACTATATAATTCTGAATTAAATCCACCAGCTAAGCTTTCTACAAAATATTTGAAACGCCATCCAGAAGTTAAAAATAATACTTTATTTGCTTATATTCTTGTTTTAATTCGTAGATTACCAGCAAAATCTGATAAATTGGAATTCAATAATTTATTGTTTAAAATACTAAAGGAATATGAACAATATATAGATTTAAGTCTGATTGGGTTTCCGTCAAATTATCAGTCTTTATTAAATCTTGAAGTAAATTGACTTTCCTTATTGCCAAAGAGTTCAGACTTATCTAGACTTAAAGATGAAATAGGGATGAACTTAATGCTTAAGAGGAAATTGCTGACTGATTGCAAAAATATGCCAACTGCGGCTCCGAGGTTGTTCTATTGTGTCTATTGTCTGTTCATATTCCCCTCCAAAGTAACTGATATGGCCGTGCTTTCCTTCTTTCCTTGACTTATTTTAAGCGCAGTTATATACTCTAGAGTTAGTAACTTTGGAGTATATAACTATGTTTTTGGGAAGAAAAAAAGAGCTGTCAGAACTAGAAAGACGTTACAGATCAAATAAAAAAGAGTTTGGAATTGTCTGGGGCCGCCGAAGGATAGGCAAAACTTCACTTATGAATGAGTTCTGCCAAAATAAGAATGCTTTGATGTTTCAAGCAAAGCAGGATAATGCTTTTGGAAATTTGCGCTCTTTTTCCTATGAACTGAATAAACTGTTGAAGCTCCCTAAAAATTATGTCTTTTCCAGTTGGGAAGAAGCTTTTGATTCTATTATTGATTTTGCGGATGGAAAAAGGTTTTTGCTTATCATTGACGAATACCCTTACATTGTTTCGCAAGATTCAAGCTTTTCATCTGTTTTACAGAATTTTATCGATAAAGCTGGAGAAAATATCTTTCTGATTCTTTCCGGTAGCAATATTTCCTTTTTGAAAGAGCAGATTAATGATGAAAAATCACCTCTATATAAGCGCAAGACCTTTGCAATGGAAATTAAAAAGCTTGGTTTTGAAGAGGCTTGTTTGTTCCTAAGTGATTTTTCAAATGAGGATAAATGCAGTTATCTTGCTTTGATGCTAGGTTACCCATACTATCTTTCAGCTATAAACCATGATATTAGTTTTGAAGATAATGTGTTGAACTTGATTTGTAATGAATATGGTATTTTCTTTGATTTACCAAACCTGGTTCTATCTGATTTCACAAAATGTCAGGATATATACAATGCCATATTGCGGTCTATTGCTTATCGTCATCGTTCTATACAGGCCATAAGTGATGATATTCATGAAGAAACCGGTAAGGTATCAAAATACTTAGAAACATTGATTAATAGCGAGATTGTAGAAAAAAGAACTACTTTCATGGGAAATAAAAAAACAAATTATTATGAAATAAGCGATCCCATGATGAAATTCTGGTATAAAGCCGTTTTTGAAAACCAGTCAAGAATTAAAATGAATAAGGAAATGGCTTTCGAATCAATTAAGCCAATATTGAATGATTTTGTCTGCCACGGTTTTGAAGATGTCTGCAAAGAATTTTTAGATTATCTTAACAGAAAAGGTAAACTTAAATACCTGTTTCCCACAGTTCAAAATTATAAAGCAGAGAAATCAATCTTAGGTCGTTCTGTTGAAATTGATGGCATGGCAAGGGTAGATGACGAATTGCTGGTTGTTGAATGTAAATATCGGAACCAGTTATTCAATAATTCCATGTTTGAGCACTTAGTTGAAAGCGCTTCTATTTTTCCAGATAAGTTAAACAGGCACTATTACATTTTCTCAAAGAGCGGTTTTGAGAAAAAACTGAAACGCAGACCGGATTTGTCGACCTTCACCCTTGACGACATTTTTAAATTATAAAAGTTGCCGATTATTGCTACAAAAAGACGATTAATGATGGTTTAGGTTGATTGTTGCTGCAAAACTCCTAGTTATGGCTTAATGACAAATTCTTAGATTAGGTTTATAATGCTGCTTAAATAGACTTATGTATAGGAGCTAATATGAAAGCAGATATCACTAGAGAAAACGCTGTTGAATTATTGAAGAAGTATAATAAGGATTCCTTCCATCTACAGCATGCCTATACTGTTGAAGGTGTTATGCGCTGGTTTGCAAAGGATCTCGGCTTTGCTGAAGATGAAGATTTCTGGGGAATCTGTGGTTTATTACATGATATAGATTTTGAACTTTATCCAGAACAGCATTGTGAGAAGGCACCAGAACTTCTGAAAGGAAATGTTTCTGATGAGGTTATTCATGCTGTTTGTTCTCATGGCTATGGGATTTGCTCTGACGTTGTTCCCGAACATCTTATGGAAAAGGTTCTGTTTGCCGCTGATGAACTTACTGGTCTTATTTGGGCCGGCGCTTTGATGAGACCTTCAAAAAGCTGCATAGATATGGAAGTTAAGAGTATAAAAAAGAAATTCAAGGACAAAAAGTTTGCTGCAGGCTGTTCTCGCGAAATCATCAGCAAAGGTGCTGAAATGCTAGGCTGGGAATTAGATCACCTCTTAAATAAAACTCTTCAGGCTATGCAGTCCTGCGAGGCTACTGTTGCAGAACAGATAAAATAATTTGCTGTCTGCTTTCGAGATAATTTATATAGTGCCTTTATCGCTGCTGTATTTATTAACCCGTCTTATCAGCAGTATCTGAGGAAGAAAGAATACACTGCGAATACTATAAAGAAGCTTACATATGACATGGGTTTTACCTCCTGCTATGTTATATGTAAGTTGTTATTTTTGTTCAGAATTATAATAACGGTTTGTTTGAGGTTTGGTAGGAAAAGCTTCCGAATATCTGTTTTAATTTTTTTTTTTTTTTGACTTTGCGCCTTTAGTGATGTGGGTTTGAGGCTTAAAGAATAGTTGTGAGAAAATAAAACCCCGCTTAAAGCGGGGTTCTGTTATTTGGAATCCTGCCAACCATAGCATAGCACAAACCTACGAAAGGTAAAGCAGTAACAGATGTGAGTCTGGGTGTTTCTCCGCTCCTACTAACCATCGCACAGCACAAACCTGCAAAAGGTAAAGCAGTAACTATCTAAAACCGAGGCTATAAATAAGGTTGTTTGGCTGTTCATCGGCCTGCCTGGTCTGCTAATCCGCCGTTATCCTTGTTCTCCGTTGCTTTTTGGCTCCTTGGTCCAAGTAGAGAGGCATGTCTGTTTACTTCAAGGAACGCTCCAGTTGGGCAGCAATAAGTACACCAAGGCTTTCTAATGAATATAGATAACAATAGAATTACGATTGCTAATATTATTGTTATGGTTGAAGCTGATTTGAACAAGAATATTGAAAATGGTTCAAACTGGTAAACATCTATTTTTATACCAGCAATAATAAGCCCAACAATAGTAAATACCAGGACTGGTCTTATTAGATGAAGTGCTTTACTTATCTTTGGTCCTGGAGTGAATTTCTTGTTGGGAGTATGAGCAAGAAGCTCTTGGGCAGCCCCAAAAGGACAATACCATATACAATAATAACTTCTTCCCCAAAACAATGGCAGGAATATTGCCAAAGCCATTAAGACAGTCATGTAAAGCTGAGTAGAGTAGGGAATACCGTCTATTGCCCAACCTCTGATGAGACCGAGAGAGATGAATCTTCCTAATAATAAACCAGGTATCAGAATAGCTACAAAGAGGAAAGTCTTTCGGTATTTTATCATTGGAGATTTTGGATGATAGCAGAATAACGAGAAAATTAAGAATAACCAGGCAGTTAGTTCAATTAAGCTTTGCCTGAGGTTTTCCTCATCTTCTTTTAAGGTTATTGCTGCATGCTTTGCAAGTTTGGTTTTAACTGATTTAATAATGCATGTGCTGCTATAGGTAGCGCCTGATACTGCGTCAACTTCTATTCCAACAGCATCGCTTGCATTTTTACCTGTCCATTTTTCAAATATGTTTGATGAAATTACTCTATTAAGGAAAACAGGTGTTTCTTGGTTTTCCAATATGGCAAAGCTGGCAACCAGACCTTTACTATCTATTGCAATAAGCATTGGAATTGGGCCAACAAAGCCTCTAAGGTCTTTACAATCAGGCATAGTATGCAGAACCTGACCTATTTTATAACCATCTATATTGCTGACTATTGCACGGTCAGAAGTTGTGCAAACAAATGAGGTGGTTTCTGGTATAACCTTCTGTATGTCTTTTAGTTTAAATAACTGAGCCTTAGGGGTACCATCCTTTTCCTCTTCTTTTCCTGAACCCAGGAAAGACCCAGAATTAATGCTCAAAGCATAGAAAAACACACATATAAATATAAGAGACGTAATTATTCTGCGAAAAGATATTTTCATGGTGGTGAAAGTATACCACATTTCAATCTTAGAAAAAATTTTTAAAAAATTTTTAAAAAAAAGCTAAACTTTTTTACCACTTTAGCCGATAGAGATATTAGGAGAATTTTTTATTCCTGGACATGGAAGTCCAGGTTGGGTTCTCCGTAAGGATGCGACAAACTCAAGGAGGAGTTAATAACATGTCTGTACTTTCATCAACCTACAATAGTTACGCAGCAAAATACACAAGCACTATGGTAGCTACTGGTAACACAACTGGTGCAAACGCAGCTTCAGAATCAGCCAAGGTAAGCAACAAAGGCAGTATTTCAGACGAACTTCAGCTTTCCCCACAGACCGCCTTAAAAGGTGTAATTGCAGAATTCAAGCAAAGTAAAGCTTCCAGTCTAAATATTAGTCTTACCGTAAAGTCCAATAAGGCTTTCTCAAGCTCCGAAACACAGCAGAAGATAACTGATGCAGCAGACAAACTTCTCAGAATGGTTAGTCGTAATGAAGACGAATACAAACAACTTAGAAGCAGCTTCGACAGCATGTTCGGCGAAGCTTCCGACAAGTTCTCCGATACTCCAACCGAAGATGAAATAGCTAATATGAACCTTAATGCCAGCGCTTCAGTAGCTATTACACAATCTTCAAAGGAAATAAAGGTTACAAAAGGCGCATTGGCTGGTGTAACAGTAAAATACTCTGCCTATAAGATTACAATGAGCTTCAACAATGAAGAAAACGCTGAAGCTTCAGATTCCAAGTCTATTGCAAGCTCATTTACCGATGCACTTGCAAGCTTCTTTGGTTACAAATCAGAATCCTCTAAGAAGGCTTCTTCAAAGAAAGAAACTTCCAATAAGACATATACCCCAACAGATAAGCGTGAAGCAGAAGCTTTAAGAAAAGCAGAAGTCTTGGACGCCTTTACTTCTAGCAGTGTTACTGTTTCTGCCAGCAGCTTAAAGGCTACTGTAAAGAAGGCTGATGCAGCTGCTAAGGCTAGCAGCTCTGCTAGCGCTTCTATTAATAGTTCTTCCACTTCTGTTAATGCTTCTAAAACTTCCGTAAGAGCATCTGTTTCAAACACCTCTAGTGCTGTTAACAAAGCCAGTTCTTCATATCAGCGCTTACAGGAACTCAAGCTTTCTGGCTGTGACCCAATCGTTCTTGATCTTTCCGGCGAAGGTATAAACCTGACTGAAGCCGGTAAGGGTGCTAATTTCGATATTAATGCTGATGGAATTATGGATAGCACCGCCTGGGTTGCCGGCGATACTGCAATGCTTGTATACGATAAAAACGGTAATAATCAGATAGATGACGGTTCTGAACTTTTCGGCGATCAGAACGGCGCTTCTGATGGTTTTGCAGAACTAGCCAAATACGATAGCAACAAAGATGGTAAAATCGATAGCAAGGATTCCATTTACAAGAATCTTAAGCTTTACCGCGATTTAAACGGTGACGGCAAAATGTCTGAAGATGAATTCAGCACTCTTGGCGATATGGGTATTAAAGCCCTTAACCTCAATGCCACTGAAGTTGATGAAAATGTAAATGGTAACTCTATTGTTCTTAGTGGTAGCTTTGAACGTGAAGACGGCAGCACTGGTAAAATGGCTGACGCTATATTTGGTTACAGCGAACTCTGATTTATGATAAGCTGACTACTATAGCTACTATGAAAAGAAGAATAGCTACAAATAATGAAACCGCATAAAGAATTTCGCGGCCTTGAAATCTAAAAGAATCTTTGAACTCCCAGGGACGGTTGCTTATTTCAACACGACCTGGGAGTTTTTTGATTTCCAATGCTTGCTCATGGACTGAGTCAAAGCATTCGCAACCCATAGCCTGAGCAAATTCGGTTGCTTTTTTCTTTACTTCATGATGCTTTTTATCACCAGCCGGATTAGTGATGTCGTATATCTTGCCATCTTTCAAAATCATGACTACATGATACGTCCACCAATGACCATGTCTGGCCCAGTTCCTGATTCCTGCAACGGCAAAGCTTTGGATGTCACTGCTGGCTGCAATCTGCTTGGTTATTTCCTTTTTGTTTTCTTTGGTGACTTGGTTGACCACACCGCTTTCTGAATCAAATTCATAGTAGCGTTCAAGATTAAAAAACCAGCCAATTGCAAGTTTGAGCAGATATATCCCGAGTAAAAGTAAAGGTATTCCTGCGACTGCTTTTTCTGTAAATATTAAAACAAGCGCAAGAATGATTCCCAAAAGCGAAGTGAAAGCTAATGGGAACGCAAATCTTTCTCTTTTACACAGGGACTTTACTTGAATCATTCTTCTTCGTCTTCGTATTCTTCTTCTTCGTCTGAACCCATGAGTTCTTCAGGAACTTCAAACAGACCAAGTTCGGAACTGTTAGCAACAAGAGAAAGTGCTTTTTCTTCGTCTTCTCTTCTTACAACGATTTTTGGAAACTGACGTTCAAGAGGATTGTTGCAGCCAAAAATGCTACCAAGTGTGCTTGCAGCTTCGTTTGGTTCTACAAACATGAAATTAATTTCATTACTGTCAAGAAGGTCCATAACCTTCTTCAGCATGCTACCGTCCATTGATTCAAGAACTGTGACTGCTTCTGCTGGATTGATTTCACAGTAGTGTCTCCACATGTTATTGAATTCTCTTGTGGTATCAACCTGTTCAAAGGTTGGTTCTTCCAGGTAAACGTATTCGTCATCCTTGTTGAGGACAGCTCTAACTAGTTTTACACCACAGTTCGGACAACCTGTTTCTTCACCATGGAATTCTTCATGGCACTGTGGGCAGAGCATGAATTCACCTTCAATTTTGGCAGTGATATTATTAAGATCTTCTACTAAGTCAACATTGCAGTTATCGCAATGAGTAAAGCCTTCTCTAAATTCGCCTTTGCATACTGGACAGAACATGAATTTACTCTCCTCTTCTTTTTAAGTTGTTGAAGTGTATCACACCTTAAGCTACTTTGCAAGTGAGAGGGGTTCTAATCAGATATCGTTATTTGCCAAGTTACTGTTCACAGGTTATCTTGTAAAAAAAATCCCGATGTAGTAAGCTGTCTGCTTTTCTCATCGGGATTTTCGTGACTGCTAACTGTTGAATAGCTCAGCGCACTCAAGGAAGACGTTGGCACCGCTTTTCTGGCGTA
>JAZRWI010000111.1:0-142729 GCA_045599645.1 Candidatus Avigastranaerophilus sp.
ATCTGAACAATAATTAAATTAATACTTAGACTAGGTGATTGGTCATCTCAATCTATTAAGTATTGGCTTTATTTAGCTGACTATTTTCTGGTTAAATTAACCTGACCAGAGAATTGGCTGTTTTAGTTGGACCCTAACACAATTAATTATCGCCTGTTTTTATCGCCGATTTTTCACCGATAAAATATCCTGATTTCAGCAATTTCTGGTGGTTTTCAATAAATTCACCCATCAAACCTAATCACTAAAAGTGTAGAATTCTACATTTTTAGTGATTAGGTTTGATATAAGTGCTATAATCAAAAAGTGGCTATAAAGTTATTCACAGAGGTTTATTCATGATTCTACGGCCTAAGTATTTAAATCAGCTGGTAAAAGAAAAAAACAATGGTTTTCCTAAGGTTATCACAGGAATTAGACGTTGTGGAAAATCTTTTTTGTTAAAGGAAATATACAAGAATTATCTCTTGGAAAACGGAGTAAAAGAAAACTCTATTCTTATCCTTGAACTTGACGATGTCAGAAATGCAAAGTATCGAGACCCAATAGAATTATCAAAATTTGTTCGTAAGTTTTGCCGAAATAAAAAAAATTGCTATATTTTCTTAGATGAAATACAAAAAGTTTTCTCTATAATAAACCCTGAATTAGTCGGTGGGAAACACATATTAGCCCCCAAAAACGCCCCTGAAATCATATCTTTTGTAGACGTAGTTCTTGGATTGTCACGGGAAAAAAATATTGACCTATACGTTACCGGTTCAAACTCCAAAATGCTTTCAACCGATATCGTAACCGAATTCAGAGATAAAGCATCAATCATAAAATTAGCCCCATTATCCTTTGAAGAATATTATGGCTATGCCGGAGGCAGTGCATCAGAAGCTATTTATGACTATATGTTATTCGGGGGCATGCCCTTAGCTGTTATAAAAAGTATTGAAGACAAAAAAGAATACTTAAAGAGTCTATTTGAAACCACTTATTTCCGAGACATAGTAGAACGTAATAACTTACGTAAAAGCGAATCTCTGGATGAACTTTGCAACATCATCAGCACCCAGACGGGCGAGCTTCTTAATGCAGAAAAAATAGCCAATACCTACAAAAGCGTTAAACACGAAAAAATAGATAAAGCAACAGTTGAAAAATATATCAATATGTTCATTGATGCTTTCTTACTGCGTGAAGCAAGACGTTACGACCTTAAAGGCAGGTCAGAAATAGGCGCTCAGAGAAAATATTATTTTATTGATACCGGCCTCAGGAACGCACGTTTGAATTTCGCATTCAGTGACGAAGGGCAAATGCTCGAAAACATTGTTTATAACGAACTATGCTATAATGGCTACTCTGTAAATGTTGGTTCCTTTGATTCCATTGAAAAAAATAACGAAGGTAAATCAATTAGAAAAACAAATGAAATTGATTTCTATGCTACAAAAGGAAAACGAATGTATTACATTCAAGTTTCCAATGACATTAGCAATGGAAAAACCAAAGCCCGCGAAATTCGCCCATATTTTCTGCTAAATGACCAAATTCAAAAAATAATCGTTGTTAATAAACCAATAAAAGAATGCCGCGACGAAAACGGGTTTACAATAATTGGAATAACAGAATTTTTATTAAATTTTATAAAATAATTTTGTAATCTACAATGGTGAAAAAATTTCACCAGAAAAAGTTTTGATGATTACAGTTGCCCAAATCCCAAGACCATGAAAAAGCTTGAAAATCTTTTCTACGAAGCTATGAATATCCTAGAGAAAAAGAATAATGGCAAATACATCATTCAGAATGATGTAACTTTTGACTCTCTATAAATCGATAAACTACCTGCCCAAAAATGTTTTGGGCAGGTAGTCAAATCTTGCAATCAGGTAGCTTATATTCACATTCAATAATTAAAACTTGCACCAGATATAAATTCTATTTTTATTTGCACCTTCAGTGCGCAAATAGCCTTCTTTTACCAGTTCTGCCAGATAATCTCTGGTTCTTGATGGACTTAGTTTTATAAAACTAGCTATTTCAGAAGCTTTAGCACATTTATTCTGGTTAATAAAATTAATTATCGCCTGTTTTTTATCGCCGATTTTTGATTTTATCGCCGGTTTTTCACCGGTAAAATATCTTGATTTCGGCAATTCCTTCTGGCTTTCAATAAATCCGCGTATTTCTGTCCTTATGTTTCGGATATGCATTTCCTGCATGGCTTCTATAAATACATCCAAGTTCTCTTTTTCTCTAGATTCAACCAATGCTCCTATATATTTTGCCTTATCTTCTTTTAAAACTTTCATTGGTAAAACATTAAATTCTGTCTGAATCATATTCATTATAAGACGGCTTGCTCTACCGTTTCCATCTGCCCAAGGATGTATAGTAACTAATTCGTAGTGTGCCCAAAAGCTAAGTTTATAAATATCCATTACGTTTTTGGGAATTATGTTTTTTCGTCTATAGTTTAATTCTTTGCAAAAGTCCTTCAATTTAGAAGGCACTTTTGTATAATTCACATAAGAACGCCCTCCAAATCCAGCGGTAACATTAACGAGCCTTAAATCACCTTTTGCGGTAGAGAAATTCCCAATGGCTGTTGTATATTCTTCACCAGTTCTATTCATAACCTTAGAGGCCAAATATTTTAAACTTTCGACAGAATAGTCTTTGTGGCTTTTGGCAAAAGAATAACCATACTCATACGCAGTTTTAAGATCTAAGTTCATCATTTGTTCAATGATTGTCCTTTCTGGTGCTGATATTCCATCATCAAAGAGAAGCTGGTTTTCTATTTCGGTAACAGTAGAGCCTTCAATAGCTGTTGAATGAGTAATAATAGAATATAGATAGAATTTATCACTATCTATCTGTTTATCAATGCCTAGATTTCTATATAAATCCAACAATTCCAATAAATTTTTGTCTTCCAGGTTCATAAATAAATTATAAATTTATTACACCAGTAATGCAAGAAACTCCAATTATAATCTTACAAAAACGAATAACTGCATCAAATTATAAAGTGGTATGAAAATATAATTCATAAATCATAAAACAAGAAAATCTAATCACTAAAAGTGTAGAATTCTACATTTTTAGTGATTAGCACTTCATAGTTCGCCACGGAAGGCGCGGGCCAGGATAGATTTCTTCATCAGGTCGATTTTCTCGATGACAGCTTCTGCTGCTTCTTTGGCAGCGTTTTCCTTAGCCAGCAAGTTTTCAAGAGCATTTATTATCCTAGCTTGCTCATCTTTGGTAGGAATATCTATTTCTACAGCACCAATAATATTGGTATTTAGATTCGGCTGTGCCGCCCCCTTATTTATACCTCGCAATTCAGATGTCTTACTTGTCCAAAAATAATAATAAAACATCAAATTATCAGCATCCAAATTCAAAAATGCAGCAATTCCATCATTAAAAGTTGTTCGGATAGTTGTAATGGCAGGGACGCCTAAAGTAGCACCACTATTTGTCAATAATAACGTATTAGGTTCTACCATTCTCGTTTTCTTTAGTCCTGCTTCTTTTATCGTGTGTTCTGTTGATGAAACATATGGGCTATTATTTTGGGTAATATCTGCAACTTTCATAAAAGGAATATTACCATCATAAAATTCAGGACTTCCAGCAGGTCGTGGTGAGCCACCTCTTACAATATCGCACAAATCAGAAAATCTTTTATGCTCCCAGCTGTCCAACCCAATACCATGCTCTTCTCGCCACTGGGCGGTGAGTTCACCGGTGAAGGCCTTATGAAGGATGGCGGATTTGCGAAGTTCGAAGGTATCGAGGGCTGTCTGGGCCTTTTCTTTGGCTTCGTCAAGCTTTGCGAATAAAGATTCTATGCGGTCTACAATGCGCTTCTGAGTTTCCAAAGGTGGGAATGGAAACATCATTGTTTGCAGTTTTGTTGAATTAACACCTGGTAAAGCTATGCCTGATGATAAATCAGAAATCTGTTTCCAATAAGTTTCACTTTGCAAAAAACAATATACGTATTTGGGTAAAAAATCTTTTGAAAATCTAACTCTTATTAAGTAAGAAGCAAAAACAGCATTTAAAGGCGGTTTATTAATAAGAAAGCTTTTTCCTGTGGTAGCACCAATCCTTGCAATAACAATATCATTATCTACGAGTCTATATTGGTCTAGCTTTGAATCTTCAATTTTACAACCAGGCACAGTTTTCCAATCAACCCCATTATCTTGGATATCTGTTATTCTAAGCATTTTTGGCAGTTTGTCATCATCAACAGCCTTAGCAGAATAACCATATTGATTCGTAGAAAAATCACCAAACCTCACCCACTTCCAACCATCGGGCAAAGCGTAAGGTGCTTCTTCTGCAGGTATTTCTATGATTTCGTTAGTGTTGGACTTTTCTGTTTTTTTCATTGGCTAGCCTCCAGCTTCAATTCGTTTTATTATAGCATATTTGCTTACTTCTTTAGAATGCTTTTGAAAAGTATTCTGGTTCGGCTATTGTGTGAAATATTGATGTAAAAATAACTATATGCTATTTTGACGACAGACAAAAGATTGTTGAAATATCAGACAAAGAGTATGAAGATTGTTAATCCTATTGATTTTGTAAAAGATATGGAGGATTTCATATTATGAGCTTAGATTTATCTACGCCAGAAATATTAAAATCTGGAATGGAATGTTTAACAGATAAATTAGGCGTTATTAATGCTGAAAGATTTATTGCTACTATAATTCGTGAGCAATTAGATTACACAAAGTGGCAAAAAGACTATTTTGATAATATGTCCTCAGAAGAATTCAACGATAAACTTCTAAATTACGCCGAAAAACATCCCCATAAAGGTAATGCCAAAACAGTATTGTAATATTGTTTCTCTCTGCCACTTTTTGGCATTAATATTTGCTCATCTTGAAATCTAGAAATTGCAACAAAACAGCTATTTTTCGTATATGGAAACATATCCTTGATACGAAAATAGCTTGTTTCTTCTTATTTCAATCTGACATAAAATGTAGATTTGCCAATACCTTCCCTGCGAAGTTCTCCTTCTGCAACAAGCTTACGAAGTGAGCCTTCAATCGAACTTACACTAAGAACCGGGCATAATTCACGGATGTCCTGCTTACTAAATCTCCCGATCTTATTCTGTGTGGCTTTACGAACCATTTCGATTGCCGGAAGTTTCTCTTCTACAATTTCAAATCGGTCTTCAAAATCTTTGTAGGCTGCTAGAATGGTTCTCAGCAGATATTTGATAAAAGGAACTGCATCCTCTTCTCCTTCATGCCAACCATCCTGTGAATGTCTTAAAGCTTCATAATATAAATCCTTGTTCTTCGCAATTTTAGCTTCAAGTGAGATATACCTACCAACATAAAAGCCACTACGATAAAGTAGCAGGGTTGTAAGCAATCTGCTCATTCTGCCGTTACCGTCATTAAAAGGGTGTACACACAAAAAATCATGAATAAAAATCGGAATAGCCAGTAGTGGCTCAACCTCAAGATTTCCAATTACCCTGCTGTATTCTTCACATATTCTGTTTAGTGCCTCTGGTGTTTCAAATGGAGCCAAAGGAGTAAACAATACCTTCGTGTGTCCGTCTGGATATGTGGCGCTAATATAATTCTGCGTATTCTTGGTTCGTCCAGCAAGTGGGTTATCCATATGACTGCATAAGATTTTATGCAACTGCAAAATATAGTTCAGTGTAATGGGAATCGCATCAAAACTCTCATGGATGATATTAAGCACATCACGGTATCCTGCGATTTCCTCTTCATCTCTATTCTTTGGTGTGGTCTTCTCCTCCACTAACTGCTTAATTCTTGTATTTGTGGTTACAATACCCTCAATTGCGTTTGAAGCCTCGGTACTCTGAATCTTTGCAATCTCCACAAGTTTTTCTAACTCATCTGGTCTTTGCTTAAGGTAAAATTCCTGCTTACCTGCGAACTTGTATATTGCTGCTATGAGACCAAGAATTTCTGAATCCCATTTTTCTTCTTTTATTTTCGTATAATTAAAAGTTCTCATTCTTTTAATCACCTAATATTCTTTCCCTTAAATTATAGTCAATAATAAGGGAAAGTCAAGAAATTAAGGGTATTTTCCCTTAAATCCGCTTTGTTTTTAAGGTATAAATCTTATTTTGTGCGTATTTGCGCCAATCTGCGCTGTTGAATTTGTTTCTTTTCGGCCAATAGCCAATAGCTAACAGCCAAAAGCAAAAAGTTAATCAGATAACTCTTTTGCGACACCTTTGAGGAGGTCTACGGCTTCTTCGAGAAGGCTGATAGCTTCTTCTGCGCTTTCTGCAGGATCAGGCAGGTCTTCGTAATCAACGATGGATTCATCTCTTATGAGCCCGAGGTCCAGGCTGTTTCCCTTTTCGGCAATGGCTTCACGGGTAAAATAGTTCCAGCGTTCATCTTTGACTGTAGCACGGTCTTCTGCTTCATAAGCAGCCTCGAAAGCAGCAAAATGTTCTGCCTTCAAAGGATTATCATTAATTTTATATAATCAAAGCTCTTCTAGTAAGCTTTTTAACTTATCTTTGCTTGGCAATACTGTTTCATATTTGCTGGCAAAAATCTGCTTATTATCTTCCGGCAAAGTCATCTCAACAATGGCCTGATTTTTATCTTTACATAAGATAATACCTATTGTTGGGTTTTCTTCTGGTAGTTTTACGATTCTGTCATAGTAATTGACATACATTTGCATTTGTCCGATATCCTGGTGCTTTAAACCACCTATTTTCAAATCAAAAAGCACAAAACATCGTAATATTCTATTAAAAAATACTAAATCAACTCTGAAGTGTTCTTCTTCAAAAGTAAATCTTACTTGTCTGCCAACAAAAGTGAACCCCTTTCCTAGTTCTAGCAAAAAAGTCTGAATATTATCTATGATTTTAGTTTCTAAGTCAGATTCAGAATATTTGTTCAATTCTGGAAGTTTCAAAAATTCTAATACGTAAGGATCTTTTACTAAATCCTGAGGCGTCTGTATTACTTGCCCTTTTTGTGATAATGTCTTAATGGCATCTTTATCTTTACTTAATACCAGCCTTTCAAATAAAGAAGAATTAAACTGACGTTTCAATTCTGACAGGCTCCAATTATTTTTAGCTGCTTCTATTTCATAGAAATGACGTTCGTCTTCGTTGCCAATTCTCATAAGCATTAAATAGTGTGACCAACTTAAGTAAAACCTTCTGCCAGAACTAGTTAAAGGGTATTTTTCGAATTGGCTAAACACTGTTTCGCCAATTCGATCAGCTGAATAAATTTTATAAAATTGCCGTATATTCTTTAAATTACCAACAGAATAACCTTTACCATACTTAGATGTTAGATACTCAGAAAGGCTTTTAATAAGTTTTTTTCCATATTCGGCACGTTCTTTGCCATTCTGTTCTTCTTCTACAATGTTTTTTCCAATTTCATAATAGGCATACACCATAGAAATATTTATAGCTGAAGCAATTCTATTATGGGCATTTTCAAGCAATTCGCCAATTTTAATAAGAAAATCATTATCAATTTCAGTCTTTGATATTACATTGTCAATCATTGTATATCTCCCACAAACAGCTCTTTGGCCACACCTTTAAGGAGGTCGACGGCTTCTTCGAGAAGGCTGATGGCTTCTTCGGCGCTTTCAGCGGGGTCTGGCAGGTCTTCGTAATCAACGATGGATTCATCTCTTATGAGTCCGAGGTCGAGACTGTTTCCCTTTTCGGTAATGGCTTCACGGGTAAAGTAATTCCAGCGTTCATCCTTGACTGTAGCACGGTCTTCAGCTTCATAAGCAGCTTCAAAGCCGGCAAAATGTTCTGCCTTCAAAGGATTAGTCTTACCAAAACTTGGCATATTAGTTCTTAAATCATAGAACCACACACCTTTTGTATTTCCTTTATCAGTAGCTTCACGAGTGAAGAAAAGAACATTTGTCTTTACGCCCTGAGCATAGAAAATACCTGTTGGCAGGCGAAGAATTGTATGGAGATTGCATTTATCCATAAGGTCAACGCGTATGCTTTCACCGTCACCATCAGCAAAGAGAACATTGTCTGGCAGAACAACAGCCGCACGGGCTTTTCCGTCTGCCTTCAAACTTCTATAAATATGCTGCAGAAAGTTTAACTGCTTGTTGCTGGTCGGGAAAGTAAAGTCATCACGGGTTGCACGTTCCCCACCCTTCTTTGTGCCAAAAGGCGGATTAGTAAGAACAACATCGTAGCCCTTCATGCTCTGGCCCATACTTGAAAGAGTATCGCCAAGAGTGATTTTGCCGTCAATATCATGAAGCATGGCGTTCATCAATGCAAGGCGGTGTGTATCGTGAACAAGTTCAACACCTGTGAAAGCCTGTTTGCGTTCAAAATCAGCAGTATCAGCATCAAGATCAAAGAAATCATCTGTCTGTGAAGCAACATACTGGCGAGCGGCAATCATAAAACCGAAGGTTCCGCAGGCAGGATCGTTGCATCTTTCCCCTGGCTGAGGCTTAATGAGGCGTGTCATTACATCAATGAGAACGCGTGGCGTGAAATACTGGCCGGCACCAGACTTCTTTTCATTTGCGTTCTTTTCCAAGAGACCTTCATATAAGGTGCCCAAGCCTTCTTCACGTGCAGAGAACCAATCGAGACTATCAATAGTGGTAATGATTTTTTCAAGGTTCTTAGGTTCGTCAATATTGGTAGATGAGCCCTGATATATTTCTCTGACTCTGCCAGTGCAGTTTTCACCAAGGTATTTAAGAAGGTCTACATAGAACTTTTTCAGTTCAATGCCGCTTCTTGACTTCAAGGCATCCCAGCGATAGTTTTCGGGGATATGCTCTTCAGCACCGGTTTCCTTTGCCATCTTCAAAAAAAGAATGTATGTAAGTTCTGTTACGTATTGATGGTAGGTTATGCCATCGTCACGCAGCACATTACAGAGATTCCATAACTTCGTAACTATTTCCTGTGTATTCAAGATTTACTCCTTAATCATAATTCGTGCTTTATAAAATTAATTTTATAGAGACTATCACCAAAACTTGTTTTAGTCTTTCAAAACAAGTCTCTAGCTTTTCAAAACCCACCCTGCCCTCCCTTTAAAAGGGAGGTATTGGAAAAACCTTTACGAAAGGGGTAGCCAACTAGCCGACTTCGTAGAGGTAGTCGTTTAGTTCGTCGACTATGCTGGCAAGCTTGTTGCCAAAAATCTTGTTTATGCGGTCAAAGCCGCCCTGGTTTTTAAATCTGTCATCTTCATTGAAAACAGCCACATTTATGATGGAATCCTTTAATATGACCTTTTCTATTCTGCTAAGCCAATTAAGCTCAGTTGCATTGAACTTGTGAGCTTTTTTGAGCTTTTCAATGGCAGTTTTAACTCTTTCTTCAGGCGATATCAGCTCTGCATCTATTGCGTAGCGTCTTACTATGCTGATAATATCAGCAGTAATGTCACTGTTGGTCATTTCCTTCATAGCACTCTTAAGCTCTGTTTCGCTGTAGCCTTCTGTATCAAGCTGTGCCCACAAAGACTTCAGACTGGCTCTGGTAAGGTCTCTAGGCCGTGTGCAAAGAATATTCAATGCTTCGATAGTATTCTTGTTATTCTTAAGATATTCCGAAAAGGAATCAAGATAATCCTTAGGCCCTACTGCAGCTTTACCGTAACTTCTAGTATGTGCAAGAAGCTTGTCTTTTTCTTCTGAAATGACCACAACCTTAGGCTTGCCCTCGTTCTGTTTCATGAGCTCAATAAGCTTTTCATGGGCAAGCAGCTTTTCCTTCGCTTCAACCGGGCTTAACCCCTGGAAGGATTTCATGAATTCTTCCGGCTGCATGCCATCAGCAAGAACCGGGAAATTCTTTTCGGTTCTTTCATCCATGCTTTTACAGCTTCTCTGAAGCTTAGCCAGCATATTTTCAACAACCTTTTTCAGATGTTCTTCTTCATCAAGAACCTTTAGACCCTTCAGCAAATCATCATATGAGGTCTTTACAGCAACAGACTTCATTGTATTAACATTTGAAAAGGCATCATAAACCCCGACCGGGTCGTATATTTCGAATCTGCTTTTCCCTATTTCCGGGCACAGGCGTGTAGCTCTTCCCAACATCTGCTCAAAAAGAATACGTGAACGGATTCTTCGCATAAAAACAAGATTTGTAACCTTTGGCACGTCAACACCTGTTGAAAGCAGGTCAACGGTAACAGCAATACTTGGATAGTTTTCGTTTTTAAACAGCTTAACCAGCTCCTGTGACCTGTTGCTGTTATTTTTATTAACACTTGATGTAATCTTCATTACAGCGTCATTGGAAATTCCACGGGCCGTATATATTTTCTGCAATATATTTACAATCAAGTCTGCGTGATTATCGTCAACAGCGAAAATGATGGTTTTGCCAGAGACATTGGAATCTTCAGGGTCGATACAGTTGGCAATTTCCTGCAGGACTGTTTCATTGAAGCTTGGCACAACTATCTGCTTATTGAAGGAATCAATTTCAAAATCAAGTTCATCAGCTATAAGCTCTGTCTTAACAATCTGACCAGTAGATGGGTTATAAACAGAAACAATATCGCCAACCCTGTAATGAACACCTTCCTGCCCAAGTTTTGTCTTCAACTGATGTGGAGCGTCATGGTCAACAAGGTAACCGTCTAGAACAGCCTCTCTGTAGGTATAGCTGAATACAGGCGCACCAAAGATTTCTGTGGTGTGAAGCGCCGGAGTCGCAGTTAAAGCAATCTTCACTGCATCAAAATATTCTATTACAACACGGTATTTGCTTTGATAATCAGTCTGGTCGCGATAAAGAATTTCTTCATCGGTCATTTCCTTATCAAGAACATAGCCGCGGTGGGCTTCGTCAACAATAATAAGGTCATAATCACTGACAGCAGGCATTTGCTCATCTTTGTTATAAAGAATTCGTTTAACCATGCTCTGGACAGTTGCAACCTGAACACGTGTTTCACGGTCAATACCCGCATCTTCAAGACCCTTGATATTATAAATATCATCAAGCGTCATAAGGTCTTCTAGCTTAACTTCCTTAAAAGTATCTGAAGCCTGTTCACCTAGTGTAGTTCTATCTACAAGAAAAAGAATTCTTCTGAATCTGCCAGATTTCAGAAATCTATAAATCATGCCAAGAACAGTTCTGGTCTTACCTGTTCCTGTTGCCATGGCAAGAAGAACCTTCTGTTGACCGGCAATAATAGCATTTTCAGCTGCTTCAATGGCATTAATCTGATAATATCTTAAATTGAGACCGTCCTTGTCTCGTAAAAAGTCTTTACTCATTTGTGATAAAGCATTATTACGAGCACTTATATCTTTTTCCAGAAGTTCCTGAAGACCACTTGGACTATACCAGCCCATAAGCGGCTTAGCAGCATTATCAGGCTTTCTTAAATCAAGGAACCAGACACCGCTCTTAGTGGAAAGCTGTTCCAGATAAGCCCTGCCGTTAGTGGCAAATGTGAATGGCAACTGGTATTTACCCCAGGTGCCAAGGCAATATTTCTGGTCTTCGTTTCTAATACTACTGGAATAGACTTTGCACTGATTGTCGATGACAGAAGGCACATCAATCATGGCTGCCTTAGCTTCTATAAAAGCATAGAGGTTTTCGCCGATGAATAACGCATAGTCTGCAAAGCCCTTTTTTCCGTCTGGTGTAAGAGTAGGCCATTCGGCAATAGCCATGTTTCTGTTCTTTGCAGGGCGCACACCTTCAGAGTATCTCAGTGTTGTGGTGTTAGCTTCCCAACCGGCTTCACGAAGCTGTTCGTCAATAATATAGCGGGTTTCAGCTTCAGACTTAAATCTAAGGGAAGCAGCCTTCTGAGATTGCTGCTGGCGCTCTTCCTTTGGAACCTGCTTAGCCTTTTCTGCTGCAGCTTCGGATTCTTTTATGAGCTTTTCTTCTTCAGCCTGCTCTGCTTCTTTATTAGCAGTCTTATTTGTTACCTTAATAATCCTTGGCGTTCTCTGACTGGAAGCTTCTATTTCGTCGCCATCTTTTGCTGGCATAACAAAAGGCGAATCATGGAAATCCATATCAGGGTCGCCATAGGTATACTGAAACCACTGACATAAACCATATGCCATTTTTATAAGGGTTTCACCATCTCTTACGGATTCATAATTTTCATGAGCAGCACGGTTTCTGATTTTTCTCAAGGAATGAAGTATATCTGCAATATCCTTTTCCAGAAAACCTTCCTTGAAAAGGTGCCTGATTCTGTCACAGCTATCAAGCTCAAAAGCCAGTTTGATATGTTCGAATTTAAACATCAGCTTGGTTATGGTTTCACCAATCATACCAAGCTTCATAAGGCATGAGTTAGAATCACTGTATAAGTATTTTTCTGCCATGTAGCCGAAATCAGCTAATACATGGAAATCTTTTTCTAAGAATGTAAAATTAGATTTCATAACTCAATTGCCTTATTTATGAAATATCAAAGATTAAATTAATTTTAACATGGGCTTTAGTAATACTCAAGCAAAACGAAGAAAGCCGGGTAGCAGGCCGCTTACTGCTTTCGGCTACCAGCTTACCGCCGAGGAAAGCCAGAAGCTAGAACCCTAAAACCTAAGACCTAAGACCTAAGACCTAAAACCTAAAACCTAAGACCTAAGACCTAAAACCTAAGACCTAAGACCTAAGACCTATTCTATAGCAGTGGATGTATAAGGGTGATTTTATAGCCCTCATCCGTCTTCTGCTTCGCAGAATCCACCTTCCCCCACGCTTCGCTTTGGAGGAAGGCCCCGCGTGGGCGCCAACAGTTGCAAACCCAATCAACAATCAATTCTGCATTATGCATTTCGTTGCAGCATCAAACCTGTCGAAGCAGTGTAAAACAAAAAATTCTCAATTCTCAATTCTCAATTCTCAATTCTCCATTTTCAATTCTAAGTTCAGGCATTGACACTAAGCTGGTTAAAGCAGCACCAAATTCAATCAAGCAGTAAACTAAACAATCAATTCTGCATTATGCATTATGAATTATGAATTATGAATTAGAATTGGGGTTGCGTTGGGAAAATTTATGTTATAGATTGTATGTATACATTTGATGGAGGTTGCTTATGGCTCTTGATTTAAAAACCATTCTTCCAAGAGAAGCCACTACTCTTTACGATCTGAAGATTGACCCTGAAATTTTAACCAACCTGATTATAAAAGAACTTTATCTGCACGGCAAAGACGTTCCCCGCAAGATTGCAAAGCGTCTCAAGGTAAATACAGAAATAGTTTCCCAGATAATCTCTGACCTTAAGAAGCAGGAATTAGTCGCTATGGTCGGTGGCACCGGCATGGGTGATGACTATCAATATGGTCTTTATCCAAAGGGAGTTGAACGAGCCAAGAGCATACAGGACCGCGATGCTTATGTAGGTGCAGCCCCTGTAAGTTTTGATGAGTATATCAAAGTAACAAACCTCATTCTTAGCGAATCTAAGAAGAGCTTCAAAATTAACAAAGCTCTTATGGAAGAAAAATTCACTCAGCACACCGGTTATAAGGATGTTCTTTTCCAGATCGGTCAGGCTGTTTGCGCACGTAAACCTGCCTTCGTATATGGTTTCCCTGGCAATGGTAAAACCTTCCTTTGTAGCTCAGTAATCAAGCTGCTTCCTCCAATGATTGTCCCATATTCTGTTGAAATAGGCGGCCAGCTTGTCAGAGTATTCGACCCAAGCTGTCATCAGATAGTTGAAAACTTTGACATGGACGGTTTCGACGAAAGATGGGTTGTTGTAAAACCACCTTTGATTACAGTCGGCGGTGAATTAACTCTTGATGACCTTGAAGTTAAGTATAACAACAAATACGGATGCTTCGACGCTCCACCACAGGTTAAGGCTACAGGCGGCGTTCTTCTGGTAGACGACCTTGGTCGTCAGCGCTGCGGTGTAGAAGAAATCTTTAACCGCTTCATTATTCCTCTTGAAAACAAGGTTGACTATCTTGTTCTTGGCGGTCAGCGCATGCAGGTTCCAACAGATGAAATCATTCTGTTCAGCACCAACCTCGACCCGATGAAGATTGTTGATGATGCCTTCTTAAGACGTCTGCCTTACAAGATTAACGTAAGAAATCCTAATGTTGAAGAATACACAGACATTTGGCACGGAGCCTGCGATAAACTGGGTCTCAAGTTCGATCCGGAAAACATCAAACAGATTCTTGAAATCTATAGAGCCAAAAAGCGCGGTTTAAGAGCTGTTCATCCTCGTGACCTCCTGAATATTATCAGAGACCGCAAACGCTATCTTGAAGACGAAAACTGCTCTATCACCCCACAGGAAATCCAGGAAGCCTACGATATTTATTTCGTAACCGAGCTCACTCTGGTAGAAACAATCAACTAATGTTCATTCACTCTGTCCTAGCGGACAGAGTGAATGGGGATTGGGGATTTGCATGAATCTGCTTTTCTTTGTAGAAAGTATGGTTTCAGGGTTGCTAGCCGGCTTTTTCAGCTGGATGTTTTACCGTGAAGGCAATCCCTGGGACTTAATAGGAAATTTTCAGACAAGCCTATTAACCGCAAGTATATTCTGCGGCTTTTTTGCGTCCCTCATAACAATGCTTCCTATTGTAATAATGGAACGTAAGCTTAGAAAAGCCTCTACATACTTTTTATCAGCTTTTGTCATTGCATTTTCTTTAACTGCCTTATCAAGTGTTGTTTATTCCATATGCATTGAATATCTGGTCAACTTCGGTACAGAAATTCCAAATTCTGTATTCAGATTCTTCTGGTGGTTAATATTATCAATCAGCTTATCCTGCAGCTTTGGCTTTCTTCATGGTAACCTCAAAAATCTCTGTAAAGCTTTGATGGGTATTACTCCATCTTTCATTATTGCTGGAGCCTTAGTAGACAAAATGCTTCTTGGCAATCATAGTCTTGTTCTTACCTTCCTGCTTCTGGGCGGAACCCTTGGACTAGGCTTTTACATAACCTGGGAATTGCTTAAAGAAGCTTGGTTAGACGAATATATATGCACTGGGATTACCTTCAGATACTATCTTGATGACAGTGAGTTCTCTGCAGGCTCTGCAGATGATAATGACATGACTCTGCAGGACGGTCCTGAATCACTTTTTCACATAAAGGAAAAAGATGGTGTTCACATTTTTGAACTTAATGACACAGAGTTCAGAGCTTGTGTAAACAATTCAAAATTCAGGTATAGAGCATTGGTAGAAGGCGATAAAATTAATGTTCTACCCAGAGAATTTATTTATCACACCAAATTCTCTCATATAAAAGACGAAATGCCGGAACTTTCCTAAAAGCAAAAAACGCGGTTTCAAATCGAAACCGCGTTTTTCTTTTATTCTTAATCGATTGTGAGACCCATTGCAAGCATAGAATTATAAATCTGAGCTACAGAACTATCTGAGGTTCCATCAGAGCTTAATGCAAACTTAATCTGGTTTCTGGCACCATCATCGTTTCCAATCATGAAATAGCACCAGGCAAGCATTGCGTGAGCACCTGCATTCGAAACGCCGATTGGATGCTTAGCTGTGAATGTAGTTGAGGTTTCCCTCAAACCCATATCTTCAAGTATTCCAGCAGCAGATCTGCAGCCATTTTTACCTTCATTCATCAAAGCTGCAGCCAAACCTATTTTAGCTTCATCATTAGTGGTTGAGGCAGTTTCAAAAGCAGCCTTAGCAGAACTGGCACCTTGTGACTTCAAGTATGACCAACCAAGACCGTTATAAGCTTCTGGCTTCTGCTCGGTCTTTATATTCGCATTGGAAATCGCATCATTGAACTTAGCAATAGCACTGCTGTAAGCACCGTATTTAAAGTCTTCCCAAGCTGAAAGAATTAACGATTCAACATTAGTTTCGGTAGTTCCGCCGCCACCGCCACTAGTTCCGCCGCCGCCACCATTTATGATGTCAGACGGAACAGAATAGCGACCAGTACCGCTTCCAGAACCACAACCATTAGCAAGTGTAATTACCACTGCCATTCCGGCTAATACAGCAACCAGTTTCTTATTCATAGGTCACACTCCGATTCGATTACCTGTTCATAAAGCAACCGAATCAGAATTTGACTTGAAAGCGATTACTTCAGAACAGCTATTTTCAATGTATACTTAGTCTTCTTGCCCCAATCAGTTGGATCTCTGACTTCAATCTTGGCAATGTAGGTGCCATTAGCAACCCTCTTACCATTCTTGTTGGTCAAATCCCAACGGGCTTCATAGAAGTTACCGTGAGCATTAGTACCTCTGTTATGCCTCATGTTAATGGATGAACCATCAGCAACGAGATGTCCGGCAACATCGTATACTTTTACACTTATATCATCGGCATTAATTTCATTTCCTGTAACCAAAAATCTAATTTTTACATTTCCATGTCTAGCTGGATTTGGATAACTAGATACATCCTTGATTACCAATGGCAATAATGCTTCAAAACGACCAGATTCGATAGAAGCTCTGTTACCAGCCATATCACCAAGCTTAAGGCCGATAGTATGTTCACCGGTGTTAAGGTTATTTGGTGTAAACTTAGCAACAGTACCATCTTCGCTAAGCATTACATCAAATTCCTTACCATCGAATACTGCCTTAATGTTTTCTTTGTTAAGGCCGGAAGCATATTCAGTGATTTTCCAGGTAAATACCGGCTTAGCATTCTTGATAACCTTAGTCAGGTCATTTTCTATAGAAGCTCTTGGAGCCATGGTATCACGCATTACTGCAAAAACACCACCGTCTTTAACATCGAATGAAGCAGTACCGCTAGCATTCTTGGAAGGAACATATTTCCAGCCGTTTGCAGTATTTTCATAAATACCTGCATTAGAAGCGGCTTTCTGTTCCTTAGAAAGCTTGATACTGAATCTTGCACTCTTAACGAGACGATTTGCGGGAACTACAAGGTTATAAGCTTCGCCCATCGGTGTAAGTTCCTGAGCTGCAGGGTCTGTAGTATCTGAAACTGCAACACTGGCACGCATTGCAGCAACAGCTTCGGAATTCATATCACCCAATACAGCAGGTCTGATAGAAGCTCTTGTGCTGTCAGAAGCATTTTCAGTCTTAACCAGTTCTTCTGTAAGCATCATTACTACAGAATTTTCACTGAGGCTGCCCTTTTCAAATACTGCAGTAGCAACCTTGTCTGCCGAAGTAATTGAAGCTCTTGCAGAGGCCTTTACATAAGCAGTAGTCAATGTATATTCGCCTGTGCCAGTATTGTTAGACATATCAGTTGCAGTAACCTTTATGTAAACGATACCAGCATAATTAGCATCCAGGTGGTAACTGCCGGTATACATTCTGTCTCTACCACTGGCAGCAAGCTTAATGCTGTTTGCAACAGCACCAGACTGGCTTACTACAGCAGTTGGAAGACCAGAGATGTTTTCATTGGAAAGAACAGATATAACGATATCTCTTTCGTTGGCAGGAGTGCTGAATGCTGTTACAGTAAGAACTGGCGGAGTTACGTCTCTGCCAACGAATGTGCAGAACGTATCAGGAACAGTGGAGTTACCCATGAGATCCTTAACTCCATTAGCATAGAGTTTATACTGAACGCCTTCCTGGATGTCGTTACCACATGTAATTGTAACAGACTTATTGTCGTTTCTCAAGACTACAGAAGTTATCGGAATTTCTGTTCCGTCTGGACCAACAAGTTTATAGCTTGTCGGCAATACTGCTGTAGCAGGATCAACCTGTTCTGTGAAGTTAAGGTTAAACTGTTTCTGAGAAGTAAGACCTTCATAAGTAATAGTAGAATTACTCATGTTAGGACCTTCAGTATCGGCAACAAACTTAGCAGTGTTATTACCAGCGGTAATAGAGTCACCATCAATACTCTTAACAGTATCAACAGGAACAGTTACAGTGTATTCCACACCATTGTCGAGATTTCTTGTCAGAGTGGCAAGAATAATGGTTGGATCGCTTGTGCTAAGGATAGCACTTGCTATCTGCATTCCTGTCGGGCTGGCCGGTGTAATTGAATAAGTGGTTCCAACAGTATTAGGATCAACCTTCTGGCTGAATACCATCTTAATAGAGTTGAGACCAGTCTGTTCAACACCAGTAAGATTAAACTGAGAACGAACTAAGGTGACATCCTTAGTAAGAGTTGCTTCATTACCTGCAAGGTCAGTAATCTTGATAGTATAATTACCATCAGCAACTGCTGAGCCATTGTCGTCATTACCGTCCCAAACGGCGAACAAGTCACTTCCTGTCTTGGTTGTAAAAATCTTTCTGATTAATGTAGAACCAGACATAATCTTTACAACGCCAGTGCCATCGTCTAATGGGTCATCAGCAACAGTAGCATCGGTAATCTGAATCTTCAGGTTATGGAGTCTGGCGTTAAATCTATCAATGCCAGGTTCACCTACAGGTGTTCCATCGGAAGTTACCTTCTGAAGTGTAATATTGGTTACAACCGGAGCCATTCTATCAATAACAATTCCAGATATTGGCTTGCTATTTGAGTTAAGGCCGACACCAACATTACCTGCTGTATCAACCAGGTCAACAGTCCAACTGCCTGTTAAAGCTTCTGTTGTTGAAACAGAACCCTTACCATCGAAGGAAATGGTATAACCAGTATTACCATAAGAGCTCATGACATATGTATTTATAATGTCATGCTGACTTTCATCAGGATTCTTCTTAGACAAGCGCATTTTCATGGTCTGGCCAAGATCACTGGTTACACAGTTAATACGGGCTGAGGTCAAAGCTGCTGGGCTGAAATATGCAGTATTGTTTACAACATTCAGGTTCGGGTATTCCCATTCGATAACCTTTGGAGCTGCATTATCATATATGATTGTGCCGGTTCGGCTTCCTTCATTACCATTGGCATCGAAGAACTTAATCATATATGTAATCTGGTAAGCAGAAGTGATTAATGTGCCATCATCACGTTTGCCGTCCCATTCAGCATACCATTCAGTTCCTGAAGAAGCCTGTTTTGCTTCAAGATTCCTGATTAATGTGCTGCCATCAACAGAATAGATTCTGATTTCTCCGGTTTCACCTTCCGGAGCAGTTTCAAATGTAATTGTGATAGTAGCAACACCGGCAGCATCCTTATCATAGTAATTAGAGCTTACAGACGGGCTGAAAGCAACATTATTCTGATAATCATCAGCATAGTTAGCTGTTGTATACTGCAGGGTCTTAACATTGATAGCGTTGATTGTTGCACCCTTAGAGCGAACATATACCGCTTCAGGTATCTTGGTATCAGCCAGAGCATTACCGGCCTGGTCATAACCACCACTTACATAGAAGTAAGCTTCACCTTGAGTTGTATTGCTATCAAATGCAGCAGTATTTGTAAATATAGCCTTATTTGTAGAAGACCAGCTGCTGAAGGTGTAAGTCATGATGGTGTTGCCGGCATTTGTTACAAGCTTGAGTGTCGGCATGTATGATGTTGAAGTGCTCTGATACATGTCTTCATTGAATTCAACAGTTACCTTCATGTTATTCTTAACAGTTACACCAATTACGTTGTTAACGAGAGCCTGACCACCAATAGTGGAAGTTGCATTAACAACTGTTGGAGCACAGTTATCGAATAACATTGAATAGCTGGCAACCTGATTGAAACCGGATGGATAAGCTGTTGTTTCCATCTTCTTAGAGAGGTCGAATGCAAAGGAAGCAACATCTGTAAAGCTTTCGGTTGTTCTGAATATATCAGTAAAGCCTTCAACTCTTACGTAAACAGGTTCACGCTGTAAAGTACCAGTTTCAGCAAGACCGCTATTAACGAATCTTACATAGGTCCTAGTAACGCCGCCCTGATTATGGTCGCCCCAACCTACAAATGTTCCTGTATCAATAAGGGTTCCACCAGTAAGGTTACCGTTTCCATCATCAGTAGCGCCAGCCTGAGTATAGAGCTTCAAGGTTGGAGTTATGCTTCTGGATATCGGAACTCTAAGGTCGTTAGAGAGCTTAGCTGTTTCGAAAGAAACTTCATAATAGAAGCTATTGGCTGCATTACCCTTAAACAGAGTAACCCCTGACATACCATCTACAACTGGAGTTAATGCTACAGAGCATATTCTTGGGTCATCATATTCGCCGCCCTGTGGCATTCTAGTAGCTATAAGGCCTGCACCTCTGCTTGTATCAGTGAACGGTTCAGAGAGGTTACCCCAGAGGTCAGAGAATGCACCATTTTCACAGCGGAGATAGAATTTATCGGTTCCCCACTGAAGCATTTCATTAAGAGCAGTATCAGTCAATGGAATGCGAACAGTTGTAGAAGCGTAATCATTAAGATTTGTATAGCTTAATGCGCCAGAATTCCAGTTAACCAGTGCCGGAGTAGTTCCTGCAGTGCCGAGGCAGATATTCTTGCCAGTATTTACAGTTGCTTCAGAGCAAATATAAATTCTAGACAAATCAGCAGGAGTATTCTTGCTCATTTCCAGGCTGGTAGCAGATGGAACATCCTGGAACAATCTTGCTCTTCTGTTGTTGAAATGGATGGTTAACAATGGAGTTTCACCATTCAAATCAAGGCTTACATCAGAATTCATTGAGAACGGGCTTACCAATGGAGTAAGTGTAGCAACAATAGCCTTGCCAGGTAATATTGTATTTACCCTGTTACCATTGATGTCTCTAATGAATGCTGGTGGATTGAATTCAGAGTCATTAATCTGCAAGCGGATCTGTGAAGAGCTCTTACCATATACAAGAGCAATCCAGTCCTTTGCTTGTTCTGAAAGCTTAATACCTACAGAATAACCATTACATGTAGTTGTATTGTAGGTATCACCAGCATCGTAAGTATCGAAGCCGGAGCGCATTCTATAGCGAACATTCCAAAGTTCAGACTGAGAAGAGGTGTTATACCATACAGCAAGCTTATCAATGGATTCAGCAGTTAATGTGGTTTTATCCATTGATTTATCAAACTGCAGGAATAAGTAATCACCGTCAATATTGGTTGATGCTGCATTCCAAGCACCGCCAATAAGGTTTGGTCTATCAAAATAGCTGGTTGTAATAGCTATTTCAATCGGTGAACCTCTTAATACCGGACGCAACCAGTTGCCGGCTATATCCTTAGCCATTGCACCGTATTTAGACTGTGATTTATTGGTAATCTGACCAGGTTCATCATCTATACTAGCGATAGAGAAGAACAACCTTGTTTCACCCCAGTCAGCAATCTTACTCTTAGAGGTCTTGCCAAGAAGGATGTAAACAGTATCTGTATTATAGGTCAGAGGAGATACCGCGTCATAATCTTCAAGATCAGAGCTCTGGGCTGCACTTGAAAGCTGAATTGCAGTTCCCTGATTTACATCAACATCCTTATGGAGTGTCTTGATACCCGATGAATTAGCTCTACCAATTCTGATATTATCAACATTCAAAGTATTAGGATCAATGGTTTCAGAGAACTTGATAGTAAGCATTGAACCGTCATAAGTCAGATTTTCAACTTTAGGTCTGGCGGTATCCATTGCAAGAGGTTTGGAAGCATCTTCCCAGAAGCTCTTGTTGCCTGAAGCATCAACAACCCAAATCTTGAAGGTATAGCTACCAAGGTCATTTTCAGTCAATGGAACATAGTGAATGTATCTGTCACTATAGGTTGAAGTTTCTACAGTCATGAAGGTATCACATGCGCCAGTATTCTTCGGAGACAGCATGTATGTAGAGGTTGCACCTATTGGAGAAAGGTCAATATAAGCACGACCCTTACCAGCAGACGCACTCAGAGCTTCATTAATAGTAACCTGAACCCACATGGAGTCTGTAGCCAGACCATTTTCAACATTCAGGTAGTCAGTGCCATCAGCATTGATGTCATTGAATTTAACGAATGTAGAAGAATCATTAAGTATTTCAGGTGGATAGTTATCCATCTTAATGCTTGGTGATGGAGTTGTAAGATTAGAATTTACAGTATTGTCAGCGTCATCTGTTGCAAAAATTCTGAGTTTAACAGCGCCGTCATTGATTATGCGCCATTCGCCTTCGCCAACAATTTCACCGGTTTTTCTAGTACCAGTTGCTACTGTAAAATTACCAATCCAGTTATCTGTGCCGGTATTTCTTGTCATGGCAACATAGCCAAGAACTTCACCGCTTGTCGGCATGTATAATACAGCGCTGGCAGAAGCAGCATCATCAAAGTTCTTGATTTCTGCCTTTATTTCAAGGAAGTCACCAATATTGGCAGAATATGAAGCAGTATTATCACCACATTCATCAACAATTGTCATCTTTATTGAGCTTTGAGTGATAATGGCAAGTTTGGTATCTACCGGGAACTGACCAGTAACTGTTGTTGTTGAAATAGTTTCAGAATCGCTTTCAGGATGAAGAACTCTGATCATGAATTCAATCTGGTCTGCATCAAGACCACGATTGGCCTTAATTGTTCCTGATGCGGTGAATACCTTGTAATAGTGGTATTTGCCTGTTCCAGAGCCTTCAGCATCGTATTCGAGTTCTGCCCAATAGCGTTTGTCAGGATTTTCTACAGCGCCAGTATAGAAGCTGGTTCCGTCATTATCGGTAATGCCACCGATATCAGCTACAACCTTAGCAGGTGGAGTGTTATTTTCTTCAAATCCATCGCTGAGATAGCAGTCGATTCTGACCTGATCACCAGGATTTACAATACCGTTAGCGTTTTCATCATAATATAAGGTGGCAGTGCTTTCACCAACTGTTGGAACCTTAGACATGAATCTAACCTTTTCGGTTTCTGCAACGCTCATATTGCCAGAAGAATCCATGGCTATGATAGCAAAGCTGCTCTTAGTTCCCAAGCCTTCCGGAACAGTAAACTTAGCAGAATAGTAGTTGGTTCCTGGTTCCTGCTGCATTATTGTTCCACTAGGAGGAGTGAGCTTATTTGAAGCGAAAATATTAGTCATATCAAGCAATGGAGACAAGCCATCATTGCCAGTAATATTAGCTTTTACTTCAATAACATCGCCCTTATTAGCTTCACCGACTCTGCCAGTATCGTATGTAAAGGTGATTGGAGATACAGTGATTACAGGTGGCTTGTTATCAAGCTTAACAGAATTTTCTGTTTCTGCAACGGTCTGGTTACCGTTTTCGTCTGTTACAGTAACAGTAAGCTTAACTGTTTCGTTATTTGTTGTGCCTCTCTTAGGCATAATTTCTGCTTCAGCCTTATATCCGCTTACAGAAGTTTCAACAGGTATCGGGTATGCAGTATCACCATAACCGAATTTATTTAAATCCACAGTAACGCTTGCATTAGCAGAAAGATTGATAGTCAAGGTTACAGAATCTGTTGCATAGGTTGGCTGTGTAACAAAAGTACCATCAAGGTCAACAATTCCGTTTCCGTTAGTATCAACAGTCTGACCAAAGCTCATGCTATCGATATTAACAGGGCTGTTATCCACGAAGAAAGTCTTAGTAAAGGTCTTTTCTACGAAGTTGCCGGCATTATCAGTTACCTTAGCCTTGAATGCAACGTCTTCACCGTCTGTGTCGCCTTGTTCTACGGTATATGTATAGCTGAATACATTATCACCAAGGTCTTCCAGTTTCTGAGCTGCATTACCACCAACCTTTGAAAGGTTAACAGTAACTGTTGATTCGTCAAAGGAAGAAGAATCTACGTTAACAGTAAACTTGAGCTGGTCGCCAACGTTTACAACCTTGGTCTTACCTTTCTTCTTTGTGTGAGTTACAGTGAAATCATTAATTACAGGAGGACGGCAGTCTACTTCAAAGGTCTGAGAGACACCGCTCTGCATGTTGCCTGCTTTATCGTAAACATTAGCAGTAAATACATAGCTTGGATTTTCAATAGCAGCTTCCTTACAATCTATTACAAGGTAATATCTGCTAAGTGCCGCATCGAATTTGCTATAAGGAATAATAGCCGCACTGCTGCTGCCAATGAGGGAAAGGTCCATCACACAATAGCCTTCATCAGCATCAGTAACAGGAATTGATATTTCAAGTCTGTCACCAATGTTAATTACATTGGTCTTTGCAACGTCAGTGAGGAATTTCACAGAAACCACGCCAACAACAGGTTTCAGATTGTCGATTTTAACCTGAATAGCTCTGCTGACTTCGTTACCTGCGTTATCCTTTGCAACAGCATTGAAGTTATGGTCGAAGTTCAAATTGCCTGCAGGAACGTCGCAGGAATATGTATACCAGCCGCCGCCATATACAAGTTCGGTTTCGGCACTCTGGCCTTCAAACGCAGAGAGGTCCATGAAAACCTTTTCACCATCATGTATAGAAGCGGAAGAAGAAGCTAACTGAACCTTAAATGTAATTCTGTCACCGGCTTTTACATACTGATGTGTGCTTGAGTGAGCCGGTGTTACAGTGTAGGTTGCATTAAGAATAAGAGGTGGTTCTGTATCAACCATCAAGCTGCCGGTAGTAGCACTTACTTCGTTGCCAGCATCATCTTCTGCCCATACAACAAAGCTCATGGTCTGGTCTAAACCACCAGGCAACGACGGGTCTATTGATGCAGCTGCCACATGATCTAAGCGGTAGGTTGAACCTGAGAACATGCTTAATTCAGCTCTGTCAGAGCCACCTAATTTTCTAAGGTCTGTATAAATTGTTCCGTTATCAGGATTACCAACGGTTGCGGTTATAGCAACCTGGTCACCGAGCTTAACAGGCTGATTAGAATTTGTTACGTTAATGAACTGTGCACCGCTAATTGTCGGTGGCTGGTTATCTACGTAAATAACAGGCATGGTAACCTGTGTAATAATATTGCCAGCAACATCCTTAGCGGTTACAACAAATGTTCTAGGACTATTATGTTCTGAAGTATAAACCCCAATGGTATAATCCAACAGGAATGAAGTCGTTGCAACCTTTGGTGCAGTAGAACCGTCACAGAAAGGAATAATCTGATTGCTTACGCCACCGATAGATGACAGGTCGATGAAAAGTGTTACATCTGACATAACTGTAGTCATGTCACCGACAACCTGGATATGATCACCAATAATTGCGGTGTTGCTCATTTTCATCGGTGTTTTGTTTGGAACAATAAGAATACTCAAGCTCTGCAATTCAGGAGGAAGAGTATCTAATTTGATATAGTTAGTTGACTTTTTTATAACGTTTTCAGCGTCATCTGTAGCGGTAATTTCAAAGCAGGTATTTACATTAGCAATATCTTCTTCTGTTACATAATGAGTATATTCATATACTGCAGAAGAGCCTTTGGTATCGCCAGAAACCTTTTCCATTGTTACAGGGCCACCAGGGAACAGCAACGAATTTGACGCTGTTAAAATATCATCGTCCCATTTGGCAACAACAGCCTGAATCTTAATTGTGTCACCTACAGTTGCATACTGCTTTGAAGAAGTCATATTTACAGCAGTGCAGGACTGAAGAACAGGTGAAATAGTATCGTAATTTATACCAGATGAGTTCCATGTAACGGAGTTACCTGCTTCATTCATACAAGTAACCGGGAAGCTCAGGTTTGTACCTTCCTTGTTTGAAGGCATGTCAACAGTCTTGGTAAATACAGTTCCGCCACTATTGGCAGTCATTTCTTCATAACCAAGACCCAGACCGCTTAAGTCTACATACATTGTTTCGCCATTATTGGCAGAATTAAGCTTATGAGTAATTGTGAGCTTGTCGTTCTTTCTAAAGGTTCCGTCGGAAGAGGTTGCACCAGAGACAGTCGGCTTACTATTGGCAGATGGGCGCTTATTGTTAACCTTGAAGATGGTAGAGGTTGACTTAACATCGTCTCCAGCTTTGAAGATAAATTGAACCTGTTCGTTAACATTACCGGCACTCACAGTATATATGGCAGAATACATCTGAGTGTCGATGGCTTGTAATCTCAGTTGAGTAAAGCCTAATGAAGGTGTTGAAGTAACATAAACAGAATCAGCACTATTTGTGCTTATGCATGTTAAAGTAATTGTATCGCCAATACCAGCAATACCGTCGCCATTAGCATCTGAAGTCAGTGCTACAGCAACGTCTTTTAGCTCCGCGTTCGCCGGGAACGCTGCAAATAGCGTAAAAATCAGCAGAAATAAACTAAAACCTGCATAGCGAAATTTGTTTGTTACCTTATTGTTTGCCATATATATATTTATCTCCTGTGGAACCTTTTTTGGCCCATCATTTTTACTAACAAGACAAAACCCGTGCACAGTTTACAGAGTGCACAGTATATTTTACTATAACATTAAATTTTGACAAAAAAAAGTACCCGTGCACAACTTTTTTATAAAAATTTTCAAAGTTGGGGGTATTTTTTTTCTAATTGAGATTAAAATTATTAATCAAAAAGGCCGGCTGCCTTTAAGGTTTCATATACCTGATTTACTGTTCCATTAACAGAAGTATCATCTATTCTGGCCTGTTCAATCTGGGCCTTGGCTGCAACAGCATTGCCTCTCCAATAATATGCGTATGCAAGCATGGCATGTGCTTCAGGAGAAGTTACTCCAATGTATGTGTGTTCAATGCCTAATACAAAGGCCGGGTTGGAAAGTCCAAGCTCAACAGCCATAAGCTGAATAGCTCTATCAAGATTATCATCACCGGTAGCCTGGATTAAAGCCAATGCATAACCAAGAATAGATTCGCGATAGCTGTTAGCATTCAATTCACCTAATTGATAAGACTTTTTAAAATCATCTAAGCCTTCAATAGTTGTGTAATAGTTTACTCTTGCCCAACCACGTCCGTTATACGCTTGCTGTCGCTGGTCAGGTGTACTTCTCGTATCGTTAATTACGTTGGTAAAATAAGACATTGAACCGCCGTAATTACCGTCTTTCATGACTGCCCAACCCTTGGCAAGGATTTCTGCCGGGGTCTTAATGTCTACGTCTGTACCAGTCTGAGTTCCGGTTTTGGTATTTGTTCCAGTATTAGTATTTGTTCCGGTTCCAGTTCCAGGAATAATAATCGGACCGGTAGGATTTTCCCCCGGTAATGTCTGACGGCCAGTACTGTCTCCACCGCCACAGCCAATCAACATCAAGGCAGTAGCTATCATGGCAGAGAAAACAAGCTTATAAATATCAGATTTGCCGATTTTTATCATAATAAGTCCAATAATAGAATTACTTTGATAAAGTATCGGCAAATTATAAGCAGAAACTTAAGATTAAGTTTTTATGGATAGTCAGGCTTTTTTATCAGTAGGTCAAAGCGCTTTGAATTACGGCATTTGCTACAGATGGATTCAGCTTATAGGTATCATAAAGATTTTTTAAAACTTCCTGAGTCAGGTCTACCCCACCCATGATGATATCAGTATCAAGAAGATTATCGTTAATTCTATTCAGAACAGGGTCAGCATCACGAAGCCAGTTCTTTACAGCAGAGTTTAGATTCTGGTAATAACCGGATACGGCTGCTTCATCACTAATGAGTTCCTGTGGTATAGGTTTTTCAAATAGTGCACCTAATGCATTTTCATCTGCAATAGGAACTGAATCATAATTTTTACTATTATTGATCATGGCTTTCTTATAGCCAGTATTCAATACGACAGAGATTCCCTTCTGGTCAGCTATTTTCTTTATAGTAGCCTTTACTTCGCTAAGTATTGAATTAAAACGTTTTTCTGTTTCAGCAGGTGTTGTATATTCATCATGATACCCAAACTGTGTGAGTCTCATGATTTTGTCTTCGGCTTCACTATACCTGGCATAATAAGCAGTAAGCTTTGCATTATGTGTAACTTCAGCATTATTAGCTTCAATGGAATATGTCATCTTTTTCATGCCAGCAGCGCCTTCATCATCACTGGAAAGCTTCTTTAAATACTTTTTACTTAATTCATCTATGGTCTTATCGAATTGCTTTTCTTCATTTTTGATTAAGGTTTTGATGTCGTTCAATTCAGCATTCAGTTCTTTAACTTCAGCTTCAACAGACTTGGCTTCGTTAGCTACATCTTTTTTTTCACTTTCGCTTCGGGTAACCTTGAAAGCTTGTCTTGTCGGACTATACTGAATCATGTCAGGATGCAGCAGCATAACGCGTCGCAGATCTATTTTTCCAATCAAGGTCTGTGCAGTAAGAGCATTTGAAGCTATCAGCATAAAAAGAGCAACAGTAATAATACCTTTTAATCTATTCATTTCTAGTGACCACCCTAAGTTTTTTATTAGTATATAATTTATAGGTTCTTGTATTCAAGAGCATTTGTAATAAAAAAGACCGCCGCAGTTATAGCTGAGACGGTCTTTTTGTCTTAACTAATCAGATTATTCCTTGCTATCACTGATAGTTTTATCAAGTGTTCTGATATTGAGGTCTGAACCAAATACTGGAACTGAAGTCTTGAAGGTTCTGGTCTTACCGGCAGCAGCACCCTGTTTAATGGTGCCCCAATGCCATCCGGTACCATCAACGATACAATTTTCGTAGTAGTCCCAATCTCTGGCATCGTCTGTTGCGGTAATTGTAACAGGAATAGCCATCGGGAACTGGTCACTTCTACCTCTGAATACAGTGCTTATTGAGGCAGAAGTGCTTGCACACTTATTATCGTTGTTGAAGGCAGTTTTGGCTCCCATTTTTGCCTTAGCATCAGTAAAGCCGGAAGAAATCTTCAGGGTCTTTTCAGCCTGTGCAGTACTGCTGCGGCCGTCATTATTGAAGTAATTTACAGTCATTGTTGCAGTAGCATTACCACAGTTGTCTGTTACGAATACTCCGAATGAACATTCAACGTTGTCTTCAGTAGCTCTCGGGCTGAGATTTGCCTTAACCTGATCTATGAAAACGCTATCCTTTACACCGACGGCAATTTTATCACCCATAGACTTAATAGCCTGATAGGTATCGGTATTGTAGCCATTCATATAACCAGTTGCAGTATTAGCTGCAGCCCAGTTTGCTTCCCTGACAAGTTTTGGATTCAAGCCCATGGCAAAATAGTTTTCACCAGTAAGAGAATAAACAGGTGTATATTTTTCATCGCCATTTTTACCAGCAGCCTTGTCGGTCTTGTATGGGAAGGTAGTAGTAATCTTATCCTTCTGATCCATCATTGAACCATAGCCAACAGGTGGAATATCGTCCTTAACATTCAATACCATGTTAAGTTCCTGTTCACCGCTATAGTTACCAGATGAGTCAATCAAACTAATGAAGAACTTATATGGTCTGATCTTGGTAAGTCTGTTACCTGACCAGTCACCATAACCAGGTGTATTGTTGGCATAACCATCAGGAACAACATTGTTAGCACCCTGACCAAGTCTGATGTTAGCTGTAGCCATCTGATACTTGATTGTTGAATCGTATACTACAGTACCACCAACGGTTCTGCTATAGCTCTGATTCAGGATAGACAGATACTGTTTGCTTTCACTGCCAGAATGCCAATGATATGCATAATAGTTCTTTGCCTTATCATCAGAATCAAAGATACAACCATTGGTTGTGCCATACAAAGCATTAGCCTTATCTACAGTTACGCTACCAAGATTTGCACCTGAAGTTTCGCGTTTTGCTGTTTCGAAGCTGATTCTAACATCTCTGGCTGCTCTTGAGAATACAGGAACAAGATTGAGATGTGAGCTCTTCTGGTGATTTTGCTTGGCACTCTGAATCTGGCTCTTGACGCCACTGGAATTTGCATTAACACTACTAGCAACAGAAGCAAGAGTCTTCTTCAAAGTGTCATTGGTATTACAATATGCAATAGTATTAGCAGCACCATTGTTCTTAGAATGGTTAATAATATGCTGTGCAATAGCAAGACCTTCTCTATTCTGAACTGCTTCCCAAGGATTGTTATCTGTTACAGTAAATGAAATGTTAGCCGGGTTAGTCTTACCTGCAGGACCAACATTAGCAGCTAATGCAGTTCCTGTTATACCAAAAAGATTGTTTGGTGTTGTTTCGCTCCAAGCAATAGTTGGAGCGTCACTATCCATAATAACAACCTTTGCGGTACCTGTAATCTTTAACCAGCCAGGCAGGTTACTAACCGGGAATGAAGGCTGACCATTGTAGTATGCCCACATATCGTAGTTATACTGTCTGCGCATTGTGATTTCAATTGTAGCTTCAAACGGATCTGTTGGTGGCAGGTCACCCATAGTCTTGGAATAAATCGGGATATTCTTTGCCCAGAGAGTGGTTTCAGGCTTAATAGTCTTTTCTTCTTCAAAGTCTGTAGCAGACTTACCCTGTGTCAAAGGCAAAGTGATTTCTTTATAGGTATCGCCATTTGGAACCTTGTAAACAAGCTTTGCAGAAACCAAAATCTTGTCGTCTGTCCATCTGACATCGCCAACATTGTTCTGGAATTTGAAGTTAGATTTTGCATTTACATAGAACGGAGTACCAGGAGTAATCATCTGATGAGCAATATAGTTATAATTGTTGGTATCATTTGCATTGGTTCCGTTTATCTTAGAGATATCCTTAAACATGTTGGACTGTGAAGCAACGTCAATACGCCAGTAATAAGACTGACCTGCTTCAATACCAAAACCGCCTGTAGGAACAGAGCTCCAGTAATTATCATTACCGATATAATTAGATTCATCCCAGCCAGGAATTTCGTCACAGCGGGAAATCTTAGCAACCTGGAAATTCTGGGTTGGAAGCGAATCCTTACCGCTACCAGCTACGATTGGTTCCATAGCAAGATAAGAACCGTCAGCTGTTATTGGAGAATAATCAACAGTTATAGGATTGCCATCGCTGTCTGTTGGACTCTTCATAAAACTGAATGTAGACATATTCTTGATTTCTGAGAGTCTATTAGTTGCAGCCTGCATGCTAATAGCACCCTTCGCAACCGGAATAGCCCATTCATTTTTATGCAATACAGAACTCAAATTATCGATTGTGCTGCCGAATGGAAGTGCGTCATAGTCATACCAGTGATATTTAACACGGCAGGTCATGATGAACTTACCATAAACCGGTGAATAGAAATAGTTATAAGGATTGCTGGTTGTTGACTGCTGTGCAAGCTTACATACGGAATTACCGTAGAGGTCCATTACCATCCAGGTTTTCCAAATGTAATCAACACCATCACTATGACCATCAGCAAGTGGAGCCGGGTCCTTAATAGATGTAATAAAGCCGCCACGTCTGCCGTCACCATCATAGTCCTGCTGAGCAGTCGGGTCCTGAGCACCGTCATCAAGAGGATAGTTTTCAGCCATATAGAAATACAAAGTATCAAGATTAAGATAGCTGAGATTTTTCTTTAAACCATCACCCTGGTTTGTATTACGGTTAACCTTGTCTGGCATTGGAATAATGCCTTCATAAGGACCAATAATATCAAGATATGACTTCTTGTCACCAAGACTCAATACCTGTGGCGGAGTTGGAACGTTAATAACAGCAAGCATTGACTTGCCGGGATTTGTATAACTAAGTTCCTGATAAGTAGTAGATGAGAAATTAGCAATACCTCTGTTCCAATAGCTTGCCGGCCAGGAGCTTACATATGATTTACCAGCAATTGTAGCAGACCAGCTGGCAAGAATATTATTCAGGTTGTCAAATCTGGTCAGGTTCTTAATCTGGTCCCAACCAGCATCTTTAATCTTACCTGAAACATTATAATATTTAACAGCAAAATTCTTGCGGCCAATTTCGAATACATCACCAGTCAAATAGTTTCTTTCGAAAACAACCTTACCGAATTCCTTCTTATAAAGCATATAGAAGGAAGTTTCCTTCTTGCTGGTGTCATGAGCATTTTGCTTGATTGCAATACAATCATTCGGCTTGAAATAGTTCGGTGGGTAATAAATGCTATCATTTATTGCCGGGTGGCTCAAAGCGAAATACATACTACCAAAGCCGTCTGCTTTAACGTCGTCGATAGCAGCACTTGTATTAGCACCTACAGAATTCAAAATATTAGCAACGTCAAGTGCAAGGAATGTCTGTGCTGTAACAGGAGTTCCGCTCTTTTCATTTCTTTCAAATTTGTAGATTTTTCTGTTAGCAGAGTCGTATGCATAAACGATACCGCCTTCCTGGTCCCACTGGTTGGAAGCAGTAACAGCGTCAATCTTCATATTGTTAAGATCTTTGCCTGTAGCCTGCTTATACCATTCTTTTATAACAGCAGTACCCAAACAGTAAACATAGTCAGCAGTTGCTTCCTTCAAAGAGATACACAACCAATAAGTATCTGTGCTGGCCGGCTTTCCGATTAATGGATTTGTGCTGCCGGGATTATAAGCACTATTGTTAAGCTTCAAATCATAATTTGTGCCGTTTATAGTTCTAGTATAAAAATATACTCTCTTAGTACCGCCCTGCAGTGGTGGCTGGAAGGCAATATCAGAGTGCATTGTTGCTGCTTCTGAACTGCCGCTACCAGATGCACCGCCGCAGCCATCGAGACAACCTGCTAATATGTCTCTGTTAACCTTTTCTTCCTTAGTCTGGGCAACCTGACTGCCTACATAACCATTATAATTCGGCTTATCAAGCTGTGGATTGTCTGGAGTCCAGGTATAAAGGAAATAATTATGGTATTTGGCATTTACCTTATCGCCAAAAACATAATAAAACTTATTGAAACCATTATATGAGTATCTACCATTTTTATAGTCACCCATGGCATCGGCACTGGCTGTTTTCCAGTTAGAATACCAGCTGCCGTTTGGAATCTTATACCAGGTTTTGCCTGAGTATTCACCAAGAGAAGCAGCACCACTCATAGAAGGCTGTGTGTAGCCGGATGGTTTAGAGGTTACAGTGCCAGGACCAGCAGATTTAAAACCGCTCCATGTTCCGCCACCGTCTTTATGAATATTCCTTCCAACAGGTCCTGTTCTATAAACAGCTGTGTTATAACCCCAGTCTCTATAGTCATAGTGGATATACGAGTGATATCCATAGTCAGCCTGGTCACCGGTAACACCACCGTCAAGAACCTGACGATACAGAGGTGCAGTGTCTAGAGACCAGTTAGAATCTGTTTTTTGTGTAAAAGTATAAATAATTCTGTTTAAGTCAACGTTAAAACCAAGGGTATCCTTGATGTCAGAAGCCAGGAGAACCTGCTTGGCAGGATTATAATAAGCTGGAGTAGTTAGTTCCGGATTGTTTAATCTGTAACAACCTCTCAAAGAGTTATCGCCTTCCCCAATCAGCAGATAACACTCACCATTACGCAGATATTCTGGCGACAACGCATGCGCAGGTGTCGACGAAGCCATTATTATAGCTGAAACACATAAGCTAATAATACCCAGGCCTTTTCTTTTGAAATTCATTTTTCCACTCCCGTATATATGTTACCGAATTATATATATAGTAACTTAGCAGGAAAACGAGCTCAATACAAGATTGGGCTCGTTTTCAGTCATTTATTTGTTATCTTTACTATCACTGATACTCTTGTCAAGAGTTCTGATGTTAAGATCTGAACCATAGACCGGCAATGATGTCTTAAATACTCTGGTCTTGTTGGCATCAGCACCCTTTATGATGGTACCCCACTGCCATTCGCCATTGCTATTTATAGAACCACCATTGTAATAATCCCATTCTCTGGCATTATCTGTAGCAGTGATTGTTATAGGAATTGCCATCGGGAACTGATTACTCTGACCTCTGAATACTGTATTAACAGAGCTTGTGGTGCTTGCGCACTGACTGCCTGCAATATATGCATTAGCATTTGTGAAACCAGAAACAATTTCCTTCTGCATTTCCTGCTGAGAAGCGCCACGACCGTCATTATTGAAGTATCTGAACTTCAAGGTTGCTGTAGCAACACCGCAGTTATCGCTTACATAAACATTGAAAGTACATTCAACGTTATCTTCAGTTGGTCTTGGGCTGAGGTTATTAGCAATCTGGGCCTTGTAAACATCGTCGTTTACTGCAACTGTAATGCTGTCACCCATAGATCTCATTGCCTGATAAGAGTTAGTAGACTTATCATTTACGTAACCGTAGGCACTAGTATTACTTGGAGTCCAATTGTCTCTCTTGAGACTTTCGTCAAGACCCATTACAAAATAGTTCTGGTCATTGAGTTCATATACTGGTGTCTTTTCTGACAAAGCATATTTACCATTTGCAGAATCTGTCTTGTATGGGAAGGTAGAAGCAATCTTTTCCTTCTGATCGATAACAGAACCGTAGCCAACTGGTGGGATATCATCCTTAACGTTGAGAACAAGGTTCAATTCCTTATTGTCTACAAAGTTGCCAGATGAGTCTACCATTCTTACAAAGAACTTGTAAGGTCTGATTTCTGTGATGCTATTACCGGAGAATGTTGCATAGCCTGGTGTATTGTTTGCATAACCATCAGGTACTGTATTATCACCGGTAGAGCCAATCTTTAGGTTAGCTGTATCTACATGGTATTCTATAGTTGAGTCATATACAACAGTACCACCGACAGTATTGCTATAGCTTTGGCTGAAAGTATCAAGATACTTGCTGGACTTGTTACCATCGTGATAATGAACAGCATAGAAGTTGTTGTTCTTATTATCAGCATCGAACTGACGCCCCAGGTTATTGAACAGCGTGCTGGCTTTGTCTACAGTAACCTTGCCCTTTGTTCCACCTGTTGTGTCACGTTTAGCAGACTGGAAGCTAAGACGTACATCTCTTGCATATCTTGAGAATACAGGCTTCAGGTTAAGGTGGGAGCTCTTCTGATGGCTAGCCTTTGCTGTTTTAATCTGGTTTCTTACACCAGTATAGCTGGAGAGTGAACTCTTAATACTGTCATACGTACTCTTAAGAGCTGAATCCGGACCAAACAAAGCAGCATAGGTCTGAACACCCTTAGTGCCCCACTGAGCATTATCATTATAACCATTGTTTATGGCATAATTCTGCAAATGCTGAGATGTGCTCAAACCAGCCTGATTTTCAACAGCTTCCCATGGGTTGTTGTCGGTTACAGTGAAGGAAACAAAATTTGGATTTGTCTTACCCTGAGGACCTACACCAACAGTAAGAGGTCTGCCGGTAATACCGAACAGGTTGTTTGGAGAAGTCTTAGCAAGGTCAAGACTCGGCTTTTCTGTATCGACAATAATAACCTTAGCAGAACCAGTAATCTTTAACCAACCTGGCAGGTCAGTGACAGAGAATGTTGGCTGGCCATTATAGTAAGCCCACATATCATACTTATATTCACGACGCATGTTGATTTCGATTCTTGCTTCGAATGGATCTGTTGGAGGCAGATTACCGATTGTCTGAGAATAAATAGGAGAGTTCAATGAGAACAATGAAGATTCATCCTTGATTTCGAATTCCTGTTCGAAGTCAGTAGAAGATTTACCCTGAGTTAATGGAAGTGAAATTTCCTTATAGGTAGTTCCATTAGGAACCTTGTAAATCAGCTTAGCGGATACAAGAATCTTATTGTCTGCCCATCTTACGTCACCAACATTATTCAGGAACTTAAAGTTGCTGTTGCCGTTAACGTAGAATGGTGAGCCAGATGTCATCATCTGGTGGGCAATGTAGTTATAATTGCTTGCTGTCGGTGTTGTTGAATTAGTCTTAGAGATATCTCTGAACATATTGGTCTGAGATGCAACGTCAATACGCCAGAAATAAGACTGACCAGCTTCAATACCAAAGCAGCCATCAGATGGAACAGAACTCCAATAATTGTTATCAGGCAAATAACTGGAAGTAGCATAGCCTGGAATTTCGTCACAGCGAGTGATATTGGCAACCTGATAGTTCTGAGTAGGAAGACTGTCTTTACCACTACCAGCTACGAAAGGTTCCATAGCAAGATACTGGCTTTCAGCAGTAATCGGACCATAGTTTACAGTAATAGGATTACCTTCGCTGTCTGTTGGATTATTCATGAATGTGAATTCCGGCTTGGCCTTAATCTGAGCCAGTCTGTTGCTGGATGTCTGGGCTGAGATAGAGCCGGCAGCAACAGGAACGCCCCATTCATCAGTATGAAGAACATCATTAAGGTCAGCGATAGTGCTACCAAAAATAAGAGCGTCATAGTCATACCAATGATATTTAACGCTACAGGTCATGATGAACTTGCCATAAACAGGAGAATAGAAATAGTTATACGGATTATGTGTTGTAGACTGCTGAGCAAGCTTACAAACAGCATTACCATAAAGGTCCATAACCATCCATGTCTTCCAGTTATATTCAACACCGTCCGGATGTTCTTCTGATTTTGGAGCCGGGTCTTTGATAGAGGTTATGAAACCACCCTGTCTGCCGTCTCCGTCCCAGTCTGGCTGAGCAGTCGGGTCCTGAGCACCGTCATCAAGAGGATAGTTTTCTATCATAAAGAAATACAGACTATCAAGATTTACGTAATTCAAGCCCTTTAAGAGACCATCACCCTGATTTGTATTACGGTTAACCTTATCTGGCATTGGAATAATGCCGGCATAAGGGCCAATAAAGTCAAGGTAAGACTTCTTGTTACCAAGGCTTATAACCTGTGGAGGTGTAGGAACGTTGATAACAGCGATCATAGCCTGACCTGGATTAGAATAGTTCAATTCTGTATATCCGGTAAACTTACCGACACCATGTGAATAATAGCTTGCCGGCCAAGCGCTTACAAAATCATAACCAGCAATCCTAGCAGACCAGCTTGCCAAAGGAGTCAATATATTAGAGAAGTTTCTCAAACCAGATATTTCATTCCAGCCATCATCACAAATCTTACAGGTTACTGTGTAATAACGGGTAGCAAAGTTTTTACGACCAATTTCAGTTACATTACCAGTAAGATAATCTTTTTCAAAAACAACCTTACCATATTCCTGACAATAAAGAAGCTGGAATGTAGTTTCTTTCTTGATTGTGTCATGAGCAGTCATTTTAATATCAATTGCCTGACCCGGCTTGAAATGAGCTGCAGGATTCCAATCTGATACATTAAGGCTTGGGTGGCTTATGGCAAAATACATGCTGCCGAAACCGTCAGCGCCGATGTCATCAAGCTCAAGTGTTGTATTAGCATTAACAGAATTAAGAATATCAGAAACGTCATAAGAAATGTAGCTCTTTGAGGTAATAGGTGTGCCGCTTTTTTCATTGCGTTCAAACTTATAAACCTTTTTATTGGCTTTATCGTATGCGTAAACGATACCACCTTCCTGATCCCACTGGTTAGAAGCGCAGACAGCAGTAATGTTCATATTGCTGAGGTTTACGCCAGTAGCCTGCTGATACCATTCCTTGATGGTCTTGGTGCCGCAGCAGTAAACGTAGTCACTTGCGGAGTCTCTCAAAGAAATGCACAACCAGTTAGTATCTGTAGAAGCAGGATAACCAATCAATGGGTTCTCTGAACCAGGATTATAGGCTGCGTTGTTCATGAGAATAGAGCCGTCAGTCTTTCCAACAGTGCGAGAATAGAAATAGGTTCTGTTTCCGCCGCCCTTCAATGGTGGCTGGAACGCAGTATCAGAAATCTTGGCCAATGCTTCAGCACTGCCGCTACCGCTTGCGCCGCCGCAACCGTCAAGACAACCTGCATAAACAGTTCTTTCAATATTTTCTTCCTTTGTCTGGGCAACGGTATTGCCTTCTTCAAATCCGCCGCCTTCACTGCCTGTGCCATAACCAGGATTCTTCAGTGTTGCATCCTTTGGCTTCCATTGATAAAGATAATAGTCGTGGTATTTAGCCTGTACTCTATCACCCATTACATAATAGAATGAGCCACCGTTCTGACCGCTTTCAGTTCTAGAGGTCTTCCAGCAGGAATACCAGCTTTCGTTCGGGATCTTAAACCAAGGCTTACCGGAATATTCACCAAGAGTAGCTGCTGTGTTACCTGTCATTGCAGGCATAGTATAGCCAGAAGGCTTAGAGGTAGGAGTTCCCTGACCAGCGCCAGCGAAACCAGACCAGTTACCGCTACCACTTTGTTTAATGCCTCTGCCGGCAACACCGGAACGATATACGTCAGCGCAGTTACTGCGGTCGTTCAGTCTGGTCTTCCAGCTGCGGTGGTCATAATGGATATATGAGTGATAGCCATAGTCTGAAGCATTATTAGATACGCTACTGTCAAGAACCTGACGATACATTGGAGCAGTATCATAATACCAGTTGCCCTGGGTTTTTTCTGTGAAGGTATAAATAACTCTGTTTAAGTCTACGTCAAAGCCCAATGTATTTTTGATATTGGATGCTGACAAAACCTTCGGTGCAGGATTATAGAATGCAGGAGTAGTAAGTTCAGGGTTATTTAGACGATAAACACCTTTGAGGGTATCGTTGCCTTCCCCGATAAGCAGATAGCATTCACCGTTACGCAAATATTCTGTTGACAGTGCGTGAACAGATGATGGCGAGCCAATGGCCAGCGAAAGGGCCATTAAACCCACAAAGCCCAAACAATTAAACTTTTTCATAAAACTACTCCCTAGTAAATATTTTAATTCTAATTATTATATGCAAGTATTGTACCTAATCAACAATAGCCATTAAATAGCTTAACGCCAGCTAAAACGTAAAAAAGTTTTTACATGATGTAAAAACTTTTTCATACACTTAGTTAAGGTCTTAAACTATTTCGTTGTAATTCAACAATACGGGTAACCGTCTTATCAATACCTCTTTTGTAAATGTCATCGTAAGCAGCGATGGCCTCGATATAAAGAACCTCATCGCGCCACTTCTGGTCGGTGAGAATTGTCATACTAGCCAGCTGGAGATTCAAGCCGCTGTCATTAAAGCTTGATTTTGAATTTTTATCGCCCTTGATAGTAAATTCACTTGCATTAATAGTAAACTTTTTAAGGAATGAATCATCAGGCTTTGTGCACTTGGCAGCATCCATGCAGGCATAAAAATCTGCAGGATACAACTGGAATTTAAGTAAGGCAATTTCTGTGATACCGTTGGCTAAGTATTCAAGCTTTATGCGTTCATCAACCTGAACAGTCTGAACCTTCGAGGTAGAGGTCATTTTTGCATAGGCAAGCCCCATAACCAGAAGAACTGTTGCAAAAACGAGACAAAGAGCCATTACACTGCCTTTTTTGTTTTTATAAGCTGTTTTCATAGTTATCTCTTCCTTATGTCTGCTTTCAAAGAAGAAAGAGTGTAGTTTTTATCAACCTTACCACCCTTGTCTCTCCACACAACAGTAACAGTATATCTTTTAACCATGTCATCAAATGTATAGGTTGGATAAGTCCAGCCCCATGCGCTTGGATTATTCTTGTTTTTTTCATCACCCTTCAAAGCAAAATCGCAGGTCGGAACACTAAAAGTTACTTTTTCCTTGGCTACTTCAAGCTTTGATTTAAAAACAACGCCGTCAAATGTTTCAGGGCCTAGCCTCAAAGTCAGCTGGTTTGTGGTGTTCTTGCTGGACAAGGTCTTTGTAGAATCACCACCGTGAGAACCTAATGGCATATCTTCAAATGGCATCTGAAGACACATATTCAGTTTTTCCTGACAGAGAGCAACTGCCTTCTGCGTGGATTCATCCTTTTCTGTTGCCTTAATGGAAGAGCTCATAACCCCCATGATAGGCAGGAAAGCAAAAGCCATCAGAACGCATGCCAACATGATTTCCGTTAATGTAAAACCATTTCTCATTCTCTTAGTTGCTATCATATAGACGGCCTTTCTACATATTCAACAGAATTGTCGATTCTTGCCTTACAACCCATTTCGAGGATTGTCTTATCATGCTTTGGATTTTGCATCATGACGCTCAGACCAAAAATCGGTGATTTTTCAACACCAGCAACATTAGCTGTTGAGGAAGCTGCAAAAGACCAGTTTATTGTTATTGAAGCTACATCATGCAATTCAAAAGTATGAGGAACAGGAGCCAAGCCATACAATGACGGTTCAGCCTTGAAATTTTCCATTTTCAAATTACCCCAGTCTGGTGGAAATTCATTGCCAACAACCTTGAAGAAAACCTGATCGTCAGCAGATTTATCAACACGCATCTGAAGGTCATACAAACCAGACTCTTTATTTGGATTCAAAAGAATACTATGGTAGAGCACAACACCTTTTTTCTTAGAAGGGAATTTGGTCATATCAGGCTTTGCAACAACGAATTCAGCCAGCCACTGCTTGGTTCCGTCTTTACCAGGAGTAACACAGATATTTTTATTGTTAGTTAAGCTGACAAATTTTGTGTTCTGGGTCTTTACCTGATTATTATTCTGGTTTCCTGCAATAGTAGGATCGATGGTAATAATATCAGAAGACTGTTCTACCCTTTCCTTCATCATAATGAAAAAGCGTTCGGCTTCCTTCTGACGCATGTATTTCCAGCTTCCGGAAACATACATTCTGCTGCCCATTCTATAAAGTGAGAATACAGCGCCAATAAAGAGCATAAATATTGCTGTAGCAACAATCAGTTCTGCTACAGTAAAAGCTTTTTTATTTAGTTTTTTATCTATAAGCATAGTTTCCTCAACAATCTTAGGGCTTAAAAGTCGAACTTCTGGAATTTCTTTTCGAGTCGTTCACCATTCTGTAATTGTTCTATTTTCATTATAACAGAATCAACCACATTATACACAGCAGAATCTACATTATATTTATTATATATTTTTTTTACAACTTCGGAAAGTATGCTATGGCCGCCAGTCAATACCAGTGGATAAGGCTTCATTGGCAACAGGTTCATAGCTTCCGGGTATCTCGTTACTTCCAGCCAGTTGATTATTTCTCTGGATGGAGGTGTTTCATCTAATGGACTATCAAGATTATTTTTGGCCAGGAAGGAATAGAAAAGCATGAAATTTACTCCTGGAATGCCCTGACCGTATATTTCGCTACCGATATAATTTTTCTTGTAAACGTATGGAGAAGGATTTGTTGCATTCAGCACAACAGAATAATTCTTTTCTGCAGCAACTTCGTTAATAGCATCAAAGATTTCCTTTTCTATCTGTGCAGCAATTTCTAAGGTTTCTTTTGGGGAAGTTAAATCGTAGCATTCATCCTGATGTCTTATTTCAAGAATCTTATCGCGAAGCTCCTTTTCTTTGGCGTAGGATTCTTCTGTCTTAGCCATAAGAAGCTTTTCTTTTTCTTCATCCATATTCACATAATATTCAGAGAAGGTGCCACGTTCTTCATAAAGCTTGTCTATTTGCCTTTCAAGCTCAACAATCTCGTTCTGTCTGTCTGGAGCAGAGGCTTTGATTTCAGCGCATTTATCAAGAAATTCAGCTTCAGTCAAACCAAACTCAACCCTATAGAAGCCGATTCTGTTAAAGTCAAACAAAGACATTTTTGGATGCAGGCACAAAGCCATGGACAAATCAATATACGCCACATCACTGGCATTGACTGCCCAGGTGCATTGAGCTGATACAAGCATGATGAATAATGAAAGAATCAACCTATAAGTTTTCATTTTGTCGCTCCAGATTTCTGATAAAGAATAGCTTTATCAGATTTAGAAAAAATCAAAGCCATAATGGAAGCATTTTCCAGATATGCTTCCAGAATACGCGGGTCTTTTTTATACCAGAATTTATGCATATCATTGCCATTAAATTCCGGATATGGCGTATAATAGCGTGGCAGCTTATTAAGAACAAGTTTATCCTTATCATACAAAGGAATAAATATATCGTTACACATATCATCAATGATGGGGAACAGCTTACCATAGCCTGGATCACCATTAGTCTGTATCAATTCTTCATTCTTTTCAAGCTTGTATTTAAGTTCAGCCTGTTTTTTATCAATGCTGGAAACAGAATTCCAAAAGCCTTCTTCATCATCAATATCCTCATCAAGAACGCTCTTGGATTTTTCTGACTTTTTCTCAGTCATTTTTTCGATTTCAGCAGTCAGTGAAGCATTTTCAGCCTTTAAAGCTTTAACATCCTTCAGTTCATGCGGAGTATTATTGAAATGCCCTGTTTTAGGGTCGTAATTCCTCATCATCGGATGATTCATTAAAAGGCGTTCAAAATCAACTTCGCCAAAGGTTTGAGCACACAATGGCGCAGTCAAAAGAACCAAAGATAAAATTGTAAAAATTTTTAAACACTTTTTCATTCTGGCAAATCCGGGAAATCAAAGGAATAAGGATCTATAACCAAATCAGGTCTGCGCAAAAGCCTTTTTTGACTCAGAAGGGTTTCTACAAGCGGATGATCTTCATAGATTGATAACCTGTTACCGTTCACAGGATAAGCAGATAGAGAGATTATGTTACCAGGCAAGGGAAGCTGATAGGAAATCAGTGAGACCCAGCTCTGGGTAATGAATTCCTGAGCCCAGGGTTCCTTGGCATCACGGTAGATGCATCTTATACGGCTATCCTGTGCAATAACAAGCTGCCAGCAATTATTCTTCGAGTTTGCATCAAAGAATAAGGCAATCTTCAGATAGTTCTGGTCTGAACCAATGATTATAGGGCTCTTTTCTTCGCTTGAAAGCTCTTTAGCAAGCTTAATGACAGATTTATTGTCAGGAACAACGCGCCAGTTAGCTCTTGAGGTCCAGCCGTCAAAGCTTGAAACAATTGATTTTAAGAAGGGAGTAAAGACCCCGGTCTTTATAACCCAGATAATATCATCTGTAACTGACTTCTTAAAATGACCTTCAATAACCCCCACTTCAGCCATAGGGATTAAGGGAGCGTTGACAGGTATCTTAAAAAAAAGCTTAAGCTGCCAGTCGTGCAGAGCCAAGCTACAGGCTTCAGCCTGGCAGGAGCAAAGCAGAAGTGCAGCAACTAAAGAAAGCAAACAAATTTTTATTCGAATACGAAGCATATAAATTAAGTTAGCAAAATCGGTACCAAAGTCAACAAAAACAAGTTTTTGTTGACTTTGGCGGGATTAAGGGTTGGGAAGTCGCTACAGCGACTATAAATTAGCCTGCGGCTGTCAGCGGCTGTTCTTTCTCGGCCAATAGCCAATAGTCAAAAGCGCATAGAATCACACATCCACATCCACTGCTATAAAATCATATATTTACTCTTGTACTTTTTTATAAGTTAGTTTATTATGTTCGCAAGTATACTACAAAAAATCAAGAGATTTGATTGTTGCTGATTCTCTCCTAATCGGCTCCAATCGAGGAGACAAGATGTTTAAATCCGCCTTTAGGACGAAGCTATGGCTTCTTATATTCACTTTTTTAGTTACAGTTGTTCATACTGTCTTTGCAGGTTCGCCTGGCAGTATAACCGTCAATGACCCAACTTACAGCAATGGTGCACCAGCAAGAGCGGGTGATACTGTTTCTGTTTCTGTAACATTTGAAAGTGATTTAACCCCAAATGCCATAGTATACGATATATCCTCCATTTCAGAAGGCGGTTCAACATTAAATCTGAATTGTAACAAGCTGATAGGCAATACATATAGTGCAAGCGGCCAGTTTGTTGTAAAAACAGGTTCAACAAATGGCAATGTTTCTGCAAATGTATATATAAGCAATGCTGACGGAGATAATAGCAGAGGGATAACCTTCAAAATCAACAATACTCCGCCAAATCCGGCCCCTTCATTGGATGGTTCACCATCTGTAACTGTAACAAGAGGCGACGCAGCACCTGAAGCCAACACCATAGTCATGGCCGGTGACAAGGTAAAAATTTCATTAAAAACCACAGACGCCGATACAAAGACAGTCAACCTCGACCTGTCAGCATTTAATCTCAGCACAGTTCAGGCAACAAGCTCTGACAAACAGAACTATTCATATGAATTTACAGTGCCGAGTGGTCTTTCCAACGGTAATAAAACAATAAGGATTGAGCTCATAGACGAGGCTGACCAGAAAACCTCCTATGACAAAAATCCGACTATAGTATTGAACCTGACATCCAACTCAGCTTTTCAAAGCATTTCAATTGAGAATTCTTCAGGGAAAGACCCAATTCTGCCTGGTGATACAATAAAATTCACAATAAAAATAAGCAGTTTTAAAAACAATATTATTACAATCTATTCTGGTATTGATGTTATAGACACAGCCCTCGGCCTACCGAAGTCAATTTCCACCCCGACAGGTAATCCAAGCCTTAATGATACAGCGGAATACGTTTATACAACAGCAGCATTGCCAACCACTCCAGGATGCACATATTCCAACATAACATTTACAATAACCAGCAGAGCCTTACCACCATTTACTGACAATACAAACACAACGGCTGTTTTGAGTAAAACTCTTGACCTTGGCGGTTTTGAGCAGGGTGACGTTACAGTTACCATAACAGACAAAAATGGCTTTACATCGGCATCGGTAGCAACTATCAGCTCTGTAATCACATTTACAACTGAAATAAACAATGGTTCAGCAGGCGGAAGCAGTGAGGTAACAGTAAATCTCTCTTCTATCGGAGTATCAGACCCATTAATACTGACTACAACTAATGGAACCACTTATTCTGGCTCATACACTATAAAGAGTACCGACACACCTATGCAGGGACAGACTGTTACATTTGTAGTTACAGCTAAAAACCAGAATGGCAAAACCTTAACAAAAACCACTGGCCCGATAACCATAGACAATGTTCCACCAGCTCTAGTTGATTTTACAGTAACGGGCGGAACTGGTTCCGGTGGCATTGTAAAGTATTACGATACTCTTATTTTTACAGCAACAACCGATGGGGCATTTTCTGCTTCAGTCGACCTAAGCACTCTGGATGGCAGTGGTGAATTAATGCTTACCGGTTCCGGAGATAACTACCAGAACAGCCACATAGTTGGTTTAGGCACAGTAAACAACATCAACTATACATTTGTTGGAAAAGCTTATGACGAATACGGCAACTACGATTCAAAGAATGTTGTCTTAACCGTTGACAATAACCCGCCGAGATATGTCACCTCCAGCTACGAACGCGTAGGAGTCGGCATCAACGAACCATATTACATTATTGGTGACAAGATAAAGGTTAATCTAACACTTACAAATTACAGCGATATTGCTGATGTTAAACTGGATTTGTCAACAATGAACGGTGAAACAACCTATAATCAGTATTCACTCACCTCCTCTGGTGGCGGAGTTTATACAACAGAGTTTGAAATAGGAACTGGTCCACTTAATCTTGGTGCAACATTCCCATTTATTATTACAGATAATGCTGGCAACTCTATAATTCCAAGCTCAGCAACAGGCTCTGGCGATGAAAGAATGACTGCAAACATCACTATTCCGTTGTTTGACCAGAATCCACCAGACCCCCAGACTCCGACTTTAACAATAACCAGCAGGGCTCTGAAAGTTCATCCTGATGATACCCAAAAGAATCTGATTAACGCCTGGAAAACAATAAATATAAATATGAAGTTTGACGCTACAGACGGCGATAATGCTACAGCAGCAGTCCGTCTACCGTCAGAACTGAACAGACCGACAACAGATAGCAGGTCAGCCAATGTAATATACATGGATGAAAGCAATCTGTATCATGATCTGTATTCTGCAGGTATAACCTCTGATTTTGCCCACATGAATCTGAGCAATGGTTCATATAGTGTTGAACTGGTTGCTACAGAAGCCTTTGGTTTGGGTTTATTAACACAAAACGCTTCATTTGCAGTGATTCTAACAGACGTTTCTGGTAACAGAAGACCTGTTTACACACAGAATGTTTCAAGAATAGACCTTGAACCTCCGGTAATCACCAACATAAAGGTAACTCCAAGCAGAGCAGGCACATTGCTCATAGGCGATACTGTTACCTTTGACGTAACAGTAGACAGCGTTGAACCTAGTGGAAATCCGGATATCTATGGATTCCCATATATTGATTTAAGCAGTATTGACTCTACTCTTGGCCAGGAAAAGATGGAATACAAGAGTATAGGCAATTACACTAAGACAGTAAAGATTGCTACTGGAACAATAAATAATATTACTGCTTCCTGCCCAGTAATAGTTTATGACGTGGCATTTAACTACATCACAAGCTATACAAGCGAAATAACAGTAGATAATGTTCCTCCTACTGTATCTGAGTTTCAGGTAACAACCGGTAATAGCAGCGACATCATCAACTATACAGATAATAGTCAGGAAACAGCCTCAGTAACCTTTGCAATCAAATCAAAGGAAGGCGACAATACAGTAACCTTTGATGCAACTGCAATAGGTGGTTCTGCAGCAGAACCCGCAACAGTAACCGGTCCTGACACAAACGGTGACTATACCTATTCATTCGGTATGGTTACCAATCTGGCAGCAGAAGAATTCAGCGATTACAAATTTGTTGTAACAGCGAAGGACACCAACAACAACCTGATTCTTTTTGAATCCAACGAATTCAAAAAGGTTGACTGTGTAGTTCCAGAATTCGTTACATCAGAATGTATAGCAACAATAACAGCACGTTCTGCTAGTCTTCCAAAGCCTTCATCAGACCTTGTAACAGACATAGCCAGAATCGGCGATACCATTACCTTCTATGCAAGCATGACAAAAAATATTGGTGCTACAGCATCAGTAGAAATATGCATAGATCCGGCAACTCCAGCATCAATTACACGTGAATTAACCTATAATTCATCATTGAATCTTTACGAAACAAGTCTTGAAGTTAAAGCAGCAGGAACAAAATCTGACGAAAATCCAAGCGTAAACTGGGGCACTTTGACAGGTGCTATAGCCTATAGCTTCGTAGCTATAGACTCCGCCAACAATATAGCAACCCCTGCAGCCGCATTATCAGATTTTAATGTAGTTAATGCAGCAACAGAAATAAGTTCCTTCAGTCTGTCCATTGAACCGAATTATGACAGTACTTTGGTATTAAATGTAGGCTCTGGAACAATCATTGAATATCTTGTTGCCAGCGCAACCCTATCTGATGGCAGAATAGCTTCAAGTGCGATTATAGATTTATCAAATATCACTGGTGCACCAGCAGATTACAAACTGGCTTCAATCACAGGAAGCGTTGTAAATTCAGCTGCACCTGGTATCAATCTGAGTCTATATCCGACAAATGATTGGTATGAAACACCTGTTCCGATTACCATTACGATTTATGATGAATTAGGTTATAGCTGTGCAACTACTGCATCATCAATCAGAGTAGATACAAAATACCCTGAAATTACGCAGGCAGCCTTTGACGGAACAGATTTAAAGATAATGTTCTCTGAAGAAATCCATGATTTCCAAGGTGGAAACTGGGCTATACTGGGCAGCACAACCGCTGGCCTCACAGAATCTATTTCTCTTGGGGACCCGGAACTCGCCACAATTGACGCTCCTGTTACCTATGGCGATGAAGTAACAGTAACTCTTACAAGAGCTGCCCAGACAATATACGTAAGCTGGGCTGAAAGTCCTATCTACCTGCAGGCTGTAAACACAGCTTCAGCTGGCGCAGTCAAAGACAAGGCCTTCAACTGGCTCAATCCGACAACTGTTCCAATAACAGTCACGGACTATACTTTGCGCGAAGAACCAGAAATAGCTATTTTCAAGATGGAACATGACTGGAACTGGCCGACAGCTTCAATTACATTTACAATTCAGTTCACTCATGAAATGGCTACAGCAACAAGCTTCATAGCCTCTGAAGGTGTATTGTTTGTAGACAGACCTAGTGGTATATCAGGCTTCAACGACGTAAGCTACGCAGACTGGTATGTATTCCAGGCTGAAGACAAATTCGTCTGGTTGCCTGAAGGAAGTCCTGACAACAAGACTCTAAAAATAACTCTTTGCGACAGTGGTAGAGACTGGATAGCCGCTAACCTGACCAATAACCCGGAAAAGCTTCTGAAATTTGCCCAGTATTCCGGCAAGAGAATGATTAAGAATGTCTTCAATAAAGCATTGAAACAATATACTATTGATGCTCCTTTCGTTATTGAAGACGACAGAGTTTCAAATCCGCTTCCACATCTGAATGTATTGTCAGATAGTCCAAAGCCAGTAATAAATCTTGCTTCTGGAACACTTACCATTGGCTTCAAGGATAGAGCTAAGATTTTCTCTAACCCATTCAGAACGAAGAATGAAACTGACCCGGCTCTTGATTTGCCTGATCCAACAGACAGCAAAGCTTCTACAAAGCATCTGAACAATATATCCTTGTTCAATCTGGAAAATGATACTTCTATAGTCCTTGAATGTAAGCCTATAGTAAAAGCAAATAACCCTGAATATGCCAGCACATCAGTAACCATTGACCTTACTGACAATGACTTGAATAACATACTTAATTTCTACAACAGCTATGATACTCAGGTATGGGGTCTGCAAATCAATGAAGGTTGTTTTGTAGATGTATGGGATGAAGCCAATACAAAATACAAACCGACAAGTCCTGGCACTGTAGAATTGATAAAGGCTCCACCAACAGCAACAGCCACAATCATTGCATGTTCTGTTTCCGATATGCCTCCAACCAAGGAAGACATAGACAACTTTACCTTTGATTTCGAACTCAGCAAGAGTGAAGCAGGAGTTTTGAAGCTCCCGTTCCTTACTACAGCATCACCATCAGCCGGTATTTTCGAAACTTCTACAGACACAAGAATAGCCTCAGCTACATTAACAGGCTGGAGCACCCGCACAGTAAAGGGTGTAGAAAGAACCATAGCAACCTTCAAAACCGATGAAAGCTTTACAAAGCAGGTAGACGGTGTTGAAGCAGAACTGCGCTTATATGGTCTGAAAGATGTATTCAGCAACGAAATACCTGTCATGGTTGCTTCATATGTTTATGACGTTACCAAACGCAGCACAACAACAGTATCAGGCTTCAGCACAGCCTCAGCTCCGTTTATCATTGATAACGTAATACCAACAGTTCTTTCTGTAACTCCTACTCTTGTAGGCTTAACTAACGTAAGCCAGCCAATATTCAAGGTTGAGTTCTCAGAAAAGATGGATACTAACGTAACTCCAACGCTTAATATTGCAACCGGTTCAACTAAGATCAACTGTTCATTTGATAGTTGGGAAGCCTCAGGAACAATCGCAGTATTCAAGAACAACACCGCGATTACAGCAACAACTCCGAACGGAAATTGGAACTATAACGTAGCGGGAGCTATGGATCTGGCCAGCAATCCACTTGAAGCCACAGAAGTTGCAGTTTCAATAAAATCAGAAGTTCCAAGAGTAATAGAAGAATCACTTCATATTTACACAATCAGAAAGAACATTGATAACAACGTTGTTGTCGAAGACAAGCCGTTTAATTTCGATGCTTCACCAGATTATGTAAAAATCACTTATCAGTATGCAGACAGCAATACAGAAAACCTGCCACATACTGCTAACTTCTATAACATTTCAGGCGAGCTCATTGGTAGTTCAACCGTTTCTCAGGACAGCATCAATGCAACAGCAACCCTGAAAGCTGAATACTTCACCTCTATTCCTACCAACAATACCAAGCTTCACGTAAAGGTTCAGGACTGTGCCGGAAATGAAACCAATATCATTGGCACATTGAACTATTACGCTAATGCCCCGGTAATCAAAACCTTAACCATTGAAGAAGTTGCCAGCGCCACCTCTACGCTGTATTTCTATTCTCCGGCCAATGCAGACACCAATATGAACCTTAGAGCTGTTTTCAAGGAATCATATACAGGTCTTAACATGCTACTGGCCTCCTATAGCATGCCAATGTCACCTGTTGCTACAATGACAGTTGGTTCAAATCTTGAAGGTCTTACCCTAACAAGCAGCTTTGGCAAGGAATTGGAAGAAAATGTATATCTGTTAGCCTTTGCTGACGAAGCTGGTAATCTTGCCACAGGCTTAACCCAGAGATTTATTGTAGCGGATAATACTCCCCCTACTGTTGTAAGCGTAAATCCAGGGCCGACAGACGAAGTAGCCAACTGTGATGTTGGAATGGCTACCTTCACTGTTGTATTCAACGAATTGATGGATACCACCAAGACTCCATTCCTGAGTATCGCAACAGCCAGCAGGAAGATTGCTACAACCTTCGTTGGCTGGGGCTCTGACAGCATGACGGCATCATTTACAAATGCTGAAATAATCAATTCCCAGATACCTGCAGGTGAATACAAGTATGTAATCACAGGTGCCAAGGATATGACCGGTCATGAAATGACCAACACACCGGCAACCTGCACTACAATCATATGGCCGGCTGGTCCTGGGGTTTCATCTCTTACTGTTTCAGCTTTAATGCCTGACTTGGATGATAACGTAGTTGTCAATAGAAGCTACAACCCGACTAAATACAAAGATGGATACGGTGCTGATGCAGCATCAGTAACCATTAAGGTAGATTATGTCAATACTCCGACATATGACCCGCACAAGCTTGTAATATATGATAGCAGCGACAATGAAATAGGTTCTCTCAGCCTCGCAATAACAGGCAAAACTGGCACTGCAATCTGGAATGCTGATGAAATGCCAACAACCGATGGCAAATACAGCTTCCGCATGCAAGATAAACTGGGTAACTATTTCCCAGAAGAAGGCTATTTAGACCAGACTTTTGAAATCGACACAGAAGCACCGGCTATCACCGCTGTTGCTGTCGAAGACGGAAACATCTGTGCTATAGCACCTGACGGCGTAAAATATTACAGTCCTTCTGTTCCGGCAACCTTCACGGTCACTACATCAGAAACTGCAGAGCTTCAGCTGATAATTGCCTCTGGCACAGCTACAGCTACTTATATTATTACTCCTGACAACGGCAGCTATACAATCAGTCTCAATGACAAGATTCAGCCAAGCTGGGATGGAAATGACATAGTTCTTACTGTTTCAGATCTTGCAGGAAATATAAGCCCGACAGCCTCTGTAACAATAAGAATAGACAGCATACCGCCGCAGGTTCTTATTGCAACAGCCGTTGATGAAACAGACAACCCAATATTCACTGTTGGTAAGGTCGCAACATTCAAGGTAACCTTTGATTCTGTTTTGAATCAGAATTTCAGACCTACTGTAGTTATTGCTACCGATACTCTCGGCGTTACAGAAGTAGCTACCCTGACCTTCAAGGAATGGGTTGATGAATACTCCTGCAGATACATTACTGACGATGTCTTTGACAGTATCAGCTATCCGGTTGGAACCTCAAGCATCATGGTTAGTGATGCCAGAGACATGGCAGGTAACCTTGTTGCTTCAGCTATCTATGGCGAAGTAGAAGTAATCTCCAAGAGTCCTGATTTCTACGCAACACTTGAAAGTATGCAGACTCAGATTAGTAATGCAACTCTTACTAATAAAACTTTTAGCCTGAATGCTGAACCAAATGTTGCAACCATAACTATACTCTACAACAAGGGGCCTTATGCAACTGACCACGAATTACTCGTATTCGACAACATTGGTGAGCAGATTGCAACCCATACACTTACTGATGGCGCAACCAGCATCACAGTAGATACTGCATTCTTCGGAACAACAGATGTAAGCAATTATGTTGGAACCTTTACAATCAAGCTGAGAGACGCTATGAAGAATCTTAGCCTGACTGCAAGCACTTCTCTTGACACACTGTTTGTATTGAATTATGACAGTATTGCACCAGATATAAGCTCCTTTGAAATAACAGGCATGTCTAGTGCTTCAACACCTCTGACCTATTATTACAATCCTGATCTCTGCGGAAGTGCTACAACCAATGTAGAATTAACAGCAAGCGATGCTCTAAGACTCATTGTATATGGCATTGCATCTAGTCCATACGAAACAATAGCCACCAGAAGCTTTGACATGGCTCTGACCAATGCCCTAACCTATAGCTATACAGGTGACTTCAGTGATATATACGGTCAGAATCTGCCAGAAGGCACCTACAAACTTCAGGTCGCAGACAATGCCGGAAATATACCTTCAGATTATAAGAGTCTTATTGTAGATAAAACCGGACCGGTAGTATTAGTTGCCACAATGACAGACAATACCTACATTAGTTCTGGTGAAGCAGGTATGGCAACCTTCAGCATTCAGTTCGATGAATCAATGTTCGAAGCAGCATACCAGTATCTTGAAATAGCAACAACCAGCTACAAGATTCCTTGTAGATTTGTAAGGATGGAAACAACTACAGTCGCTAGTGACACAGCTATATTTGAAACCTCAGTAGCTGTTCCGAACACAATACTTCAGGGTGACTACCAGTATCACGTAATCGGTACAGATTTGACAGGGAATAAAACAGATGTAGCTACAGGAAGTGTATTTGTTAAGTCTGCTGGCCCGATAGTAAGCTCTATCAAGACCTTCTCTTATCAGGCAACTACAGCCAGCGATACCCTCGACAGCGGCAATGATTATCATTATGACGATATGTTCAGCTTTGCGGTTGAACCCAATGCAGCCACAATGACAATCAAGCTCTCAGAAGAACCTGACGGAGATGCCTCAAAGATATATGTAACCTTCCTGAAGAATGTTTCAGTATCAGGCACCACCAAGGAAGTCTTTGTTGCTTCACATGCAGTTGAAGTAGTAAACCTGATGGCTACCTTCACATGGGATGCTTCTACAGAACCTCTTGTAGCAACAGAAGCAAGTTATATAATCAGAATTGCTGATGATAACAGTGACCTTTCCGGCTATAGCTACAAGTGGGAAGTAGACAATGTTGCACCAGAATATAGTTCTATATCCTTCAACAATGGTATAAACTTCCCAGCCTCTGAAACAATCTACCTCAATCCTTACAGACACACTAACTTTGAAATAACCTTCATTAACCTTAGTGACCATGCTCCAAAATTACGCGTAAGCAATGGTATCTCAACAGATACCTATCCTCTTACTGCAATCAACAGCACCACTAACTGGAAGACTGCTTTCCGTGGCAAATACAGCCGTGACGGTAGTATGATGCCTGACGGAATTTATAGCATTGGTCTTGTAGACCAGGCTGGTAACGAAGCTTCCTCTGGAACTGTTGAGCTCTATAGCATGGTTATAGACACCAAGTCTCCTGTAATAGGAACCTATAGCTTCATAATTGGCGGTCAACCAGTAACTGACAGTTGCTCTCCAAGCCCAGAACGTCCAATGACAATATCTATGGATACAGACGAACCTCTGACAGCCACTGGAGCTTATTACCTTGATGTTTACAACTCCGGTGAAGTTAGAGTCAACAGATTGAATCTCACTGAGAACGGCTCTAAGCTTGAAGCGGTATGGGATGGAACTAACGACGCCGGTGCAACTGTTGCAGACGGTAAATATACCTTCAGAGCTTCTGACCTTTGTGGTAATACAGCAAGCGGTTCCGCTTCAATAAGCGCTATCACTGCTGCATTCCAGAACATGGGTGCGGTTCAGGTCGGTTCTAATACCATTCAGATATGGTTCAACCATGATATTGACGGAACCACATTGTCTTCTGGCAGCATCACAAGCTCACCTGCCCTGACAATCAGCAATCCTGCGGTTTACAACGACAGAGCAATCAGCTTTAATGCTGTAGGCATGACTCACGGTGCCTCCTATACCTTAACCATAAGCAGTAGCTTGAAGGATATCTACGGTTCACCGATTTCTGCTTCTTCAACAACAGCCGTATTTACAGCTGATGTTAAGGGACCGGAGCTCATAACCTATAACTTTGACCAATCAAAGAATCAGGGTGAAATAACTCTTGTATTCGATCAGGTATTGGATAAAGCAACTGCAGAAAAGCCAGGCAGTTATATTATAACTGACAGCACAGGCAGCACTATTCCAATATCTTCTGTAACGCTTATAGGCGACAAAACCAATGTATTGATTGTTGCTTCAGGAACCTTTGAAGAAAAATCGACATACAATGTCAGAGCTTACGGCGTAACAGACGAGCTTGGCAATAGCAGTTGCGGTAAATCCATTGACGGCAGCTTCAAGTTCATTGGTCGTGATATTACACCGCCAACCTTCAAGGTATCTGCATTCTCTAATGCTGGTAATGAAAACGACATTATCGTAGTTGCTGTTTCCAGCGAAGAATTGGTAAGAGTTCCAACTCTTACAATCAAGCATGGCAGTGCCAGCCCAATATCAGTGACAATGCAGAAGAGCAGCAGCAATAGCTGTGCATTTATGGCTGCCGCTTCACTTAAGGCTTCCAACGGAAAAGTCGGTTCGTTACTGGTAAACGGTGAAGACCTGAATGGTAACAAGGGTGTTGGCGAAGGTGTCTTCACGATTGCTACTGTTGCCACAAAGAGCAATACTAGACTTGCATCTGCTGATAACCAGTTCAGTCTGACCTTCGATGAAAACAGTCTCAAATCAGATGCTACTGTAAGAATTCTTCAGAGAAGCATCGAAAAGGATGAAACAGCATCAGGCTCTATTAATACTGCACTGCAAAATGAATATGCCTCTATGAGAGGAGCCAGGGCTTCTGTTACAACAACAGATGAAGCAGCTTCCAATGCTGAATTAACTCCACTCACTGATGCCTACGAAGCAACCTTGAATTCCAAGAAGGTAAACAAGGGTGCTGTAGCTGCAATGAGAGTTCCAGAATCAGCCAGCTCAACAGCCGGCATTGGTCTCTTCTATCAGAAGAATGGTTCATGGAAATTCATTTCATCGAACATTTCTGCTGAAAAAGAAATCAAGGCTAAGATTACTTCTACTCAGGTATTTGCAATCATGAGAGACTCTGTTGCTCCAACAATTAGTCTTGATGATTCAATGGACCTCAACAAGAAATTTGAAACATCAAGACCAGAGTTCATTGGTTCTATCAAAGACTTTGGTTCCGGTATTGACGCCAATAATGTAGAAGTAAAAATCGACAACAATACTCAGATGCTCAGTGTTGGAGACGATGGCAGCTTCAAGTTCAAGCCGCTGACAGAACTCACCAATGGTAATCACGAGCTGGAAATTCTCGCCCGTGACCGCACTGGTAATCAGTCTACAAGCGGCAGCATGAGATTCGCGCTGGAATTACCGTTTGAATTCAAGCAGATAATCCAGTATCCGAACCCGGCTCGTAATAATCACATGACTATCAGAATCAGAACTAATAGCAGTGGCGTAAATTGCAATATTAGAATTAAGATTTACGACGTTGCCGGTCATAAGGTTGCTGATTTCGATGAAAGTGATGTTGTAGACAAGCGTGACGGCAATTACGAAGTCAGATGGGATCTTACCAACACGAAGGGCAAGAGAGTAGCCAACGGCACTTATATAGCTAAGTTAGAAGCTACTAACCCGGAAACAGGGAAGAAGACCAAGAAGACCTTGAAGCTGGCAGTACTCAGATAAACAACTGTGTCTGTCATTAGTATACATTTCATGATTCTTTCGGCTTTTAGCTTGTAGATCTTAGATCTTAGGTCTTAGGTCTTAGGTCTTAGGTCTTGGGTCTTAGGTCTTAGGTCTTAGGTCTTAGGTCTTAGGTCTTGGGTCTTGGGTCTTAGGTCTTAGGTCTTAGGTCTTAGGTCTTGGGTCTTGGGTCTTGGGTCTTGGGTCTTGGGTCTTGGGTTTTAGGTTTTAGATTCAGGCTTCAGGGTTTCGACTTTTCCAGGCACAGCTAAAAGCAAAAAAGCCTTCTCGATTGAGAAGGCTTTTTTGTGCTAGTTTATTTCTAATTACTGATTCCAGATTACGTTATCAATTGCACACTGTGAAACGTCCAAGTCTTTGTAGGTTCCATCTGTGAGCTTAACCTTAAGATTAGTTAATACACCAGTATATTTATGACCTTTTGTCATAAGTTCCTTACCGGCTGAGGTAATAATAAGTCTCAAAATATTACCATTGCCTGGAACTTCGTCATAATACTTATCATATTCACCTCTTGTGAAGGTTATGTTTTTGCTGACAGTATTATCATAGAAAACAATTGTCCATGCTGTAAATTCACTGACAACTCCAACAGAAGCAGGCACCGTTACAGTAACAATTTCCTGATTTGAACTAAGTTCTACTTTAACCTTAGTATCATCAGATGGATTATCAAAAGGCTTTACTATTGGCTTAGCAACGTCGTTACCATTAGCCTGAGCAGTTATAACTGTTGAAAAGTCAGTAGCAAGAACCAATAAAGCTGTTGGCTGAGCTCCCTGATAAGCTTCTCTGAAAAAGCTGCTTGCAATTGTATGTTCAGAATTATTGAAGTTCATTAATGCATAGCCGATTCTATATATACCTTCCAAGTTGGACTTAGTCAAATTACCAGTATAATAAGTAATAAAATTAGCAACTGAAGATTTCTTAAAGGTTACACCACTGATGGTAATGGTTTCAGGCATTAATATTGCTGCTCTGGAGCTAGCCACTGTTTCATTTTTAATACCCAAAGTAAAGGTAAGAACAGGTTCGTTGCTAACAGGATTTTTCCAGTCGTCAGCGGTATCGCCACAACCTGTTATGAAACAGGATGTTACGATGAGAGTAACAAGAAGCATGAAGTTCAAAAGCTTATGCATATTATTTTTCCTTAGAATGTAAATTTGTTTTTATGTTTGTACCACGTTTAGAAAAAATAGTCAAATGATGAGCCTATAATAATGAATGCCAGCCTGCGGCTGGCGTGAAAACCAGCCTGCGGCTGGCGTGAAAACCGGCCTGCGGCCGGAGTGAAAACCGGCCTGCGGCCGGAGTGAAACACGCCTTTCGGCGCGTGGATTTTAGCCAAGAGATATCGAAGGTTTGTGCTTTGCTGAGTTTTGCATACCCACCAAACAATCAACTCCGCGTCAGCGGTTTTCATACCTGCTGCAAAGCAGTAGGTTTTCACGCGAGCACTAGCGAGTTTTCACTACAGGCTTCGCCTGTTTTTCACTACTGCCACAAAGTGGCAGTTTTTCACGCCGAAGGCTTTTTTTGTTGACATCCATAAAAAAAAAATTACATTTACTATGACTCTCTATATCTAACAAGGAAAGCAAAAACTATGAAATGCGGTAAATGCGGTGGAATCTGGGAAACCAATACAAAGTTCAAATATTGCCCATATTGTGGGTCTATTCTCCCAGAGGAAGATATTTCTGCTATCCTTCCTGGCCCGGCAAAAATGATCAAATCATTTGCTGACCGCTTCGGCACAGAAATATTCAAGGACCGCTCCCGCTGTTATACGCTGTTCCGCACATTTATCAGCGATAAAAAAGAAATTGCAATGATGGAATTTCTTTTAAACGCAGGTGCTGTTGATGAAATATTGAAATGTAGCGCAGGCTTTTCTGAATTCGATAAAGAAAGATTATGCCTGAAAATCAAAGAAGACCTTGTAAAGGACTTCTGTTCAGATACACGTCTGACCGAAGGTTTAAACTGGTATACCTCTGCATTGATCGGTTTTGAGCTGAAGGTTTCAGCTTTGCGTCATACTCCTGTTATAACTAGCCCATCACCTGTTGCTTCTACAGTAACTTCCAGTTCTTCTATTTTCGGCGCTGCTTCAGCAATAAAGAAGTCGATTACAACGGAAGCAACCAGTGCAAGCCTTGAAGATTTTGAAAGATATGTCAGGGGCAAATATGCTCTGGATCTGGTTAAATGCCCTGCAGGCACCTTCTATATGGGCAGTCCGATGACAGAACTTGGTCGTTTCAAGAACGAAACCCAGCATAGAGTAACCCTTACAAGAGATTTTTATATTGGCAAGTATCCTGTAACTCAGGCTCTTTATAAAATGATCATGAACGACAATCCGTCACAGTTCAAGGGCAATACCAACCCTGTAGAATGTGTTATCTGGAGTAAGGCCATTGAATTCTGTGAAAAGCTTAATCTGGCTACACAAGCCAATAGACCGGCCGGCTATAAATTTGATTTACCAACAGAAGCCCAGTGGGAATATGCTTGTCGTGCAGGCACAGACACTGCGTTGAATAACGGCAAGAATCTCACTGCTTTTACTGGCAACTGCTTCAATCTTGATGAAGTCGGCTGGTATAACAAGAATTCCTTCGCCAAATCACACTCAGTTGGCATGAAAAACCCCAATAACTGGGGTATTTATGACATGCTCGGCAATGTATGGGAATGGTGTAAAGACTGGTATACTGAATATTCTGTTAGCGACAATGTTGACCCGACTGGTCCTCAGATAGGTTCACTTCGTGTTAGCCGTGGCGGAAGCTGGGAAGACAGCCCTAATAGCTGCAGATCGGCTTACCGTGGAAGCGGCAGACCGATTAGGGAATTTAATAGCTTGGGCTTTAGATTAGCTTTAGTGCCGAATGAATAAAGAAAGAGCCTACGGCTCGTGAAGAACTGTCGCTTTGCGACAGTAGTGAAAACTGGCCTTCGGCCAGAATGAAAACCTGCTATCGCAGGTGTGAAAGACTGCTACGCAGTCGTGAAACACGCCTTTCGGCGCGTGGATTTTTGCCTATAACAACCAATCTTCTCGGCCAATAGCCAATGTGAAAATACTTCGCAAAGTTTAGAAGAAATCCCAAACAATCAACTCCGCGTCAGCGGTTTTCATACCTACTGCAAAGCAGTAGGTTTTCATGCGAGCACTAGCGAGTTTTCACTACAGGCTTCGCCTGTTTTTCACTACTGCCACGAAGTGGCAGTTTTTCACGCCGAAGGCTTTCTTTTATTTTGCACCCAATGTTGCTACCATAACAGCCTTTATTGTATGAAGGCGGTTTTCAGCTTCGTCAAATACCTTTGACATCTTGCTTTCGAAAACTTCGTCAGTTACTTCCATAGCGCCTGTATCTTTTGACATTACAGTGTCATTATTGTGGAAGGCTGGCAGGCAATGCAGGAAAATAGGAGTCTTACCGGTTTTCTTAACCATTTCCATATTGACCTGGTATGGTCTTAAAAGCTTGATTCTAGCCTGCATCTGAGCTTCTTCACCCATGCTTGCCCAAACGTCAGTATAAAGAACATCTGCACCCTTAACACCCTTAGCTACATCATCAGTAATAGTAAGCTTTCCGCCTGTTTCTTTGCATACTTCTTTAACCTTGGCAACAAGTTCTTTTTCAGGATGCAGGCCCTTAGGAGCAACAATGCGGCAATCCATACCCATCTTTGCACAGCCTACCATCAGTGAGTTAGCCATATTGTTACGACCGTCACCAACGAAAGCGAATGAAATTCCCTTAAGAGTGCCATAATGTTCTTCGATAGTAAGAAGGTCAGCAAGAATCTGGGTCGGATGGAATTTATCAGTTAAACCGTTCCAAACAGGAACACCAGCATATTTTGCCAGTTGTTCAACGGTTTCGTGCTTAAAGCCTCTGAATTCGATGCCATCGAACATTCTGCCTAAAACTCTGGCAGTATCAGCAACAGTTTCCTTTTTGCCTAGCTGGATGTCGTCTTTTCCCAAATATTCTGCATGAGCGCCTTCGTCTGAAGCAGCAACGACAAATGCACAACGAGTGCGTGTTGAAGCCTTTTCAAAAATCAAGGCGATATTCTTGCCTTCGAGGTTGCGTGGCTTGATGCCAGCATATTTCAAACGCTTCAATTCCTTTGATAAATCAAGCAAATAACGAATTTCTTCGGGGGTAAAATCCAAAAGGGTAATAAAACTGCGACCAATAAGATTAAATGCCATATTAAGCAGATTCCTTCCTTATCTCAATCTCGCTAACCTCAATTAAACTCATTTAATCAAAGTCTGTCAAGGGTATCAATTATTTAATAAAAACACGGCCAACTCTTTAAATTCGTGGTATATTAGTAGCAGGATAACATTATGAGTTATGGCACTTCAGAACAATTAGAGATAGACTTTAACAGGCTCAACGAGCAGCAGAGGGAAATCATTACCAGATTTTCCAAAAATTCGCTGGTTGTAGCAGGTCCAGGCACAGGCAAAACCCGCACAATTTCTGTTTTAATAGCCAAACAGCTTGAAAAAGGCATACGTTTAAAGGAAATACTTGCCCTGACTTTCTCCGATAAAGCAGCCACAGAGCTTCGCGAAAGAGTCCTGGAATATTATCCACAAAGCTTTGACCAATGCTGGATTTCAACATTTCACTCATTTTGTGCAAGAATATTGAGGGAACAATATTACGAAGTCGGCATAATCCCGGATTTCAAACTATTAACAGGCTTTAAGGAAGCCCTGCTAATGGCAACGATATGTGGCCGCCAGCAAGCAGAAGCCTTCAAGGAATACGGAAAGGTAATCAACAAAAGAGGCTTCCAGCAAGAGGTTTTAACCTTCATAAGCCTTTTGAAATCGAACCTGATTGGAGCCGACAAATTTGAGGACGCAATAAAAAACTGTCCAGATTTGTCTACAAAAGTCAGAAACAGATTATCTGAAATATTAAACCTTTTCAGATTATACGAGAAAGAACGCATAAACACAGGCTATCTTGATTTCAGAGATTTAATCAGGCTAAGTATAAAAGCTTTGCAGAACCCTCGTATAGCTGAAAGCTACAGAAAGAAATTCAAAGTAATCCTTGTAGATGAATTCCAGGATACTGACCCTGCTCAGTTTCTGTTATTATCACTACTTAAAGGTGAAGGCACAGATATAAAAACAGCTGTAATAGGTGATCCGCGCCAAAGTATTTACAGATTCCGCGGCGCTGACCCGTCAATGATGACCTCAGACGGAGCCTTCTACAAGAAATACAAGGCTAAAGTTTTCCCATTGGGAAAGAACTACCGTTCAGCAAAAAGCATAATAGCTGCCGCAAAAAGCCTTAAATGGCAGACGAAATCAAAAACTGGCGATGTGCTTGAAGCCCAAAGCCATGATGAAGGTTTTGTAAAATTCTATAGGGTAAAAGACGAGCAGGAAGAAGCACGTGTATTAGGCAGAAAAATAGCTAGTCTTCTGATATACGGCGAAAACGGTAAAAAATATAAAGCCTCTGATGTTGCAATATTGGTTAGAAACAACTATCAGATTGATTTAATTTCTGAAAATCTACAGACACTTCACATTCCATATCAGATTGCCGGTGACATGAAGTTTTTCAGAGCCGAAGAAGTTCTGGCAATGGCTTCCTTGTTCAAAATCGTATCAATAGCGGAAGGAAATGATGAAGCCCTGCAAAGAGCCTTCAGTTCTCCTGTTTTTGGCATAAATCCACTCTGGACTCAGGCTGTGCTGTCAGATGTGGAAGCAATGAAATACACTATGTCTGCAGCAATTGAGCTTATATTAGCCCAAAATTTCGACAGGCTGCCGCATTCAGATGATGCAACCAAAGCCAAAGCCACAAGCTTTGCCCAGATTATAAACAAGCTTAAAGCATCTGCTGATGCAAATCTGTCACAGATATCGCAGATAGTCATTGATTCTGTTTCAGACTTATTACAAAATCCATCAGACAGCACTTCAAGAAACATACTTCTATTCAGAAATATGCTTACAGATTATTGTGAAGTATTTTCCAGACAGAACGGCCGAGAAGCCAAATTGCCAGACATCGCAGCTGAATTTGATGAATGGTTAAGCTATTACGCTTCCACAATCGAAGAATCCAAGGATTCAGAAGATGATGCAGTAAAAATAATGACCGTTCATCAATCTAAGGGACTGGAATTTCCAATAACTGTAATAAGTGGAGTCTGCGAGGGCCAATTCCCGGTAAATATCCGAGAACCCCTGCTTATATCAACATCTGTCGTAGAAAAGCTTAAAGGCTATTTTAACAGCAAAAACCGTCAGGTAAGCTTCTTCAACCCCTACCCTTCCTCTGAAGAAGAACATCTGGAAGAAGAAAGAAGATTGTTTTTTGTTGCAATCACAAGGGCAAAGGAAGGGCTGATTCTTACTACACCTATGCGAATTGGAACAGATCCGGCTACTCCTGCGCCTTTCTTTAGGGAAATGGGCCTGAAGGCTGAAGCTGTCGAACAGGACAATCGCATTTTAACTGTTGGCGAATTCAGAACAGCCATTACAGGCCTGGAACAGGAAGACCTTTTAAAGCTGGAACCAACCTTGATTGAAGTTGAAAAACAGATACCGAGGGAATATGCAATTCATGGTATCAGACCTCGAATATTCCATAAAGCCCAGCAGGACACCATTGAGCTTCCAGAAGACTTTACCTTCTCTGCAAGTTCCTTAAAGACTTATCTGGACTGCCCTCGTAAATTCTATTTCGAAAGCATTCTTGGAATTACAGACCCGTTGGAAGAAAGCAAGACCCAGTTTGTTGTTGGTAATGCCTATCATAAGGTTCTTGAAGAACTCCACAGGCCAGGCTCAATCTGGGAACAATGCAAAAAGCCAACAGAAGAAGAAATAATGGAATTATTTGAAAAGCATGCTCTACCAATGCTAGAGGTAGTCCCATTCTTTGAAAGATACCAGAAAATCTGCGCAATCAAAGAAGCATTGAAGCGGTATATAAATGCCATGTATGATTTTGAACAGCTTCCATGCCGCCACACAAAGGGTGTTGAAAACAAGTTCTCGTTCAATATAGGCGGAAGCCGGATTACCGGTCGTTTTGACCGAATAGCGTTTTTAGACAACGAAAGCGTTCAGATTGTTGACTATAAAACAGCCAAAAGTGGTCTTCCCAGCAGCGAAACCATATTTAACAAATCCTTCCCGGAATCAGGAAGACTAGAAGAACAGCTGGAGCTTCAGATGCCAATTTATCTGTTAGCCTGTCAGAATATGGGCTTCAAGAATGTTTCTGCCGCGCTCCTTTATGTAATGAGCGATCAATATGCCAAGGGGAATTCCAAAACCGGCATGCAGGCAGGCTTCTTGCGCTCTGCCGCTATAAACTATGGTTGCGGTCCTGTATATGGTCATACTGTTCCACAAGTAGCTATTGAGGCCTTTAAGCAGAGACTTGAGGGGTTGATTACTCAAATAAAGGAAGACAGAACTTTTAAATGCAACCCATCACCGAATGAAGACGCCAGAACCTGTCGAAATAAAGACTGCAGCTATTCAACCTTCTGCCAGATAGAAATTGAATCAGCCCAGGAAAATTCAGGAAAGGGGGCCGCCAGGAATGAGTAAACTGTCTAATGCTATGAAAGCATTAATAGAAGGCTTAACCAAAGAGCAGCAGGATGCGGTTCTTTTTCCGGCTAGTGGTCGTTTGAGAATTTCCGCTGGTGCTGGTTCTGGTAAAACCGAAGTATTAACAAGAAGAATAGACGGCCTTTTAAAGCAGGGAATCAAGCCAACAGAGCTTGTTGCAATTACCTACACACAGAAGGCTGCTTCAGAAATGAAGACACGCCTTACAGAAAAACGAAAGCTCGCCTCGTCTGTATTGCGCAGCATGGAGGTTTCAACCTTCCATTCATTCTTGAATAAATTTTTGAAACTGGACCCATTCGGAGCAGGCATAGACAGCTCAGTCACAACAATAGAAGCCAACACAAGAGAAATTCTTCTTCTTGACCTTGCAGAGCGCTTTGCAGAGCAGTATGGAGAAAAAATAATCAACGGTGAAAGAGCCTTAGGCCCAGAATTAGCAGATAAGCTGATAAAGGATTTCCCAGACGCTTTAAGCAAAATCAGGCGTTATTTATTAGGCCCCGGCGAATTCTATCGAAAAGCAAAGCAAATACTCGATACACGTGAACCCAAGGCAACAGAGCTTGAATACAAAACACTAGAATGGCTTTTCATTTTCTACAACGTTTATATTGAAGAAATAACAAAGCGTAATCTTATAGATTTTGACGAAATCCTCATCAGAAGCAAGAATCTCGTGAAGGATATGCGTGAAAACGGCATAATGCCAGAAAGACGTGTATTCCTGATTGATGAATTCCAGGATAACAACCCAAACCAGTTTGGAATAGTTGAAGAATTCTGCCGTGACCGTGACAGCCAGGTATGTGTTGTTGGTGATGAAAAGCAAAGTATCTACAGATTTCAGGGTGCAAACGTAGATACCTTCAGAAATTTTACCTCTGATCAGGACCTGATGCTGAAGGATAATTTCCGTTCTTACGCTGAAGTAATCAATCTAGCAGACAGCTTCCTAGAAAGAAGCGGTGACATAGGCAAAATGTTTGTTAAGCAGGAAGCAAGACGTGGCAATTCTCCACGCTATCCAGCAATCAGCTGCCTTCTCACCCCGGACGAAATGCCATCGCCAATAATCAGTCAGCAGCTTGCGCAATTCATAAATGATACTGTTGCCTCTGGAATGACTATCCCAGACCGCAAGAATGGCGGCGAAATGCGGCCTATACGTTATGGTGACATTGCTATTATTTTAAGCTCAGTAAAGAACCTGCCGTCGGATTTTGAAGACGCTTTATCTGCTCTTCAGATTCCATATGTCATGTCAGGTGGCTTTGGTCTGTATGAACGCAGCGAAATAGCTGAACTACTGGCTTTCTTAAAAATACTTGTTCAACCAAACGATGATTATTCTGTAGTAAAAATACTAACAGGACCTCTCTATGGGCTTAATGACTCAGATTTAACCAAGCTTTCCCTTGAAGGGAAATATGAAAACGTTAATCTTCTTCCAAGAATACTTGCAATGAAGGAAGAGGATTTGCCCGAAGAAGCACGCAATTTCAGAACGCTATATATCAGCTTGAAGGAACGTGCCAACAAGCCAGGTCTCGTAAATCTTTGCCATACAATTATTGAACAGGCTGGCTTCTATGAATACTCTGCCACTCAAAAATCAGAACTGAAGCGCAGAAGAATGAACAATAACATCGCCAAGTTCATTGGTATTGTGAGGAACTTTGAACAGAACGGGGTTTTCACTTCGCTTAGAGATTTTCTGAAGCAGGTTGAAAGAACAAGAAGTGCAGAAATAGACGAAGACGAAGCAGGTCTTGGCCTTGATGACGGTGATGCTGTAAAAATCATGACCATACACAAATCCAAGGGTCTTGAATTCCCACTGGTCATTGTTCCTTTCTTGAAAAGCCATGTTAATAGAGCTTCAGACAAGATTGTTTTTGATGAACAATTCGGTCTGATTGTAAATGAAAATAGCACCAAATTAGCTTCTCCTGCCTATGGCGCTTATAAAGAAAGAGAAAAGAACGAATCAGAGGCTGAAGAATTCAGGAAGCTTTATGTTGCATTTACTCGCGCAGAAGACCTTCTGGTCATCACAGGAGAGCTTAAACGCAGTATTCCTCCGGAAGATATTGAAAAACCGATTACAGAACCTATATGCCATGTTAAGCAGATAATTGAAGCTAATCCGGCTATTGGCAAGGTTATGAGCATAAATGAATGGCCTGATCTGTTAAATAAATGGCTTGAAGCAGGTAAAACTGAGCCAGCAAAGGTTGCAGAACAGCTTGTAATTAAACCGGACTTAGATATGCTTGAAAACGGTATAAAAGCCATTGGTAGTTTTCTGGAAGCTCGTGGCAATGCTGTTTCAACAATACCGGACAACGACAAAGACATATTCTCGCTGCAGGAACTGGCCCTGTTTAAGGAATGTCCTCGCAAATACTACTTTGCCAGTATTCACGTAGGCTCCTTTGAAGAAAGAATGGAACGCTTCCCCACTCTGGTCGGTAAGCTCGCCCACGAAACAATAAGACTTTTCCACGAAAATGAAGGACACAGAATAGTTTTTTCCAAAGAAGCCATAGACTTGGCAGAACAGCTTCTTGATAAGCTTATTCCATGCTATGCAACCTCAAAAAGCATAGAGGATGAAAGCGAAGAAAAGCTGACTTCTGAAGAATTGAAAGCCAAGACCATGCTTCTGCTGAACAGATACGTTGAATCAGATTTAAGCAGGCAACACCCCTGGATGTTTGAAGCTGAAGTCAACGTCAAGTTCGACAGCAGCAAATCAACAAAACCATTCTTCATCAGAGGCTTTGCCGACCGTGTAGACAGGGATGAAGGCGGCAGTGTCAGAATCATAGATTTCAAAACAAGAGAATATTCGGAAGCAGCCCACGAAGGCTACAAGCGTCAGCTTGCTCTTTATAGGATAGCAAGCAGTCGCGGTATTTTAGGTGAAACAGGCTGTCTGAACTTCCCCAGTTCTTACATTGCCTATCTTAACCCGAAAGGCTTGGACCTCAGAGAAATAGAGCCAAATCTGGAAGGCTTTGAGGAAGAAGCTGCCAAGGTTGTAGAAGCCATACGCAAAGAACACAACTGGAACCCCAAAGCGACTGAGCAATGCAATAAATGCCCATTCAACAAGCTATGCCAAAGGCGTTAATCCTTCGGAACACATCTAGAAATAACCAGCTTTGACTCGCTATCTAATGGCATTTCTAGTTCCTGCTTAGCTTCCAAGCCTTCTGGAATTTCATAATTGGGTTTACCAAGCGTATAAATCTGAATAGCCAGGAAATATTTAAAATAACCACTTTCAATGCATTTATCTATAGCTTCACGGCAGCGGACAAAAATATAATCTTCTATAGCGCTGTAGCCCAATGGAGAATATATGAAAGGCTGATTGCTCATAAGGCAGTATTCTCTTTTATTCGGATAATGTTCATTGAGAGCATCTCTTGAAATCTTGTATTCAGAATAGCTAGACAACTGATTATAGCCCAGTTGCTTCTTAGAAATGTCTGACCAGTAAATAAAAGGCAAAATAGCTACCAGGATAATACAAGCTACTGGCAGATAGGGTTTCTGCAATTTTTCATTTATCTTTATGAACGCATATATTGCAAGAAATGCCACAACAGGCAAAAATACCAATGCCAGTCTGTTTGCTGTTGCATGCCTGAAATCAACCAGCACATACATAAATCTTACCAAAGCATGCATACCATAGAACACAAAAGCACCAGCCCAGAATATTCTGGAATTCTTAGAGGCCTGCTTTTTAAATAAGCTGAAAAGAAGGATTATCAATCCAAGAACAGCAATAAAGCTTACAGCAGATATTATGCAATACTCTGTTTTTTCTGTAAAAAAGTATTCCAAAGCGTTTTTAAAATTAGCATATACAAAACGAAGCCCAAACACATCTGCGGGGTTCTTGTTTTCCCACCAGACAGCGGTATCGCTGATTATTCTAAGCCATGGGACAGGAATGCAGAGTATCGGGAAAAGCCACATCTTATATGATAGCTTGCCATATTCAAGTCTAGGCAATAATCCTAAAATAACTGGAACCACAACCAATATGGCCATTATTGACTCATAGCGGCTCTGACCAATTAAAGGGATTCCCAAAATCAAAACCTCTGCCAAAGCGGCAGTAGGATTATTAATAAACTTATAAAGGCACAAAAACATAATCAGGGAGCATAGCAGATTAAAGAGTTCAAAGCCTGCGCAAGCAGAATATAACATGAAAAGCGGATACACTCCCAAAAGGATTAAGCCGCATATTCCCCATTTCTTACCAAATTTCAACTGTATCAGGTAATAAAACAGGAACAGGCTCATAACACCAAAAACAAAGTTGGCCATAAAAATGTTATCCGGGTTATAACCAGTAATTATATGAAGCCAGCTTACGAGATACTGGAACAGCAACGGGCGCTTGTCTATCATATTGAAAAACACAATCTGGTTACCATCGTTCTTGTAAACAGATGATAAAGGCAATACAGCAACCTTTGATTCAGCCAGCGTCTTGGTATCAGAAAGAATAACAGCTTCATCAGAAAGAATCCTGAAATCAGGCTTAAAAACCTGGAAGCCCACAAACATAAGGGCCACAGAAATAATAAAAGCCGGCCAATGATTTACAGCAAAGCCTTTTACATCCTGCCAAAAGGATGCTGGCTCTGAAGCAGCCTTTCGATTTGCCCTATATGCGTCAATAATTGATACAAGCCATATAATTACTTCGAATGTCAGGAAATAATATATGAGAACCATGTAATAGCTGCTGATTTCTTCATTGGCAAAAGCAAAAAAGCCAAACCATATAGAAATCAAGCCTATCAATGCAAAAATCAATATTCTTCTGCCCATGCTCATATATGAATCCAATCGTGAAAAGCCTTGTAAAAAAAACTGACTAAACCATTATAAATAGTTTTAGTCAGTTTTTCACCCTAATTAATATGAATTAGATTATTTAAGCACTATTTTGTGGAAAATCTTTTTACCCTTTTTAATCTTAGTGCCGGCTTTAAGCATTTCTTCAGTAATCTTGAAGTCCTGTCCTTCAACCTTGTTGCCATCAACGGTGATACCACCCTGTTTTACAAGGATTCTTGCATCGCCCTTGCTCTTAGCAATACCTGTTTTTACCAATGCATCGAGAATACCGATAGAACCGTCAGTCAATTCTTCTGCTGCAACGGTAGTTGTTGGCATATTAGCGTCATCACCGCCACCAGCGAAGAGTGCAACAGCAGCTTCAGCAGCCTTGTCGGCTTCTTCCTTGCCATGAACAAGTTCAGTAAGTTCGTGAGCAAGAATCTTCTTCTTTTCATTGATTCTGCTGCCATCCCAGTGTTCCATTTCTTCTATCTGTTCGATTGGAAGGAAGGTGAGCATGCGGATACATTTCATTACGTCAGCGTCATCAACATTGCGCCAATACTGATAGAAATCGTATGGAGAGGTCTTCTTAGGATCAAGCCATACAGCGTTACCGGCAGTCTTGCCCATCTTCTTGCCTTGAGAGTCAGTAAGAAGAGTAATAGTCATGGCATGAGCGTCTTTGCCAAGCTTTCTTCTAATCAGTTCAGTGCCGCCGAGCATATTGCTCCACTGGTCATCGCCGCCGAATTCAAGATTGCAGCCCATATTCTGATACAGATAATAGAAGTCATAGCTCTGCATAATCATATAGTTGAATTCGAGGAAGCTCAAGCCCTGAGCCATTCTCTGCTTATAGCATTCTGCTCTTAGCATGTTGTTTACAGAGAAGCATGCGCCAACTTCACGGAGAAGGTCAATATAATTAAGATTGAGCAACCAATCGGCATTATTAACCATAGTAGCCTTGCCTTCGCCAAATTCGATGAATCTTTCCATCTGGCGCTTGAAGCATTCGGCATTGTGGTTAATATCTTCGCGGGTAAGCATTTTGCGCATGTCTGTGCGGCCTGAAGGGTCACCAATCATTGTGGTGCCGCCACCAATAAGTGCAACTGGTGTATTACCAGCCATCTGAAGTCTCTTCATGAGAGTCAAAGCCATGAAATGACCAGCAGTAAGACTGTCTGCTGTGCAGTCAAAGCCAATATAGAACTTAGCTTTACCAGAGTTAACCAGTGTCCTTACCTGTTCTTCGTCAGTAACCTGAGCAATTAAGCCTCTAGCCTGAAGTTCTTCATATATACCCATTGATAGCAATCTCCATTTTTTATAGTAATTGATGAGTTGTGATTATAGCTATCTTTACTTAAAATATCAACCCCAACTTTATTTCAGCATAATTAAAGAGCAATAAAAAAAGCCTGACATCTTATGCAGGTATCAGGCTTTCTTATGAACAGTGTTTTAAACCAGACGGGCTTTAAGTATATCGTGGAGATGCAGGAAACCAACTACATGAGTTTCTGAATCCACTACAGGAAGAGATGTAATAGCCTTGTCTTCCATGGTTTTGAGAGCTTCCATCGCAAGCCTTTCAGGATATGTTCTCTTTGGATTAGCAGTCATAACTTCACTGATAGCAACATCAAGGTCGTTCTTTCGTTCGAAGTAGCGGCGCAAATCGCCATCGCAGAACACACCTAAAAGCTTCTTGTTTTCATCAACAATCACTAATGCGCCAAATCCGCCGTGAGACATCTTTACGACTGCTTCACGAAGAATTACATCCGGGCCTACCATTGGTATTGAATCGTCGGAGTGCATCAAATCCTTAACAGAAATAAATCTTCTGCCAAGGCTTCCTGATGGATGGAATCTTGCAAAGTCTTTTTCCTTAAAGCCTCTGGCTTCAATCAAGGCACAGGCTAAGGCGTCGCCCAGGGCAAGACTTACTGTTGTAGAGCTGGTTGGAGCAAGATTCAACGGGCAGGCTTCCCTTGCTACATATGAGTTCAAGACAATATCAGCATTCTTTGCCAAAGAAGATTCAACATTACCAACCATAGCAATTATTTTTGCGCCTATTCTTCTAAGGAAAGGAACAATGCGTATAATTTCTTCTGTTTCACCAGAATTAGAAAGAAGAAGCACAACATCATCCTCGGTTACCATGCCTAAATCACCATGGAGAGCTTCTGCCGGATGCAGGAAGAATGACGGGGTTCCGGTGCTGGCCATTGTAGCAGCAATCTTACCACCGATTAAACCTGATTTACCCATTCCGCATACTATGAGGCGGCCAGGTCCCTTTAAAATCAATTCGACAGCCTTTGTAAAGTTGTCATCGAGATTTTTAGTTGCTTCCTGAAGAGCTTCTATTTCGTAATTTAAAGCTCTCTTTGCTGATTCTAAGGGAGTAGTCATTTTATGCCTCAAAGTGTTGCTGGAACTTCGCGCCAGCTGATGATTTCTTTTTGTACTGCCAGGTCATATACGTTGGTATAATCAACCTTCTTATCAACGGTATAGTCGTAGTCAGACTTTTCAAGAACGCTCTGCCAGTCGTAATAGGTTATTCTTACGTCATTAGGCATCTTGCGTCTGTCGAATTTGTCTACAGAAAGGTTACCAACGATATCCATGTTACAGAGCTTCTTCATTGAAGAATCTGTCTTCAGCTCCATACCACCCTGGGCATGAATACTAGCTTCAATGCGCGGGCTGAGGTTTCTGAACGGAGTTGTCAGACCGAAGCGTGACCAGTCACTATCGTGGTGAGGTTCATAAATAACCTTACCAGTTCTTGGTTCATCGTCAGAAGTATCGTTTTCATCACGAAGAGCAATGATACCAAGGCAAGACTGCATGCCTTTGTCGTCATCGAGGGTAAGAACGTCGCCGCCGATGTAAACGTTGCCTTCAACAACCAGCAGGCCCTGACCTTTTACCCAACCTTCAAGATATACGTCACCCTTAACATAGGTAACCCCATTGATTTCAACAGCATGGCTTGTATCATGGGCTTTGTTCGGATTGCCAAACCATTTGTTGTATTTATTGGCAACATTTCTCCAGTCGCCCCAGCCATTGAGTGGCAGAACCTTATTATAGGTTACCTGATTGCGTTCAAAGGCTTCAACATAGGTTACATCCTGAAAATACTTGCCCATTGTCGGGTTTTCTTCCGGGTCGATAACTCTGTTTGCAATCTTTTTATAAACCTCTGCAGGATAGGTCTGAGTCTGCTTTTCAGTGTATTCATTAACCTTTTTGGTGTTAGAGTGATAAAGCTCATCACTGCACTTTTCCCACCATGGATAGCTCAAAACGCCCTGCCATTTATAATATTCACGGGTTACAGGGTCATTAGCGTATTCAATTTCTGTTTCGGTAAGGTTAGCGCCACCTGTCCAGCCTGTCCAGCCCATGCCCATATCAAGCCATGGATGTTCCAGTTCCTTCTTCATATCAGAAAGCATGAGCCATTTTGGAAGGTCAACAGCAACGCCGTCCTTCATAAAGGTTTTACCGCCTTTGATGATGAATTCCCATGGATCCCAGAAATCGAAGGTATCAATCTTGAATGAGTCATCAGTAGCTTCATTAATATAGAAGCTGTGACCAGGAGCAATCATACCTATTGAATTGCTGTTGATACCACCCTTAAGAAGAACTGCCTTGATTTTCTTTTTTACTTCAACCTGTTTTCTTGAATTATTGAAAACACCCATTGAATTAATAGTCAAAGTTCCTTCTCTGAGTAAATCCTTTGGAATAGATGTGCCACCAGGAGTGACAGATGATTTGTTATCAACCTGCCATTCAACGTTAGCTTTTATGTCGCCGCCTTCCATGATAGCCGGAACCTTGCCTTCGCCCTTTGCCAGTCTGGTAAGGTCTATTTCAACAGTGCCGGAGTCCTGGGTTGTAATCATCTTATAGATGGCATTATCCTTTTCACTCATCTGGCTTTTAATGGTGAAAATACTTTCTTCAACGCCAGATTCAGCCAGGAGCAAGGCTACAGTAGCATCAACGTAGTTTTCAGACAGGTGAACTTCACCACGCATGAAATGCATCATACCAAAAACAATAAGGCATACAAGCCCGATTGTACAAATAGTAAAGAACAGCGCTAAACCACGTTTTCTTTTATTAAGTTTTATCATAACAGTGCTCCTGCATGTGTAAACCAAAGTAATAATATTCCGTACACTATTAGTTAATAATAGCAATCATTGCAGTTTTTAGCAACCTTTTCAACCATTCTCATTGTTAATATTTTATTAAGGTTTGCTAATTTCAACAGAGCCGGATGCTGTCTTTAAACGCCCTATCCAGAAATACTTATTCCCCTTTTTCCATTCCAGCTGCGGGAAATTTCCAGGAACAGATGTGAGAATGAACCTGTCCTTATCTGTCATTTTCTTTACCCACGGCATATAGTCATCTGGAAAGCTACCGTCGTTATAGCCAATATTTCTAAGGGTCTGACGGTCTTCCGGAAGCATTATTGCAGATTCGAAGCCAAGAATATATTTCCATGGAGCGGTCGGATATTCATAAAAATGCTTGTAAAATACAACCATGTTGTCGCTATATACGATTCCACCGGGTTGCGGTTCCCAACCCTTCAGTTCACCCTGAACATCTTCGCTGAAGAAATCTATAGCCTGCGCTCTTGTTGATTTTGTGAATCTGCCATAACCATCATTAGTAAATGTCAAAACCATAGCCACAACGACAAAAATAGCCAGGGAATATCTTACTCTTGGCTGTTTTAAAGATGCAGAGGCTTTTATTAAGTCCCCGATTCTGCATGCTGCCCAAAGCAGAAGAGCCATTCTGCCATAATCCAGCCAGAAACGCCATACGGCGATACCGCAAAGCCAGCTTAATAGAACAAGAATAAAAACCGGGTCTTCTGCTAAAGCTTTAAATTTCAATCTGCCTTTGAGATTACAAATAATAATAATCAAAGCCATAAAAACAGCGCTGTATATGGTTTGCTTACCACTGGTAAATTCCTGAACCAGCAACCAGTTGTAGGTCGGTTCACTAAAAATCTTGAAGGTTGCTACAAAATGGAAATACAAAAACTCAAAAAAATCCCCGGAAATAGCAGCACCAATTATTGTGGAAAAAATAATCAAGCCAGTCTGCAGCATAGCTTCCTTTGCCTTGCCGCTTAACAGGAAAGAAACAGGTATCAGTAAGAAAAGATACCAGCTACCGTGTATCCAGACACACAAAGTCAAAATAACAACGGTTAACAAATATTTTATCCAGCCTTTTCTGAACCATGCATTTTTATCATTTTCAGAAGCAGCATTCCAAATATGCAAAATAAGCAAAACTGCGGCACAGGAAAACAAATATGGTCTTCCCAGCAGCATTCTGCCATCCAGGTTAGTTTCAACATTTGCAAAAATAAGCAAGGCAAGACACCAGCATATTGGGGATGGTGAAGCTATAATACCGCACAGGTTCAGTAAACAGAAAAGACCTCCAACAGAAACGAACAGGAGGTCTGTCTTGTCAAATCCACAATGCTTATATAAAAATTTTAATATGGCATGCCAGCCTGGGTTATGATCGGCAACAAATTTTTCATCAATAACAACAATGTCTGACCACTTAGCATCAATAGTAGAAAAAGCAACGTGACGCAAAGCATCATCTGAAGGAGCCCAGCCATAACCGAGAACTTTAAAGGGTATATAAATCAAAGCCAGAAGGACAATCAGCAACAATATGGTTGATTCACGATTCTTAATAAAGCCTTCTAATTTTTCCCAGATATCGAACGGCTTTTTTGCTTCAGCCCCGGACATATATTTTCCCCTTCAGTTGATTTTGTAGAATCTTAGCATAGGTTTTGGAAAAAAAGAACTTAAAAAGGCAGCCACTTCGAAAAAAATTTTAAATGCCGATAAATTGTCAAAAGAGTCAAAAAAATCGAGGCAAACAAAATAATAAAGAGTATTGCAAAAAGTTTAATAGTCCTGCTTGTGGTAGTACAGCTTTTCTTGATCGGTGCATACATGCAAACCGATACCACAACCATGAACAATCTTCCTGATTATAAACAGGAGGAAGAAATCTTCTTTGACATGAAATCTTCAGACAAGGAAGACGAAACCAGCCTGGATTTTTTAACAGAAGACCAGATGCCCGTTCCCGAAAACTGCGAGGACGACAATAGTGCTAGTGAAGCAAAATCCTACTGCCTCAAAAACAACCAAAAAGTTGAAGAAGCAGCCCCAAAGGAAAAAGTTGCCGAAGAAGCCGCACAGAAGAAAACTGCACCTAAGACCCAAAGCGATATCCATATTACTAATGTAAATATTCGCAGGGAAGCAACCTACGACATAGCTGAATTCACTCTTTCCAAGCCAGTTAAGATTATGCGCAAGAATCAGGGTGGCAATCTTTTGAAGATAAGAACAGCTACACCGATTGTTGTAGACAATAAAAAGAAGGTTCTGCAGGAGCTTAATGACAGATTTGAAAAGGCTGCCATTTACGAAACAGAACATTACACCGAACTTCTTTTCAGTGCAAAAGGCAGAATCGGTAACCCATATACAGCTTCAGATACTTCTGATATTTATAAGCTTTGCGTTCCATACCAGAGCAAAAAGAGTCGTTTTACTTTGAGAAAAGGCCAGGAAATTGCTGAAGGTCTCACTTATTACAAGGATAGAGCCAAATCTGGTAAAGCAGGATTTTCTGATGTTCATATTTTGCGAATTGAACCACTTTCTGATAAAATACAAGTATTACCGACTCTGGCCAACGAAGGTATAGCCCAGAGAGAAAATCTGTCATCCATGTGCAAGCGCTATAATGCGGTTGCAGGCATAAACGGCAGTTATTTCACCTGGAGAGGCGACCCAATCGGGACCTTAATAATTAATAGAAAATTAATAAGTTCCCCTTTGTACAAAAGGTCAGTTTTTGGTATAACAGAAGATGACTCATTAATTTTTGGTAATCCGGACTTTTCAGGAACGCTAAGGTCTGGTAATATCTCAGTAAAAATTGACGCAGTCAATCAGCCGCGTCGTGGCAGTTCACTTGTAGTATTCACACCAGAATACGCAAGAAGCACCATGACAATGGAAAACGGCAAGGAATTTGTTCTTGTGAAAGGGAAAATCGTTGGCATACATGCTAAGGATGCTCTCATTCCACCAGACGGCGTTGTCGTTTCTGCAGGCGGCATAAAAGCTTCAATGCTGAGCAAGCTTACCCTTGGCTCAAGTATAGAATTAGACTATTCTATCGATAAGCCATGGAACACTATAAAGCATGCACTTTGTGGTGGTCCTAGACTATTGGCAAATGGCAAGGTAAGCATCAACGGCGTTGAAGAAAAATTTGATAATTCCATCATCAATGGGAGACATCCTAGAACTGCAGTAGCCATGACATTTGATGGCGATTTACTATTAATCGTTGTCGATGGCAGAAAGAAAGACAGTCCTGGTATGAAGCTTGACGAGCTTGCTGAATACCTTAGAAGACTTGGTTGTATTTCTGCAATAAATTTAGATGGCGGGGGTTCGACAGCGATGTATCTAAATGGTAAAATAGTAAACAGACCATCTGACGGATCGGAGCGTAGAATTTCAAATGGGATTCTCGTTACTAAGAGATAAAACAGCTTACAAGCTTATCAGAGCACTATTTATAGCATTCCTGGTTTGGAGTGCTATACCGCTTTTAGCCGCTGAAGTTGAATTCATGCCTTTAAAGGAAGTAACCACAGGCATGAAGGGCTTCGGCAAAACAGTTGTTTCAGGCAGAAGAATAGAAAAATTTGATATAGAAGTGCTTGGAATTGTTTCAAACAACAAAATCAATGAAAGCACTCTCATAAACGGTAAATCTATTCTTGTAAAGGTAAGCGGTGATGTAATAAAACGCGCTGGCGGCATTGCAGCCGGTATGAGTGGAAGCCCTGTTTACATAGACAACAAGCTGGTAGGCGGAATAAGCTCAGGCTGGTTAATGACAGACCACACTGTCGGCTTAGTAACTCCTATCGAAGAAATGCTGGAAATCTGGGATTATCCGGCAGCAGGTAAAACCTCAAGAATAGTACCGGAATCAAACGGTCTTAGAAAGCTTCATCTAGATGCTCCGATAACAATTGGCACAGAAGCAATAGACTGTATTATCGAAGCTCCATACGAATTAGCAAGCACAGTAGTTCCAGGAAAAGGCGAAGCTGTTTTTTCACAGGCAGCTGCTGAAATCCGCATTGATGACGTAAACAAGAACAAGGTTTCAGAATCAATAAAATCAAAGCTAAGCCGCAAAAATATTGTAGTATCAGACAATACAGCCGACAAAGACAGTTCTAATGATATGTCCGGTTATTTTGCAGTAATCTCCCAGGATTATTATGAACCAGGCTCATCCATTGGCATACAGCTCGCCAGAGGCGATATAAACGTTACTACCATAGGAACCCTGACTCATAGAGACGGTCAGAGAATACTCGGATTGGCACATCCTTTCCTGAAAAAAGGTAATGTTCAATTCTTGCTGACAGGTGCTTATATACACCACTCCTTCAGTAGTGTTCAAATGCCGTTTAAGATTGGCGCTCCAACCGAAATGCTTGGAACAGTTGAGCAGGACCGCGAAAAGGGAATCAGTGCCACAATTGGTAAGCTGCCCGCCATGATTCCTGTAAAAATAGATGTTACCGACAAAACCATTGGAACAGAAAGAAGCATCAACTACCAGATAGTCCGGGATCAGTCTGTTCTCAACAATGTTCTTGATACAACAATAATGCAAGCCCTTGAAGGTGCTATCGACCGCGAAGGTGCTGGCACTGCCCTCATGAGTATTTCAGTAGACTGCACCAGCAAGAGTGGCGAAAATTATAACTTCAGAAGAGAAAACCTGTTTTATTCAAAAACCGATATATGCCAGGTTCTCACCAATGAAGTCACTAGTCTTGTAGATTTAATCAGTGAAAGTGAATTCGAAGAAGTATTACCGACAAGAATCCTTCTTAAGATAGAAATAGAACAGAAGCGTAAGACACTTGTAATCGAAAAGGTAGAAATAAAGAATTCTTCTATATCAAGTGGCGGAGTTCTTGACGTTGAAGTTACTTTGAAGCCCTTCAGGGAACCGAAATTTGTTAGAAAGGTTAAACTCCCTATTCCACAGGATATAGGCAAAGAAAATCTGACCCTTTCGGTATTTGGCCTTAACATGAAGGTCGATGATCTTGACGTTCCTGTTGACGCCAAAGAAACCAAGGCATCTCAATTCAAGCTTGATGATAGCCCTGCAGCAGATTTCCCTTCTGTAATGAGAAATTGGTCTAGCGCTCCAAAGAATTCTGATATATTATTCCAACTGGCAGTTGAAGGCGACGAAACCAAGAAACTGAAAATGAATAATAAAGACCATGAAATACAACCAACAAATCAAGTAGTTACAGGTCGAGTTGATACAACTCTGACTTTGAGTGAGGAATAAAGTGAATAAAAGCATTGGAAAATTATTAGAGCCAATACAAAAAGCTCTATCAGATTTTGTAATAGCAGCAGGAAAACAGACCACACTGTTTCTGCAAACATTATTCTGGACCTTTAAAAGCATCCAGCTTAACCGTTTTGGCTTCAAAAACCTGATAGACCAGATGTCCAGAATAGGTGTTGAATCAATGTTGATGGTAGTCATCACTGGTTTGTCTGTAGGCATGGTTCTGGTAGTCCAGACAGGCTTCCAGTTTGCAAGATTTGGCGCCCAAAGCTATGTTGGTGGTGTAGTTGGTCTTTCCATGACAAAAGAACTTGCACCAATTCTAACAGCCATTGTTTTGGCAGGCCGAGTCGGCAGCTCCATTGCGGCAGAATTAGGCACTATGAAAATCACAGAACAGATTGACGCTCTGGAAACCATGGCCGCCAATCCAGTAGAATATCTGGTAGTTCCAAGATTCTGGGCTTGCACCATAATGCTTTTCTTCCTCACCGTAATATCAAATGTTGTAGGCATGATTGGTGGTTCCGCTGTTGCAGTAGCACAGATGGACATGACCCTGGTATCATTTACAGATTCCGTTTTAAGAATGCTGCGTGTATACGACCTTATGGGCGGTCTGTTCAAGTCTCTTATCTTCGGCGGAATCATAGCAATAATCGGTTGTTACAAAGGTTTTGAAACAACCGGTGGTGCTGAAGGTGTAGGTAAGAGTACTACTGATTCAGTTGTTATCTCTATTATGCTAATACTAGGCACCAATTACTTCCTGACAGAAACTATTAACCGCTTCGACGCAGTTTATTCAGCTTATTTAATATGATTATTGTATCTAACGTTCATAAAAGATTTGGTCCGAAACAAGTATTAAAAGGTGTAAACCTGAAGATTTACGATGGTGAATCTCTTGTAATACTTGGTCCTTCCGGCTGCGGTAAAAGTGTTCTTCTTAAACACATTATCGGCCTTATGCAGCCAGACAGTGGTCAGGTTCTTATTGACGGCGAAGATATAAGCAAATTTAATGCAGAAAGACTGGACTCCCTGCGACTCCGCATGGGTATGCTTTTCCAGTCTGCAGCACTATTTGACTCCATGAACGTTGAAGACAATGTTGCATTTGCAGTAAGACGTCACACTCATCTGTCCAAGCTTGCAATGCATCACCTTGTTTCAGAAAAGCTTGAAATGGTTGGTCTTCCTGGCACCAATTATCTTATGCCATCTGAATTATCAGGCGGTATGAGAAAGAGAGTCGGTCTTGCCAGAGCTATTGCGATGGAACCGGAAATAATACTTTACGACGAACCGACAACAGGCCTGGACCCAATCATGACCTCTCAAATTGACGAATTACACCTTAGCTTGAAGGAAAAGCTTGGTGTTACTTCCATAGTTGTAACTCACGACATGAAATCTGCCTTCCGCGTATGTGATCGTGTAGCCTTGCATTACGGCGGTCAGATAGTAGAAATAGGCACAAAAGAAGAATTTTTGAATTCACCCAACCCAATGGTCCAGCAGTTTATCAAAGGGGAATCACAAGGCCCAATGACTCTGCTTTGATTGGCTGAACAGGAGAAACAGATATGAATACCACCATGAACCAAAATCTTAAAGTAGGCATAATGTGCTTACTCACAACAGCCCTATTGATTTTTATGATCTTCAAGATAGGTGATTTAAGCCTGTCTGAAAAGGGTTATAATTTTATCATAAGCTACTACAACTGTGGCGGCTTAAGTAAAGGCTCTGGTGTAAGCATGGCTGGTTACAGAATCGGTAAGGTAACACTTATCGAATTAAGTGATGATATGGTTTATGTTCATTGCTACATTTCTGACAAAAATATTCATATCCGCAGAAATTCAACCTTCACAATCACAGGCGAAGGTCTAATGGGCGACAAGCATGTTGAAATCATCCCCACAAGAGATTTCACATCACCATATGTAGCAGACAATGAAATCATTGCCGGCACAAATCTTACCAATCTTGATACTCTTGTAGACCAGGGAAGTATTCTTCTTCAGAGACTGCAGGAACTTACTGCCTCTGCCAAAGACATTATCGGTGACCCGGACCTCAAGGAAGATACAAGAACTATTTTCCGCAACGCAAGAAATGCAAGCGACAACATCAACGAAGTTACAGTTTCTGTTAGAAACAGAAGTGACCATATAATTGAAAATCTGGATAAAATTCTTAACAATGTTTCAACCGAAATTGACAAGAATCGTCAGGATATCAAGAAAATCGTTGAAAACTTCAAGAAAATCAGTGACAGCATAGAAGATATCGCTGGCAGCAGTCGCGAAAATCTCAAAGACATTATTGCCAACGTAAAGAAATCAACAGACAAGCTTGATGAAATGATTGCAAAGCTTAACGAAAACGACAAGCTTACAAGCGATGTAAGAGCAACAGTTGATTCTCTCAAGGACGCTTCAGAAAATGCTAAGGAAATTACAAGAGAAGTTAAGGAAATTATCGTTGATAAAGATGTCAGAAAGCAGATAAGCACCACCCTCGATGATGCTCACAAGCTTGCCCAGACAGTTGATAAGGTATTCCTCAACATCAAGCAGACAAGAGTCGACTTCAAGTATATGCTCAGATACGACAAAGACTCAGAAGACCTGTTATCTGACCTAAGTGTCGATATTTACCCGAACGAAACCTATTTCTTCCGTATCGGTTGTGATGACATAGGTGGAGAAAACTTCGCCAATGTTATGCTGGCCCGCGATGCTAACACCAAGTTCATTAAGAGAGCTGGTGTAATGAGAGGTAAAATAGGTCTTGGCGCTGACTACAAGTTCTCTGAAAACCTCATGCTAAGTCTTGATGTTATCGATACCAAGGACACTCAAATCAGAGGCAAAGCAAGCTACCTGATAAACGAACATATTACCTTCGAATTACGAATAGATGATGCAGCTGATGATGAACAGCTCAGCTTCGGTCTCGAATATACATTCTAATTAAGGATAATTTCTATGGCAGAGCTCACTAGTTCCAAGCCAAAGATACTTATACTGACAACCGGTGGCACCATTACAATGTTAAAGAGCAGCAATGGAGCTCTTCAGCCGTGTGAAGATGCCGAAAAGCTTATTAATGCCATACCGGAATTAAGCCAGTTAGCAGAAATAGAAATACTTCCTATAGTTAACATAGACTCAAGCAACTTCACACCAAGTGTCTGGGTTCAGATTGCAAAGGCAATTTTCCAGAGAATAAAGGACTTTGACGGTTTTGTTGTAGCCCACGGAACAGATACCATGTGCTATACTGCTGCCGCACTTTCCTTCATGCTTCAGGAATTAAACAAGCCTGTAGTCATCACAGGCGCTCAGGTTCCATTGGAAGAAATAGGCTCAGATGGTCGTTCAAATCTTATTAACGCAGTCAGAGTCGCTATTTCAGAACTTGCAGAAGTGGCAGTAGTATTTGGTTCTCAAATAATCAGAGGAACAAGAGCTAAGAAAATGTCTGCTTTTGACATGCAGGCCTTTGTTTCAGTAAATGACGAACCGTTGGGCAAAATCGGTCTTTCTATAAAATTTGATACCTCTGCCCGTTTAAGAAGTCGCAAGAAACCTTTGCTGCAAGCATTTTTAAACGACAATGTCGCTATGATACCTGTTTATCCTGGAATAAAGCCAGAGATTATTGATTATCTTGCACAGAATCACTCTGGAATTGTAATAGAAGGCTATGGAGCCGGCAACCTTCCTACTGATTCAAATACGAACCTGATACCAGCAATAAAAGCAGCAGTAGACAGAAAGGTTCCTGTTGTAGTATGCACACAATGCATGCTTGGCTCAACCGAAATGGAATTATACCAGGTTGGCAGAGCAGCCTTAGATGCCGGTGCAATTCCTGCCATGGATATGACCCCGGAAGCAACAATGGTAAAGCTCATGTGGGTTCTTGGCCAGACAGACGACATAGGAACAGTAGAATCAATGATGCTTAAAAGCTTCTCTGGAGAGCTTACCGAGGTAAATTAACTTGAAAAACTGTCCAGAATGCGGCAAAAGCTTGCCGGAAGAAGTATCATACTGTCTATATTGCGGAACAGACGCCTCAAGATCCAAGCTATACAAAACCGCAAGAATGGTATTTTTTATTACTCCATTTTTTTTATTATTAATAGCCTTGGGTCTATGTTACGACATTTCTGTTGAAGCTTTAACAGAAACCTCCTTAGCCATAGCAGGTGCATTATCATGCCTATATTTTGCCGGCGCTGCCATGTTAGGCGTTTTCAGGTTCTTTTTCGGTGTTTATATAATACCAGGAAGTTATATTACCGCTGGTATCACAGCATTAATAAACGGATTAACCACACTGCTTGCCGCTTCTATAATTGAAAAATTATTTTTACTGGAAAAGATAGAACGGTTAGGTCCATCAGCCAATGTAAGAAACCATCTGATGCTGATAGTAATGATTATTATACCATTGCAACTGCTTGAAACCCTTGCCATTTCAGCCAAAGCAAAAATATCGACAAAACCGGCAACAGCAACAGGTGCTTTTCAAAAGCTATTCTATAAAAAAGCCTTTATAATAATCCCGATATTATTTGTTGCACTCACAGCAGCAGGCTTATTCCAGCTTCAGGAATCTGCTCAATACACAATTTTAACAGAAGGCCTTATATCTGTTTCTGCATTCGAAAAAGCAGAAAAAACTCTTAATGAAGGTCTGGAAAAATTTCAGAATGATGCCGGATTATGCAATCTCAAAGCTAATTTCTTAACAGAATCTGTTTTCTTCACTCAATCCCTTAAGATTCCTGATATAAAGGAAGCCCTGAGTTATGCTGAAAAAGCAGCAACTCTAAAACCAGATGCTCCAATGTATAAGCATAACCTAAGTCTTATGCTGGAATTAAACAGACGCTCGGAAGAAGCCATTAAAATAGCTTCTGAAGCTGTTGCCCTGGCCCCTTCAGATATCTTCCTGTGGCAGCATCTTGGAAACCTGAATCATAAATACAAGCATTACAATGATGCTATAGATGCCTATAGCCATCTCTTAGCAATAGACCCGGATAATGCTATAATACTGAACAATCTTGCCTATACGCTTCTGATGAGCAAGAAAAATCCAGCAGAAGCCCTAAGCCTGGCTCAAAAATCTGTAGAATTGGATCCATCAAACCTTGCTGGCAGAGATACATTGGCATGGGCTTTTTACAAGAACGGGCATTTCCCCGAAGCCTTCGAAGCTATCAGACTCATATATAACGGTCGCACAGAAGTATCACCGGAAACAGACTTTCATTATGCTGCCATATTAAATGCTATGGGATTACTAAATAATCCTGTTGAAACGTTCGATAAGATGATAGTGAAGCCCGAAGTTGCGCTTAATCGGGATTTAATTATTGAAATAATTGAAGAACGCCAAAATGCGGAAGAAAAGAGTAAAACAAAGAATGAGTAGTAAACTTGCAATAAAGCGACCTTTTGCTAGCAGCAATAAAAAGCTTAAAGCTCTTACTATTTTTTCTTTTCTTTTCTTATTTGTTTTTATTTCTAATAGCGCACAGGCAGTTCTTCATATCGACACAAGCTATTCTGGAAGATTCCGTAATCACCCTGGTTTCGCAAAAATTATGGCAGATTTGCCTTTTGTATATCAGGAAGCTTTTCTTAAAATAAACAAAGCGCTAGGAATACCTGTAAGAGAGCAGATGAATGTAGTTGTTCTTTTCTCAGACTGCCTTACCTACAAAGGCTTCAGGCTTAGAGGGAAAAGACAATCTGTTAAAACTGCTTCAAAAATACTTGTTCATTATATCCATCTGGACTTAGATTTTCTTATTACTGGCCAGGCAACCCTTGCAGAAGAAATGACCCATGAAATGACTCATGCCATCATGGCTGACAGTATGGGCTTAAGGGAATATGACCTACTTCCGATGTGGATAAAGGAAGGAACTGCTGTTCACACTGCAGATCAGGGACTTGCCCGCATAAAGGCTCTTACAAGAAAAGGCTTTGATATAAATGCCATAGGCGGTGAAGACGAAAATATTCACGGCAACCCGATTTCACTGGAAAAATATGTAGAAAACTACCTCAAAGTAAGCTTTCTAGTAAAAACCTTCGGTGTTAATGCTTTCCATCGTTTCATAAAGAAGTTGATGAAGACCGGGAATGTAAACGCGGAATTGGCCAACTGCTTCAACGGACTGAACGAAGAAGTAATGAACCAGTATTCAAGCCAGTTCATCAAAAATACGCTTATTGCTAATACACGCCCTTCTACAGCCAGAGAGAACATGCTCAAGGGTGTAAAATATTTTGATGAAGGCGAATATCTTTCCGCCAGATTGGCGCTTACAGACGCACTTTATGGCGGTTTAAACGACAGCGAATTTCAGAAGGCAGCCTATTTACTGGCAGAATGCTACATACAGGAAAGAAACCCACAGGGTGCACTTCATTTATTGAAGCAGTTCAAGCCTGACCCCAACAATATTCCTGTTGATAGATACGAATTTTTAAGGGCCTATTCACAGTATGCCACCGGGCTCATAACAAGTGCATACTTCGGCTTCAAGAGAACTTTTGAAGCTACAAACAATCAAGCAGTCAAGGAAGGCTCACTCTATTACATCATCAGAATACTAGTTGAACTCGGCAATTACAACGAAGCAAGAAACGTTTCACTCATGCTTCAAAGACAGTTTCCAAAGAGCAGCTATATAAAGCTTGCCAACCTGATCATCAGATAAGAAGAGAGATATTAGCAACGGATAACAGGATGGGAGCGGATGAAACAGCCGGGCAGGCCGATTTTTTAGCCTCGGTATTAGAGAGTCACTGCTTTTCCTTAACCAGATTACAGCTATGCGAAAGTTAGCAGGTGAACAGCCGGGAATTTTGGCTTCGATATTAGAGATGTAGCAACGGATAACAGGATGGGAGCGGATGAAACAGCCGGGCAGGCCGATTTTTTAGCCTCGGTATTAGAGAGTCACTGCTTTTCCTTAACCGGATTACAGCTATGCGAAAGTTAGCAGGTGAACAGCCGGGAATTTTAGCTTCGATATTAGAGATATTAGCAACGGATAACAGGATGGGAGCGGATGAAACAGCCGGGCAGGCCGATTTTTTAGCCTCGGTATTAGAGAGTCACTGCTTTTCCTTAATCGGATTACAGCTATGCGAAAGTTAGCTGGTGAACAGCCGGGAATTTTGGCTTCGATATTAGAGATGTAGCAACGGATAACAGGATGGGAGCGGATGAAACAGCCGGGCAGGCCGATTTTTTTGGCCTCGGTATTAGAGAGTCACTGCTTTTCCTTAACCAGATTACAGCTATGCGGGTGTTAGCAGGGAAGACAGCCAGGCCGATTTTTTAGCCTCGGTATTAGAGAGTCACTGCTTTTCCTTAATCAGATTACAGCTATGCGGGTGTTAGCAGGGAAGACAGCCAGGCCGATTTTTTTAGCCTCGGTATTAGAGAGTCACTGCTTTTACTTAACCAGATTACAGCTATGCGAAAGTTAGCAGGGAAATCCCCCCTACCCCCCTTTACAAAAGGGGGTTAAAAGAGAACAGTAGACTCCTAAAAACCTCCCTTTTCAAGGGAGGGTAGGGAGGGTTTTGATTCTAGAAGGAACTTGTTTTGAATGTATAAAATCGAGTTTTCAGACAGCCTCTGCAAAAGGGGGTTGAAAGAGAATGCCCCTTTACTAGATGGTAAGAAACAAATTGACAGTTTTTCTTACACGTGTTAAGTTTTTTAGCGGTTGAGAAAACCGCATTTTATGTACAAAGGATGATTGAATATGAAAAATAAAATTAAACAGGCTGCAGAATACATTCTCTCTAAGATTTCTGAAAAACCAACAGTAGCATTAGTTCTTGGCTCTGGCCTTGGCAAATTTGCTGAAACCTTAGAAAATCCAGTATCTATTAACTATACTGATATTCCACACTTCCCAGAATCAACAGTTAAGGGTCATGCCGGTAAGCTCGTTATTGGTAAAAAAGGTGGAAAAGTTGTTGTTTGTATGCAGGGCCGCTTCCATTTCTATGAAGGCCACAATATGCAGGCTGTTACCTTTGCAATGCGCGTAATGCACGCTATCGGCGCTGAAGACGCTATCGTTACTAACGCTGCCGGTGGTCTCAATCCAAAATATTCAGTTGGCAACCTCATGCTCATGACTGACCATATCAACTTCATGGGCACTAACCCATTAATCGGCCGCAACGACGAAGAAATGGGCCCAAGATTCCCAGCAGTTCAGGGCATTTACAACAAAGACCTTATTGCTTTGGCTGAAAAGGTTGGTAAGGATATGGGCGCTCCAATACAGAAGGGCGTTTATATTGCTGTAACTGGTCCAAGCTATGAAACCGCAGCTGAACTCAGAGCTTTCAGAACTCTCGGCGCTGACGCTGTAGGTATGTCAACCGTTCCAGAAGTAATCGTAGCCGCTCATTGTGGTGTTAAACGTGTTCTCGGCATCAGCCTCATCACTAACATTGCAACTGGCGAAAGCGAAACCAAGGCAACTCATGCTGAAGTTGTAGAAGCTGCAGACAAGGCTCAGATCTACTTCGTAAAGCTTGTAGAAACCATGATCGAAAAGCTGTAATAAAGTGTTAGAAAAGCTCGAATCTGTTAAGGACAACTTCAGGGAGCTCACAGATAAGCTCACAAATCCTGATGTTATAGCTAATCAGGCTGAATTCCAGCGTCTTGCAAAAAAGCGTGCTGAAATGGAGCCAATAATTGTCGCTTATGATAATTATTCTGTTATGCTCAAAAAGCTTGAAGATGCTAAAGCCATGGTTGAAACCGAAACAGATTCAGAGTTAAAGGAGCTTGCCCAGCAGGAGGTTGAAGAACTTCAGCCTCAGATAGAAAAAGCTGAAGGCGAGCTCAAATTTCTCCTCATTCCCAAAGATGAGGATGACCAGAAAAACACTATATTTGAAATTCGTGCAGGTACTGGCGGTGAAGAGGCTGCCCTCTTTGCCGCAGACCTTTACCGCATGTATACAAGATACGCTGAACGCCAGGGCTGGAAATGCGAATTAATGAGCATGAACGACACCGGTCTTGGTGGAATCAAGGAAGTTGTTTTTTCCATTCAGGGAACAGGCGTATTTGGTAAATTAAAATTTGAAAGCGGTGTTCACCGCGTCCAGAGAGTCCCTGAAACAGAAGCTGGCGGACGTATCCATACTTCAGCAGCAACAGTAGCAGTTCTTCCTGAAGCGGAAGAAATAGACGTAAACATTGATGACAAAGATATAAGAATAGATGTTTACAGAGCTTCTGGTGCTGGAGGACAATACGTTAACAAGGTTGAAACAGCAATAAGAGTTACTCATTTGCCTACCGGTCTTGTTGTTACCTGTCAGGACGAAAAAAGTCAGCACAAAAACAAAGAAAAGGCTCTACGCATTTTGAGAGCCAGACTCTTTGACAGGGTTAAAGAGGAAAAAGATAGCGCCAGAGCGGAAAACAGACGCAATCAGGTCGGAAGCGGTGACCGTTCTGAAAGAATCAGAACCTATAATTTCCCGCAGCAAAGACTGACAGATCATCGCATAAACCTGACTCTTTACAAGCTTGATGAAGTTATTGAAGGCAACCTTGATGAAATCATCAATGCCCTCATAGAAGCAGATAACCTGCGCAAACTGGCTGACGAAGAAAATGTCATGTAATTCTATTTCAAGCAACAACGGCTCAAAAACCATCAGGGAAATTTTAAAGGAAGCTGTTGCAATACTTGAAGCCTCAGGAATAGAAGACGCTAAGCACAACGCCAATCTGCTTGTAGCAAAGCTTTTATCCACACCTTATACAAAGCTTCCGTTCTATTGGTCTGAAAAAGCAAGTGAAGAGCTCTGCACGGAGCTTTCTTCAATGCTACAGAGACGCATCAATAAAGAACCATTACAATACATTCTAGGCGAATGGTCATTCCTGGATTTTGACGTAAATGTGGCACCCGGGGTTTTAATACCTAGACCCGAAACAGAAGAAGTATTCCTGGCTGCAGTTGATGCAATCAAGCAAAGTGACCTGCCCTCCAGTTTTAACTTCGCAGATATAGGCACAGGCACAGGTATTCTTGGAATAGCGATGGCTACATATTTTCCAAAAGCTGTTGGAAGTCTGGTAGATATTTCTAATGATGCACTGGCAATAGCAAAAAGTAATCTAGAACGCTACCCAGAGCTGGCTGGAAGAACAAGGCTGGTTAAATCAGATTTGCTGGAGGCTTTTTCCCCTGACTCACTTGATGTAATCATTTCTAACCCACCGTATATTGATAGCGAAGAAGTAAAAACACTTATGCCAGAGGTAGTGAACCATGAGCCCCATCTTGCTTTGGATGGCGGGCCTGGCGGATTAATACTCATAGATAAATTATTAAAGCAAGCCGAAACCGTATTGAAGCCAAATGGCTTATTTATTTTCGAGCATGGCCATGATCAGCGCAAAGAAATAGAAAAGCAATTATCTGATTCATGGGGTATAATTAAAGAGGGTAATGACTTTGCAGGCAATGAGCGTTATTTTATCTTAGAATTATTAAAGAAAAACTAGTATTAGATATAGGGCAGCAATTATGGGGATTTTCACAAACCTTAATAATTTTCTTAATGGCTTAGAACCAGACGAGTCAGAAAAATCTGAAAAAGTCCAAGAATCAAAACCCCGCTCATATAATCAGGCAAAGTATTACACAACTGATGAAAAAGTAAAGGAATATAAAGAAGCTGCAAAAAGAGGAGAGGTTGACGGTTACTACAATCTGGCACAATGCTACGAATCTGGATGTGGCGTTCCACAGTCATATAAGCTTGCTATAGATTATTATAAGCTTGCAGCGGACAAAGGCCTTTTGGATGCCAAGGCACAATACGCCTGGTTATGTTATGATGGCTCCAGAGAAGATAAAATCAAAGCCTATGCAGTAGAAACCCTTAAAGAAGCAGCCGATCAAAATAATGCCAGAGCTCAATGCTATCTTGGCATTATATATATAGAATCAATCCGTATGCTTCCAGAATTCTACAATGAAGCCTATAACTATTATCATACCTTATCTATGAAAGGTAATTTGCTGGCAAAAACATTTGTAAAAGAACTGCTTGAAAATAATCTAGGGCAAACCTTAAGAAGCGTAAGCGACTGGAAGTATCAGCTTCATGCCATTGAGGGTGCTGGTTTTAAAGAATATTATTGTGAGCTTGTTACCTTTATGCCAAATCCTTACAATTATACTGTTGCAGTAAAATATCTTGAAGCAGCAGCTAAACAAAATAATGAAAAAGCCCACTATGTTCTGGGAAGACTCTACAGAATCGGATTAGGTGTTGAATGTAATTACGAGAAGGCCTTGGAACATTACAAGATAGCAGCTGAGAGCAATAATATTGATGCGATAATAGCTTTAAGCTGCTGGTATGAGGAAGGACATGGCATAGAAAGAGACCTGGAACAGGCCGCTAAGTATGCAAAAATGGCTATCGAAATCAGTGATACAGATGATATGCGATTACTGTTAGACCGCTGTTTAAAGCCTGCCAAAGCCGCCAAAAATGAAAATCTTGTAATTTACGTAAAAGGTGTTGGAATAGAGCTTGTAAAATGCCATAAAGGAACCTTTGTGATGGGCAGTCCCCTATATGAAAACGGCCGGGACAAAAATGAAAATCAGCACAGGGTTGTGATTTCAAAGGATTTCTACATAGGGAAATACCCCGTAACAAAGCTTTTATTCGAAAGTGTAATGCATTACCCACATAAAAATATTAACGAATATGTTCCGATTACTGGGCTTAACAGGTATGTGATAGATGAATTCATTCTCAAGCTCAACAAGGAAACAGAAAATACACGCCCAGAGGGTTATGAATTCACTCTTCCAACCGAAGCCCAGTGGGAATATGCCTGCCGTGCTGGTTCCACAGCAACCCTGTTCAACGGTAAGAATATATATAGAAATTTTTCAGATGATGTTAACGATTTAATCTACGGCAACGAATTTCTTCAGAAGCATAGCAAAGCTTTTGCACTGGCAGCACTTGATTATAGAACTTATAGAAATTTTAAAAGCAATGAAATTACTGATGCTCAAAAAAGAATTGCAGTCTGTGATTGTAATGGTGATACTCCATGGATTACCGGTCTGAAGGAACCGAATAACTGGGGAATCTATGATATGCTTGGTAATGTTGAAGAATGGTGTGGTGATGAATATGGTGATTATCCCTCGTTGTTTGCAATAGATCCTGTTTACAAACCACATAAATATATTCATTATGAATTCAGAAAATTTGTTTGTCGTGGAGGCTCCTTTCATTCCTGGGAAACTAAAGAAATCAGGTGTGCTTACCGTAATAAAGAGCAAGGAGACCTTTCATCACCCTATTTGGGCTTCCGTGTAGTCTTAACAGTCAAGAAAAAAGATAAGCAGGAATAAAAATCAATTATGTTTCGAAAGGTTGACTAAATAAGATTAAGTGCTAGACTTAGCACATCAATTTAATCAATCAGGCATATTATGAAAAGAATAAAAATAAATGAACTGTTAGATAACAAACCATTGCTTAAGCAATTCTGTGAAGATATGAAAAACGGTGCAGTAGCCGTTATACCAACAGATACCCTTTATGGCTTCGGAGTTTCCTTTAATTCACCTGAAGCTGTACAGAAGGTTTATAACATAAAAAACCGTGATGCACGCAAGCCTTTGATTCTATTCTTAACCCATACAAGTGAAATGGAAGAACTGGGTTTAAAAGCCTCTGAAGAAGCCAAAAAGGTTATTCAGAGCAACTGGCCCGGCGCTTTAACAGCAATATTACCCAAACCAGCAGCAGGAGAATTGTCGGGTTTCGGATTTCCGACAATTGGCGTAAGAGCACCGAATCATGCCAATCTATTGAAATTATTGGATATTCTGCCAGTCAGACTTTTAACAACTAGTGCAAACCGTTCCGGTGCACCATCTGACACCAACCCAGACAATATAGCAGCAGAATTCAAGGATGAAATAGACTGGCTTTTGGACGACGGGATTCTGCCAAGCGGTGTACCTTCCACTGTAGCTGACTTTTCATCCATGCCACCAAAGATTCTTCGTCAAGGGAAAGTTGTTCTATAATAGGTACCATAAGAGTAAAGATACTCTTTAGAAAATAGCTATTTTATGATAAAATAGTGGCAATCTATCTTATCTAAGCGGTACGTTCAAAATGAAAAAAATATCTCTTCAGGTAAAAATCATACTTCTAGCATTGATTTTAATCTTGATTCCAGTAATAGCGACACACTTAATATTTGCATCCCACAAGGTTGTTTTCACCTCCAGAGGCGTTGTTTTAGGCGCTAAGGATATAACCGGCCTTATGAAAGCTTATCGTGAAACTCCTATTATTGAAGATATTCAAGCTATGCCGCTGGAAGCCTTTCAGATAGAATTACCGGAAGACGAAGAAGAAGATGAAGAAGCCTCCTCAGAAGATTCTGAAGAAACTTCAAAGGAAGAAGATGAAGAATCTGAAGAAACCGAAGGCGAAGAAAAGCCTGTGGTCAAAACCGCTAAGGCCACTGCCACTGACGGTGATGAAACAGATGGCGAAGCAGATGAAGCCGCAGATGGTGAAGATGTAATCGTTGAAGGCGACGAAAGCGACACAGACAAAGAAGTCGCAGCAAAAACTTCAGAAGATGAAGAAAGCGACGAGGAAGAAGATGAGGATGATGAAGATCAGCCAAAGAAGCCAAGACTTTTAACCACAGCAGAACTTCAGGCAGCCAAAGATAAAGCCATTGCTGATGCTATGAGCGTTCTTGAAGTAAAATCAGCTGAAGCCGTTGCCCTTGACGACTTCATACAGAGCAAGGCAGATGACCTTGAAAGACTTGACGCAGCATTGAAGAGCCTTGAAATATATTATGGAATTTATTTCTATGCTTCAATATTCTTCGTAATAATAGCCTTGATATTGCTTTGGACCTTCATTGGTCATGCAACCAATCCTATCAAGGAAGTTGTTGACCGCTTGAAAAGCTTCCAGAACGAAAGTGAATCTACCTCTCAGGATATGCTGGAATGTGCATTCCAGTTCGATAGCTTCCTCGCAACAGCAAGAACATTACTTACCGAATCCCATTCAATTGCTCAGGAAATCGGTAGAAAGCTGGAACCACTTACTGTTATGTCTGTTTTCTCAGACGAAAACGTAAAACAGCTTTTCACAGACGTTCAGGAAATCTCCAGAAGCTCTAATTATATTGCCAATACTCTTGAATCCACAACATCACACATTCAGGAAGTATCTGCTTCTGCCCAGACAATTGCAGACCGTTCACATGAAGCTGCTACAGACTCTGCAGAAACAGCAGCAATAGCTGGTGAAGGTAAGAATGCAGTTAGCGAAACCATTGATACAATGGAATCAATCAAGGATGAAGTTCTTGGTCTTGAAGACGTTATCGAAAACCTGAACTCAGCTTCTATGCAAATCGGTGAAATAGTTAATACAATCACCAACATCGCCTACCAGACTAACCTCCTAGCCTTGAATGCCGCAATCGAAGCAGCCCGTGCCGGCGAACACGGTCAAGGTTTTACAGTTGTTGCCGGTGAAGTTAAAAAGCTGGCTGAAGAATCCGGGGAAGCCGCAGAAGACATCAGTAAGAAGATTAAGGAAATGCTCAAGAAAACCGGTAAGGCCGTTGAAACAATCAACCGCGGTGCTACCAAGGTTATCGAAGGCGTTAACATTGCAAATCTTGCTGGTAACAACCTGGATAAAATCGTTAGTTCAGTTTCAAATGTTAACAAGATGATTCAGGATATAAGTAATGCTTCAACAGAACAGTCTCAGAACATTGATTCACTGAGAGGCAGTATTGAAAGCATTACAGGTGCAACCAAAATGACCTCTGAAGGTACTAAGCGTGTTGCCACAGCAGTTAATGACCAGTTAGCCCACATAAGACAGTATATCAGCGTTACCAAGGAACTTTTGACCTTGGTTCAGATGATGAGCGATATGCTTGATAAGTTTAATCTTAACTAATAACTTGTATCCCTTCTGCCGATAAATAGGTTAGAAGGGGTATAAAATGACTGAAAAATGCTTATTTTTATGTGGTATTGAAGAACTAAAGAAGACAATCACCGAGCTTGGCATGCCCGCTTTCAGGAGCAACCAGATACGTGACTGGATATTCAAAAAGTTTGTCTTTTCATTTGATGAAATGACAAATCTTTCAAACTCAGACCGCCAGAAGCTTAAAGAAGCTTTCCCGAAGATTTTGCCACCGGTTGAACGCTATGATGTTGATTCAGAAGATGGCACCGGTAAAGCTGTTATCAGACTTGCAGACGGTGAATTAGTTGAAGCTGTAGCTATTCCAGGCGATGATTCAATGACATTCTGCCTTTCAACTCAGGTAGGCTGTGCTGTTGGCTGCGCTTTCTGCAGAACCGGCAAACAGGGCTTCAAACGCAATCTTTCCTCTGAAGAAATGATACTTCAGACCATGATTCTCGTAAAGAAATGTGGTCAGAAGCCAACAAATATCGTATTTATGGGAATGGGCGAACCCTTTGCCAATAGAAAAGCATTATTCGAAGCCATTGACGTTTTAACAGACCGTGCAGGTCTTGGCTTAGCCACAAGAAGAATAACTATTTCCACATCTGGTGTAGTTGACGGTATAAGAGAACTTACAACCAGACCAGGTGAAGTAAACCTTGCAGTATCACTTCATGTTGCTGACAATCACGCCCGCGACGTTCTTGTTCCAATGAACAAGAAATATAAAATAGAAAAACTGAAAGAAGCAATCAGTGATTACTGCGCAAAAACCAGTCGTAGAGTAACCCTTGAAGTAACCCTTCTCAAAAATGTAAATGACCAGTATAACGATGCCATGAACCTCGTAAACTTCTGCGAAGGCTTGCTTGTTCATGTAAACATCGTAAGGTTCAATAAATTCAAAGGCTCACAGTTTGAACAATCACCTGAAGCCAATGAAAAAGAATTTAGGAAAGTGCTTAAAAAGGCAGGTATTCCTGTAACCGTGCGCAAATCACGCGGTCAGGAAATTATGGCAGCATGTGGTCAGCTTGCAGGAAAAGTAAATGAGCAAGAAAAAAAGCAGTGATTCATGTTTAGGTGTAATGCTGAAAATGACCATCTTAATGGTGGTCTTAGCAGGTATTCTTGTTTTTGGTGGCGTATTTGCTTTCCAAAAGCTGAATGAATTCTTCAATAGAAGCGGCGGAAACGTTCTTGTTCCAGACTTCAGAGGTAAGCATACAACTGAAGTCATGAGAATAAAGCCACGTGACATTGAAGTAGTCACTCGCGACCAGAAATATGATGACCGTCAGCCGAAGGGTCATGTAATTGCCCAGTATCCTGAACCAGGCACACTTGTAAAGCCTGGCAAGCAGGTATTGCTTACCATCTCCATGGGTATGCAGAAGGTCAGTGTTCCTGATCTTGTTGGCAAAAACCTGAGAGAGGTTGACGTTGCTTTAATGAACGCCCAGCTTATGGCCGGAAATTCTGCTTATGTCTTCTCTGACAAGATTTCTCCAGACCGTATTGTTGGCCAGTCTCCTCTTCCAACTGAAGAATATGGCGTAAACAAGAACGTAGACCTTCTTATCAGCTTGGGTAAGAAGACTGAAACCCTGCCACTTCCAAACCTTTCAGGCACCAACCTTGACGCTGCAAAGACCAAGCTTAAAGCCTGGGGCTTAAATGTTGGCAGAATCTATTCAAAGCCTGACAACAACAAAGCAAAATATCAGGTAATATCTACCTCACCAGCCCCCTACTCTTATATGAGAAAAGGCGAAGTCGTAAATATCCTGGTATCTTCCGGCACTGATGCAGGCACAGCTTCTGCTGAAGACATTAAGAAATTTGAATTCAGCGAAACAAGTAAGCCATTACCTGTTCCTGCAGCTCCAATAGCCGCTCAGCCAGAAAAACCAACTACAACAACTGTAGAACCAGCTAACAATGTAATTCAGGCTACCCCGGTTCAGCAGCCAACTGCAACACCAATTGCAGAAAAGAAACCAGAGATTATTCCTGAAATCATTGCTCAGCCGGTAAGTGCTCCTGCTGTTTCCAGCAGCAATACCAAAGAAGTAAGCTTTGTAATGCCAGATGGTTTCATGCCCAAGGAAGTAAAATTCATTCACATAAAACCGGATGGCAGAGAACAAATTTACTCTGGCACACACAAACCTTTAGATAGTATTAAAGTTAAGGTGCCTATTGTGCCGAATAGTAAATTACAGATATATATCAATGATGTTCCTGTGGAAGAAAGAAAAATAGATTGATGCGCAGAGTCTGGAGGCAAATATGATCGGTGAACTAATAAACGATAAATACAAAATAGAATCGGTTTTCTCAGAAAGCCATATGTATGAAATCTTCACAGCTATTGAAGCAGCCACTGGCCAAACAGTAGTTTTGAAGCTCATGAAGGAAGAAATGGCTGTAAGTACCGATAGAGTAAAGATATTCAGCGAAGAAGTAAAGAACTTCGCCAGTCTTTCTCATCCACTTATTGCAGAAATCCTTGATCTAGATGTATTCGAAGATCGTCCCTATGTTGTATCACCACTTATTAGCGGAAAAGAGTTGAATCTTGTCATGAAGGACGAGGTTCTTTCCCTGCCAGACTCTGTAAAAATCATACAAGACCTTGCTACCGTACTTCAGTGCGCCTCAGACCATAACATTGAAAACAGAAATATCAATCTTTCCAATGTTCTGAGACGCAAAGACGGTCACATCACTGTTTTATCCTTCACACTTCCACGCCTTAAACTCATCTCCTCAAATCCAGTCAAGCGCAGCGAAAATGCCGGTATCCAGGCCGACCTTTATTTCCTTGGAACAGCATTGTTCGAGCTTCTTGCAGGGGAATCACCAATACGCAAAATGGGTGGTTTGAATGAGCTTTGGGACATGAAGCTGGAAAAAGCCTTACGCATCAGACATCCAGAGCTTGAACCAGCTCAGCAGGATAAAATCATTGCCTTTATCAGCAAAACCCTGACTAGAGAAATATCTCAGCGCTTCAACAATTATGAAGAATTCCTTAAGGGCCTGGCAGATTTAGCCGGAAATCTTAGAAGCGCAAGCATCAAGAACAGAAACTCCAGACAAATGTCTATGGCTTCTCATGTTGTTGATGTTCTGAATGGCAAAATAACCAGCACTGCTGCAATTTCCTCCAGCACTATCGGTGCCCCTGCCAATGAAAAGCTTGCAACCTCTGCTTCATTAAATGGCGCAGCAAAGAGTCAGGCACTGGAAACAGGCTATGCAGAACCCTGCGTTGACGGCAATCTTGCACTAGATACCAGCGTAGCAGAAGCAGAAGACAATGTTGAAGAAGAAGCCAAAGAAGCCCTGACTTCCTCTAAGAAATCCTCAACCAAGCTTAGAGTCATTAAATCCTCAAAAACCGTTAAGGTTGCCGGTAAAAAAGCTAAAAAACAACAGGAAAACGACGAATGGGCAGAAGACAAGAATATGTTCAAAAGTCCTGTTTTCCTTATTGGTATGGCTCTGGCTGTAATGGTAACACTTATACTTTTCTGGTAATAAACAGGTGATAATATGAGAGAAAAAGCCCTAGTAGCCCCTTCTATACTTTCAGCCGACTTCTCAAAAATGGCTGACGAATTTAAAGTCATTAAAGAATCTGGTGCAGACTGGGTTCATGTAGACGTAATGGACGGCCACTTTGTTCCGAACCTTACCTTTGGCCCTCCGGTAATAAAAATGTTCAGACCTCACAGCGACATGATTTTCGATGTCCATCTGATGATTGAGGAACCTGAACGTTGGATTGATGCCTACAAAGATGCTGGCGCCGACCGCCTCACCTTCCACATTGAAGCCTGTAAGCATGCCCACAGGTATCTTACAGCAATCAGGGAAAAAGGAATGGCCTCTGGAATCACTCTTAATCCACAGACCCCGGCCAGCTCAGTTGAATATCTCCTCGACCAATGCGATCAGGTTCTTGTAATGACTGTTAACCCAGGCTTCGGTGGTCAGAAATTCATAGAACCCTGCCTTGATAAAATCAGGGTTTTAAGAAAAATGATAGACGACAAAGGCCTGAAAACTCAGATTCAGGTTGATGGCGGCGTAAATGTTGAAAATGCGCAAAGAATTTATGAAGCAGGTGCCGATATATTAGTTATGGGCTCTGCATTCTTTAAAGCCAGCGACAAAAAATCACTGGTTGAAAAGATTCACGCCATCTAAATTTACAACAAGGTAATAGTAGAATAACAATGTTAAATAGCCCACAAGAATTTACAGGGCTGCTTAGTCAGTTGAAACAGCAAAGCATTCAGACCCCCGCGGATCTGAAGCTTTTGCTACGTTTAGCAAGACTATACACTAAAAACAATAACTTCGCAGAAGCTGAAAGAGTTTACAAAAAGTATCTCAAAAGCAAAAAAGACGATGCTGAAGTTATGGTTGAATTTGCTATTTGCCTTATTAAAGCCGAAAACTACGAAGACGCAGAACTGGAAATAGAACGCGCACTGAGCGCTCAGCCAGGCATGGTTCAGGCTTTCCTGACCGGTGCCAGCATATACGAAAAGCTCGGTAATACCCAGAAGCAGATTTCCTATCTGATGATGGCCGCCAATGCAAAGCCGGACAACTACGGTATTCGTCTGACACTTGCCGAACAGCTCAGAAAATATGGCGATTTTAATGGCGCCAAAGTCCAGTATGACATAATAATTGCCGCTGACCCGGATTCAGAAACAGCAAATTTCTCTAAGGGCTCAATCTTAATGAAGCAGGAAAAGCTTGGAGAAGCAATCCAGTGCTTCCTTAAGATTCTAAGCAATAACCCAAGCGCTTTTGATGCCCATTTCAATCTGGCAAGCTGCTTCTTCAGACAGAAGAAATATGCTGCTGCAATCAATCATTTCAGAATAGCTTCCAGAAACAAAGATCTGGCCAATCGTTCACTTTATCTAATGGCCCAGTGCTATGCAAAGCGTGACGATTTTGACCAGGCCATTGTTGCTATGGAAAAGCTTATTGAAATTGATGACAAGAACGTCTGCTACCGCAAAGCTCTTGGCGAATTCTATGAAAGCGCCGGCGAATATGATATGGCAGAAGACGTATATTTTGATTTAACCTGCATAGCTCCAACACGCTCAGAATTCTGGCTTAAGCTTGCCTTTGCGCAGATTAAGAACAAGAATTTTGAAAAGGCCCAGAGAACACTTAACAAGATATTCAAGGTTCAGCCAGGCCATCTTGAAGCCCACAGAGTGCTTGCAGAGCTTTATGCTGCCAAGCATCAGTATAAGGAAGCTATTGAAGAATATCAGCGTATGCTCATGCTGAATGAAAAAAATGGCGAAGCTTATTTGAGCCTTGCCAGAATCTACAATGAAATCGGCTATGAAACAGAAGAAATGGAAGCCTTGAGCAAAGCCATTGCCAACAACAAGGAAACTGTTTCTGCGCTTTTAAGACTTGGGGAACTGGAACGCAAGCACAACCTTCCAACCAGCCTGGGACGCTTCAGAAGAATCCAGGAGCTTGCACCGGAATCAGACAGCGCCAAGGAAGCCGACTATTACCTCAGGCACACAGCAGCATAAACAAAAGCCCATTGTCAGAGTAACAATGGGCTTTTATTTTATTAATTATCACCCGAAATATCGCCGTAATTTGAATAACCTGTTATATTTCCTGAATTTGTACAGTTTTCTATGGTCCATCCATTTCGACAGCCTGCAATACCACCAACATAAGAGGAGCCTGTAATATTGCCAGAATTGGTACAATCGCTTATTGTCGATTCATCATTTATAGAGCCTGCAATGCCACCAACATTCGGGCATGAAGAATCTCCAGATACAGGTTCAGGGCCAACATATCCGGTATTGCTACAGTTTTTTATTGCTGAATGATTAACGTTGCCTGCAATACCACCGCTATTCCAAATTTGAGTATAAATAGAATTATAATTGTCACAATGCTCTATAAGCGAGTTTTCTCTTACTTCTGCAGCAATTCCAGCCCTGCCAAATTCTACCAGACCTTTGTTTTCACAATATGAAACGGTTGATGAGGCAACCCAACAGGCAATACCAGCGTAATTACAACCATTTCCACCATACCCGAACTCGGAACTATATTCTTTGTCCCAAGACAATTTTCCTTCGTTTACACATTCTTTAATAAGGGAATTATTCGTTACATATGCAGCAATACCACCAGACCCAGTGATATCAGTGACACAAATCAAGGCCAAATCATGCTTATTTACACACTTAATCAAAGAAGAATTATTTACAACAGAAGCAATTCCACCTATACCTGTTGTGCTACCAGGGTAATACGCCCACACATTACCATAATTTATACAATTCGATACTTCACTATCAATGACGGAACCAGCGATAGAACCAATAGCAAATCCGCCTTTTATTTCACAGGTTGAATCTACGATTAAATCTTTAATTAAAGCATTTTTGACTGTTCCAAATATACCTATTAAAAAAGATACTTCTCTGTTGATTTGCAGATTTATTAGCCTTTTTCCATTACCAAAAAGAGTTCCAGAGAATGGTGCACCTTCTGTTCCTATAGGCTTAAAGCCGCACTCAGCATAATCAAAGTAGAATGGGGTTTCATACCCATCGAAATCAATATCATTTTTAAGAATAAACGAATCGCTCAGGAAATTCCTTATTCTGTCGAACTGCTCTGCATTTGTTACTTCAAATGGTTCATCATCAGTCCCTTTACCTTCATAATAGAAGCATTGAACATTCAAAGGAACAAACTGATTAATCAAAGAATTATCAACAGCGCGAAGACTGTCAGACATCCTGATGTTGTAAATTCTACTGAAGTTAAGCTTGTCCGTTGGGACAATCTTCATTTTCTTATCATCTATCCAGGTTTTATTCCAGTTCTGCGCAACATTATCACAGGTTATAACCACAGAAGCGCTTGCTTCATCCAAAGACTTTGGAGTCTTAATAAAATCGATTACAAAACCGTTATTCTGAACGAATACAAACTTAGGACTGGCAGTATCATCATAAACAGTGCCTTCGTCAGCTGTAATAGCTGCTCTTTGATATTCTGACTCTACAGTAGCAAATGAGAAAGAGGTTGGGAAAACAATCTGTCTTGTATATTTATTCTCCAGGCCACTCTTAATTGTAACCTTGTATTTTTCGCTATAATAAAGACTTTCCTTTGGATGCAGCTTCAGACATTTATTATTGCTGCTATAAGAAAAATCGCATTCTACCTTATTGTTTCTGGAATCAGTCAGTTCAATAAATTCAGCAAAAGAATCCTCCCAGGCAATATCGAAATCAAAAACAATAGAAATATCTGTATTTACATCAATATTCACACTATCTGCTTCTGGTTCTGTGTAAACAACTGAATTGTCAGAAAGTGTTGTGAAGCTTACGGGAGCGAATGGAGCAATATTATAGCCTTCCCCATCCTCTACAGTTCCGGTCATCGCTATAGTGTAGGTCTTACCAGACTGCAGCATGGATTGAAAGGTAAGACTTGCAACAGAAGAATTTCCTGAAGCAAAGTTCAAGGAAAAAGGAACCTGGATACCGTCACTAGTCACCGCTATGGCAGAACGAGCCAGATTCTGCGAAGCAACAGGCTTTTGGAAGTTCACTGTAAAGACAGGCTGGAAGGAATATAATCCATCCTTTATATAATCTTCGCTGATAAAAATACTGGCAGAAGCTGCTTTACCTGACATTGTCGTAAATTCATAGGTTAATGCCTTAAAAAAGTTATCTGATTTCTTTGGTGCAATGCATTCACCAATAGTCAGCTTATATTTATCCTCGTATCTCAGACTGCGTAATGGAGTTACAACAAGATGTCTGCTATCCTCTGAAATAGCATAGTTTAAAGGAATAACAGCAAGTTTTTCGCCCTTTAAAAGTATATGCTTAGAGGGTTCATCGCTCCATTTTATTTCTTCCTTAAAAGCAATATCAATCACTGTCGAAGTAGCAACATTTTCATTTTTGGCAGGAACCACTATGTCATAAGCCATAGCAACAGGTTCTTGTTCTTTTGCTAATTCTCTTGTTATTTTGTATTCTGAAGCAAACTTATTTGCCTTCACGTCTGCTAATACTGTTTTAAGCCTGAAATCCGTCGGGAAATCACTGAGCATAACACCCTTGGTATTTAATGTAAGTTTAAATGTAGCCAGATTACCAGAGGACTCTATGCTATCAGCACTGTAATTGTCGAAAACAATTTTATGAATATAGTTACCGTCACTCTGCTTTACACTTGATACAGTATCTTTGGCATCCTTACCATTAATTTTTATTGATAATGGCTTTGATGACGGAGTGAAAAAAGTTATTTCTGTAGATACTAATGAACCACTAAAGACAGATGAAGAATAAGCAGCCTCAATAACAGTTTTTATTGTAATATCTTCGGTATAGTATTTTTCTCTTTTGTCGTTTTCTGCATATTTATAATCAGCTGGAACAACCTGGAAGGAAATATCTTTAATACTGTCAGGTGTAATGGTTTCTTTCGGATCATAGGCAAAAACAGTAAAGCTGTAATCTAATCTATAGGTGCTGATTACAAATTCCTTTGGCGCTGTTGTTGCCATTCTTGCTGAAGCTACTACTGCAGTACCGTCATCTTTTAAATTAATATATGTCCAATCAGAATCCTTAGAATTCTTAAAGCCAAGATAAAAATCTGTATATTTTTCAGGGAAGTTATTAGCAATAGTAACTGTTATCGGCTTTCTTACTTCGGTAATCAGTCTTACACTTCCGTTAACGTTCTCAATACCGGTTAGAGTATAAACCTTGGAAGCATTATTCCCATAAATACCAACTTCATCACTATAAAGATCGCGTTCTTCAATAAAAATCTCAGAATCAGCAGGAAGAGTGCCTGGTTCCTTTGCTTCTATGATAGCTGTTGAGTTTTCAGAGCTGAAATATAAAGTACCATTACCTTTTGTCTTGCCGGAAGTGTAAATGATGGTTTCTTCCTTTTTTATTATTGTGTCGCCATCATGGCCTGTGCTGCAGCCATAGAAGGTAACAAGCAGTCCAAGCACTGCAACCAGGACTAATATATGCTTTTGTAATGAATGTATTTTCTTCATATTATCCCTCTATAGAAGCTCAGTGCTCGAAGCCCTTCAGCTTCGGCAAGCTATCTTCTGACAAAATCCATATGCTTTCATCCAGCCAGTCACTTTCATCAGTCCACTTTGATTCTGCCGCAGCAGCTTCTATTTCAGACTTATAACCATGTTCAAGGAAAACACAATATGGCGGGCTGTCATCATAATCACTACAAGGTGTTTCGCACACAATAGTTTGAGAGGTCACAAAACAGTTTGAAGCCTGGTCAGCGATAAGCTTATTACAATGATCTACTATTTCACCAACATTATAGCTATTATGTATTTCCCCCCCAAAAAGATTACTTACCATGCCACAAACTTGAGTATCCCCAGTTATTTTACCAGCAAAAACACAATCATATACACTGCCATAATCTATTTCTGCGGCAATACCTGCTACAGCCATATTCCCTACGACTTCCATCTCACACACACACTGACTAATAGTGGTTTCCATGGCGACACCAAGAATACCACCCACATAATTATCACCTACCACTTTGCCATGATGTGAGTTATCAAGCTTCACATTGGAAATGCTTCCATTCATCATCATGCCAAAAAGTCCAACGCACATTGTATCAGGTCGATTTATATTCAAACCATAAATAGTATGATAGTCACCATCAAAATGACCGCTCCAGGAATCATCCATAGTACCTATTGGTAAAAAGCCATTAGTTGCTAAGTCAGGAATAAGTGGAGAAGATGTATATGTACTCAAATCTATATCGCAGGTCTGCTTAAAATAGCAGTTAACATATTTTCTCATATAATCAAACTGCTTTGCTGTAGAAACAAGATAAGGACTTTCAGCGGTTCCTCTACCAGCATAAGGCCCTGTCTTATAAATAAATGTCGGGAAATTGCCTATAGCAACGTTTCTAGTGTCATAAATTTTTTCGTCGAAGCTGATTGTAAACATTTCATCGAACAATACGTCTTCCGGGAAGGAAATATCCATCTTTGTATGTTCAACGTTCCATTCGCGATTAAATACAGTAACCTCTCTTATACTGCTATAAACCTTGATTGCAGCTTCAGCCTCGGCTATGTCAGCCGGAGTTGTAACAAAATCGATTGTAAAGGTTGCATTGGGAGAACAAACTATAGGAACAGCCAGTGGTTCAATGACGTCATCATCATAAGCTTTAACTGTTGCTGCAAAATGCTGGCCATCAGGTGTTTCAAATGTTTGTGCAGTCGCAATAGCAGCTTGTTCACTATCATCAAAACCAATACCGTCATGTATCTGCAAAACATACTTAGTGTTGTGAAGCAGATTTTCAGACGGAGTCACTGTTACAGACTTATTCCCATCAAAGTCCTTCACACAGGCAATTTCATGTTCTTCGAAATCCTTCAACGTAATAAAAGAAGGAGTTTCTGAATTCCAGGTAATCTTATCTGAAAAATCAATCACAAATGCAGTATTAGTGGCTATCTTGCCACCGGCCTCCGGATTTGTCGGAGTAATCTGTGCTGTAATTTTTGGCAGTGTTGTAAAATTTATTACATTAAACGGTGCAATATCAATATTATCAACATCCTTAACCGGGCCGGACATGCTGATTGAATAATCAGCGTTCCCAATCAGGTCATTGGTGAAGGTTAATGTAGCAATTGTATTGGTTGGTTCGAAATTAAGCTTATATGCCACAATATCAGAGCCACATTTAACATTCAGAATGCCAGCTACTTCGCTAAGCGAACCAACAGGCTTTTTAAAGTTAATATTGAATTCAGGTCTTAATTTGTATTTTCCGTTATACTTATTGCGTTCAAAATCTGTAATGACTGCAGCTACGGCTGTTGGGCTTATGGTAGAAAAGGAGTATGTAGCAGAGGCAAGAATCAGATTTGAGGCCTGAGCCAAGGCTTCCCTGAAAACAGTTACACTGTAGCTGTTGTTATATATAAAGCTCTGATTCGGTATAAGTGTAATGTCTTTTTTATTGGAGCCAACCAGATAGCTGCAGTTAATTTTTCCACCATTATTATCAACAAGGGCTATTTTGCTGTTATCTTCTTCACGCCATTCAATTTCTCTGTCGGCTCTGAGCACAACCTTTGATCCGAGACTTACGTTTGTAGTCGGATTAGGTTCTATTAAGCTCAACGTAATTGTTTCTTCCGGCAAAGGTTCAGGTGGCAATGGATTCTTAGTTATATTTCTTCTTGTCAGATAGCCTTCGTTAGAGAAAAAGACACCTTTTTTAGTAATAAGTATCGCTTTTACCCTGAATTCATCTGGAAATTCCGCAGCCACAGTATCCTTAAGATTTAATACAAAGCTATATACAGCAGTATTGCCAGTTATGCCCGTATTCTCCGGCAAATATGAGTTAATGGAAATTCTGTGCAGATACTTACCGTTGTATTCCTTTTCTGAAGATACATATTCCTTTGCCCAGTTGCCATCTACCTTGAAGCTTACCGTTTGTGGGCTGTCTGTATAGAATGTAACCTGATTTTCTACAGTTGACTCATTAAAAATATTAGAATCGATTTCAGAAGTCAGCTTTGATGTAATTTTCAAGTCATCCTTGAAAAGACTGTTATTAAAGGTATCAGTAGCAACCTCGAATTTTTCAGGAACTGCTGAAAATTCAAAGACGGAAATACTGTCATCTTTTTTTGCATTAGGATTAACACCAAAAATTGTGAAGGTATAATTCAAATGAAAAGTAGTTATGACAAATTCACTAGGTGTTTTATATGAAAGTCTCTGAGATTCAATAAAGGTTTTACCGCTTTCTGGCAGCTTCTGGAATTGCCAGTCGGTATCTGTAGAAGCTCTATACCCCACATAAAATTCAGTAAATTCTTCAGGAAAAGTGTTAGGTATTCGTATGTTTATTGGCTTTTCTGTTTCTTTAAGCTCTGTCTGGATACCATATTCATATCTAAGACCGCTTAATGAAAGAACCTTAGTGGCATTGTCACCATAGATGCTAACTTCGTTAGAATAAAGCTGACGTTCAACGATATAGATTTCAGAACCGGCAGGTAAGCTGTTTTTTTCTGGAGCTTCAACAGTAATTTGGGTTTCAGAATTGAAATAACGCATTGTACCGTCTTCATTAACAACAGTAGACACATATTTCTTCTGGGTTTCAACAATGATTATATCTCTGGCGCCACCACCGCACCCATAAGAAAGGCATGACAAAACTATAAGGCATAAAATAAAATACCCTATATTAAACCTTTTAAGTGCGTTGGCTTTCATGCAATACTACTCCATATTACAAGCATTGTACCATCACATCAATTAATTGTACAAGCGAAAACGGCAGGAGTAATTTGTAAATTTTTGTAAATAATCAGCCTATGTATTCTATGAATAGTAATGTAGTTCTAGTGAAATAAAGATTTAGAAGAATAGCAATAAGCTGAAGACCGAAGAACACCCATCTGGCTTTTCTGCAGTTTGCCTTAGAAAAATTAAAAGCAGCTGTCAGCAGTAAAAGAGCAGAAATATATGGAAACATGCTATTTGGCAGATACATGAAGGGTAAAAATGAAACGCATGACCAGCGTGTAAATTCCAAAGAATTATTCTTTATGCTTGCCAATAGACCAACTAATACAGCCAAAGCAACAATAAGCAGGAAATCGATATTGAACATTCCCTTACCGACCATTAAGAATCTTAGAAGTATGGAATATACTACAGCCCATATAAAAGGCTGATGTTTCATTACTTCTTCACGGATAAATATTTCGCTTACTATAAACCAGATTGCCATCCCGGAAGCAAGGCAGATTAGCGGCAAACCAGGCCCTGTTTTAAAGAAGGATAACCCGATTATAAGAGCCATAAAGGATTCACCCAATGGGTATTGAACAGAAATTGGGGCCTTGCAATAGCGGCATTTACCTCTCAGGAATATCCAGCTGAATATTGGGAATAAATCGAAAAAATGCAACTGGTGGTTGCATTTTGGGCAATGTGACGGTGGAAATATTACAGACGTGCCAATTGCCATGCGAAGAACAACAACGTTACTGAAGCTGCCAAGAAGGCTGCCAAAAACGAAAAAGAATACTGTGAAAAAATAATGCATTGATTCTGTATATAGCATTTAGAATATCCTTAATTATGTTCTTCGACTGTGTATTGTATAACATTTTGGGCAAAAAAAAAAGAGCAACGTAAACGTTGCTCTTTTCTTTAGCAAAATTACTTCATGTTGCCAGCTACTTGGCCTTCAACGTCGCCGTGAAGATCACAAGCTACAACGCCTGTATCAGTAACATCGCCAACAGCCTTATAGCTACAACCAGTTTCTGGCTTAGATGGTTCGCTCTTCAGATACTTACCAGCAGTGAGGAGAGAAATCTGAACGTCAGTCATCATAGCGCTGTTGTCCATGTTATACATTTCGATAGCACCAAGGATAACTCTGATGTTAGAGTAGCAAGCTTTCTGACGAGCTGATTCACGAGCTTTTTTGAAGTTCGGGATAGCCATAGCAGCGAGAATACCGATGATTGCGATAACGATCATGAGTTCGATGAGAGTAAAGCCTTTACGATTCTTCATAACAAGACTCCTTAAATAATAAAATAATATTAAGAACTTCGGACACTTTAAATATAAAGAAATTATACAAAAGTGTCAAGGTCTTCCGGAAAAAATTGTGTACCCTTTTTGGGGAAACCGGAATTATGCTGATTTCAGCATTCTTTCCAGTTCCTTTGGATGCATGGTGTGAACCATAGCTTCTTCAAGGGTAATGTCGCCTCTGAGATACAAGTCTCTCAAAGACATTTCAAAGGTCATCATACCTTCTTCATGGCTTGTCTGCATTGTTGTATAGAGACCGGAAACCTTCTGTTCACGGATACAGTTAGCAACTGCAGGATTACCAATAAGAATTTCGTTACATACTACACGACCCTTGCCGCTTGCAACTGGCAAAAGCTGCTGAGCAACAACTGCGCGCAATACAAATGAAAGCTGAGAACGGATCTGTCCCTGCTGATGTGGCGGGAACATGTCTATGATACGGTTAACAGTCTGGGCAGCGTCTGTGGTATGGAGTGTTCCAAATACCAAGTGACCGGTTTCAGCCATTGTACAAGCAGCAGAAACAGTTTCAAGGTCACGCATTTCGCCGACCAGAATAACGTCTGGGTCTTCACGAAGAACACGTCTGAGAGCTTCATCGAAAGACTTGGTATCAATGTGAAGTTCACGCTGATTTACGATTGAGCGCTTGTGGTAGTGCAAATATTCAATCGGGTCTTCGATTGTCATAATATGACAACGGCGAGTTTCATTAATGATATTGATAAGGCAGGCCAGTGAGGTTGACTTACCGGAACCAGTAGGACCAGTGAAGAGAACCAGACCCTTGCGCAATCTTGTAAAATCACGCAATTTTTCAGGCAATCTCAATTCTTCAAGAGAAGGAATCTTAGTAGGAATGATACGGAATGCAGCGCCGATACAACCTCTTTGCTTGTAAACGTTAACACGGAAACGGCCAAAACCGTGAACAGAATAAGAAAGGTCCAATTCGAAGTTTTCTTCAAATTCCTTCTGCTGTTCAGCAGTAAGCATATTGTAGATGAGAGATCTTGTGTCCATTGGAGTCAGAACATCAAGGTCAGTCTGAATCAATTCGCCGTCAACGCGGATAACTGGAGGAGTACCTACAGTAAGATGCAAGTCTGATGCGCCGTTTTCTATAACTAGATTCAGCAAATCATTAAGAACAAACATGGATTGCTCTCCTTAAAAGAGTTGAGATTATAAATACCTTTATTATTAGTGGTCGCCCATAGTAACACGAACAACTTCTTCAAGAGTTGTTACGCCAGTCAAAGCCTTACGCAAAGCAGATTCACGCAAAGACAACATACCTTCTTCAATTGCCTGACGTCTGATATCGTCTGTTGAACCACCGTTAAGAATAATATCTCTCAAGCGTTCAGACATCATCATAACTTCGTAAATACCAACACGACCCTTAGTTCCGTTCATGTTACAGGTTTCGCAACCTTTACCTTTATAGAACATCATGTTCTTTTCGTTGATATGTGGCAAGTCGAGACGTCTCAGCAATTCAGGAGTGATACCGAACTGGCTGATCTGTTCAGCTCTTGGCTTAATTTCATACTTACAGTCTTTACAAATCTTACGAACAAGACGCTGAGCCTGAACAAGAATAACAGAGGTAGTAACCATGAAAGGTTCGATACCCATGTTAACAATACGACCGATGGTGCCTGGTGCGTCGTTTGTATGGAGTGTAGAAAGAACCAGGTGGCCTGTCATAGAAGCCTTAATAGCGATTTCTGCTGTTTCAAAGTCACGGATTTCCCCTACCATGATTACGTCCGGGTCTTGGCGGAGGAATGAGCGGAGTGCTGCTGCGAATGTAAGACCGATTTCCGGTTTACACTGAACCTGGTTAACACCGTGAAGCATGTATTCAACAGGGTCTTCTGCAGTCATAACGTTTGTATCGATTGAGTTAACAGACGTAAGAGCTGAATAGAGTGTTGTAGTCTTACCGGAACCCGTAGGACCGGTAACAAGAATGATGCCGTATGGTGCAGCAATACCAGACTTGAAGCGTTCGAGGGTCTTAGGTTCGAAACCGAGGTCTTCGAGGTTAACCTTCAAAGAAGTCTGGTCCAAAATTCTCATAACGATCTTTTCGCCCCAGATAACTGGAAGAACAGAAACACGAAGGTCGATCATTCTGTTGGCGACTTTAATCTTAATACGACCGTCCTGAGGCAGACGCTTTTCAGCGATGTTCAGGGAGGACATAATCTTAATACGTGAAGTAATAGCTGCAGTAGCTTTCTTCGGTGGCTGCATTGCTACATGCATAGCACCGTCCTGGCGGTATCTGATACGAAGTTCTTTTTCGAATGGTTCGATATGAATATCTGATACGCCGTTCTGAACAGCCTGTGAAATAACAAGGTTACAAAGACGAATGATCGGGGCGTCGTTTTCACCAAGTTCACCAAGCTGGTCAAGGTCGCCATCGCCACCGTCTTCATTACCGATATCCTGCAAGTCGTCCATCAATTTATCCTGCTGCGCTACTGCACCGTAGGCATCCTGAAGGGCTTTGTTAATATCAGTGTGAGTTGCAACAACCGGTTTTACCATGTAACCGCTCATCAACTGAATATCGTCGATGGCGATAATGTTCAACGGGTCAACCATTGCAACAGTAAGCTTATTACCTACCTTGTTAATAGGAATAAGCATATGGCGCTTGGCTATATGTTCAGGAATGAGCTTAGCAATAACCGGGTCGATCAAATAGTTAGAAAGATCGATGAACGGTATGCGTAACTGCTTAGAAAGAATCTGAACGATATCCTGTTCAGTAACAAGATGCATTTCAACGAGAACTGCGCCAAGACGCTTACCACTCTTCTTCTGAAGGGCGAGAGCCTGCTGAAGCTGTTCTTCGTTAATAAGACCTTCTGATATCAGAGAGTCACCAAGTCGCAATTTTTTGGAAGACATTGCATTTGGTGCCTTTGCTGCAGGCATTCCTGGAGCAGCCGGCTTAGCAAGAGCTCCAGCTCCTGGCATAGCAGGTTTTACAGTAGCTCCTGGTGCTTGTGGCATTGCAACGCCTGGCTTAGCTGGCCCTGGCGGTAGTGGTGAATTCATATCTGCAATTCCTTCCTACTTCATAAAGAAATATTTCATACATACATAATATAGTCAGTCAAATATACTGCTTCTAATCACATCGGCAGGTGGAGCATAATTTGTGAGAACTTTAAATGCTTCTATGCCTTGTTTATATAAAAGCTCGCGACCGTCTATAGTTAAAGAGCATAATCGGTCAGCAGCTGCAAGAAGCTTTGAATCCTTCGAATAGTTGAAGTCTATAAAGCACTTGGATGAATTCAGTGAGTTTGCGAACTCAGGAATGTCATCATTTTTCTGCCAACCAATAGGGGTAGTGTTTATGATTATATCAGATATTTCAATACTATTGTTAAAATTTTTAGAATTCCATGTAAATTTTCGTAAAAAAATTTTTTTCTGGGATTCTGACGCAATTTCTTCGCTGGTTTCAGCAGAAAATTTTCTGGCAATCTGGTTTATTTGGCCTACCCCGTATTTTTTCAATGCCCAGATAGCCGAAATGGAAGTAGCCCCGTCGCCGATTACCAAGGCACTTTTCTTAGACAGCTGTTTTTTGTTGAGCAGGTTAAAAAAGCCTGTTGCATCGGTATTCCAGCCTTCAGCACCATTTTCTGTGAATTTTATTGTGTTAACAATTTTTGTTTCTGAGGCAGCACCATGTAAAATCTGGCAAAATTCTGCAGCAGCAAATTTGTGAGGTCTTGTAATGTTAATTCCCTTAACGCCCAAGTTTTTAAGTCCTGCTAAGGCCGCCCGGATATTTTCTGGTAGAACTGGTAAAGCGACGTAAACAGAATCAAGCTGCAATTTTTCAAAAGCAGCATTCCAAAATTTTGGGCTCAAAGAATGTTGGACAGGAAACCCAATAAGTGCATAAACAGATGTTGTAGCAGAAACACTGCCAATTTTGTCTGTCACTATATTACCCGGAAAGTTTTACTTATCTTGTGCCGGTGCAGTTTCGTAGCTTCTTAAAGCTTCGTCTTCACTTTCGTATATTTCAAAAACCTTTGTAAGTCTGGTAAGTTCAAAAAGTTCCATTACTGTTGAAGAAACATTAATAAACTTAATATTACCCTGAATCTTCTTGGCTTTCTTAAGGGCAGCAGCTACAGCGCCAACGCCAATAGAATTTACATAGCTTACTTCTGCAAAATCCATTACATATTTCTTTACAGGATTCTTAATTAGTTCATCAATCTTTGCCTTAAAGCTTTCTACGGTATCATTGCCGATGTCGCCCTGCAAAGTCAACACAACAACACCATTAGCTTTGGGCTTAGCAATTATATTAACATCCATTTAAAGTTCTACCTCATTTCTGTACAGAAAAAAACGTTTTTCGCTAAAATAAATACCTCATCTTTTTCTTTAATGCAAGAAAAAGATGAGGCTTCTTGTAATGGGGTTGTAATTATCTAGTCAGATCAGAATGTCTTTGAACAAGAAATTCTGTGGGCATCGCCCAGTGTTTCATCTGCATAAGAATAATCAAATCTCCAGGTATCAAGCTTGAAGCTTGCGCCAAGAGTAAGATCACTGTCGTGTGAACCAACTCTGAGGTCAACATTTTCATGAATCTTGTATTCAACACCGCAGAAGAATTTGCAATCCATATCCTTAACCTTGTTAAGGTCTGCAGCAACAAGAACCTTGTCATTGAACCTATGAGCAACACCAAATGTAGTTGTCAGAGGAACCTTATCCTTTGTGTCTGTTCCAGTGTTCCAATCAAGACTTTCAGCAATATCTCTGATTGAAAGACCAACGCTGGTATTTGCGTCGAAATCATACAGGAAACCGAAATCAAGACCCATAGTATCAGCTTTCTTATCCATGAGCTTGTGTTTCAAATATTTCAGGTTCACGCCACCATAAAATTTATTGCTGAAGGCTCTGCCATAGGAAACAAAAGTGTTGGTTTCCTTGTCTTCGAAGTAACCTTCAATTTTTACATTTCCATTACCATCGGTAATAGGATTTCCATCTGCATCTTCATTGGTTATCGGGATGCCATCAATACCGAAGTTAATGTGAGAAATAGCTACTGTACCTTCACTCTTACCGTTCTTAGTTAAAACGTTAGCGTAGTTGAAGAAGTTATAATCACGGTCGTCAGTAAGACTTGAATGCATGAATGAAGCTTCATGTCTTTTCAGCTTTGCAAGACCTGCCGGGTTCCAGAATGCTGCAGTTGAATCATTTGCAACAGCGGTGAATGCGCCACCCATACCAAGTGCTCTTGCACCAACGCCCATTTTGAGGTAAGCGCCAGCCTGACCGGCACCGTCGTCAGAGGCAAATATTGGAGCAGCGGCTCCAATTCCAAGAATTGCTACTAATAGGGTTTTTACAACCTTTTTCATATTATTCCCCTTACAAGTAAATAGAACTTGAACCTCATATCGACAGGAGTGATATTTTGTTTAACTATTTTTTATAATTTGGGAAAATATTTTATATAGGCTTGGTAGAAGGTGTAGCACGATAGGCTTGTGGCTTGTGGCCGAGAGAAGCAGGCCGCTGGAAGCTCGAAGCTGGAAGCTCGAAACTCGAAGCTGGAAGCTCGAAGCTGGAAGCTCGAAGCTGGAAGCTCGAAGCTCGAAGCTGGAAGCTCGAAGCTGGAAGCTCGAAGCTTAAAGCTTATAGCTTTCCGGCTTATAGCTTCAGGCTTATTGCTTCAAGCTTATAGCTTCAGGCTTATAGCTTTCCGGCTTATAGCTTCAGGCTTATTGCTTCAGGCTTATAGCTTCAGGCTTATAGCTTTCCGGCTTATAGCTTCAGGCTTATTGAAACAAACCTTATACTTGATATGTAAAAGGGCATAAAAAAAGCCTGCCGGGTAGGCAGGCTTTTTATTTTACAGGGGCTTATTTGCGAACGGCTTTGCGAGTTGCCTTGCGGGCTGCTTCAACCTTCTGCTTAGCTTCAAGAACTCTTGCGTCATCTTCGCCATATTCATTCTTGAGGTTTACGTAGTCGAGGAAGAGCTTGTTGATGTCATTAGAATTAGAAGCTGAAGCTTTCCATTCTGCATCGTTCCATTCAGCCTTCTTCAGTTCAGCATTGAACTGAACTGGCTTAGACAAATCGCCTTCAGCGTCAGCATAAGCTGCAAGACCTTCAGTAAGAAGAGCATTACCTTCAGCATTGCCTCTTACTGCAACAGCGCCTTCAACAACAGAAACTGAAGATTTCTTTCTTGAAGAAACTGCTACTTCAAATTCAGTACCTCTGATACCAGCTACGAGAGATGGAGTTTCAATACGGAATTCAGTTCCACGCTTTGTGAACTTATACCAGGTTTTACCCTTGAAAACTCTGATGCTCATTGGCTGAACTTCTACGAGAGTTCTTTCTTTAATGCGCATGTTAGTGCCGTCTTCATAGGTAAGAGTAGCTTTTGAATCTATTAAGGTTTCAAGAAGATCGCCTGCATAAAGCTGGCATGGTTCACTGATAACATCAGTTTTAGTACTGCCAACACGAGTCAGTTTTACCTGACCGCTAACGATTTCGAGCTTAGCGTCGAGAGCAATGAGTTCTTCTTCTGCGAAAGCTGCAGTAGAGAGAACAAGACATAATACAGTGAGAAGGAAGCGCATAGTGTTGCGATTCATAGTTATAAAGCCTCCTGATAATCTTCTGTCCTTATAGAGACTGAATTGAATTATCTAAATTATAAAGATGTGAGGGGAAAGTGTCAAGGGTACATAACTAGTTTTTTAGTTTTTCCTCATCTTAGCTTGGTTGAAGGTGTAGCTTTAATAAGCTATAAGCTATAAGCGGCAAGCTATAAGCTATAAGCGGCAAGCTATGAGCTATAAGCGGCAAGCTATGAGCTTCGAGCTTCAGGCTTCGAGCTTCGAACTTCAGGCTTCGAGCTTATTGAAACACACGTGCTACTTGCTTATATAAAATAGAAAAAGCGGGCGATTAGCCCGCTTTTTTTGTTTTATATCACATGTAGTGACAGAAGATGCTTTCGATTTCTTTTTTGGCTTCGTCAAGGTTGTCATTCACAAGACGATGTTCATAATTCTTAGAACATTCGATTTCCTTGCGGGCATTTATCATGCGTTTCTGCAAAGCTTCTTCGCTGTCTGTATTGCGACCTCTGATACGATTTTCCAATTCTTCAAAGCTTGGTGGAAGAATGAAAATCATGACTGCTTCCGGGTATTCCTTATGGATTTTCATACCGCCCTGAACGTCGATATTCAAAACAACATCACGACCGGCCTTTACGTTATCCATCAGAAACTTTCTTGGTGTTCCGTAGTAGTTACCATGAACACAAGCCCATTCAGCAAAAGCGTCTTCCTTTATTTCTGCTTCAAACTGAGCTGAGGAACAGAAATTATATTCCTGACCATCCTTTTCACCGCCACGAGGTGCTCTCGAGGTAGTAGAAATAGAATAAACAACCTTCGGACTATATTTATCTACAATATAGTTGCACAATACGGTTTTGCCGACCCCGGAAGGGCCAGAAACAACAAATATATGCCCAACTTTATTAGTTTGTGCAGAATTCATATTAAATCACTTCTTTACAATAAGAGATTGGCCTGTCATAGCGGCTGGCTTTTCGATTTCCATAAGGTCAAGGATTGTTGGAGCGATGTCACAAAGCTTACCATTAGACTTGAGTTCGAAATTCTTCTTTGATACAACGCAGAATGGAACCAGGTTAGTAGTATGTTCAGTGAAGGCTTCACCAGTCTTTGGGTTAACCATCTGTTCTGCATTACCGTGGTCAGCAGTGATAAGACAATCGTAGCCGAGTTCGTATGCAACAGGGATAACCTTTGAAAGAACATTGTTTACAGTGCTAACAGCCTTCATAGCTGCTTCCATGATACCAGTATGACCAACCATGTCGCAGTTAGCGAAGTTTACCATAATGAACGGATACTTTTCAGTTCTCAATTTTTCAATGAGGGTTGAACCAACTTCGAAAGCAGACATTTCTGGCTTGAGGTCATAGGTCTTTACCTTTGGAGAAGGAATAACCTGACGTTCTTCCAATGGGAACGGGGTTTCTACGCCGCCGTTTGTAAAGTAGGTTACGTGAGCATACTTTTCAGTTTCAGCAAGTCTGAACTGTGGCATACCCTTCTTGGAAATTACTTCGCCAAGAACATCTGTTGGATGCTGTGGCGGGAATACGATTGGGCACTTGAATTCATCAGCATAGTTAGTAAACATTACATAGTCTACCTTCATTTCTTTGCGCTTGAATTCAGCAAAATCAGGTTTAATGAAAACCTTTGTGATTTCACGCATTCTGTCGGCTCTGAAGTCGAAAGCGAGAATTGCGTCACCGTCATCGATAGTTGCAACCGGGCTGCCGTTTTCTTCGATTACTGTAGGAACGATAAATTCATCAGTAACGTTTTCCTTATAAGAAGCTTCAATAGCTTCAACCGGGTCAGAGGCTCTGTTGCCAACGCCATGAACGAGGGCCTGATAAGCCTTTTCAACACGTTCCCAGCGATTGTCTCTGTCCATAGCATAGAAACGACCAGAAATTGTAGCAACACGACCAACACCGATTTCCTTGGCCTTTTCAACAAGTGATTTTACATAGTGAACACCGCTTGTCGGGGAAGTGTCACGGCCGTCAGTGAAAACGTGAATGAACAGCTTTTTGAGACCCTTGCGCTTAGCAAGTTCCAAAATTGCGTAAATATGGTCGATGTGGCTGTGAACGCCGCCATCAGAAACAAGACCGTAAATGTGTAATGCATGATCTGTTGCGATCATTTTGTCCATTACATCGTTCATTGCCTTATTTGTAAAGAAATCGCCGTCTTCAATAGACTTGTTGATTCTGGTGATATCCTGATAAACAATGCGGCCAGCGCCAATATTGAGGTGACCGACTTCTGAGTTACCCATCTGACCGGCTGGAAGACCTACTTCAAGGCCTGAAGCAGCAAGCTTAGTGAATGGGCGTTCTGCAAAAAGTTTGTTTATAAATTCAGGGTTAGCAGAGTAGATAGCATTGCCATCCTTGTTGTCTGTGTAACCATAACCATCAAGAATAATGAGTAGAGCTTTTGATTTTGTTTCCATATAAACCTTCTATAAAATATCGCATCTTACGAGTGCCGAATTATAACCGTACATTGTGAGTATTGTCAAACATCTTGGAAAACCTCATCCCTGCAAGGGTTTACAACTTACTACATCTTGAACTCTTGATTATAAAAGTTTAAAGGAATATAATAATCGTATGTTAATAGTTGGTTTGGGTAATCCCGGAAAAGAATACGAACATACACGTCACAACGTCGGTTTTTGGTGTGCCGACAAGCTTGCCGCATACTTTGCGACCAGGTTTTCAACCATGCGCAATTATCATGCTGACATTGCAGCATTTAACTTTGGCAGCGAAAAACACCACATCATGAAACCTCTGACTTACATGAACAATTCAGGCGAAGCAGTTAACGCATTTGCCAGCGAAAAAAATATTGAAGCTAACCAGATTCTTGTTTTTGAAGATGATATCAATCTTCCGATCGGAAAAATCAGAATAAGGGCAGAGGGCAGCGCCGGTGGCCACAATGGCCTGAAATCCATAATTTCCTTCATGGGCGAAGGCTTCTGGAGGGTAAGAATAGGAGTCGGCCAGCCTAAAAGTGAAAACACTGACGAAACAGAACACGAAAAATTAATTTCTCATGTTCTAGGAGAAATTTCTGATTCTGAAGCACATCTTTTTAGAAAAATAATAAGCACCGTTCCGGAAATTGCGGAAGCATGGCTGTCTGGAGAAGGTAACAAGCTTATGAACAAATTCAATGCAATGAAATTTGAGTAAACAATATAAAAAATTTGTTCCATAGCTATTGAAAAGTTTATAAGTGTAATTTATAATAACTTTGACTAGTACTCTATAGAGGTTATCTAATGGAAAACGTCTTGAATATAACAAGAACGCAGCTCGACGCCCTCAGGGAAGTTGGGAACATCGGTTCAGGCAATGCCGCCAGCGCACTGGCACAGTTCCTTAACCGCAAAATCGATATGGCAGTTCCAAGCGCTTCAATCATGGAACTGAACGAAATCCCCAACCTCATCGGCGGTCCCGACAAACCTGTCCTTGGTATTTTCCTGAAAATTATGGGTGAAATTTCTGGCCGTTTCTTACTTATGATTCCAGAAAGCACCTCAATCAAAATGCTTAAAGCATTAATCCCAGGCTGTGAAATAAACGACATGACCAAAATGGGCGAAATGGAAGGCTCATGCATGAGAGAAATCGGTAATATCCTTGCCGGTGCCTTTTTGAATGCACTTTCTGTGTTAACCCAGACTCCAATGCTCAATTCACTTCCTGCAATGAACTTTGACTATGCCGGGGCAATGATAGACAACGTCGTTGCCGATATGACAGCAGTCAGCGACAAGGTTCTCATGATTGAAACCTCATTTATAGAAGAAGAAGAAGACATGAGGATTCATATCTTTATATTGCCGGCTCCAGATTCCTTGAATCTGCTGCTGAAAAAGATAGGAGTCAGTGACTGATGTCTTCAACAATACCAGTAGGAATGAGCCAGATAAAAGTTGCAAAATCACCCGAACAGCTTGCTGTTTATGGTGTTGGCTCTTGCATAATACTATCTGTGTATGATGCCACCAGAAAGGTTGGCGGTCTTGCACACATTATGCTTCCAGATTCCACTGGCATGGACCCGGAAACTATAAACCCCATTAAGTTTGCAGATACAGCAGTTCCACAGTTAATCGACACTGTTCTTGATCAGGGTGCAATACGCTCATCTCTTGAAGCCAAGATGTTCGGTGGCTCAGAAATGTTCCCACCGACAGAAGATTACACCAACAACATTGGTCGTGATAACATCAAAGCAGTCAGAGAAGCATTAAAGAAACACAACCTTAATCTGGTCGGTGAAGATGTAGGTGGAACACATGGGCGTTCTATTGAATTTGACCTTTCTAATGGTAAAGTTAAGGTTTATATAGTCGGCGAAGAAATGAGGGAATACTAATGACAAGATTGTCTCTTCTCATGGGTGTTTTCCTTGCAACAACAGTTACGGCAATAATCACATTATTGTCAGTAACCCAGAATATAGCAAACCAGACTTTATTATATAGAGGCACAATAATATTCTTCATATTTGGTTTTCTCGGAACATTTTTCGGAAGCTTCCTAGAAGTAATATTCATGCCAGTAATGGATGAACGTGAAACCACCAAGCTTCGCCAGGAAATAAACGGTGAAGACAAAGACCTTCAAAGAGAACTTGGAGATCTTCTTGAAGAAAGCAAAGTAAAATTGTCTAAAAAATCTGAAAGTGGCACCCCTACCGATGATGACTCAGGGCCGGGAACTGCCATGAACGGCAGTAATTCGACGGTAGTCTCATAAGGCAGCCAGACACGGAGGGATGAAGTGAACAAAGATCTTCTTTTGGAAACCGACTCTGAAGGCTTTATTGATCCATTATCCAAGACACGACTCCAGGATGAGGACGATCAAAAGCTTTGGGAGACCTATAAGAACAACCATGACCAGCGCATAAAAGATGCGTTGATTATGAAGTATGCTTCATTTGTAAAATATGTTGCAGGCAGAATCGCAGTAAATTTGCCAAGCAACGTAGATTTCGACGACCTGGTCAGCTATGGCATTCTTGGTCTCATGGACGCCATAGACAAATATGACCTTGATAAGAACGTAAAATTCAAGACCTACGCAAAAACTCGTATCAGAGGTGCAATCTTTGACGAATTGCGTCTTCAGGACTGGACTCCACGTTCTATCCGCCAGAAGGCCCGCAAGCTTGAAAAAGCTTATGCCAAGCTTGAAGGCAAACTCGGTCGCGATGCCAAGGATGACGAAGTAGCAGAATATCTTGGTGTAGATATTTCCGAACTGCACAAACTTTTCGACGAAACCAAGAAATCACTCCTTCTCTCTCTTGACGAAATGTTTTACGACGATGACGAAGGTTCTTCACGCTTCGACTACATCGAAGACGAAAAGAGCGATAACCCGCAGACAAAGATTGAAGAAGCTGAAGCCAAGAAAATACTGGCTGATGCAATCGCAAAACTGTCAGACCGCGAACGTATGGTTATCACCCTTTATTACTACGAAGAATTAACTTCAAAGGAAATCGGAAAGATCTTAGGTGTATCTGATTCACGTGTATCTCAGTTACATACGAAAGCAATACTGAGACTGCGTGGACGTTTAAGTCGAATTAAAGAAGCCCTTGTTCAAGAATAAGTAAGATTGAAGCAATTGATATAAAGCCGCTTAGAGATAAGCGGCTTTTGTTTTGGCATAAAAGCTTATCTGCAAATCAATTAAAGCTAAAATAGAAAAAGCCAGACAAAATGTCTGGCTTTTTTACTGTTCTTGTTATGCTTTATCTTCTTCGGTTGGCTGTTCGTCTTCTTCTTCCTGAACTTCAATTCTTTCAGAAGTCAGTTTGAACTGGTCAACAAGAGTTCTAAGTTCAGAAGCGTCTTTTACAATCTGAGCATATTTTTCATCATTCTTCATGGAGCCAAGCTTGTCATCAATGCCGTCAGCCAAAGTCTTAGCCTGACTGAGGGTAGTTCTGAACTTATTCAGCAATTCATTCAAAGCTGTTGCTAATTCCTTCAGGTTGTCATTTCTGCGAAGGCTGACCTGGAATGTTAAATCGCCGTCAGTAATACGTTTAATACTCTTCTCAAGCTTATAAGCAGGACCGGCAGTCTGATGTGAATATATTACACTGACCATGAAAACAATGATTACGTTAACACAAACCAGAACAATAAGTCTTGGCCAATAGCTGCTAATGAAATCATGAATCAGGGCAGAAACGTCACTCTGCTGAGCAAGAGTAGCATTCTTTTCTACAAAGAAGGAACCAAGAACATAGATATTGCATGCGGTAATTACAGCAACAAGCAAAGCAAGCAACAATATAGTGCCGGCAAATTTGCTCTGCATATCTTTTGCAATAAAGTAATTTTTACGTTGGCTAGAGCTCACGATATAAACCCTCCTAAGGGTACTTAGTCTTATAAACTTACATCATTATTGTTTTTTTTGTCAAATAATACATTATTTGATATATTACAAACAGTGATAAAATTTTGTGAAAAGCTTTTACTATCAAGCAAACAAGGGTTATTTGCAATGAAACATTCTTTATCTGGTATTTTTGGAATGCTGATAACATTCTTCCTGATAAGAATACTTTCATTTGCAGCAGCCATACCAAATAATTTTGACAATCTCTGGCGCCCTAGCGGCTTTAGCTCTTTCCCTCAGGCTCTCATAGCTGGTTTGTTTATACTTGGCATTTATGTTTTTTATAGATTCACCAAAGAGCTCAGTCATACGGATAATGCAATAAAAACCAGCTACTTTGCTTATATGGGTGTGTCTTACATTATAATAAGCCTGTTTAACAGGACCATACTCAACTTCCCCTTCTCTTACCTGTTTTTAATGCAGAATATGAAGATCGGATTCTCGGAGATAATACCAAGTATAGTTCTGGACATGTTTTTCGAGCCTCCCTACTCTTTCTGGGCCCTTGGGTTTATGGGGATAGTCTTTTATTTATGCAAAAAGCATAACCATATCGAGTATGCGATACCCTTCTGGATACTCCCTATTGCCTTTGTTTTTTGTGCAGCAAATACGCCAATAATCACAATGCACTTCTGTGGTTGCCTCATAGCTCTGCTAGGCCTGAAGCATTCAAAAGGCAATTCCTCTATAATTATAGTAGTCATTCAATTTCTGATAGCCACTGGGCTTTGCCTTTACCTGAACCAGTCATACTACAACGCAACTCCCTTCCTGGGCACTGCTCTGGTAACAATCGCGCTTATTTTTATTCCAGCCTTCCTGCTGATTTACAAATGCATTAAAAGCAGCAATAAATCTGCCATAGCTGCAACCTGGCTCCTTCCCGGCCTTATCGGGTTCTTCATGGTTACCCCGTTGCTGCGACTTCCCTCACAATATAATCTTGTCAGCCTCATCGCTACCTTGAATTGTATGCTGTTTGCGGGGAATATAGCTATAGTTGCTGCAATTATTGTCCTGCTCTCTGCCCTGTTCAGCAAGCTGCTACCAGGCTCCGGGAAGCTTTGTTCAAGACTGCTGTTTGCCTGTGCAATAGCATTTTATCTAGTAGACGGAATTTTATTCTATTACAGTCAGATGCGCCCTGACTACCAGACCCTGAGCTGGACCCTGACCATGAATGATATCGGCAAAACAACAGTAGCCACCTGTGCAGAATACTTTACACCCACTAGTGGCATCATAATCATTCTTTGCCTGCTTCTGACAATATTCACAGCCGCCAAAGGCTATAAAGCCACACTAAAAGTTCCCGGGCTCACCACCTCTATTTTGATACTTATTGCCGTAGCCCAGTTCAGCTCAATGCTTATGCCCTCATCAACCATTCCACAGGCAATGAGGGATCCTTTCCTGGAAATGCTCAAATCCATCCCTACCCCTGAATTCTTAGCCCCAACCATGAGCATGAATGAAATACGAAAAGGACTAGAAGAATGCCGGATACCTTTGCAGGAATATTCTGACAGTGAAGCAAAGCCAGGAAACAGAACAAATGTTGTTCTTATTACATTAGAATCCTTGCATTGGCGCTATATGAACATGTTTGGAAATGCAACCCAGACCTTCCCACTGCTAAGCAAGCTTAAAGACAGAATGGAAATATTTCCGTTCATGTTCTCATGCTACCCGGAATCGACCTGTGGTGACTATTCCCTGATAAGCGGACTAGTGCCACACGACCATGTTTTCCTGAGCAGCAGTAATAATGTTATACATAAAACACTGGTAAATGAGTTGAAAAAAGCAGGCTATAATACCAGTATGTTCTCGTCAGAAAGCGTTAATGACGGGAATCTCATAAACATTACAAAAACACAGCCCTTTGATTATTTCTTCCATTACAATTCATCTGATACAGAATATAAGCAGCACACATGGAACTGGGGCTACAAGGAAGAATTCACAGCCTCAAAAATTATCGAATATCTGCAAAAGCAATCAGCAGAACAGCCGCATTTTGTGTGGTATAGAACAGTTTACCCACATGCCCCCTTCCCTGTTTTCGACAAAAAAGACAGTCTTGTGTTCCGGAACCCTGATAAAAAGCCTGGTGAAATTGATTTTGTCACTAACTACAAGAACTCACTGATTTATCTTGATAGAGTTCTTTCCAATTTTGTAGCAGAAATAGATGCACTGGACAAAAAGAATAACCAGAAAACAATAATATTCATGGTTGGCGATCATGGTGAAATGCTTGGTGAACCAGACAATCACAACCAGAACGGCCATGGTATTTATATTTCACCTCAACTTACTGCAGTCACAGCAATCATGATAAAGCCGACTAACGAAGGCCTGAAGGTAAATCAGAATATTTGCTCACAGATAGATGTATTGCCAACAATTCTGGACTATCTAAGCCTTGAACCGGCTATTACACGCTTCGGTCAGGGAAATTCCCTTCTAAGGCCAATCAATATTTCAAGGCCTGTCTATCTGGCGTCTGTATCTGCTTATGCACTTTCAGAAAACGGTTACTATTTTGAATTTCCAGACAAAGAAAACCACAATACGAAAATATACAAGCTTGCTTTAACCGATGATTTTAAGCCAGCCTTCATACCTGTTGAAAAGTGGGATGAAGCTGATTTACAAAGCAAATTCGATAAAACCAGCAAATTCTACAAGCTTCAGCAGCAATTATTGAAGAAAAGCTTTTATGAACTGGCAAACAAAGGGACTCTGAAATGACAAACTATTTATATGACATATTAGGAATGTTATTAACCTTCTTCCTGATAAGAATATTGTCTTTTTCAGCCGCTTTTCCTAATAACTTTGATAATATGTGGCACTTAGGCGGCCTTAACATATTTCCTCAGGCTGTCATTACATGCTTATTAATTCTTGCAGCATACGTATTGTTCAGCTTTACAAAAAAGCTTGGCAAAGCCGAAGACAGAAGCAAAACAGCTTTCTTTGCCTATATTGGCGTGTGTTACCTATTCCTAAGCCTTTTTACCAGAACCATTTTGAACATGCCATTCTCATATTTGTTTTTAATGCAGTATATGAAAATGAAATGTTCAATAATCATTCCAAATCTGGTGCTGGATTTATTTTTTGAGCCTCCCTACTCCTTCTGGTTCCTTTTATTGATGGGAATAATTTTCTTTATCTGCAAAAAACTAAACCATATTGAGTATGCTGTGCCGTTCTGGATAATTCCATTTTATTTCATAGAATGCCCGGCTAATGACGCCATAGTTACAATGCATTACTGCGGCTGCCTGATAGCACTTCTTGGCTTCAAATTCTCGAAGGGTAATTCCTCGATAATAATACAGTGTATTCAATTATTATTCTATGCAGGCTTTGCCATTTATCACAACAAGGTTGGCAATAACCAGGCTCCGATCGCAAATATTGAATTGGAAATCATTGCATTATTTTTCATTCCAGGGCTGATTTTAACCTATAAAAGTATAAAAAGCAGAAATGAAGCAGCTATAGCCGCAACCTGGCTGATTCCTTGTCTGAACGGCTTTTTTACAATGCTGCCGCTGCTGCAGCTTCCGACTCAATATAACCTCATCAGCATGATAGCCACAACATCCAGTCTGTTATTTGCCAGCAATATTGCTATTCCTGTGACAATCATTGCATTAATCTCTATAGTAGCAAACAGAATTATTGCCGGTTCTGGGAAGCCTGTTTCCAGGATATTGTTTGCCGGAACAATAGTATTCTATATTGTAGACGGAATTTTATTCTATTACAGCCAGATGCGTCCAGATTACAATACGCTGAAATGGACGCTGACAATGAATGATATCGGCAAAACCACTGTAGCAACCTGTGCAGAATATTTCACTCCAGCAAGTTGCTTCATAATTATTCTTTGCCTGGCACTGACAATTGTTACTGCATTACAGAGTCGAAAAGTCATTCAAAAAACTCATGGATTCGCAAATTCCATGCTTATTCTAATAATCGCAGCCCAGTTCAGTTCCATGCTGATGACTTTATCTATCAAATTACCTCAGGTAATGCGTGATCCATTCCAGGAAATGATAAGGACCTTACCTGCCTCAGAATTGTTTGAAAAACAAATGAGCCTTGATGAAATCCGCAATGGAATGCAAGAATGCATGAAGCCACTGCAGGAATACCCTGAAAATACAGCAAAGCCAGGTAATAAAACAAATGTTGTCCTCATCACTCTGGAATCTTTGCATTGGCGCTATCTGAACATGTTCGGAAATGCAACACCGACCTTCCCGTTGATGAGCAAACTGAAAGACAGAATGGAAATCTTTCCATTCATGTTTTCATGCTATCCGGAATCAACCTGCGGGGATTATGCTTTAATAAGCGGTCTCGTGCCATATAACCTTTCATTTTTAATGGAAAAAAACAATATCATTCATAAGACGCTGGTCAATGAATTGAAAAAAGCGGGCTATAATACAAGCATGTTCTCATCAGAAAGCGTTAATGATGGTTATCTGATAAATGTCACAAGAACCCTGCCCTTCGACCACTTCTTCCATTACAATTCATCAGATACAGAATACAAGCAGTATACCTGGAGCTGGGGCTATAAAGAAGAATTCACTGCAGCAAAGATTATTGAATACCTGAAGACCAAACCAGCTGAACAACCGTATTTTGTATGGTATAGAACGGTTTACCCCCACGCCCCCTACTCTGTATTCGACCAGAACAGTCTTGTTTTCCCGAAAAAGCCTTATAAAAAGGATTTTGTCACAGATTATAAAAATGCTCTTATCTACTTAGACAGGGTTCTGGCAGGTTTTATTGCTCAAATAGATGAATTAGACAGGAAAAACAACCAGAAAACAATAATATTCATGGTAGGCGATCACGGTGAAGGCCTTGGAGAAGCGGATAACTATTATCAAAACGGCCACGGCATTCATATTACGCCACAACTGACCGCTGTTACATCCATTCTGATAAAGCCAACCAGCGAAGGCCTGAAAGTAAATAAGAACATTTGCTCGCAAGTCGATGTTTTGCCGACAATCATGGACTATCTTGAGCTTCAACCAGCCATAAAACGTTTTGCCCAAGGGAATTCCCTTTTAAAGCCAATAAATACACTAAGGCCTGTTTATCTGGCTTCGATGTCTGATTATGCACTTGTTGAAAATGGGTATTACTTTGAATTCCCAGGCAAAGAAAATTACAATACAAAGATATATAAGCTTGGTCTGACAGATGATTTCAAACCGGCCTTCCAGCAGGTAACAAGCTGGAATGAAAAAGACATTCAGGCCAGACTTGAGAAAATACGCAGATTTTACAAGCTCCAACAGCAGCTTTTAAATAAACTATAATTCAACCAAGTTTCTTTACATACGGCAGTCGGAAAATTATAATAATATAAGCTATTTATAAATTGTGACAATGTATGGATTTGCTTAGTGGGTGGTCAAAGCTAAGAAAATCCCCCTTAGTCCCCCTTTAAGAAAGGGGGTTGAGGAGAGACAGCCCCTTTAAGAAAGGGGGTTTAGGAGAGACAGCCCCTTTTAGAAAGGGGGTATAAATGGACGTAAGGAGTTATTAATGTTTAAGTCTTGCAAGCTAATATGTGTATTGGTAAGCCTTATGATGCTTTCTACAGCGGCTTACTGTCTGATGTCTCCTACAATTCAGAAGAACGGTTATTTTCAAGGCTTAAGCTCCTTTCAGGTAGCAAGCGCCAAGATAGATAACGAACTGGTAAGCGTCTGCCTGCCAACTCTGGAATTCAAGGATGAAGTAGATAAAAGCGCTATGCTTGAACAGATATCAGAAGCCATGAAGGCTCAGGACGCCATATTCCACCTTTATCATGACGGTCTTGGCAAGCCTAAGAAAACCAACGGCATGTTTTTCGCTTCAGATTTGTATTTAAAAGACCTGGACATGACCTATACCGGCTATATAAGAAGCCTTGGCTATAAATTCAAAATTTCCAAAACTCCTGCATACGAAGATCCTGAATTATTACAGCAAACCTATACCACCCTTGAAGCCAAAAAGAATTATAAAGCAGTACAAAAAGCGAAAAATGAATCTGAAAAAGAATCTGAAGAAGACGTTAAACAAACTATTGATAAATCAAAGCTTCGCGTAACCACAGTTTATGATATGCTTCCGAAGGGTGTTATTCCACCTTCCATCAGAAGCCAGCAGCTTAAGATAGCCTCAATCGTAAGCAATCTTAAATCAAGACCATATAAAACTGAAATCATTCAGCAGGACCCGCTCAGATGGGCTTCCGGTTATATGGGAATGCTTAACGACAAGGGTGAAATTGATATGGCCAAATGCGAAGGCCAGATTATAGATTTCATTATACGTGTTCCTGAAAAAGCAGGCTGGCTGACACCGGAAATGCTCAAGGAAATACAGAATACACCTTGTGAATACGTTCTTTCACGCTACAAAAACGGCTTAGAAGTTGTAGAAGGCACAAGATACCTTCTTCACGACATTTATTTCGGAAAACTGAAACTGACATGGGAAGAATGGCTTGAAAAGCACGGTCTCAAGTGCCCTGAATTTGTTGAAAAGCCAGAATACGCCACAGGTGTTATTCCCATAGAAATTCACTCTGTTGACGGCATTTTAAAGTCATTAGACGCTCTCAGCGTATGTCAGGTCAACTTCACAGAAAAAAGCAACCTGGTTTTCCCACAGGAAATCATGAGAGTGTTCCCACCAAAACCAAAGCCAGCTAAGAAGCAGACCATGAAGTTTGTTAAAGCCTTTAATGAAGCTTATAAAGGCAAAAGCGTAACTGTTCACATCATGGTATGCCCTGATGGCAAGTCCTATACAGAACTTGGCCAAAAGCGCATTAAACGCATGATGTTCAACGACACTCTTACAATGTTTGACGCCTGCGAACAGGAAATCATCAAAAAGATGGAAAAAGAAGAGTAGTTGAAGTCGGAAGTCAGAAGCCGAAAGTGTAGTCGCCCCTGCGATGCCTTCCTCCTTGTGGAGGCTGTCTGAAAACTCGATTTTATGCATTCGAAACAAGTTTCTTCTAAAATCAAAACCCTCCCTACCCTCCCTTAAAAAGGGAGGTTTTAGAAATCTACTGTACATCGGGATTTTTACAAATTTCTAGTTTTGGGACAATCTCTGTGGGGGAAGGTGGATTCTGCGAAGCAGAAGACGGATGAGGGAGTCCGCATGCTAGAAACTCTATACGAACATACTCATCAGCATGCTGACTACTGCGTAGTAAATCAGCAATGCAAAAATGTCGTTGCAGGATGTTACAAACGGGCCGGAAGCAACTGCCGGGTCTATCTTGAATTTGTTGAATATTATCGGAACAATGGCGCCGTATGTCGTTGAGAAGCTCATGGTAGCCATCATAGCAATACCAACTGTCAATGACAGATAAATCGGGGCAATAGAAGCCATTCCTGAAGCGGCTACATCTACCGTTGCTGAAGCAACATTTGCGGTAAGCGTTGCAATATCTGCAGTAGCGGTAGCAATCGCATTGCTGGCGGCAGTAGCGGCTTCCGCAGCAGCCTCTTTGGCCGAGCTATTAATAAGATAATTTGCCCAGGCACCAATAATAAAGCCACAGACAGAACCCATCAGCGCACCGGCTGCTATTTCCTTCCAAAGTCTCTTTAATATGTCAGAAAAGGATAATTCAGAATCTAGAGACAACGCGCGTATTGCAAGGGTTGAAGCCTGAACACCGGCATTACCACCCATACCGCAAACAACCGGAACGAAGAATACCAATACAGCAACAGAATCAAAGGATGCCATAAAGTATTTCAATATGGCGCTTGATACGAAGCCCGTACAAAGTGTTATAAGCAGCCACGGCAATCTTGATTTACATGTCTGCAACGGAGAATCAGATTCCAATTCTTCATCAGAAGTACCAGCCATCTTCATGATGTCTTCGTTGGCTTCTTCTTCCATAACGTCAACGATATCGTCGATGGTGATAACCCCGATAATCTGTTTCTTTTCGTTTACAACAGGCAAAGCCATGTAGTCATACTTAGAAACAAGGGCTGCAGCTTCTTCCTGAGGAGTTGAGGCATCAACGGTAACGATATCCGTTTCCATTATGTCTGCAATCAATTCACTCGGATTAGCGCAGATAAGCTCTCTGATTGAAACAACGCCCTTCAGCCTGTCTTCGTCGTCGAGAACATACATGTAATAGATGTTGTCGATATCAGCAGCTACAAGCCTGATGTGGGCTATAGCATTTGCGACGGTAAAATCTTCATAAATAGAGATATATTCGGTGGTCATAATACCACCGGCAGTGAACTCGTCGTGTTCAAGCAGCTTTCTTACGTCGCTTGCCTCATCAAGATCCATGTGCTCAAGAATTTCCTTGGCACGATCCTTGTCGATATCCTGCAACAAGTCGGCAGCTTCGTCAGGGTCCATTTCCTCGATAATGTCAGATGCTGTTTCTGTATCGAGGTCTTCGATAATCTGAATCTGGGTTTCCGGGTCTGCTTCAGCGATTGCTTCTGCAGCAACGTCTTCATCCAGGTTTTCGATAACGCTGACTCTGTCGTCGTCGTTCAGTTCTTCGATAATGTCAGCCAGGTCGGCCGGGTGCATATTCTGCAGATTATCGGAGGTATCGTCTGTAGTAATACTTTCGAATTCGTCATCGAAGCCGATGATTCTTTCCCATTCTATTACTTCAGCCTTAAGATTATACTTGAACCATGAGCAAACTGTCTTGGCTACCGGAAAAAGGCCTAATCTTGTTAAAGCAGATTTAAGGCTTATATCAACACCGTAAACACGGATAATCTTGTTTCTATCACAAACAACGGCCAAATCATTGATTGTAATGTTTTTAACTTCAACAGTATCAATGACCGGCTTATCCCACAAATCCTTGGCTGTAGGCTTTGAACTGTCTTTTATATAGACGGGAAGGTCGTTCAAATGGCCTTCAAGTTCGAATTTTTCAAGAGTGAAGGTTTTGAAATACTTTAAAGAAACAACTTTATTTGTGTTAGAGTTGTAGTCGTGGACTATAGCCTGCTCGAAAAACAGTTGATGCCCGCGCAGTGCTAGTATGAAATCTGCAATCTCACCAGATTGTCTTCCTGCTCCACTGAATACCGGGGCGCCAATTAATTGCGTTAAAAAATAAATGGTCTGCGTCATAATCATCGCTGTCCTGATTCATTAATTTACGCCCTCCTTCTAACTTTTTTGGGAAACATATTTTACTACCACTCAACCAAAATTTCACTACTTTTTTTTACTAAATATAAACAGCCTCTTACCGCTCGGAAGAGGCTTAAATAGAGAGATTCAAGATTATATTTGATTATCTTAAAAAGTATCTATATCGTAAAACTTTTTCTTTAAATCAATTGGGTGCTTCAGGAAAGCTTTAATCAGGTGAACGGCTTTATCTGAGCTCTTTCCATCACCATTAGGATTTTTAGTCTTAGAAGCAATTTTTCTGAATCCAGGACTAAGAGCCTTAATAACGGCTTCACGAATTTCCTTCAGAACAGGCTGGCACTCTATGACTGAAGAAGCCATCAAGCGCCCCTTCTGTCTGTCACCTATGTTAATCGTAGGTATTTTGAAGGATGGCACTTCAATAAGCCCACTGGAAGAATTACCTATAACAAACTTAGCATGCTTTACTGCGCTCAGGTATCTTTTCATTCCCAAAGAGTCGAACAGAAAGAAATTATCGTGCTTTGCGCAATATTCCGTAATAGCATTGTTGATTATTCTTCCGTCAGCATCGGCATTGGCCTTAGAAAAAATAAACTGCATATCCTTGAATTCGCTTAAAGCCTCAAGAAGAGTATTTATCTGCTGTTCTGCAGAGTTGTTTTCCAAAGTCACAGGGTGAAAGGTAGCAAAGGCATAATTGTCGCTTAGTTCGACACCAAGAGACTTAGAAAGCTCTTTTACACTTAAAAGCTTCGTCTCAAGAGCATTTTCAACCCCAAGAGCGCCTATGGCAAACACTCTTTCAGGGCTTTCACCAAGCTGAATTACCCTGTTCCTATATTCTTCAGTGCTTGTCAGATGCAGATATGACATTTTAGTAATGGCATGACGATATGCATCATCAATAGCGCCTTCTGTGGCTTCACCACCAGCTATATGAATAACCGGTATCCTTGCATTGAAAGCCGCACAGGTAGCTGCCAGAGTTTCATAGCGGTCACCCAGAACCATAAAGGCATCAGGTTTATTATCTGCAAAATAGTCAGCTAAACCAATCATGGTCAAGCCCATACACTTAGACATTGCTGACGGTGTATCAGCACTTAACAGGGTTTCTATTTTCCTGTCTATTTTTATGCCATCTTCTTCTATTTCCTGGCAGGTCATTCCAAATTCAGGAGAAAGATGAGCAGCGGTAACAACTACCTTAACATCAAAATCGCCATCATTCATCAAAGCTTTGATGAGATTCTTCAGCAAACCGTATTCAGCGCGTGTAGCAGTTAATATAGCTATTGTCTTTTTCATAATTCTATAAGTTCATCCTCCAAAAAATCACGTTTGGCAGCCATTCCCAGAACTTCCTTCCACCTCATGGGTGAAATACCGTTACCCGGTCGTTTTGTAGTAATATTGTCGTCGGTGAAGATTTCTCCTGCCTTAATATTTCGCTTTGCTATTATGCTTTTGCGGGCTATTTCCTTGTTCTTTATTTCTGAAGTTGCGGGAATTTTGCTACCATTGCCTATTGCTTTCTCAACATTTCTTATGGCAGCAATCATAGCCTTCAATTCGTGGGGCTCAAGACTAGCCTTGTGGTCGGGGCCTTCCATGTTTTTATCAAGGGTAAAGTGCTTTTCGATGATTTCAGCACCCATAGCCACTGCAGCAACAGGTATTTCAATTCCCAGTGTATGATCTGAATAGCCGACCTTTACACCGAAATGCTCCTTCATGGTAAGCATAGCCTTCAGATTAACATCCTCAAATGGTGCAGGATATTCTGTAGTGCAGTGCAGAAGGCTTATTTCACCGCAATTATTTTCTCTTAATACATTAATTGCCGCTTCAACCTCTTCCATGTCAGACATGCCCGTAGACATGATTATAGGCCAACCAGTCCTGGCTATTTTTACAAGAAACGGATAATTTGTGATTTCACCGGAAGGTATCTTCCAGAGCCCGCAGTCTAGCTTTGCTAAGAACTCCAAGCTTTCTTCTTCAAAGGGTGTTGATAAAAAGCCTATGCCTACCTTTTCGCAATAAGCCTTTAATTTTTTGAAATCATCCTGCTTCAATGCCAGTTGCCTGAGCATGGAAAGCTGGCTTTCATCATTTGCTGTATTAGCTTTCTGGTATTCTGCCTTTGGAGCAAACTTTGAAACCTCTAAGTCAGGGTTAAAGGTCTGGAATTTCACAATATCAGCGCCAGCAGCCTTGGCAGCGTCAATCAATTGATAGGCTATATTAATATCGCCATTGTGGTTTACACCTGCTTCAGCTATTACAAGTACTGACATAACTGTTTCCTTTTTGTAGAGCTTTACTGATTACTTCTGCTATATTTCAATTCTGCCAATATCCAGTCTTCTTCAGTATCAATGTCCTGAACCTGGCTTTCTGGAATAATAATAGGGCTGGCCTTCATCTTGAGAAGCTCCATACTCTTGTTTATGGCAGAGGTTTTAAACCAATAGAACTGGCCTGCATCGTGAAATCTTGGCTTCAAATCCTGTGAACGTGCACGGGAATTTTCCGGCCATACCATTTCTAAACGCCCATTATCACTTACCTCTAGAGCACGCTGTATTGGGTAAGAATATTTAACTACAGGGATAGCAGCCTCTGAACCATCGCGAAGCATGGCTTCAAGGCCTTCCTTCAGGCTTTCCGGTCTTACAAAGGGAGCTGTCGGATACAAGCAGCAGGCATAATCGAAATTAAAACCACGCTTTTTGTATTCTTCTAATACTTCTATGATTACATCTGTCGTAGTTGCTGTATCGTTCGAGGTTTCGGCACTTCTTTTGAAGGGCACCTTAGCGCCAAATTCCAATGAAATTTCTGCAATCTCATCGTCATCTGTAGAAACCATTACCTCATCAAAAACACCACTTCTCAGTGAAGCTTCGATAGAATAAGCAATTATTGGCTTACCGAGGAAATTACGGATATTCTTTCGAGGAATTCTTTTTGAACCACCGCGGGCAGTGATAATAGCTAAATTTTTCATAATTTAAGTTAGAATGCTCAGAAATCGCGGCCAATAGCTTTTGCTATTTTCTGGCTCTGTGAAACCAGGTCTGTCAGTTGGTCTGGAGTTATAGACTGAGTGCCGTCAGAGAAGGCTTTTCCAGGGTTTTCGTGCACCTCAAGAATTACACCATCAGCACCGGCAGCAATACCAGCCAGAGTCAAAGGTGCAACAAGGCTGCTCTTTCCCGAAGCATGACTTGGATCGACTATGATTGGCAGATGAGAAAGCTCTTTAACAGCCGGAACTGCTTCTATATCAAGACTGAAGCGTGTGTATTGCTCGAAGGTTCTGATACCGCGTTCGCAGAGGATTACATTTGGATTCCCATAGGAAAGAATGTATTCTGCAGCGCAGAGCATTTCTTCAATACTGGCACCCATACCGCGTTTCAAGATAATAGGCTTGTTCATCTGGCCTATATACTTCAGAAATTGGAAGTTAGCCATATTGCGGGTTCCAATCTGAAGAATATCAACATGATCGGCTATCAAATCTGCTTCTGCAGGCTCTCTTACTTCAGTAACCAGCAAAAGGCCAGTCTGTTTCTTTATTTCATCAATAATTTCGATGCCAGCCTTGCCTAGTCCCTGAAAAGCATACGGGGATGAACGTGGCTTGAAAAGCATGCTTCTGAAAACCTTTGCACCAGCAGCTTTAACCTTCTTTGCTGTTGAGAAAGCTGATTCTGCAGATTCGATGGCGCATGGACCAGCTATCAAAGCGATTTTGTTATCGCCGAAGGAAACCTGGTTTTCGCCCTTGCCTACCCTGATTACAGAGCTTTTTTTGTGGCATTTACGTGAAGCAAGATAATAGGAAAGATGGCCTTCTATGACTTCTTCTACATCCTGCCAGCCTGAAACCTCTTTATTGAGCTTTTCAACGCCAGGGCCGTCTACAGACAGCAAAAGCTTACCATACTGAGAAACCAGTCTGGTATAAAAGCCCAGGCTTTCCAATCTACTTGCCAAAGCCTGCTGCTTTACTTCTGTCAAATCTGCTTTTAGAACAATTATCATAGCCATCTGCCTGTTAATTTTGTGTACACATAATAGACTATTTTCCGCTAAAAGTCAAAATAACAACCATTTGGCACAATTATTGGCTGAGTAAAGTTAAAAGCAGGTGATTTTATTAGAATGCACAATGCACAATTCATAATTCATAATTCATAATGCATAATTCATAATTCATAATTCATAATTCATAATGCATAATTCATAATTCATAACGCATAATTCATAATGCATAATTCATAATGCATAATGCATAATTCATAATGCATAATTCATAATGCATAATGCATAATTCATAATGCATTATTGATTGTTTAGTTTACTGCTTAATTGGGTTTCTGCGGCTTCAACAAGCCTTGTGCCAATGTCTGAATTGAAAACGAGGATTTCATCTTCAACTGCAGGGACTGCTTGCTTGTATTACATAGAGTTGCCTTCTATAATTTTAATATTCTTTATGATAAAATGATATGATGTGATTTATTAACAAATGCTATTTATGAAAGCTTTGCATTTGGTTCAGATAAGAAGGGAAACAAACTATATGAAGCACATTATTGAAACTTTTCTTCAGGTTGTAAAAGAACATGCTGACGAACCTGCTATTTCCGACCAGAACAGCACATTTACCAATAATGAATTGCTTAATTTTGCCAGATGCGTAGCGGCAAATCTTCAGAAAAAAGGCGTAAAATACGGAAGCCGAGTAATTATTGAAATTCCGAGAAGCAAAGAATATGCGGGCTGTCTTCTTGGATGCTGGATTATGGGAGCGGTTTCTATTCCTCTTTCAGACGACTACCCTGAAGAAAGATTAAATTATATAAAAAAAGATTCCCAATATGAACTTTCTATCGATGATTCTTTCATAGCTTCCATGGATATGTCGCTATCTGTAGAACCAATAATTACAGAAATGGATGCCGAAGGTGTCGTAATTTATACTTCCGGCTCAACAGGTAATCCTAAGGGCGTTGTTCACGATTTTTATTCAATGAATGCCGTGGCTTCCCGAAATGCAGCCCATGATAAATCTGAAAAAACTGAGCGAAATAATGTTGTCGGAATTATTGCACCGTTTACTTTCATAGTTGGCATATCACATTTCATTGCAGCATTGGCTTTAGCCAAGCATATGTTTGTTGTTCCCGATGAAATCAGAAAAGACCCTTACAAGCTTGCAAAATATTATGACGACAACAATATTCAAGCCTCTTTTGTTTCACCGCGATTAGTAGATTTCATGTTAAAGAACAATAAATCGTTAAAAGTCATTTCTGTCGGTTCAGAAAGAATTTCAAACATTTATTACGACGACCATCCGGTAGTGATGAACGGGTATGGTTGTACAGAAATATTTGGTGGAATGTTAGGCTTCAAAATAGATAAGCGATATGAAAACACACCTATAGGTAAACCTATCGGAGAAGAAAAAGCATACGTTCTTGATGAAAACAACAAAGAGGTAGAAATCGGTGAACTCTGCATCGCCGGATATGTTGCCAAGGGGTATCTCAATCGTCCTGAAGAAACCAGGAAAGCATTTATCAGAAATCCATTCTACGAAGTAGATGGCTTTGAAAGAATGTTCAGAACTGGTGATATCGTTCAGCGACTTCCAGACGGAAATCTTGTTTTTATTGAAAGAAAAGACTGGATTATTAAAATAAACGGTCAGCGCGTAGAACCACTTGAAGTAGAAATAACAGTAAAAAGATTTTCAGGAATCCGCGAAGCTGCAGTAAAAGATTTTACCGCCAAAAACGGAATTACCTATCTTGTAGCATACTATACCTGCGATGGCGATGTTAGCGAAGAAAAGCTCAAAGAATACTGTAAAGCCAATCTAACCTCCTATATGGTTCCAAGCTTTTATATCCGTATGGACACGCTTCCTGTAAATCCAAACGGAAAGCTGGACCGAAAGAATCTTCCGGAACCTGATATTTCATCCTTCAAGAGAGAATACTCTGCTCCTGAAAGCTCTATTGAAGCAGCCATCTGCAAAGTCATAGAAGAAGTCCTGCAGTGCGGGAGAATCGGTCGTAACGACGACTTCTTCCTATTAGGCGGTGATTCAATAAAAGCAATTGAAACAATCAGCAAGCTCGATGACCTGCCATTAGACCTCGAAATATTCTTTGAAGGGAAAACTCCTGACAGAATCGCACAACTTATTGAAAACGGCGGTTCAGAAAACGTTCCATTTGAAAAAATACATAAAGATGCATATCCACTGACTTCATCCCAGTTGGGAGTCTATTTTGAAGTTGAAAAGAACCCTGCAAACCTTATGTATAATAACCCAATCAGCATAACCCTCAACGAACGGATTGATACAGACAGACTTGCCAAGGCTCTTGAAAAAGCTGTCAGAAATCATAAAGCCTACCATTGTAAAATAGATAATGCTGGTGGCTTACCCTGCATGATTCCAACAGACAGTAAGTTCAAAACAGAGTTCCGCAAAGTCGCAGATATTGAAAGCGCACTTCATGAATTTGTAAGACCCTTCGATTTGCAAAGTGGCGAACTAATCCGGGCCTGCATTTTTGAAAATGATAACAAGAAAGTTCTGGCAATGGACGCTCACCATATTGTTTTTGACGGAACTTCCCTCTCTATTCTTCTGAAGGAAATCAGCAGGGCTTATGATGGGCGCGACATCTTTGAAGAAAAGACATCGGCATTTGATCTTTCAACCTATGAAGAAGCACTCAGAAAATCAGGTAAATATACAGAAGCTGAAGCATATTATCAGCATAGATTTGATGGATTAGAAATTTCGAACGATTTCCCCAGCGATTACGCGGACAAAGGTGTGGCAAAACTCGATACTGTTGAGCTTGTTCTTCCCGCTACACGCGAAGACCTGCTAAAGTTCATAAGAAACAATAACATTACAGAAAATTCCTTCTTCCTTTCTGCATACGCCTTTGTACTCGCCAAATTCAATGGAACCAACAAATCATTGGTTTGCGTAGCCGAAAGCGGAAGACATACTTCCATGACCTTTAATACAGCAGGCATGCTCGTAAAAACAATTGCTCTCCCCGTCGACCTGACCAAAGAAAGCGATATCTCCAGATATATCGTAAAATTACAGGAACAGTTCCGTGAAAGCACAAAATACGACGCATATCCATTTAGCGAACTCTCCAACAAATACGGTGTTCAGAATGATTTCATGTTTGTTTACCAGAATGACGCATTCAATTCACTTTCACTTTGCGAAGAACAGCTTCCAGTTGTTGGAATACAGAATCCAGATGCAATAAACAAGCTAACCCTCATGATATTCTACAAAGACGGCAACTATCGATGCAGTTTCCGTTACAGAAGCGACCTTTATCAGAGAGGTATAATTGAATCATTTGCCGAAGCTTTTGTATGTGCAACCAGCGAATTTGTAAAGGAAGAATATCTAAAGAATGTCAGACTTGTTTCTGAACATCAGGCAGCATTACTCGATAAGTTTAATGACCGTGTAATACCATTAGAAGAAAAAACCGTAACCGAATACTTCAATGAATGGGTTAACAAAACCCCGGAACATAACTTCGTTGTATTCAAAGACCATCATTATACGTATAGAGAAGCAGGCAGAATCACAGATAAAATTGCTGCCCGAATACAGGCACTTGGACTTGCCTCCAATGATGCTGTTGCTATTCTTATACCCCGAAACGAATGGATGCTGCTCGCACCCTATGGCGTATTAAAAGCTGGATGTGCTTATGAACCACTTGACCCATCATATCCGGAAGACCGACTGTCGTATATGATAAAAAATGCTGGTGCCAGACTCCTGATTACTACAAAAGAATTGAAAGACATGATTTCCGGCTATACAGGCGAAGTTCTGTATGTTGAAGAAATAGAAAACCTGCCGGATGCGACTCCTGCAGCCGTAATCAATAAACCCGAAGACCTTTTCATACTTCTTTACACAAGTGGCACTACAGGAAATCCTAAGGGTGCAATGCTGACTCATAGCAATATTTCAGCGCTGGTTCAGTTAAACAAAAACCTGTATAAGATAGATGAAACCGCTATAGTAGCCTGTTATGCATCATTTGGCTTCGACGCCTGTATGCAGGATGTGGTTACATTCCCATCAACAGGCGGAACAGTATGTGTAATCCCTGAAGAAATGCGTCTAAATCTCATGGAAGTAGAAAGGTTCTTTAATGAGAACAAGATTACCCATGCTGTTATGACAACCCAGGTTGGAAGGCAGTTTGCCATGCTAACCAAATCCCCATACCTCAGATATCTGACTGTCGGCGGAGAAGCCCTAATTCCAATAGAAGGCAAAAAATTCACATTTGAAATGTATAATCTTTACGGACCGACTGAATGTACTGCATACGTCACTGGAACCCCAATACAGAGTGGTATGCTCCGAATGCCTATAGGAAAAGTCGTTCCGAATGTCAGAGGTTATATTGTAGATGCCAACATGAATCGTCTGCCTGTGGGAGCTCAGGGCGAACTTCTGATTGCCGGTCGTCAGGTAGGGAAAGGCTATCTCAATCTTCCGGAAAAAACTGCTGAAGTATTCATCGACAATCCTTTTACTACTGATCCAGATTATGCCAAAGTCTATAAAACCGGAGACGTTGTAAGATATCTTCCAAATGGTGAGATTGATTTTATTGGCAGACATGACGGTCAGGTCAAAGTGCGTGGTTTCCGCATAGAACTGACAGAAATAGAAGAAGTTATACGCCGTTATTCAGGAATCAAAGATGCGGCTGTAATTGCTTTTGACGCTCCGACAGGTGGAAAAGCCATCGCAGCCTATGTTGTAGCCGATGAAGCAATAGATGTAAAAAGGCTGAATGAGTTTATTCTTACAGAAAAGCCCTATTATATGGTTCCTGCCGTAACAATTCAGATTGACGCCATTCCTTTAACACAGAATCAGAAACTGAATAAAAATGCTCTTCCAAAGCCGGAAATGAAGCCAGTCGTTATTGTAAAACCAGAAAACGATACTCAAAAACAGCTTCACAGAATTATTTCTGAAGTTCTCGGACAAAAGGAAATCAGTATTGACTCTGATCTATATGAAACTGGCCTGACCTCAATAGCAGTTATACGCCTGAATGTTGCGCTCGAAAAAGAATTCGGTATTCCATTCAAAGTAACAGATATTCAGCAAAATAGCACAATTCAAAAGCTGGATGCCTTCATACAAAGCTATGCTGCTACCGAAGCATACGAAGTTCTCCCGGATTATCCAATCACTCAGACACAGATGGGTATATATATAGAATGTAGTGCTAATCCAAATTCTGTCATGTATAATATTCCTGCTCTGCTGAAGCTTGGTGAAAACGTTGACACAAAGAAACTGGCAAAAGCTGTTGAAACAGCTCTGAACGCCCATCCCTATACAAAGACCACCCTATTTGCTGACAAAAATGGAGATATTCGAGCTCGTAGAAACGACGACAATGCACCTTGCGTAAACCTTGTCGAATGTGCAAAGCTTCCTGAAAACCAAGAACTGGTAAAGCCATTTGCTCTTTTGGATGAGCCGCTATACCGCATTACTGTATTTAAAACAGATGATGGCAAGTATCTCTTTATGGATTTCCACCACATCATTTCCGACGGAACTTCAGAAAGCATTCTACTCGCAGACATCGACAGAGCTTATGCCGGTCTTCCCGTCGAAAAAGAAAGATATACAGGATTTGAAAGCGCACTCGATGAGGAAAATTTGCGAAAAACAAAGCAGTATATCAATGCTAAAATCTATTACGATGGTGTATTCAGGGGATGTGAAGCATTCTGCCTGCCTCCGAAAGCAACAAAAAATCGGAAGTCCGGTTCAGCAACCACTGTTCGTTTTGCCGATATTAAGCCTGAAAAAATAAAAGCTTATTGTGAAACCAATCAGGTAACACCGAATGCTTTCTTCAACGCAGTGTTCGGTTATGCTTTAAGCCGTTTCGGAAGCTTTGAAGACGCTATTTTCACTACAATCTATAACGGAAGAAATGATTCCAGACTTTCAAGAACGGTTTCCATGCTTGTTAAAACCCTTCCCGTTCTCGTTCATACAGATGGCAACCGGATTATTGCTGATATAATCCGCCAGACCCAGGAACAGTTGTTAAACAGCATGGCAAATGACATATTCTCTTTTGCCGAAATTTCCGCTGCCTATGATATTAAATCCGACATTATTTTTGCCTATCAGGGTGATGATTTCTTGTTTAACAAACTGGCAGGGGAACCAGCCCAATATGTCAATGTAGCCCCAACTGCGGCAAAAGCACCTATTGTCTTTAATGTATACCTGACAAACGGGCAATATCGACTTGTGGTAGATTACCAGTGTGACTACTATGAAGAAAGCTTCATTGAAAGCTTCCTGAATGTATTTGAACGTATACTCAACGGCTTTATAGAAAAGAAGAAAACAGGTAATATTTCTTTGCTCTCCGATGAAGATGAAGCAAAGCTATCCTCAATCAACGCTACAGACCGCCCATTTGAAAAGGTTTCTGCAAATCGTTTATTCGAACATTTTGCCGAAACATCACCAGACCATATTGCTGTAATATGCGAAGACAGAAAGCTTACATACAAAGCACTTAATGCTGCGGCAAATAAAATGGCTCACAGACTTGTAGCTAATGGCGTAAAAAAAGATACGATAGTTGGAATGATGCTTCCTAGAACCGAAGAGCTATCTATTACTGAACTGGCTATTTTAAAGGCTGGCGGTGCATTCTTGGGACTTTTGCCTGATTACCCCAAAGAACGTGTAGACTATTGTCTCCGCGACGCAAGCAGCCCAATAGTAATTACTACATCAGAAATTCTAGCGTCTAAATCGGAATTTTTCAGTGAAGACAAGCCGTATAGAGCAATTACAACTGAAGAACTGCTGACAGACGGGAATGATGAAAACCTGAACCTGGATATTCCAACAGATAGTCTTGCATACTGCATCTATACATCTGGCTCAACAGGCAATCCGAAAGGCGTAATGATTGAGCATCATAATCTGGCATGCGTAGCTCAGCCGGCAGATTCGCCTTATCAGTATTACCACGGCAACAAAAGTGGACAGGTAGCCCTTGCGCTAAGCTCCATTTCATTTGACGCCTCAATACTTGACCATTTGCTTATGCTGTTTAATGGCAAAACAGTTTGCATAGCAACAGAACGCGAAGTTCACAATCCAGCTCTGCTAGCTGATGTAATCAAGAAGCACGGTGTTGACATCATGATGACAACGCCTTCATTGCTAACCAATCTCCTGAGCATTCCAGAATTCTGCCCCGCAATGAATAACATCAGAAACATTGCTGTCGGTGCAGAAGCTTTCCCAGCCAAGCTGTATGATGCCTTGAGAAATCTGTCTCCAAATATAACTGTTATCAATGCCTACGGCCCAACTGAATGCACAATCACCAGCTGTGCCAAAAAGCTGGAAAATGCTGACAGTATTTCTATTGGGGGCCCGATAGCAAATACTAAAATATATGTCATGGACAGCTTCGGAAACATTCTTCCACCTTATGCATGCGGTGAACTGATTATTTCCGGTGAACTTGTCGGCAGAGGCTATATGAATCTTCCTGATAAAACCCGGGAAGCTTTCTTTATGCTTCGCGGTCTGCCTGCTTATCATTCCGGTGACCTTGTCAGAATCAACCTGAACGGTGAAATAGAATTCTTCGGAAGACGTGATAATCAGGTCAAGCTTCGTGGTTTCCGTGTTGAACTTGATGAAATAGAAAAATGCATCAATTCCTTCAAGGGTATAACCCAGAGCAAGGTAATTGTTCGCAGTAATGCCTCTGAAGACTACCTTGTAGGCTTCTATACTGCTGACCATGCCATCAACCAGGAAGAACTCAACGCGCACATGAAGGCAAGTCTCACCTATTACATGGTTCCGGATGTAATGATGCAGCTTGAATCAATGCCGCTGACCCCAAGCGGAAAAATCGACAAGAAAGCCCTTCCTGAAGTTAAACGAGAGAAAAAGCGAGGAAGAAAGAAGTCCAATAGAAGGTCCCTGGAACAGGAAATCTGCGAACTTTTCGCCTCTACTTTGTCTCAGGACGAATTCTATGCAGACGACAACTTCTTTGAAATGGGCGGCACCTCACTTTCTGCCTCAAAGGTTGTCATGCTGCTTATGGCCAAAGGACTCAAAGTCGAATATCAGGACATTTTTGAAAATCCAACGCCTGAACTCCTGGCAGAACATCTCATATCTAAAAAACAGGGTGAAGTTTCACAGTCGGCAAACGAAGAAGAAGCTATCGTTAAATCGGTATATCCGGAACAACTGCAATACAATACAATGGAATACGCCGACCGTGTAAAGAGAGAACCCCTTGGTGATGTCCTTTTGTCTGGTGCAATCGGATTTCTTGGAATTCATGTTCTCAGCGAATTGATTGACTCGAACGAGGGAAATATTATATGTCTCATTCGACGTGGAAAATTCCCTTCACCACTGAAACGCCTGAAGGCTATGCTGTTCTACTATTTTAGCGATAAATATGAAGAACAGATAGAAGAGCTGCTCGAAAAGCGAATTAAGGTAGTTGAAGCTGACATTACAGATGATGCTTTACCTGATATTTTGAAAGACATTCATTTTGATACAATCATCAACTGTGCAGCCTGTGTTAAACATTATGCTGCTGACGACATTCTTGAACGCATCAATGTTCACGGTGTTGAAAACATGATAAAGGTGGCTCAGGCAAAGAATGCAAAAATGATTCAGATATCAACTATTTCTGTTGCCGGCGCGCATACTGAAAAAACCTGGAAACTGGGTATCAAAGCCCGCGAAAATAAACTTTTCGTAATAGATGATATGGGAAATAAATATGGTATTTCAAAATATCATGCAGAGCTGAAAATGCTAGAGGCCATAAAAAACGGCATGCGCGGGAAGATTATACGCGTGGGCAATCTAATGGGACGCCACTGTGACGGTGAATTCCAGATTAATTACAACACCAATGCCTTCCTGAATGCCCTGAGAGGTTTTGCAACCATAGGCAAATCACCGATCAGCCATGCAACAGACCCAATGAGCTTTTCGCCTATTGATATGACTGCAAAGGCTGTTGTTCTTCTCTCTGGCACCAACGATATGTTTACTGCATTTAACGCCGATAGCCGTTTTATCTTTGACGAATGGCAGCTTATTGAAGTGGCAAATCGCTGTAGAATAAAGATTACACCAGTACCGGACGAAGAATATTATGCTGACTATCACAGAATGCTTGGAGATCCAAGTGTCAACGAACGTTTACAGGGCCTTATGACAAATGACCGTCCTGATATTCACGGAGTTGAAACAGAAAACAAATTTACGGCTAATATACTTTACCGACTTGGGTTCTCATGGCCATTGCCATCTGAAGAATATCTGGAGCGTTCCCTCAAGAGTCTCATGTCACTGGAATACTTCGAACCGGATCAGGAATAAAGAAGGCCGCTGACGCGGCGTGAAGAACTGCCGCTTTGCGGCAGTAGTGAAGACTGGCCTGCGGCCAGAATGAAAACTCGCTGACGCTCGAGTGAAAACCTGACGCTTTGCGTCAGGTGTGAAATTGTGCCTTTCGGCACGTGGATATTTGCCGACGGCTTTCGTTGGTTTAGTGCTTTCTTCCCTAAGCGCCCCTGCGAGGCCTTCTTCCTTTTGAAGCTGTCCCAAAACTAGAAATTTGTAAAAATCCCGATATACAGTAGATTCCTAAAAACCTCCCTTTTTAAGGGAGGGTAGGGAGGGTTTTGATTTTAGAAGAAACTTGTTTTGAATGCATAAAATCGAGTATTCAGACAGCCTCTTTAGGGAGAAGGTGGATTCTGCGAAGCAGAAGACGAATGTGGGTGCCCTTCTCGGCCGGCAGTCGGTATCCGACAGCTGTTAGCGGCCTGCTTTCTTGGCTTAACGCCCCTGCGAGGCCTTCTTCCTTTAGAAGCTGTCCCAAAACTAGAAATTTGTAAAAATCCCGATATACAGTAGATTCCTAAAAACCTCCCTTTTTAAGGGAGGGTAGGGAGGGTTTTGATTTTAGAAGAAACTTGTTTTGAATGCATAAAATCGAGTATT
>JAZRWI010000112.1:0-69816 GCA_045599645.1 Candidatus Avigastranaerophilus sp.
GCATAGAAATGATATCATCACGCAGGCCGTCAATATTCATTCCGATGTATTCACTAAGAACCTTATAGGTATCTGTCCTGGTCCAATAACTGCCGTATTCACGATTAAAGATGGCATCGACTACGGAATTAGGATTATAAATTGATTTGGCACCAACAAAAGAATAGCCGTCATACCAGTTCTTTGCTTCTTCAAAATCCATATTATAGCGTTCACAGAGAGCTTTTACCTCTGCTTCTGTAAAGCCGGTATATTCTGCTAACGGACCAGGTCTGACCATGGTGTATTCCTTGAAGTTATTCAAGGCTGACTGGGTGCCATATTTTTTTATAGGCAATATTCCTGTTAAATATGCAAGTTTCACAAATTTTTTCGACTGTGCACTTTTGAACATAGCCCTTAGAAAGTTTATATAATCATCCTGAGCTTTTTTATTATTTTTTTCTTCTCTGAATACACAGTCCCATTCATCGATAATTATTATAAAGTTTTCGCCTGTATTTTCATTTATACGATTCAAAACTGTAGGCAAGCTGGTGTCATTGTCTAAAACATATTCCGGATAAGCAGCTTTTAATTCTCGAATTACTTCAGACTGCATATAAGAAAGTTCTTTACCTGGTCTTCCCTCATTCTGGGCAAAGCTTTTAAAACCCTGTATATCCACACAAATAACATTACTTTTATTAAGTTCTTTCTCAAAATCCGGTAGGGATTCTGCTTTTAATCCTTTGAATAATGCTCTGGAATCGCAGCCCCTGCTATAATAGGCTGCTAATAAATCTACAGCCATAGACTTACCGAAGCGTCTGGCACGGCTTACAGCCATGAAACTTTGTTCTGTGTTTAAAACACTGTTTATAAAACCAATCATCCCGGATTTATCTACATAAATCTGAGAATTCAAAGCTCTTTTAAATGATACATTTCCAGGATTAAAATACTGCCCCATAAACATTACCTCTACGGCTAGTCTACACTAACTGATAAATACTGTCAAACAAGGCCGCAGACGCGGCGTGAAAAACTGCCGCTTTGCGGCAGTAGTGAAGACTGGCCTGCGGCCAGAGTGAAAACTCGCTGACGCTCGAGTGAAAACCTGACGCATAGCGTCAGGAGTGAAATTGCGCCTTTCGGTGCGTGGATTTTAGCCAACTGCCTTCGGTAGTTTTGTGTCATGCAATGCATACTGCCCATCGGTGCGTGGATTTTAGCCAACCGCTTTCGGTAGTTTTACCCTCCACATCCAAGCCCATCTACCAATAAGTTGGCAGAGCCAACTTATTGGTGGTATCATTACCTATTATGAACAAAGAAAATATGACAGACATTTCGGTTTCTTTATTTAGTGATATTTCACGGGCCATATCAAACCTTACCCCTGATAGAGCCTTGCTGTTTCTTACTGAAAGCGCTGTTTCTGCTACAGGCTCATTAGGTGCCCTTCTTCTCGCCCCACACGAAAAGAACAATATTATGGTTCCTTTCGTAAAAAGCTTCCAAAGCGGGTCAGAAGAACCTGAAATTGATGACGATTTCTTGAAGGAATGCTTTGAAGCCTATATCAGACTTCATGACGAGCTTCAGAATTCACAGGAATATCAGCATACGATTTCTGAAAATTACCCTGAGCACATAGTCTCTGCCTGGCCAATAATTGTTTCTGGCAAATCGCAGGCTTTGCTGGTAATTATTAAATACGAAAATCAGCCTGATTTTACTGACGAACAATATAAATTCATTGAATCTATCACACCTTTCATGGGTTCATTGTTTGAAAACTTCAAACTGAACAATGAAATGATCCATAAAAACTCACGTCTGTCAGCACTTTATGAAATTTCACAGCAAGCCGAATCTGTCATCGACTTCAGAAATATTTATGATGCTCTCGGAAAGGTTGCCAGAAGCTTCATTAAATTCGATACCTATGTTCTTTACTTCATAAGCAGCGACGGCAAGAACCTTGAAGCCCGTAACGAAGCAAATACTTCAAAATCCTTCCCCAAGACAATAAAAATCGGCGAAGGTCCTGTAGGTCTGGCCGCCAAGGAAATGAAGCCATACCTGACCTACACTCAGGAATTTAACTCTGTTCTCATTCTTCCATTTGAAGTATCAGGAAGGCTTACGGGGGTTCTTACCATTGGTAGCCGAAAGCCTTATGCATACCGCGATGAAGATATTATCGGGCTTCAGATTATTGCAACCCAGATTGCTTCCATCGATTCAATGTTCAAAAACCTGATTAGATTAAAAGGCTTTACAGAACGTATTCTTGAAAGCATGAGCTCTGGTGTTCTCATATTCAACCCTCAGGGAAACGTAACCTATGCAAATCCTGAGGCAAAGATTATGCTTGCCCACCAGTTTCCAGAAGGCTGGAATATCTTTAACGGCAACAACGATGAGCTTCCTAAAGAACTTTACGATGTTATGAAAGAAGTTCTTGAAACCAAGGTTACACACGAAAATACAAAGCTAAGAATAAAAACTGCAGGTCAGACCAGAACACTTACAATTAACGCCTTCCCATTCAGAGACGAAAACGGTCGTAAAATCATTGGTACAGCCTGCTTCATTAAAGACGTAACTCAAATTGAAGCCCTTGAAGAACAGCTTATGCGCGCCGACAAGCTTTCTGCACTTGGTGTTCTTGCTGCTGGTATCGCTCATGAAATCCGTAATCCTCTTACGGGCATGAAGATGATTGTCCAGCTTCTTGAAAGTGAATTCAGCGAAGATGACAGCCGTCGCGAGCCATTAGATATTATCCAGCGTGAAATAGACCGTTTGGAAAGTATTATCGGAAACCTTCTCGACTTTGCCAGACCCGGCAAGCCGAAGACTATTGCAGTAGCCCCGGTAGATGTTGTTGAAGACTGCTACAAGCTTATTAAGAACCAGCTTAACAAACAGCACATTATCTTTGAAATTGTCCAGACAGATTCTTGCCCACTGACTATAGCTGACCCGGACCAGTTAAAGCAGGTATTCATCAATATCATGACTAACGCCATCCAGGCCATAGGGAAAGATGGCAGGCTCACAGTCCATATTGAACGTTGCCCTGACAGCAGAATAAAGGTTGCTTTTGAAGACACCGGCTGTGGTATTTCCCACGAAAAGTTGCGCGACATATTCAACCCATTCATGACCACCAAGGAAGACGGCACAGGTCTTGGTCTTTCAATGGCTCAGAGAATCGTTGAAGAACATGGCGGCAGCATAGAAGTTCAGAGTGTTCCAGGTGAAGGCTCTGTATTCTCAGTATTCTTACAGGAGCATATAGACTAATGCTGATCATAGGAATCTCCGGCCAAACAGGAGCCGGCAAATCAACTCTTGCAGAACTAATGGTAAAACAAGGCTACGGTAGAAATATCGAAGTTGATAACCTTGGTCACGACCTTCTCAAAGATAAGGCTACTATTCAGCAGTTAACAGATGCCTTTGGGACAGAAATTCTCACAGACAATCAGATTGACCGCAAAAAACTTGGGGCAAAGGCTTTTGCAAGCACTGCCGCTACAGAAACCCTTAATTCAATCATGCATCCCAACATGGTAAAAATGGTTGAAAGAATCATTGAAGAAGAAAAGAAAAATGGTTCCCCAAGTATAATTGTTAACGCTGCCCTACTCTACAAAATGAAACTTGATAAGCTTTGCAACAAAATCATTTATGTAAAGGCAGACCCGGAAATCAGAGTAAAACGTCTCGTAGAAAACCGTGGAATGACCGAAGAACGTGCCAGAGAACGCCTCTTCTCACAGGATCAGGAGCCTGAAAACGACCCAAGAGTCATAATTGTAGAAAACAACGGCACCCCAGAAGACCTTTCACAGGCCATAAGCTCTTTAAAACTAAGATAAACCAAAATTTTAAGTTACTAAAATAATAAACCCACGCGTCTAACGTGGGTTTTATTATACAACAAAGCCAGCCATTCGGCTGGCTTTGTTGTATATTTAATTTTCTACTTCTTAATTTGGATATACGAAAGTCATATCATTATAAACATAAACAAATTTTCTGATTTCAATTTCAGAGTCATTTAATGAATGTGAACCTGTTTTTGATAAATCAGCTTTTACAGTATAACCACCCATTTCATCTGGATTAATAGATAGATATTTTTCAGTCTTGTTTTCTTCAGCAGTAATAATCTTTGTTATACCATTTACGGATACAGCGATTTCCCATCCTTCGTCAGTATATACAAACACTTCCATTGGATTTCCATTTTTATCTTCAAAACGTATAGTAGCAGTGCTACCACTAAAATCACCATCTGGTCTATCTATTATAACTTCTGGTCTTGGAACCTTATCATAACTATTGCTGTTGCTACAGCCAGTAAACAAAACAGCTACACTAAGAACCATTAACAAGGCAAAAAGCTTTTTATACATATTTTGTACTCCAAATAAGAAACTATCTATTCTCTTTATCGACAATATTACACTAAAGTTTAACAATTACAAAATAAAAACAACCTTTATAATCACATTATCACATACAACATTAAAGATGTCCTGCCTTCTAGCTTTTCGGCTTTTCGGCTTTCCGGCTTCCGACTAACGACTTCCGTCTTTCGTCTTCACGCAGGGATGCTGTTGCTATAGAAGCTTTCCCAAACTTCTCTCTCTTCGTTGAGAACATAGAGAGCAAATTCCATCTTAAGCATCTTTACACAGAAATCGACGGTTACAGCATCCAATTCTTCTGTATCCTCATTAAGATACAGCATCAGAACGCCAATAAGCCTGTTCTTATCAGTCAACGGGTATGCAATGCAATCATCAATACCATTTTCTGATTTGAAGGTAACCTTATTTTCATAGTTACCCTTAAGCTGCTCAATAATTCTCTTTTCGATTATATTAAGCTCAAGTTGCTTAGAACGGTCTATTCTAGAGCATACATCTGTTGTTCCATCAGTGTGAATTCTAACAAGCATTGAATCACGCAAAGGAATCAGTTTACTGATTTCATAGAGCAAGCCGCCGAAAGGTCTTACATCATTTGCGAAATCATTGAAAAGCATGGTCTTAACAGAATCAAGCTTATTGTGAATCTTAACCATTTCCTGATGAAGCTCACAGTTCTTTTTCTGAGCCTTGCGATTATTAATAGCTATCTTAATAGCGCCTGCAGCCTGCTTCAGATAATAACTGACCATATCAATGAGATTTTCGGAATTAGCGTCGGTGCCATATTTTTCGAGCATCATCATTCCCAGCAGTTCGTTTTCTTCTTTTACGGGAACAAAAGCTACCATTCTTCTCAAATCACCGTTACTAACAGCTATTGAAGCTGCTGACTTTTCCGGTCTGAATTCAGCGTTGAAAACGACAGGTCTTCCTTCATTAAGAACCGGATCCAGAGTTTCAGGGTGATTTCTTGGAATATCAAGCAGTCTCGGAGAAACCTTTCTTATATCAAGAATTTCAGATTTCTGATGTGTAGCATCAGCTGAATTAAAGACATGGAAGCACGAATTTTCGAGACCAAACAGATTCTTTATTTTATTTTCAACCTTGCTGATAAGACCTTCCAATTCACCGCATGAATTCATCAATTCAGAAACATCATCCAAAATCATCTGGCGATTTTCAAGTTCTACCTTCAACTGGTCATTATGTGCATTTACAGCCGCAACCTGATCCATAAGCTCAGAAATCTTATTATTCTGTTCTGAAGCCTCAATGTCCATGTCATTAACCTTGGTATTGAGAACTTCTATTTCAATTGATTTATCAGACGAAATCTTAACAAGGTCATCCAGTGATTTATGCAGTTCTGCATTTTCCTTTGTCAGCTTTTCAATACTATTGCTGGAATGAGAACATTCTGCTCTTAAAGTATCTACCAGTTCCTTGCGATTTACTTCCAAGGTCTTTTCCTGGAAACAGAGCATCAATCTGTCATTCCCGTCAAATTCCTTGTAATAGCTGATAGTCATGTCGTATATATGTTCAGATTTGTCTTTGAATCTGATTTTAACGTCGTTCAGCTTCTTAAAGCCATGCGAAGACATTACAGACTGGGCAGTAAATTCATAATTAGCCTTAATAAGGTCAGGAATACATTCAACAATCCCCTTTCCTGTCATGTCTGATGTAAGCAATTCGCTTTCATCGCTCTTTAGGTTTAGAATCTTACCCTTCTTATCAAGAACTATCCAAGGATTATTCTGTGTTAAGGCAACATGCTTAAAGGAAACAGATGTTGAACGGCTTTCATAGAGAGATTTATCAAGATCATCTACCTTATCTTTAAAAGCCTGAGTAAGCTTATGGGAAATCATAGCGAAAGCACCGAGTGAAATCGTGGCTACCATTGTATAGGAAGCAATCCAACCATCACAGGAATGCAAATCACCAAATATTGGGCCATAGAACTTTATATGTTCCATAACGCCGTATCTAATAAGCATTGAATTGGTAAACCATCCGCCACAGGCAATTACAGCGTAAACAATACCGGCCTTGGTGTTAACAACAGAACCTGCTACAGCTACCGGAATAGCAGCCAGGAAAAACATCGGGCTTTCTGTAGAACCGGTATATCTTGTTAAGCAAAGAATCACAGCCAGATCAAAAAGAATCTGGGTGTGCATTATATTATTCAAGGAAAGAGGATTTATTGGGAAATCCTTTAAGGTTTCAAGAATCATAAGGTAGATAATTGAAGCTACCTTAATCATAACAGTAGGAATACCTGCCAGACCTCTCAAGCCTTTGGTCTTAAAGCTTCCAAAAAACTGTGAAAGCACCTTAAGCATTACGCGCTTAAGAGTAGCAAGACCCTTGGTAACAGAGAGCTGGCGACCTATCATAGATATATGAAGTGTCAAATATAGATTAAACAGTGCTATGGCACAACAAATAATATAGATTGGTTCAAGCTTAAAGCTCATCTTAAAGCCATAAATAAAGGCAAGACAAAAACCAAATATAACAGGAATACTCGCCCATCTCAGGGTCACAAGATTGCGAGCTATTTGAAATTCTCTTCTATAAAGATTTATAGACATAGCAACTCCTATAGTGCGAAGAATCTACACTTCAAGTTGCGGTATCGACAAGAAGAAGAAATTTATTAACGAAAAAAAAGCACCGTTTAAACGGTGCTTTCTTTTTAGGCTTTTATCAGCTATTTAACCACTGATTGAACTTAGAGAATATATTCTGGCTACCCTGTTTTACAACATCTGTCAGCTTTTCGCCTGTAATGCCAGTGATTATGTTTGCAATATCACTCTTGAACTTACCCTGGCTGCTGCTTTCAAACAACATCTTACCGTCATTGATAAGGTCAGTGCAAGCTCTCCAGTCTTCATGAACAGTGTATTTTATCTTGCAATTCTGCTTGCTGAGCATAGCGTCAATCTGGTCTGCAGGAATAGCCACAGCCTGATCTGCTCTGTTGAGAATCAGGTTTATCTTTTCCTTAGGATACTTCAAGCCTTCCATAACATTTAAACAATCGTGGATAGCTACAGAATTTATTACATCAGGATTCATAACAAGCATAATAAAATCTGAAATATCCAGAGTATTGATGGTCATATCATGGAGCAAAGAGTGAGTATCGATGACTATATAATCGAACTGATTCTTGCAGAGAGAAATAATCTTTCTAAGATGACTTGAATCTACATTTTCTGACTGTTCTGTTTTCAATGGAGATGGCAACAGGCATATTCCAGAATCATGGTTCAAAATAGCATGCTTAATATCATCGTAGGATTTATAGGAAGCACTCTCTGTTAAATCTGCAATTGTGTTCTTGGCTTTCAGCTTAAGCATGAAATCAATTCCACCAAACTGCAAATCCAAGTCTATAAGCAAAACTTTCTTTTTCAGGTATTTTGCAATGCCTGCAGCTACGCTGACAGCAAGTGTTGTCTTCCCGGAACCACCCTTGGGGCTGAAGAAGGATATAATCTTTGCAGAAAGCTGATTGTTTTCGGTTGCAGCAACAGCAGGAGCAATATTGTCGGCTCTTAGACGCTTAGTCAAAGCAGTCATAATGCGCAAAGCTATGAATGAATTGATACGCAGAAGCATATCAAAGTTCTTCTTTTCTATTTCAAGAATTTCGCATTCAGTCTTTGCAATAATGGTGGCATTTCTTGGAAGACCTTCTATTAAAGCCATTTCACCGAAGAAACAGTTTTCATCAGAAGCTTTAATAATTGACAAAAGCTTTTTAGTTCCGTTTTCGTTCTTTAGAACTTCAACTTCGCCCTTATTCAGGACATAAAAGGCATCACCAATATCGCCTTCCTTAAAGAACTCTGTGCCAACAGGAATAGTGCCTGTTTCGACAACCTGAGCGATTTTATCAATATCAGATTCTTGAAGGCCATTGAACAGGGATATCTTCTTGAGCAATTCTTTAATTTCAGCCACGATAATGTCCTCTCATTAAGCCTTACTTGCTTTCGTCTACAACTTCAGCATCGGAGGTTTTTGCATCAGCGTCATTGCTACCAGTATCTTTAGCTATACCCATAATCTTGTTATAAACCTTTTCCCCTACTTCAGGTGTAAGGATGCGTTCCCAAACGGTTTCCTTTTCTCTGAGGGAAATGAGCTTAACTTCCTTATCGCTTACAACAAGAAATGCAACTGGTTCGAGAGTAGCACCACCACCTGAACCACCGCCAAAATTAGCATCGTTTTTGCCTTGCCCACCACCGGCACCAAAACCAAAAGAAACCTTAGTAACGGGAATAACTGTCCATTTTCCACAAACAGTCGGTTCGCCAATAACAGTCTTAGAGTTAATAGCAACCTTCATTTCAGATAATACAGTTTTAATCAAAGCATCGATAGCCATTTCGACATAAACCTCCTAGTAGCTTTTCAATTCTACCAAATTATTCTTTATATTCAAAGTACTTTCTTTATTCAGCACATAGTGGGTTAATCCAACTAATAAAGCCATATTTAACAATAAATTCTTTAGTTATTATCAGCCTTTTCAGATTTTTCTTTTGATTTCTTAGCTTTCTTAGCCTTCTTAAACTGATACAGCCAATATATTTCCTTGTACAGATTCTTTTCAAACAGAAGACAGATCACAGCCCAAATCAGCATATAAGGTCTTATATCAATATGCCATGAAGCTCTGGAATGAATACTGGCCCCCGGCTTATCGGGGAAAATCGGAACCGGTTCCCAGTTAACCCCATATTGCTTTGCAAATCCAACTGTTGGTGCAAGATATCCGCACATCATACCTGTAAGATGATGTTCATCAAGGGAATACTTGATTTTCAAAGACGCATCATGAAATTTGAAACCTTTTTTACCTCTATTCCAAAAACGTTTTACAACAGGCCATAAAGAGTTCCATTTCTGTCTAACCAGACGTATTTTACCACTTAACTGGTCATATCGCCTGTTGAAATCCTTCTTAAATTTGCGAAGCTTGTTATTCCAATCATTGCCAGACTTCTTAGCTTCTTCTTTCTTTTCTTCAGCTTCAAGAATATTCTGCAATTCAGCTAACTGTTCCGGGGTCGCTTCAACCTTATATTCTGGTTCTTCATTTTGAACTTCAGCATCAGATTCTGCTTCATCAGTTTCCGAAGCAACTTCTTTTTCTGTTACAGATTCTTCTTGCTTAGACTCTGAAGCTTCATCATTGGCAGCAACTTCATCATTAGAAACAACTTCTTCATTGGAAACAGCTTCTTCAGTTGTCTCAGATGCTTCATTCTGTTCTTCATTATCATGAGAATCTTCAACAGAGGCAGGAAGATTTTCATCAGGAACCTGTCCTTTAATCTCATTCTTAGTTTCTGATTCTTCCTCAGAAACTTTCTGCTCATCAACAACAGATGGTTCATATGTCGCAGGCTTTGAAACCTTTCTTACTGTATCACGCTGCAATAGCTTTCTCCATTTAAAGATTTCAAGCCATACATCCTGTGTGTGAACCGTGGCAATATATCTAATCCTGATAATATTAAATAAATAACTGAACCTGACTTCACCGCGCTGCCCTTTAACAGACGCCCTTCCATGGATAGAAAAATAAAGCGGGTGAAAAACTGCTATGAGCAAAACAACTAAGGCAAAACTGCCACCAATGATGGCAGCCCACTTAATAATCGCCCATAATATTGCCCAAAAAGCGCTCATGTAGTCATTATTTTCTGACCAAGATGCTTAACACCTATTTCAAAGCTCTTTTCCGGTCCGAAAACCTCACCATCCAATTCATACATGGTTGGCTTCGAAGCCGTTACTTTAAAGCTATGACCAGTTAATTTCAAAGCAACTTCATCAGGAAAGCTTCCTTTTCCATATGCATATTTTACTAGTTTCAATAAAGATAGCAAATTAAATTTTTTAAGCAGCACAAGGTTCATTATTCCATCATCATGGCGAGCTTCAGGATCAAAATATAATTCTCCGCCGTATCTTCGCATATTTGGGAATATAGCAAAATCACCCTCTACTACTTTTCCATCTTCGCATTCAATCGTAAGTCTGGCAGGTTTATACGTCAGAATTGTCTTTACTGCCGCAACACCATATGCAGCCTGCCCCAAATAGGTTTTCAATTTCTTTGAAACAGCATCAGCACATACAGCATCAAAGCCTATTCCACAAACAAAAGCGAATTTTTTATCATTACAGATTCCAAGGTCTATCGTCTGAACAGCACCAGTAAGCAAAAGCTTGAACGCATCACGTATCCTTGAAGGTAAACCAAGCTCTCTTGCAACCACATTGGCTGTGCCGGTAGGAATCAACCCCAAAACAGCATCTTCAGCCATTTCATTTAAAGCAAGATTCAAAGTTCCGTCACCACCGGCAACGGCTAACAATGTTTTTGGATCTGAAGAAAAGGCTTTAACTTTTTTAATAAAATCATCAATACCAGTTGTATAAATAAGCTCACAAGGCCTGAATTTGCAGAGATGCTCACATGCACTTTTCAGCCCGGCCTCATCTATATGCTTTGACTTTGCCATTGAATTTATTAAAACAACTGTCTTTTCGAACATACTTAGTCCTACCTCTAATGAGCTAATATATCTATGTTTTCTGTAATTATCAATAATATTTTTACCCAATCAGGCCACTGCGGTTTGTAATATTACTTTAACGGCCTCAGGTGTTATGCTTCGATTTTCTCCCAGCTTGACCATTTTATGGGAAGCTAGCTGCTTAACGATTTTTTCTATATCCTTATTGTTTATTCCATAATCCTTGAGGCTTGTCTTAAAACCTAGCATTTCAAAGAATTCATTAGTCTTTTTAAGAGCTAGTTCCACACATTTATCCTCTGAAAAACCATAAATATCCCACACACGCCTTCCATACTGCAAAAGCTTTTCTTTTTTAGCTTCCCTGCAATAATTCAAATATGGAGGAACTACTACAGCAAGGGCTCTTGCATGGTGAATGCCTATTAATGAAGTTATTTCATGGCTTATCATATGAGAAGCCCAATCCATCGGAACACCAGCCCTTAGAAAACCATTCATTGCCATAACTGCAGAAAGCATGATATTCGAACGTGCCTCATAATTATCTGGTTCCTTCAATACAACAGGCGCTTCTTCAATTAATGTCTGAAGAATACCTTCTGCAAATCTATCCTGAAGCTTTCCATTTGCAGGAATAGTCAGATATTGCTCCAAAACATGAACAAAGATATCAAGAATCCCGTTGGTAGTCTGTTCGACAGGCAAAGTAAAGGTTAATTCAGGATCTAAAACAGAGAATTGAGGATAGACACATAGATTCCCCATTGGTAGCTTTGCTTTTTTCGAAGCTCTGGAAATAACAGCATCCCTGTTAACTTCAGAACCAGATGCAGGTAATGTAACAATTGTTGCTATTGGCAAAGCAGCTTTGGCACATGCGCCAAAGGTTTCTGCAATATTCCATGGTTCACCATCATACATGGCCGCCATGGCTATAAACTTAGCAGCATCAATGACAGAACCGCCACCTGCCGCGAGTAAGTAATCAACCTTATTTTTATTGGCTAATTCAATGGCTTCAAGTAATATTTTATATTCCGGGTCAGGGCCGATTCCGGAAAATTCACAAATTATCCTGCTTCCCAATAAAGCTTTTATTTTTTCATAAACTCCATTTGATTTTAAGCTATTACAGCCATAAACAAGCATTATACGCTTATCATCCGGAATTTCTCTTTTTATTGCCCCTGTTGCTCCACGGCCAAAAATAATCTTCGTAGGCGTCTGCAGGGTAAAATTCTTAATCATAATTGTTTTTGTGGTTAAGCGCAGAATTTCTGCACTTAACCTGCTTATCAATAATTCTTAGATTCTTTGATTACTGCTTTCGCCATTCTGTAGAGGGTAAGACGTTCTTCAGTCAGTAAACGTTTAAGATTGTCTTCTGACATGCCCATCTTCTTTGCTACATAACGCAGCATTTCTATTTCGCTCTTGGCAATCTTGCCATCAGCATAAGCAACCCTGATAATGGCACGCATTAATTCTTCATCTGCTGGTAATTCAGTAGACATAATTACATAATCTACAGGCGAATTCTGAGTCCTGATTTCAGTAATAATACTATCAATCTTTTCTCTGCTCATACCACGACGAACACCAACATCATAAATCAAAGAGATTTCGTTTGAATCAATCTGACCATCTGCCAGCATCATAGCAATCATCCACTTAACCATGGTCAAAGCAGAAACAGAGTTCATGCTGCTGGAATAATCGCTAACGGTGTAATTACGTCTAATGCCACCAGACTTGGCTGCTGCTGCACCAGCCTTATTGGCACGATAAGCATTATCGGCTTCCTTTACAAGCATCAAAGCCTTTGTAATATTAGCGTCATATTGATCAACAACAGCTTCAAGAGTCCAATCCTTTGCACCGTCATTCATTACATTGCCGCAATATTCACAGCTATTTGCCAGGGAATCGCTTTCAGGTGCGCCGCAGAACGGACAATGACCACTGACAAGTGTAGTTTTTGAATCAGACCTTACACCGTGCTTTCTTCTAAGAACAAATACATTCTTCTGGTTAACAGAACCAAAGCCAGAAGTTATTTCATTGTTAGATTTTTTCTTAGAAGGCTTTCCACTCCAGGTCACTCTTGCAAAAACATAATCGTCAACTTTACTGCTGTCAGCATCAACTGCAATTAATTGTATAGCGCCAATAGCACAATCTGCGTAGAACTTTCTAGAACCTGATTCATCTGGAGCATACCATTTTTTCTGTGCTTCACAATATTCATCGCAGGCGATTTTGCGCATAGGATCAATCTTACCGATACGTTCTGCTTCATTTTTGCGCCAGAACATCAAAGAAACACGGTCTTCAATATGCTGAACATTGAAATACGGGTCAACTTCAAGATATCTCTTTACGCCAGGAATAGATGCATTTGTTCCCTTAGACCATTCACAAGCCTGAGTGATATTTGCAAGAACCCAGTCGTGCTCACCTGAACGCAATATTGAACCGCATGAAGTACACTTAGCATGTCTTCCCATGCTTATAGGAGCACCACAGTTTGGACAAAAACCTTCAACCAGGCCGGGCTTACCAAGGGTTTTGGTTCCTGTCCTGCGAATAAATGTCCAGACTTCTGAAAATGCTGTTCTGGCTCTATCGCCTTCAATATAAGCCTTTGTCTTTTCATTAGCTCGATAGTTCTTGGCAGTAGCTGTTATACCAAGGAATATAGAATCAAAATTATTATCGGACTCAAAGCCTAATAAAAATGTAGAATCTATGGTCATGTCTTCCATGATATCTACAATATGCTTTTCCTTATATTCATTTATCTGAATAAGGAATTGTTCATAGGTTCCGTCAGCCAGAAAAGCTTCGGCTTTTCGCAAATCACGTTCACACCAGGCTTTCTGAACAATATTGAAAGCCTTCTTCATTCTTTCATAGAAATCAATTTCATTGAAAGCAGGATCTTTGGCCTTTATTTTAGATAAAGCAACCTGCTCAGCAACACCAGGATAAAGACTGTTACCCTTTTGTATTGTATGAGAGACATACTTATTGTCGCCATATTTATATATAGCCCACAATACAACTAATATTATTATGGTTAGCGGAATACCTTGTTCAGGTCTTCTAATACACAAATCGAACAGATTTGCTACCAACCTGACTAATATGACAACGTCGATACTGCCACCGCCGCCACTGCCGCCACCACCACTGTAGCCATGACCGCCACCAGCTCTGGCATCAGCTGTTTCACAAACAAATAGCATCATCCCAAGAACGAGATAAAGCATTAATGAAAAGCTTAATACTTTACAGAATTTATTTTTGCCAGACATATATCCTCCGGTGGCTAATAACACTTAACTAAATATTAACAATTTTAATGTTCATTGTAAAGTATGATAACAAGAAACAACTAAGGTTATAACAAAGGAATATTCGGCATTAACTGTAGCTTTTAGATAAAAATTATCTATTATAAGCAGTTAATATGCCGTATTTTTCGCAAGGCACGGCGTAAAGATTTTTTTACCCTTTGCAAATCCGTTGTTTATAGACCTTTACGAAGCACCCACCCATACCATTTTTCTGAAAATATGAATTTTAGTATATTTTCCACTTGTCATATTATCAAGATATATGTATAATCGAATTTGACCAAATTTTGTAGGAGGGTTCAAGTGAATAAATCAGAACTCGTAAAAGCAATTGCTAAAAAAGCAGAAGTAACTAACGTAGCAGCTCAGGCTGTCCTTGATGCTTTCGTAGAAGCAGTAAAGGGTTCACTCAAGAAGGGCGACAAAGTTCAGCTCATCGGCTTTGGTTCTTTCTCAACTGTAAAGCGTGATGCTCGCAAGGGCGTTAACCCACAGACCAAGAAACCTATCAAAATCGCTGCTAAGAAAGTTGCCAAGTTCATCCCAGGCAAAGACCTCAAGGAACTTGTTAACGGTTCTACTTGTAAAAAGTGCAAAAAGTAATTTTATTTACTGACCTTTAGCAAATAAAAAAGACCTGAGCAATCAGGTCTTTTTTATTTTTACTTGACTTAAAAAATTAAATAATTAGATTTTTAAAGTGCTATGGGTATCTATACATTACAACTATAAATATCCATGGAAATCATTTACTTAGTAGCAACTAAGAACCTTTTATTTCGGACAACCAAATGAAGCTTAGCAGTAAAACCCATACAGGTATTGTCAGGAAAAACAACGAAGACTCTCTTCTTGTTATTGCTCCATGGAGCAGTCTTGCCTTAGAAAAAAAAGCCTGCTTGTTTATTGTCGCTGACGGTATGGGCGGCCAGAATGCCGGGGAAGTAGCTTCAGGAATGGCAGCAAGCACTGCTAAAGATTGGTTTAAAAACAGCGATTTTGATAGTCTTACTTCTAAGCATATGGAGGATTTAATCACCCTGGTAAATGAAAAAGTCTGGAACTATTCAATGGAACATCCTGAAACCAAAGGAATGGGAACCACATTTTCAGCCATCCTATTTAAAGACGATAAGGCCATAATAGGACACATTGGTGATTCTAGAATCTATAGATTAAGAAACAATGAATTATTACAATTAACCAGTGACCATTCCATAGTAGGAGAACAGGTCAGACTAGGAAAGCTCACTCCTGAACAGGCAAGAGTAAGCCCTGTCCGCAATATATTAAGCAAAGTATTAGGTGCAAGACAGTTTATTCAACCTGATATTTTTGAAACATCAATAGAAATCAATGATGAATTCGTTTTGTGTTCTGATGGTGTTTACACGATGATTGAATGTGAAGAAATGGAACACATCATCAAGACCACTCCAACAGAAAAGCTTGCAAAGACATTGATCAGCAACGCAAATGCTGGTGGTGGGAAAGACAATTCCACCGTTATAGCACTCAAGATAACAGATTTTCCATTAAAAATTCCATCCCCCTACTCGCCGCGGCGAATTTTTAAGCTACTTTTTAACAATTGCGATAATATTTAGTTAAAGTTTTCACAAAAGAGTAGCATTTATTTGAAATTTAAAGTATATTTTTATAGATATTCTGGAGGTTTTCGGTACTATGGATACAACATTAATTATTATCATAGCAGTAGCAGTAGTGGTTGTTATTGCCCTGATAGTTTTTCTATTTGCTGGCGGCGGAGATAAAAATCCGGATGCAGCGAACAATACTACTAAAACAGGCAGGAAATCTGGTGTAACAACTGCCATCGAAGAAGACGAAGATACATCAAAACGTTTTTCAGAAGCTTTATCCAATGAATCAATTTCAAATGCAATGGATAAGGAAGCTGATGAAATATTGACCAAATATACATCAGGAACCGGTGAAGGCATCAATGAAGTAGAAAAACTTCTTGAAGGCGACCCGAACAATGTTGACCTTCTCGATTGGCTTGCTTTTATGTATTACAGCAATGCTAACATTGACAAAGCCATCGAAACCTACAAAAGAGCTCTATCAATCAAATCTGACAACGAAAATCAGCACTATTACTTAGCTAACAGCTATTACAAAAAAGGCATGATGTCAGAAGCAAAGAAAGAATGGAGTGAAGTAATCAGACTTAATCCAAATTCCAAGATAGCCAAGAACGCTCAGGAACGTATTGATTATTTGGTTTCACAGGGCAAGTAATTACAGTAAAGGGCGAGTATGCCGATATTAGAACCTCCAGAGTTACCTAATTATCATCTGCTTGACCTCATTGGGTGCGGCGGAATGGGCTCAGTTTACATAGCCTATCAGCTTTCTTCTGAAAAGCTTGTCGCCGTTAAATTTCTAGAACCCAATGTTGCAGAAAACAAGGTTATTTATGACCAGTTCAAGCAGGAAGGCGACATACTTCGTCAATTAGATCATCCCAACATAGTAAAATTCGTAGACCAGGGTGTAGTTAACGGCCTTAACTTCCTTATAATGGACTACGTAAAAGGCTTGTCGCTAGACAATTTCCCATTAGGGAATTCAATGACAACCATCGGTGCCAAACAGACTCTTCCAACAATGGAAGAGTATATAAATGTTTTCATTGGTTGTTTCACTGCACTCAGTTACATTCACAAAAAAGGGCTCATACACCGCGACATAAAACCCCAGAATATCATTCTTCGCGGTGCTGAATACAAACCCTGTCTCATAGACTTCGGTATCGCTACCTTTACCGATAAAGACGACGATTTAAACATTAATCCGGACAGAATGTGCACAGTAGCCTACGCAAGTCCGGAACAATTAACTAACAAGCCAATTGAAGCAGCTTCTGATTTATTCTCTTTTGGCGTCGTCATGTATGAAAAGCTTACAGGTCATTTGCCCTTCAAAGGCAAAAGAGCCATGGAAGTCTTCATTGAACAGACAAAATGGAAATTTCCACCACCCCGTCAGTTCAATCCAAATATTCCACAAAAGCTTGAACAAATAGTATTAAAGCTACTGGCTAAGGACCCGAATCTGCGTTATCCAACAGCAGATATGGTTCTCGGTGAACTTGAACGCCTGCTTGAAATAACCAAACAAGGTAAAACCGGTCTTGCCTTAAGCAACATCTCTAATGAAATCCGTGGCGTTAACCTTGAACGCAAAGGCTTCAAGAAGAGAACACTTGCCGAAGAACAGGCAATGCTTAAAAAGCAGCGCGCCGAATTACTCGAAACCAAGCAGCGTCTTAGAATGGAAATGGTTAGAGTTGTTCCAGACCAGGAAAAGGTTTGGAATCTTAAGGAACTCTGTAACACATTACAAGCAGATTACAACCGCCTCGAAAAACAGATTCAGATGGTATTAGGCTTCAAGAGCCAACCTGTTGTTATAGACAAATTCAATGCTATTTTCAAGCTTGAAACAATAGCCTTCGAAAAACGCGGTATTCCATTCACTATCAATACTTTGGAACAAAAGCTTACAACAACAGAAGGCGAAGACATAATTGTTGGTAAAATTAATTTCACAGAACGAGCAAAACGTATCTTTACTATAAACAAAAAAGATACCTATCTTGCATGGGATAACAGCAACTGGTATTTCTCTTCCTTTGAAGAAAAAGACTTCCCAATCTTCCTGATGATAGGCGACAAGAGTATGCCACGCGCCCCCAAAGGCTTCAGAGGTTTCTTCTGGCCAATAGAATTCCTATATGCTGTTAAGAAGCTTGGCTGGACTGGCGTATCAATTGTAGAAACTTTCAGAGGTGTAGACAGAAGTGGTCGTGCAACATTCTCTGAACACAAAGAAACCATTCTGTTCTCACAAAATCTTTTTGAAAAAATAGGAGCATAAACCATGTCACTGGAAAATCATTATGAAAGCCTGGTTAAATCCTATGATCAGTTACGTAAAGCGAATGAAAACTATCTTATTAATAATTCAGGCATAGATGGTTTCACAGAACTAATAGACATACGTGCAGCCATATTAGATGACTTAGAAATCTTGCACGAAGAACTAATTAGCGAATTAGCCTCTTTAAAAGCTAATATAGATTACGATTCCTTATCCCTGATAGAATTAATCAGAGAGCTTCCTAAGCTTTATCCACAACTGCTACCATACAAAAATAAAGTAATAGAAGCATTAGAAAATCTGATGAAATCAGAAAACAATGTATCAGAAATAGCCAAGGAAGAACGCAACGAATTAAAAAAGCAGCTTGGTCATGCAAGAACAGGTCAACAGACATTAAATGCCTATAAACCTTTAACGGGATATAACGGAAGCCATTTCATAGATAGTAAGAAATAAAAAAAGAGCCCTCATAAGAGGGCTCTTTTTTTATTAGCATTTATCAGAACATACCAGGAATATTCATACCACCGGTAATGTCACTCATTTCGCTCTGAACCATTTCCTTAGACTTAGCCAAGCCTGCATTAACAGCAGACTTTACAAGGTCCTGAAGTCCTTCTACGTCTTCTGGATCAACAGCTTCTTTATCAATAACGATTGAAACGAGTTCCTGAGAACCGTTGAAAACGACCTTTATAGCACCACCGCCAACAGTAGCTTCAACTTCTTTGCTCTTCAGTTCTTCCTGAGCACTCTGTATTTTTTCCTGCATTTTCTGAGCCTGACGCATCAGACCCTGCATATTAAAACCGTTTGGCATACTGAATCCACGACCCATAATGAACTCCTTAAAATAATTATAATAATGTAGAATAATAGCAAATAATACTAATTACGGTCAATACATTATCGAAGGACAGCGAATTTTCCTTTAACCATCTTTGCATGCGTATAAAAGTCACCGGTGCCCATAGATTTAACTCTGTAGATATAGGCCCCATTAGCTAGCTTTCGAGGGAAATTCCAGCGGACAATATTTTCCCCTTCCCTGCCGTCCATTTCTATTGTATCAACCCTGTGACCAGCTACATCATAAATTGTAATCTTAATACCTGTTGGGAAATTTAAGAAGTATCTGAAATTTACATAGTTTCTTCTTGCCGGGCTCGGGTAAGGCGTAAAATTAATTATTTCCGCTTTAGGATAATATCTGACGCTCAACCTGATATTTGGATTAGTTACAGATGTGACAGTAACACGTTTTCCGAAAGAAACCTTCAACATCTTTGCTGCAGCATCTGTTGTTTTTTCACTTAACGTAATCATACCGCGGAACAAATCAGAATGTGTTCCATTTTCATTAAGTTCCAGTATAAAGCCGGTTCTATCGTCATCAGAAGTAACTCTTACTTTTGTAATATCCTCGGTCAACCAGTTCAAGTCTTCTGCTTCAACTTCTATATAAAGACTTGGATTATTTATTTCATCAGTAACCTTTCTAACAAAAGTCTTTTCAGAGAAAAATCTGATATCTTTGATTACTTCTGGCTCAGTTCCGGATGAATATCTATAATAAAATAGAATTTCATGTGATGTAAGTTGCGGCGCACTAAGCTTTACCCATTCACCAGGATACAGACCCAATGGATAACCAGGAATATCACTACTCATAGTATCAGCTAATTTCAAGCTGCATCTGAAATTACGATCAGAGCCTTCAACTGGTGCAAGCTTCAAATGAATTGTTTCCGTAGCTGTTCCTCTTAGAAGATCAATATAATAATCTTTACCGCTTGTAGCAACACTGCCAGAAGCAACAACTTCGACATATATTTCTGAATTAGAAATAGTTTCTTCTGTTATTTTTTCAGAGAAATTACTATCACTGTAAATATAGATATTATGCTCATTACCACAATAAAATCTATAGCTTATCGGATCTATATCCAAACCTAAGTAATCCTTTAACCCTGAAATAGTAAGGTCATACAAATAGCTATTAGAAAGACCTACCTTAGGCTTCCAGGTAAGCTCACTGCTTTCTTTTTCACTTGTAATAAGGCTACAGGAAATAGTAGACGAAGCTTCATTCACGACCTTTGTTGAATTCTTGGCAGATTCCGTATATATCTTTCTTGAATAAATAGCGCTAATATTAGCATTGCCAGTTATTTTTTCATTTTCACCAGGATATATGGAAACAGCAGTAGTCTTTGTAGCAACATCGAATTTCAGCTGGTATTTAGGCCCGAACATTACTTCTGCCTTCATTGGCGGTGTAATAAAATCATCACCAACAGTTATTGTTGCCACATACAGATTTGAATTTAACGCTGTTTCAGTTAACTCAATATCCTTAGAATAATTCATGTCCGACAAATGCAGTATTCTGCTTTCAAGTGATTTTTCAAACATATCACTTGTACTAATGGCAATACCGAGCTGCCCTTTCACTATTTCCGCAGTTTCAGAAACCTTATGACCATCGCATGGAGCAATACCAGTGTATAATTCCAGGGACACTCCTGATTCGTATTTAGTCATAAAACTACAATTAAAAGCTTCTACAGGCTGCGAAATACTATCTACCAGATATGTTGTAGAATAAATTGAATATGTCTCACCTGCTTTTAAAACAGAAGACGGCTTAATAGTAAGCTTCAAGCCATCAGCGCTGAGACTATAATCAGCAGCAACAGTCTCATCAGCAGCATTCACAAACTTAATCTTATTCTGAAAATCGCCATCAGAAATCTTGTTTGAAAAATCAAGATAAAACTCAGTATCAAGGTAAATATTTTCAGAACCTGAAGCAGGGCTGATATTCGCCAATACTACTGGTTTTGCAACATCAAGAACAATATATTTCGAAGGCTCAGACTGAGGAACCAAAGTCAGCTTTGTTCCAACCTCCAAAGTTGGCTTTAATTGATAAACAAGCCTGAAAATCTTAGAGGAAGCACTTGTTTCTATAAGTTCTAATGGTTCGTTTACATAGATTTCCCCATCATCAGAATCCATGATTACATTTATTTTTTCTAATGCAGTTGTTGATGTATTCTCTGCTTTTATCTGCAAATACAATTTACCACCAGCAAAGGCAGAGGTTGAAGTTTGCTGATAATCAGCGTTCACATAGTTGTTAAAGGTCAAACCTGTCGGAGGCAAAGGAGGAAGCTGAGTTTTAAAGGTTACAGTCTTACCTGTACCTAGTTTCTTGCCCTTAGTATCTTCTAAGTCAGCAGACAGAACCATTTTATATTGGGTTTCCTTTTCAAGCATAGAATCCGGTTTGAAGCGCACCTGATTACCCGTTGCCCCGCTAAGAGAAAGAGAGCCATCTATTAGCAAATTGTCAGAAACTCTATATAAAGCGAAATTAGATGTCGTAAGCTGTGATTCTGGAATCCTACGGCTGAAATTCCATGTCGGCCAGACATCGGCAGGGACATTAATGGCATTATCCGCTGGAGAATAGCTTTCCAAAACAAAAGCACTAAGAATATCCAGAGAAATTATTTTTTCCGGGAAATCCTTTGGACAAACATTCAATATCGTATTAACAGAGGCTGGAACAACAAAGCTGCCTCTATAAATTCCAGTAGCGTTACCTGTTTCCGTTACCATAAAACTATTGGAATCATCTGCAGCAGAATAAACAATTTCCAGTTGATCAGCCTGGCTTGTCATGTCACTGCCTTTTATTTCACAGTATAGTGTAACACCAGGGCCTATATCCTGACCGTTTACCACCTTATTCGCATAACCACTGTCTGTATAAAGGTTAAATGCTTCAACTGTCAGTGCTTTGGTTGTAAATTTGTATGTAAATGGCAATATTGGCTGACTAGCAGAATCCTTTAATGCAGCAGAGATATAATATGTTTCGCTTGCAATCAGGTTCTCATTAGGAGTTATAACAACTTTCTTATTGCTTGATTCAAAACTATAGCTATAAGCCGCTGCTTCACCGTTTGATCTGCTCAGCTTCAGCGCAGAAGGCATACAACTTGTTAATAAACCTGAAGAAACTAAGACATAAGGCTTTTCATCAAGATAAACACCCACAGTGCCTGAAGCAGGGTTAAGAGAAACAAGCTTAGTCAGATTGTTTACTTTAACCTGAATTTTCTTATCAACCTGAGCCTGTGGAGTTATGGTAATTACTGTTCCTTCGGGCAAAGTAACATCAATAGCCAACCGGAAAATACCTGATGGTGGATTTGTTTCTATCAGCTTAACAGAAACACCTTCGTAGGTTCCATCTGAAGAATCCATGAACACACGTGTAGATTCATAAGTTGAAAAAGAAGTATCTTCTGCCACAAGCTGCAGATAAAGCTTTCCATTAGGCGCAACACTATCTGTTTCTACGTTATAGCTATCGTCGGAATAATTAGCAAAAGTAAATACGTTGCTAGGCGGCAATGGCGGTGGTTGAGTAGTAAAGGTTGCCACAAATGCTGTTCCCAGCTTTTTACCATTTTCACTTTCCAAATCAGCAGATAAACGCATTTCATATTTCGTGTTGGTATCAAACATTGCTACCGGCTGGAAACGAACCTGTTTACCAGATATACCCAAACTCAACTCACCTGAAATCTTAGATGTTCCATTTTTATAAATGGCAAAATTAGTATCCGTAAGCTGACTTTCGGTTATTTTATAATTGAAATTCCATATTGGCCAAGTGTCTAATGCCACGCCAACAGCCTTGTCTTCGGGATAATATGAAACCAATGCAAAAGCTTCCGCAATACTTAGAGTCTTCTTGTTAGTAAATCCGGTAGGACCTACATTCAACACTTTACCTGGCGCATTAGGAACAATAAAACTTCCTTTATAAACTCCTGCAGAATCTTCGGTCAAAGTGAAATCACCTGATGCACCGCCAGTTACAGAGTAACTCATAGCCAGAGTATCCAAGACATCTTTATTTAAATCAGTTGCTTCTATTATACAATATACAGTCTGGGCTGTATCAACACTGCTATTATTATCTATTTCAGTTGAATAACCAGAATCGGAATATATCTTGAAACCGGTTACACTCAAGGCCCTTGTAGAATAATCAGCAACAACTAACGGGAACGCCAGGCCGGAAGTGTCGCGTATAGCACTGCTTAAAGCAAGCTTAATCTGATCATCAGTAGAAGCAGAATTCAAGGCTACTGTTATTTCCTTGTCACCTGTCTTGGTTACAGAATAATCTAATGCCTTAGTGCTTTCTAAGCAGATATTTGCCTTATTTACCGTTGCAGCGTCTACCGGCTTGTTGGCGGTTATTACAATCTTGTCATTCAAATACAGATCACTTGTAGCAGATGCAGGGGTAAAGGTTTCGAATATGGGGTAAGGTTCGGTATGTAGTGTCAATGTTTCACTATAACCAGAAATAGATATTTCAACAGCAATTCCCCCGTTTATAGGAACCTTTATCTCACCTTTGAAGACATTATCAGCAACACCTGTTTCTTCTATCTTAAAATCTTCCCAAGATGTCGTCGAAAGATTCTTCACAGATATAGCAACATAATCGATTGTACTAGTATGGGTAACAGATGAAGATGTAACTTTAACCCACAATGTGCATCCAGGAACTATTATATCACCGTTGCTCAGAGCAGTATCAGAATAATCGCTAGTAGTATACACATACATCCCAGAAATGTTAGAAGCAGGGTATGTTGTATCCTGAGTTGAAAAGTTAATTTCACTATTATTAACTAAATTACCTACAAAATCCATCAAACCAGTTATGGTAACCTTGTATTCTGTTGTTTTTTCTAACCCTTCTAACGGAATTATTATTATTTCTTTACTGGTAGAATTAAAACTATATCTATATTGTATTTCTTGAGATGGAGTAGTCTGTTTTACAAGTTTAATATTGTTTATTGACTCTAGATTAATACCTTCAGACATAGCTATTGTGATATTACTAGCTATAGGAACTTCAACAGTTCCATTTGTTGGAGTCATAGCAACAATATAAGGAGTAGTCAATATAAGCTTAACGTTAATAGATGTGGAAACTTCAGAAGTACATGTCAATGCATAGTCATCACTAATAGTGCATTGATATAAACCTCTAAAAATATCAGAATCAGCAGCTGTTTCAATCAGTTCAATTCTAGCAAGTTGAATACTACCACTAGATATAACAACAAAAGTATTGTCTATTGTATTTTTTGCACTACCTGCACCTTTAGCTTCTATATAAAGAATTCCATTTTTATTGAAATCACCATTATCAGCAACCTTTGAAGCTTCTGAATATGAAGAATCAGAATAAAGATTCAATTCTGTTATGCTTGTAGGTTCTGTCTTTGCCTTCTGGGTATTAAAGCTCAGACTCATGCTGCCTTTTATTGGGTTACCTGTTTCATCCTTTATACCGTTGCTTCCATATAAAACATTTAATGTAATATTTGAATCAAACGGCAGATTACTTTCAGGAGTAATTGTTATAGTCTTTTTGTCTTCTGCAAGAGACCAGTTAATAGGCAGATTAGTGCTTCCATTTGTCAGCATTAATGATTCTGAAGTTAATGTTGATGCATCTAAATTATCAGAAAATTCTAACGTCAGCGCGGTATCAACATATACATTAGAAGCACCATCCGTAGCAGCATTTCCCGAAGTTGTTTTTACATTAGAATTAACAAGACTTGGAAAAGCTGTTTTTAATGCAGTGTTTACTGCCGGAGTCTGAGTAGAATAGAAATTAATTTCATAATTATCAGCAAGCGGTTCTGGAGTTGGATATCCATAAAGATTCAAATCAGACAAAGGTAACGAACCAGTAAAAATGCCACCTGAATTGGAAGCTGTTTCATATAAAATTATATTTCTATTCAAAGAACCATTAAGCTTTACCCCAACGGTTGCAATATCAACAGTCAAAGGCGAAGCATCTTCTGCATTAAGCTTTATATATACCTGAGTATCTGCACTTATTTTTTCATTATTAATGAAAGCATCTGACAGAACAGAATCCCGGTATAAGGTAATAGAATTAATTGCGGAAGGTGCTGTATGTTCAGATTGAGTATTAAAGCTATAAGAATACGCTGTAGCAAGGTGATTACCAGAATAATCTGTTACATTTGTAGATACATCAATCTTGTAAAGACTGCCTGTCCTTAAGCCATCGTCAAGCATTAAATAAATCTTATTCTGTTCCGTTACAAAAGAATAATTGCAGCTTGAACCGTTACAGGTCAGCTTGATATTTGATTTTGTAATAGTAGAAGGAGCAATTTCTTCAGAAAATGTTATATATGGCTTAGAGTCTATAGTTACGTTAGCTGCTCCATTGGCGGGGTAACATCCAGTAACTGTCGGAGCCGTAATATCACTGGTAGAAAAATAGTAAATCAAAGGAGTAACCTGTTTGTTACCTGCCTTATCAATCATATTTTCTACAGTCACATAATAGTTTTTTTCTGAACCCAGAGAAGCATTTGGAGAAATCAGAATCTTTTTATTTGTGCTGTCATAGCTTATAGTAGACGCAACAACTGTTGATAATTGCAAAAGCTTTATATTTTCAGAATTTACGCTTGAAGTGTTTAATTCTTCACTAGTAGAAATTTCTATGGCACCAAGCGTTGTCGGATTTACGTTTACTGCAGCTGAAGCTGGATTTAACGGCTTCATTACAGGATAAGTAACCTTTAAAGGTAAATATTTCTTATTATTTACAGTCTGAAAAGTCCATTCAGAATCAATATCCAATGGAGCTGAAAGCTGATACTCACCATAAAAATAATTACTGGAAGCTGTTTTTTGAGTCAAAGTCAGCGTAGTAACCAGACTGCCATCTTTCTTAACATCAACAGCTGTTGTGTCTACTGTATTAAAGGCAGGGTCATACGCATTTACACGTAAATATATTTTTTTATTCGAAATAACGTCACTACCAGAAGCAATGACAGTAGTACAAGCGGAATCAGAAAAGGCTTCTATATCAATTACTCCTTCAGAGTCCAGAGAAGTGGATGAAAGCTGGGTTTTAAACTTCAGTGCTTCATCCTTATATATCTGTGAGCCAACAGCGTCAACAACACCGCTGGCTATATTAATTACATATTCTGTATTCAGTTTAAGATCTGTAGATGGCTTAAAAACAAGCTTTCCAGATGAACTGGCAACCTCAGCAAGTGTAATCTGGGTATTTGTTCCTGATTCCTTTAATTTAATAAACGTATTTAATTCAGACGACAACAAACCTGTATTCATGCTCTTATCAAAATCAAGGGCAAAATAACATGTACTGGAACTGGCAATTACTGCCTTGCCACCAGCTACATTATAGGTACTGTCAAAGCTTCTTACCCCACCTAGGAACTCAGAATTAACACATCTTGCCAAGGTCTTTGCAGGAACCATTTCTGCAAATTTAACCTGTATGTTTACTTTTGTATTTAACCTAGGAGGACCTTCTATATGCAGCTTCTTATTTTCAGCCTGCCAAGAACAAGCCTGTGGATATTCAAGCTTTCTTTTGAAAAAATTAATAGTTTCAAATCCAGAAGAACAAACACAGCCAGAATAATAATTGCCATCTTCATAATACTGAAAAGCCATTGCATATTTTATATATGCTGAAGTGCCGCTTTCAGTTACAAGAGTCTGAGATATTGGAGACCGATCACCGCAAATACAGTAATTTTTTATTGATTTATCATCACTTATTGTAAAACTTGTTTCAAAGTTGTTATAACTGCCTCCACTTATACAAGCATAAGTAGGATTAGAATCACTTACAGAGCATAATTTCGTCTCGCTGGAAGAAAACGCAAATCTATTTGAAGCTCCAGAAGAAAATGTTCCTGTTTTATAATAGGCATTATCACTACTTAACCACCCTAAATAAACTTTTCCACTTCTAGGATTTTGTGTTATGGTCATTTGTGCGCCAGTTATATTATTATTAAGAACAATAGTTGAATCTTTCTTATTTGTTGTACTGTAAGCACCATCCTTGAAAGACAATAAATTAACATGGTTAGCATCACTAAGATAGGCAACAACAATATATTCCTCATTGCCACCTTTTAAAAGGCAACCAGTAAGTCCCCAAGTATCTACAAAATTAGAAGTCTCAACTGTTATAGCACTAGACCATGAAGAACCATTAAATATAGACATACGCAAGACAGGAGATTCTCCTGACGGCTTATATGAATAGAAACAGTATGCTTGGGTTTTACTGACAACAACAGAAAATGCTTTCGCACCACAAGTGTCAATATTTCCGGAATAACAATCAACAAACTCACTAGGTTTATTACAAATACCATACAATAGGGTGGCCGGCGCCAGTGACATACCACAAACAAGAAACTTATTTCTAAGTGATGAATTAGAATAGTCATAAGGGAACTGCACTATCTGCATATAGTTATAACGTTGAGTTGATTGAGTCTTATTATTAATAATTCTATCCCAACTATTAATTGGATACCCATTGTCCCAAGGCACAAAGTCATTTGTATAAGCAGGCACAGGTGTAGTTGTTGCTACTCTGCCAGTAGTATCAAAGGATGCAGCTTCTGGGTATATGTTTTTACGACTGCTTAATGGAGATATGTTAAAGCTAAAGGAGCTGACAGAATATTCAGTCGCAGTCAGGCTGACATTCTCTGTTACAGCACCATACAAAGGTGTAAGGCAAAAAATCCCTACCCACAAAAGAATGACAAGGGAAATTTTCCCTTGTGTTTTTTCCGATTTATTGAAAAACATCATATGATAAATAAATAATAGCACAAAATCAGACTAGGTACAATTCTTGCTTATATATTTTATGAGCCAATTTTTCTTAAACGTTAAGGAGTACATAACCATGAACCGAAATTTGATTTTTTCAATATTAATGATAGTTGTTGCATCATTATTAGTAGGTTGTGGTAGTGGTGGCGGTTCCTCTAACCCTGTCAGCACCAATATTACTGCTCAGTCCTCGGCTCAGGATGACGCTAACTTTGTACGTGCCTGCATTGCTCCTGTAACAAAAAGAAAATTCCACTTCAACAAATGCTCATATAAAGTAGCCCAGACAGTAAGAGCCGGTATGAAAGCCCTTGCAGCCAAGATTAGACTTGCTTTCCTTTCTAATTCTGATACAGAAGACATCCAGCTGGTTGTTAATTCTGTAATGATAAAAAGCAATACTAATCAGAAATATACATTTAATGATGAAGGAACAGTTAGCCTTTCTGGCAATGGTATTTCTCAGTTTCTGTCAGATAAAGAACTTCCGGAAGGTATTTATAACTATTTTGAATTTTCTGTTAAGAGTGCAACCATAAAAGAAGGCAATGATACCTTCGAAATTAAAGTTCCAGCTGAAAAGCTTCGCTTCACTGGTAATTTTGAACTCAAAAACGGTTTTGCTACCACTCTTAAAATTGATTTCGCCCATAAGCTTGTAAAGACTGTTGGTTTTGTAGCTTACGAAAAAATACAAAACCCAGTTTTAAAAGCAATAGAATGGGAAGCTATGAAAGTCCTCAACAAAGGCCATGTTTACAAGTATATTCTTGTTCCAACAGTAAAATTCAGTTCAGAATTAACAGCTCTTGAACCAGAAGAACCAGCAGTTAGAGATGGTGACGTAAAGGGCACAATAGCCAATCTTATTAATTCCGACAAGCTTACTAATATTACAGTGGCTCTTGAAGGAACAGAATTCAATAACACTACCGCAACAAATGCCAACGGTGAATTCGGTTTTGACAAAGTAAAAGCTGGTAAATATACATTAAAAGCCACAAACAACGATTATCTTGATGCAACCTATCAGGTTGAAGTAATTGCTGGTCAGGTTTCTAACATCGAAATGCAGATGAATCCTGCTGTAGTTGAAAGCACTGTTGGTGAAACCGGTTGGTTCTCAGAATATTTCCCATTAGCTGATATTAATGGAGCTTATGGTGAAACCAGTATGGAAACTCCAATAAGAATTGATTTCGTAAGCATGGCTTTCACAAAAGCAGAAATATCTTTTAAAGCAACATACCATGACAATGGAACAGCTCGTTTTTATGCCTTCCTAGGTTCAGACCAACAAGTAAGTGCTGATACCCAGATAGGTAATTGGTGGGCAGGTAATACTTGCAACGCTCAAAATGGTCTTGGCGAATTCTTAGCAGCTAGTGATGTTGGTTATAACTACACTGTAGATATAACAGAAGAACTCAGAGCTTATCCAAGCAATATTTATTACTTAGCTGCTAGAAACTTAGATATTGTTGATATCAAACTTAGCGATATCAAGATTACAGTTTATTACAAGTAACTTAATTAGTTATCAACTAATTGACATAACATCCCAAATTCCTTCCCCGGTCCCTAAAACCGGGGAAATTTTTGTCAACTTTTTGTCTATTAGAAAGCAACAAGCTTTGCACAGAAAATAGTAAGTGCAACAAGTGAAAGCATAATACCTACTGTCCAGAATCTGATAACGACCTTTTCCTCTGGCCACCCACAGAGTTCGAAATGATGGTGAATAGGACTCATCTTGAATATTCTCTTACCATGAGTAGCCTTAAAATAGCTTACCTGCATAATAACAGAAAGTGCTTCAGCAACAAAAATGCCACCGGCAATTATCAGGTAGAATTCAGTCTTGCTGCACATTGCAATAGCACCGATTGCACCGCCAAGAGCAAGAGAACCGGTATCTCCCATAAATACAGCAGCAGGATGGGAATTGTGCCATAAGAATCCTAGACAACCACCGATTACAGCAGCACACATTACAGATAATTCCCCGACACCAGGAATAAAAGCAACTCCAAGATGCTTAGCAAAGACTGCGTGACCACAAATGTAGCTGATAACAAGGAATGGATTAATTGCAACAGTCATTGTACCAGCCGCAAGACCATCCAAGCCATCTGTCAGATTTACGGCATTGGTTGTACCAACAATTACAAAAACAGCGAACGGAATATATAACCAGTCAAGATCAAACGTTCCACAGACAGGCAACTGTATAGCGGAGGAGACAATAGCTTCGCCTGCTGCTGTTTCAAATCTCAAACCAGGCCAAAGCTTCATAAATAATGCCGCAGCCAGGCCGACAATAATCTGACCAATAAGCTTCTGTCTTGCTGTCAAACCAAGAGAACGTGCGTTTACAACCTTTGTAATATCGTCGAAGAAACCAATAAGCCCCATAGCCACAGTAACAGCCACACTGAACCAGATAAAGAAATTCAGCTTAGCCCATAAAAGTGTGGTTACCAATAGTGGAATAAGTATAATTACCCCACCCATTGTCGGGGTACCTGTCTTTTTCAGGTGTTCCTTAACCCCTTCTTCACGTACAGATTGTCCAATCTGGCGCAGCTTCAGGTTAGATATAACCCTTGGCGCAATAATCATTGCAAGCAAAAAAGACGTGACGATCGAAAAAATCATTCGAATCGACAAAGGCTCAAACATTGAACTAAACAAAACGAAACCCTCCGTTACAGTGAGCTAGGCTTCACTGTGACGAAGGGCTTGCTAATTTTTCTTAAGGAGTATTGTGAGCTTTAATGCAAGTCCATCTTCAAATCAGGCCACAAGGCATGCACAATTTTTTCAAAGTGCAAACCGCGGCTAGCCTTAAAGAGTACAGTGACACCTTTTTCCATCTGTCCTTTTAGTAAATCGGCTGTATCTTCACAAGAATTTACTAATATTACAGAATTCGGGTTCATTCCGTTATCGATTGCGGAGTCAACTGTAGCCTTAACACATTCACCTACACATACAAGCATATCGAGTTTTGCAGCTGCTGCCTGCTGTCCAAGCTTGCGATGGAGTTCTTCAGACATTGTTCCTAATTCTCGCATATCGCCCAACACAGCAATTTTACGACCAGAGCAGATAGAGAGATATCTCAATGCTTCCTGCATTGAAGCAGGATTTGCATTATAGCAGTCGAGCAGGATCTCTACCCCACCCTTGTTGATACGTTCCATTCTGGCACCTACCGGAGCAAAGGTTTTAATGCGTTCAATTGCCTTGTCAAGATCGCAGCCAACCTTGTGACAAATTGCCAATGCAGCAGCGGCATTAAAAGCATTGTGATGACCGGCCAGACCAAGCTCAACCTTCTTCTTTCCAGCAGGAGTTACAAATACGAAATCAACAGAATCAGCCTTCATATTTAATTCAGTGATTCTATAATCATTACCTTCGTTTTCACCAAAGGTTGAATAATTGGCGTCTTTTGCAACCTTTTTCAAGAGGTCTATATATTCGCTATCACCTGGCAATACAGCAGGACTTCCTGGCTTAAGCTGTTCAAGAATTTCTGATTTTGCCTTAGCAATATTTTCAAGGCTACCAAGAATACCAATGTGTGCAGGGCCTACATTACTGATTACAGCAGCATCGGGAGTAGCAATATTGCAAAGAGTCCTGATTTCTCCTGGATGATTCATACCCATTTCAAGAACGGAATATTTGCTATCAGGAGAAATTCCCATAATAGTAAGAGGCAAACCAATATGATTGTTGAGATTTCCACTGGTCGTGCTGCTCTTGGCAAAAGCCGACAATATGTGGTTAATCATAGAACGGGTTGTAGTTTTACCATTACTGCCTGTGACAGCAATAAAGTAAGACTCCAGCATCCCTCGCCTTGCGTGTGCAAGCTTCTGAAGAGCTACCAGAGTATCATCTACCTTAATAACAGCAGCATCACCGGTGTCACCAATATTGTCTGAGGAAACAAGAACTGCTGAAGCCCCATTTTGAACAGCAGAAGCAACAAACTTGTGTGCATCGTGGGTTTCACCAATAAGAGCTACAAAGAGGTCACCATTTTCAACCTTGCGGTTATCAATGCATACGTTATTTATTTCAACGTTGCTACCTTTTACTACCTTGCCTCCACAGATTTCTGCAATCTGAGCGGATGTGAATTTCTTCATAATTTTACCCTTTTATTTATTAAAAAAACTTCTAGCTACTTCTCTATCGTCAAATGGGATGGTATGGTCAGCAAAATACTGCCCTACTTCATGCCCTTTACCTGCTATAAGAACAGTATCACCTGCTTCAGCCATGGCAAGAGCCTTGTATATAGCGTCCTTTCGGTCAGCGTCCCTGATAACCTTTTTATTTTCAGAAGCATTGGCAGAATCAATTCCTACCATTATCTCATCAATGATCGATTCAGGATTTTCTGTGCGTGGATTATCAGAGGTAACAACAACTACTTCTGAACCATCCAATGCTATTTTTCCCATAACAGGACGCTTTTCCCTTGAACGGTCACCACCACAGCCGAATACAGTAATAATACGTTTTTCAGTGACTGGTCTCAAAGCTGATAATACATTCAACAAAGCATCTGGGCTGTGGGCATAATCAACAACAACGTTTATACCCTTATTGTTTTCTATAGCTTCCAAACGCCCAGGAACAGCCTTCAAAGCTTCAAGACCTGCACATATATCATCAATTCCAACACCTAATGCGCTGCACATTCCGGCTGCCATAAGTGCATTAAATACGTTGTATTCTCCACCCATATTAATACGGCAGTGCTTTTCTTCGCCATTGCAATGAATCTTGAAGATACTTTCAGACCCCTTAATTACAGGATTTACAGCATGAACATCTGCTGTCTGGTCATGCACTGAAACAGTTGTTGTTGCAAGACCAGCGTCCTTACATTCCTTGAGCATTTTTGGGCCATATTCATTATCAATACCAATAACGTTTTTCTTTGATTTAAACGGCAATTCAACAAACAAACGTCTCTTAGCATTGAAATAATCTTCCATATCCGGGTGGAAATCAGTGTGTTCAAGACTTAAATTAGTAAAACCGGCAACAGAGAAATTAATATTTTCAACTCTCCACATTTTTAAAGAGTGGGAGCTTACTTCGATTACACCGTGATCAATACCGTTTTTCAAGGCTTCAGACATTAAAGAATGAAGAACCTGTGATTCTGGTGTAGTATTCTTAGCTTCAATAACAGCATATCCCATATCATAATCAATGGTCCCCATTCTGAAAGCCTGCTTATATGCCTTTTTCAGAATACTCTGAACCATATATGAAATAGTGGTTTTACCTTTTGTTCCAGTAATACCAATCAGCTTAATCTTTTCTGAAGGGTTATCATAGAATTTTGCGGAAACTTCAGATAAAGCAGCTCTTGCATTTTTAACCTTAATAACAGGTATAGAACTGTTATTTATATTTCCTTCGACTAATGCTGCAGCAGCACCATGAGAAACGGCATCTGCCACGAAAGTACTTCCATCTATACTGTGACCACTAAGAGCAACAAACAGGTTCCCTTTCTGCACCTGTCTTGAATCGAAGCAAATACCAGTAATTTCTACATTCAGATTGCCAATAGCTTCGATGACATCTGAAGGAATAATATCTTTTAATAATTTCATTTATCTCTCCGAAGAGGTTAATTTACTCATTTAAAGCAGCAGACAGCTTAATTCTAAGAATTTTTGAGGCTGGGAATGGTTTGCCTGGTGGCGGCATCTGCCTTACTACTACGCCATCTCCATCATAGATAGCCTTTAAGCCCATGCTATTAACAACCTGCATGGCTCCTTTCAAAGACTTACCCATTAAATTTGGAACACAATTGATACCTACAGGTGGCGGGCCATTCAAAGTAGTTTCATTTGCAGCAACAGATTCCATTGTCTGAGGAATATATCCTATTTCACCATGAGCAACAGTAGTTTCAACCAACTGACTGACACCACCGGCAACTTCAGGCTTTACACCTTTATCCGGCGGAACTTTCATGTATTTAAGTATTTTTTCTGCAATAACACCAAAAGAAGGAGCAGCCAAGCGGCTACCAAACATAGTCTTAGTATCGCCCTTAGGTTCGTTCAATGCAACAAATACAACAATCTTTGGGTCCATTGCCGGTGCCATGCCTATAAATGATGTGACAAGCTTTGTGTTAGAATAACCGCCTTTTCCATCAGGCTTTTGGGCAGTACTTGTCTTACCACCGCAAGTATAATCTTCCATGGCTGCTCTTTTACCACCGCCTTCTTCGACTACGCCTCTAAGCATAGAACGAAGCTTTCTGGCAAGTGGAGCAGAAACTACCTTTCGTAATACTTCCGGTTCGAAATTCTGTTTAAATTCACCGTCTGCAGAGGAAATTCTCTTAATAAGCCTTGGTCTTATCAGATTACCACCATTTGCAATAGCGCAATAGGCTTGAATAACCTGAAGAGCGGTAACAGTCATTTCCTGACCAATACACAAAGACGAAGGAGAAAACAATGACCATCTTGAAGGTGGTCTTAGAATACCACTGCTTTCTGCCAGGACTTCAACACCGGTAGGTTCACCAAAACCGAATTTCTTATACATACGATAAATCATATCAGGTTCAACTAACTGAGAAAGTTGCAACATTGCAGCATTGCAAGAGTTGGCAACCGCACCGTTTATATCAAGAAGTCCGTGGTGACCTGTGCATTTCATTTTTCGGCCTGGCATTTCGCCATAGCCTTTACAATAAAAACGTGTTCCTGAGTCTACCTTGTGATTTTCCAGAGCTGTAGCCGCAGCAACAATCTTAATACATGAACCCGGTTCAAACATATCTGTAGCTGGTCTGTTTTTAATATCCCAAGGTCTGCTTCTACCAAAATTATTAAGGTCATAAGTTGGATAACAAGCCATACCAAGAATTTCACCAGTATATGGGTCTGCTGCTATTGCTGTGCTATCCATCGGGTCATATTTCTTATGTATTTCAAGCAGTTCATTTTCCAAAACATGCTGAATAAAAGCATCTATAGTCAGGGTTATATTACTGCCGCCCATTGCCGGGGTAATATTTCTGACTTTATTAGCTGTTGAGTTATCGCTTAAGGTAACATCCTCCTGAATTGCCATGCCAGGATATCCTTTAAGGGTCTTGTCATAAAGCTTTTCTATGCCTTCAAGACCTTCCTGTTCAGCACCGCAGAAACCAATCAGGTTTGCTGATAATGTATTCTGAGGATAATATCTCTGGAAATGGCTTTCCAAACGAATGCCAGGCACATTTAATGATTTAAGTTTATTGGCAAGATTCAATTCAATGTTTTTACACAATAGGGCATATTTACCTTTTTTACATTTTTCAAGAATTTCATCCTTGGTTATTGGAAGCACTGAAGCCAGTTTTTCTGCAACTTCTCCAAGGTTCTTTATTTCTTTTGTATAAAGGTAAACATGATATGTTTCAACAGATATTGCCAGTTCCATACCGTGTCTGTCGAAAATAGTACCTCGTTTTACTTCTAATACACGCTTGCTCTGATGGTTTTTTGTTGAAAGCTTAGACCATTGATCAAACTGGTAAATCTGCAAATAGCAAAGACGGACAATAAAAACCACAAGAACAAATGCTGCTACAAGCAGCAGAAATATTACTCTGAAAATTCTCGGTCTTAGTGGCTTTTTACGCATAAAATCCTTCTTTTAAAGCTTAACTACACTTCTCAATCTTGCTGAACGGGAACGTGGATTTTGAGAAATTTCTTCTTCAGTGGCAAAAACAGCCTTTCTTGTTAGCAGACTAATAGTCGGCTTTTTACCACAGACACATACAGGGAACTGAGGTGGGCACACACAGCCCTTGGCGTTTTTCTGAATAAAATTCTTTACCAATCTATCTTCTAATGAATGGAAGGAAATAATGCTCAGATGTCCACCTTTATTCAAGCAGCTCAAAGCTATTTCTAAAAAGTCGCTGATTTCTTCCAATTCATGATTTACAGCTATTCTTAGAGCCTGGAAGGTTCTTGTTGCCGGATGAATATGCTTCTGATTCTTAGGAGAAGCCGGAACCACGTCGCAAACAACCTTTGCTAATTCATCAGTGGTTTCAAAAGGCTTAGTTTCCCTGAATTTCAGAATAGCTTCAGCAATTTTGCGACCGAATCTTTCTTCGCCATATTCAAATATAATCTTTTCCAATTCTTCCTTAGAAAGGGTATTTACTAAATCTGCTGCTGTCTGGCCTTCATTAGCATTCATGCGCATATCAAGAGGTCCTGGTTTAGAAAAAGAAAAGCCTCTGTCCGGATTATCAAGCTGATATGAAGAAACACCTAAGTCTAATAATATGCCGTCAACACCTTTTAAGCCGGCAACTTCAAGAACTTTTGGCAAATCCGAAGCATTAGCCTGATACAGGCTTAATCTTGGTTCGTCAAAGGTATCTCTTGCATAACCAAGAATTTCAGCATCTCGGTCTATACCCATTGCCAATTCAACAGAAGGATATGCTTTGAGAATTGCCCTTGTGTGACCACCTAATCCAAAAGTGCCATCAACAAAGGTTTTACCATTTTCTGGCAAAGCATATTTTACTACTTCTTCTAATAAAACAGACTTATGTTCAGGTTTTACGTTACTCATAAATACTCTTCCAATTCTTGGGTAGCTTTATATAAATTGGCTTTCCAGGTTCTACCATTCCCAATTCGCTCTTAGCTCTTTCAGATATTTTAATAATGGAATGGAGCTTTGTTATTTCTGCCTTTATATCTTCGTTGCTGCTTTCTAAGCCTTCTCTTGTAGAAGTGAGATTCTTTATGCGCAGCTTTATTTCAACCATCTTGGTTGATTGCCATATATATACTGTGAGCATTGAGCTCAGCAGCAATATTGCTGTTATATAAAGTCTAATAATATGCCTTCGTCTTGCTACATCTTCCAGAGTAACATCTTCACGGGCCGCAGCTATCTTTGGCTCGGTCTGTTCTGGCAATACTACTGAAATTTTCCTATTCAAGCTACACCTACTATTTTTGTACATAACAGAGGGAGAACCCTTTATGGATTCTCCCTCTGAAATTTTTTCGGATATCAGAGAACGAATATCATTCTTCTAATGTACCATGTTGTACGTCAAAATCCAAGAGACTACGAACTTTTTTTTCAAGTTCTGTTACAGCCTTGCGTTCATCTGCGTTCAATTCAGAGAATGACTTAAGAAGTTTTACGCCGCTGTTTGGATCAGCCTTGTATTCTTCCTTAATCTGGTTCATAAGTCTTTCTTCTACATTTGAAAGCAAATCAGCACGTTCTATAACAACACGTTCTGAAGTTTCTACACTTCTGCTGAGATTTGGTCTTCTTGCTGAAGCTCTTGCCAGATTCTTAACTTCATCACTGCTCTTTGGCTGCATGAAGCTGCTGATGTATTTCATCAATTCATTTCTCTGTGGCTTGCTGTTAACTGATTCAATAGCGAAACCGAATAACATAAGTCTGTAGCCATCAAGAACCTTAACTGCTGCAGCGCCTGAAGAAGAAACACCGCGTGAGAAGGAACCCGGTTTGTGGTTTGGACCATTCATTTCGCGTTCATCTGCCATGTCGCGAGCGCCTTCTTCATACTTGAAGATTGCTTCAGCGCCAGACAATGGGTCGATTTCATCAGGCCACTTCTGGTTGTTAGCACCGTCACCGCCAAAAATCTGGAACTGGTGGCCGCCACATACCTTAATACCAGAAACAACGTGAACATTTACGTCGTCCTGAACAAATCTGCACTTACATCTTGTTCTCAGGAATTCATGATCTCTGAGACAGAATGCCATATCCTGACCATCAAGAACTACTCTGCCACCAATCTTAAGGAACTGGTCGATAGCGTCAATTTCTTCATCAGTCAAGCTCTGATCTGGAGTTGAATCCTGACAGCAGATTAATACCCAACCGTCTGAATAGCGCTTCAGAACTTCAGGTCTTACGTCACCGTCAAAGAATCTATCCCAAGTATCATACTGGATACCAGCATCCTTGAGCATCTGTTCAAGAACAACAGCGCCAGCAGACTGATTGTCTGTATATACCAGAAGAACATGACCGTCACTAGCAAACTGTTCCTTAACGGCAAAACCAGCTCTTAATCTAGAAGCAGGCATATCCTTACCCTTAAGAGTGAAACCCATTTTTACTTCTGCGCCAGCCTTGGCATCTTCAAGAACATTGAACTTATATGCAGTTAAAGTTTTGCTCTTGCCAGGTGCAGGCATACCCTTGAGGGTAAGCTCACACTTAAGGTTATCAATAAGCTTAATATTGGTATAGCCGCCGAACATTACGCTGTCAGCGCTCTTCTTACCGATATTCTTAATTTTTGCCTTAACAGTAACTTCTTCACCTGCAGAAATACGGCCGTCCTTATTCTTGTCTTCGAAGATAATATCTTCAAGCTTGAGATAAGGAATATTTGGATTAGCAACTTCAGCCAAGAAACTGAACCAGAGAGTATCCTTTGCAAGAGAATGAGCTTTGTATCTGGTCTGGAAGGTCTTCAAGCCCTGTCTTGTCGGGAAGAAGATTGAAAGACCACGGCTCTGCTTAAATTTGTCACCGTTGTAGGCCAATCTATAGACATAGCCGTTATGACCATTTTCGCCACACATTACTTTAAGTAAGCGAGTTGCTGCCTGCTTTACAGGAGCCTTAGCATGAGTCTTCTGAATAAGCAAAGCCAGGAAGTGACCTAAGTCAATGTAATCACCGTAAGAATACTTAAGAGCGCCATCGCGGGCAAATTCAAACTTGTCTACATCGCTAATGTTAGCTATTGCAGTCTTACAGAAATTATCAAGAGCTGCCTTGAAGCTGTCAGCCTTAGAATGGTCAACAACAGAAATGGCAACTGCGGTATTACCCTGAGCACCAGCGCCACCGCTATAAGACTTGGCATAAGCGTCAGTAATAAGCTTGGCTAGTTCCAAACCGTCATATTCTGGATTAGCAGTTACAGCTGCAGCGACCTTATCATAAGGCCAACCGCGTTCTGGTTCAAGATCCGGGGAACCAATCTGACACTTTGCAAATTCCTTTGTAGACCATGCAACTTCAGCCATCTGCATCAAGCAAGCGTCAAAAGCCATAATTTCAAGAGGTTTACCAGTAATAGAAACGATCTTAGCAAGAGTCTTTTCTAGTGTTGGTATATTCATTGAAGTCTTAGATGTGTCATCATAAGAGATGTTGAAGTTAATCTGAGGATTGAAAGCATGCTGCTTCTTTTTACCCTGGTTAGCTACACCTTCTAAGCCTGATGGCAGACCGATTTCGCCGAATTCGTCACTTTCCATTACATCCGGGTTGATTTCCTTCCAGCCAGTGCCGTGATTCCAAAGAATCAAGCAATATTTCTTGGCAGGATAGTTAGTTACAGCCCATTTAACGAAATCAGTAAGGGTCTTTGGATCAGCCATATCGATATCACCAAGAGTTTCAACTGCCGGTGATGTCATTTTCTTGGGGCTGCTATCTTTCTTAATATAGAAACGTCTAGCGCCAGACCACTTAAGTTCAGAATCCTTTGAATACTTACCATTGCGGTCAATCTGTGCGACAAAATTAACCTGGTCGGTAGAACCGTATTTTTCAAGTTCGTTTATATCAAGGGAGGTTGCTGCTTCGAGGTTGTTATCGGCAGCCATGAAAAGCATAAAAGTCCATTCTTTTTCAACTGCTTCCCTATGAGTATTAGAAGTAGTAGACGGTCTACTAGTTGAAGAAGTTGTAGTTTTTGGCTTAGTTGTCTTTGGCTTAGTGCTAGTTGAAGTTGTTGCTGCATCTGCTGCAAAGGCTGCAAAGCAGAAGAACATAACAAACATAGCCATAAGCGAGGTTCTTGTAGACTTATTTAACACGCTTATTTCCTCCAGTTGATGTGTCGCACATCATATCAATTATAATAATCGGTACAACATGTGTCAAGTAAACAATGGTTTAAAGCATGATAAATCTATGCTAAAATACAAAATCATGAAAGAACTGAAATTTCTGAAAAAATATTCTGAAAGCTTTGGGAAACCTATGCTCAGAGCCATAAAGAATTACAGCATGATAAAAAACGGCGACAGGATAGCAGTCGGTCTCTCCGGCGGGAAAGACAGTATAGCTTTACTTTATCTTCTTGCCTGGCTGCAAAAGTTTTCGCATCTTGAATTTGATCTATCTGCCATTCATATAAATACCTTCGGCAATCATGATAATCAAATTATTCAAAAGCTTTGCGAAGATTTGAATATAAAACTTTTCGAGGAGCATCTTCAAAGACCAGATGACCTGCCACCTAAGTCAATCTGTTCTGTCTGCGCCAGATTAAAACGCGGAGCCATGAGAAATATCTGTGAAGCAAATAAAATCAGCACTCTGGCCTTTGGTCATCATGCCACGGACGCTGCTGAAACATTACTAATGAATATGCTGATAAACAAAAAGCTTGGCAGCTTCTGCCCTGTCGTAAGCATTCCTGATTCTGATATTAAAATCATCAGGCCAATGATTTACCTGACTGAAAACAAAATAATCAATCTCAATAAAGAATTTGACCTGCCTGTAGCAGAACATCACTGTCCTTACGAAGACAAAAACCAGCGCAGTAAATACAAAAGTCTTCTCATGAGCATCTCAGAAAATTCAGGTATCCCAGATTCTGAGCTCCAGATTGTCAGTGCCCTTGAAAACATCGACGAAGCAAACCGATATTCAAATGTTGCAGCAATTCTAAGTCACTAATTACAGATTTCTATCAGTCTTTTTTTTCTATTATTTCCGCGCCAAAAGGAAGAAGCGAAAGCTGAGCCAGCTTAAAGCACTGAATCCCGACAGGAATACCAACAATAGAAATGCACCAGCACAGGCCCAAAGAAGCATAGGTCAATGCCAGTTCCCACCCGAAAAGGATTATCCAGATTACATTGGCGATAATAGGCACAGAACTGTTTTTATATACAATTTCTTTACCAAATGGACAGAGAGTCAGTTCAGCATTCTTAAAGCACTGACGGCCAAGAGGTATGCCAATCACAGTTATATAACAAAGCAAACCGCCTATCCACCAGGCAATGGCAGTCCATAAACCAGTTAAAAGGAACCAAAGTATATTTAAAATTAAATTCATTTCTTTATGACCTCATTTTCATTATTCACAATTTTATATAATACTCTAACTAAAAATCTCTTCAAAATAAAATTATTATTTGCTACCAATATATAAAAATACAAGAGCTAGCAATACCAAAATCAAATCCAGCGCCTTAGACCTAAGATTCTTTTCATGGAATATCAAAACTCCGCAAAGGAAGCTTACAACAACGCTGCTGCGTCGAATCATGGACATAATACTCAACAATGCATCCGGAAATGTTAACGCGTAAAAATATGAAAAATCAGATAAGGTTATAAAAACACTGATTAACGGAATGCTCCATTTCCAAACAAAGGGTGTAGAGCTTTTGCGTTTTGGCCACCACAATAACGCAACCACAGGAATCATCATAAAAAACTGATAAATATTGAACCAGCATAAAACAGACATCTTATTTATTCCTAAGCCGCCAGCACTGGGTGGAATAATAAGATATTTGTCATAAACAGCAGAACAAGCACCAAAAATATTAGACAATATGATACAGATTATCCATTTATTGTGCTTAAAATCTATTCCTTCCTTTTTGCCAGAGCAAGATAGTAAATAGAAAGCAACTATAGCTGTTACTACCCCAATAATCTGCCAAACATTCAATCTTTCAGAGAACAAGGTTAAAGCCCCCATAATAACCATTACTGGTCTGGTAGCATTAATTGGCCCAACGATAGTTATTGGCAGATACTTCAAGCCAATGTATCCAAAAATCCAACTGGAAAGAACGATGCAGGATTTTACCAGAATAAATTTCTGCTGATCCCAGCAATATGGGGCTGTGTAAACAATTGAGTTTTCAGTGAATACACCGTTTGCCGAAAAAGCAACAAATGGCAAAAGAATCAAAGATGAAAAAAGCGTATTCAGCAACAACACCGGGAAAACTGCATTATCCTTCAATGACTGCTTCTTAGAAGCATCATAAAAGCCGGCAGTAATACAAGATAGTGTTATCAAAATCAACCACATAATAAAAAAGCCCCTTTACAGGGGCCTAAGTATAACACTCTTTTGATGAAATTAAAAATCAAAGCTGTAGTGATGATCCCAGAGGCGGCGCTGAACCATATCAGCATTCAATTTGGTATTGCTAAAAACAACAGACCACTGGGTGTTGCTTGTAACAGATTCAGGATTTGGGGCAGATGATGAGGCTTGCAAAGCTTCCCAGGCAACATCCTTGGTAAGATTTTCTTTATTCTTTTCCAAAACATCAACAACCTTGTCATAGCGTTCACGACCGTGGCCATAAACCCCGTTTCTCTGGTAAGACTTAACCTGGTCTATATACTTAGCATAGAAGTTTGTAATAGCATTAATCTTTGTTTCAACCATTTCACGGGTTGGGCTCATGCAATCCCATTCCACAACACGGCTATCACCTGTTGAATCAGCAATAAAGAAATGATAATCTCTGCCATTTACAGCAAGCATGTCATATTCCTTCAAGATATCAACAGCCTTCTGGGTCGAATCTGCCTTATCAAGAACCAGTCTTATAGCCAGTGAAGTAGCAATCTTTTTCTTCCCATTGTTCTGGTTTGTTGGTTCGCTATCGAGGGTTAATACGGCAATAGAAACACCTTTTTCATTAACGCCGTCATTACAGATATATGGACCAAACAAGCATGCCAGTTTAGTCATAATAGAACTGTCGGCATTGTCTGCCCCAACATTATTCAATGCAGCAAAACCAATTGACCTATAACCATCTTTGGGGTTGCATCTAACCAGCAAAGCAGAGGTATCAAGCTTAAAATCATAATTTCTGCCAGTAAAAACTTCACCGTTTTTATCACGCATGATAAATGCTGTGCAGCCATAATTCGGCAGCTTCAATTCAAATGGGAGATTTGGCAAAGCCTCAGCGGCAACTGCTTTTACAAATGATTCTGTATCTGTAAAATTTCCGATTATATTATCTGAATTATAATCGTATTTTATTTCCATTTCGTAGACATTATAGTCAGGCTTTGAAGGCTCTAACTTCTTCAAGGTTTCAATACTGGCCATCCTGCTCTTATAAGCATCACTGGCAAGTATAGCCTGCAGCTTTTCTTCATCAGAAGAATCTGCAGCATAAGACCAATTACATCCAGCAAAAACAGCAAATCCCAAAACAAGACCCAATAACAATCTATTCTTTCGCATAAACCCCTCCCCCCTCAAGCGTTATAACACAACTACTGCACAAATTTCAACCACCAACTATGACCTTATTTTCTATGGTTTTATCTATGTGAGCTAGATCTGTTCCTGAAAGAGAAGACAGAGCCACCTCAATAAAAGACAATAAGTTGGATTCACAGCAGATGAAGTAAAAGCATTGAGTCAGCAATCATGATTGAAAATAATAGCTCAATAAATACTGCTTATTTGTCTTGAATAAATGTTAAAACAATATTAGAATACGTAAAAGCAGCAATAATGGGTCTTTCTAGGAGGAAAAAATGGATAATAAAATAAAAATATTTGATACAACTTTAAGAGACGGCGAACAATCTCCAAAATGCAGCATGACTATAGAAGAAAAAGTAAAAATAGCAAAAAAACTGGAAGAATTGGGAGTAGATATAATTGAAGCAGGTTTTGCAGCATCTTCAACAAAAGATTTTGAAGCAATACAAGAAATATCTCAAAATGTAGATAAACCAATTATTACTGCATTAGCAAGACTTATAAAAAATGATATAGATAAAGCAGAAGAATCATTGAAATATGCAAAGAAAAAAAGAATACATGTATTTATCGCAACAAGTGATATTCATATAAAAGATAAACTGCATATGACAAAAGAAGAAGTAATTAATAGAACAAAAGAAATGGTAAGCTATGCCAAGAGCAAATGTGAAGATATAGAATTTTCTATAGAAGACGCAACAAGAACAAATCCGGAATTTATGGCACAAGTAATTGCAACAGCAATAAATTGTGGAGCAACTACAATAAATCTTGCAGATACAGTTGGATTTATTACGCCAGAAGAATTTAAAAATTTAATAGAATATATAAAAGTAAATGTTCCAAATATAGATAATGTAGCATTAGGTTGTCATTGCCATAATGATTTAAATTTGGCTACTTCTAATTCATTAGCAGCAATAGAAAGTGGAGTAACACAAGTAGAATGCTGTGTAAATGGAATAGGAGAAAGAGCAGGGATTACAGCTCTTGAACAAATCGTAATGGCACTGCATGTAAGAAAAGACCATTATAAAAAAGAAACAAATGTGGATATATCAAAATTACTTGAAACAAGTAAATTAGTAGCAGATATAGTAAATGAAAAATTAGAAAGAACAAGACCAGTAGTAGGAGAAAACGTAAATATACATTCATCAGGCATGCATCAGGATGGAATATTAAAAAATAAAAATACATATGAAATAATTAATTTTGAAGAATTAGGTAAAAACAATGAAAAAATACTGATAGATATTCATTCTGGGAAAGCTGCAATTAAATATATTCTAAACAAACACAATATATATCCACAAGAAGACATAAGCGATTTTGTAACCTGTATAAAAGAGTATTTGAAATCAAATAAAGATATTTCAGAAGAAGAAATATGCAATATGTATAAAAAGCTGAAAATATAATGTGAGCTTCTAGTTGTCTTTGGGGTTATTATGAGAAAACATGGCAACACATTGCAATAGTTGTATTGCAGCAGTTACAAATTTAATGTCACTGTTTCATTAAATAAATTCGACAGGGACGGCAAATACCTCTGGAGATATAGCAATAGGCTTTGAGCAGTTGCAGATGATTATTCCGGTTTCTATCTGCATATTATTGATTCTATTAGTGATATAGAAATTTTTGGCGTCTTCCGAATTTGGGGTAGCTGTTTTCTTTATTTCAATGGGATAAAGAGTATTATTCTGATAAATCATCAGGTCTATTTCAACCTTATCTTTGTCTCTGTAAAAATAAATAGGTGCTTCAATCCCCTGGTTGGCAAATGATTTGATTATTTCACTCACTACGTAGGTTTCAAAAAAAGCTCCGCCCATAGCACCGGTTCTCATAACTTCAGGGCTGGTCCATCTTGTGAGATACGCAGCAAAACCTGTATCCATAAAATACAATTTTGGTGTCTTTACAATTCGCTTTTCAACATTAATGGAAAAAGGTTTAAGTAAATATACTAATCCTGAAGTAATGAGCAGGGATAACCATTTTTTTGCCGTTACTTCACTGATTCCAACTTCTTTACCAAGATCGCCATAGTTTACTAATTGCCCGGTTCTTGAAGCAACGACGGTAATAAATTGCAGGAATTGCATTTCATCAGTTATTTGGGTAATTTTTCTGATGTCGCGTTCTATATAGGTTTTTAAATAATTTCCATAAAAATCGTTTGTATTTATTTTTCCCTTAACAACTTCTGGATAACCTCCAGTAAAAATAGCTTTCCAGGTCTTATTAACGGAAGCTTCCTTACCTGATAAAGCTTTGCTTCTCTGAATAATGTATTTCTTTGATGGAAGAAATGGCTTGTCAAATTTATCCTTTCTGATTTCTCTAGCAGATAGCGGATATAACTCTAACATACCTATACGGCCGGCAAGACTCTCTGTTGCTTTTTCCATGAGATTAAACGGCTGACTTCCGGTAAGGTAATACATTCCATTTTTTCTATTGCCATCTATATTCATTTTCAAGTAGCGGAATAATTCCGGAACGTATTGAATTTCATCAAAAACATATGGACAAGGGTGCAATTCTAAGAAAGCCTTAGGATCTGATTTGGCAGATACTTCTTCTAATGGATCATCAAAAGTGAGATATTGAGCAGGCTTAATAGCCATCAAATTCTGCAAAAGAGTTGTCTTTCCTGTTTGTCTTGCTCCAGTAACAAGACAGGCAGGGAACTCCTTAGATAATCGTTTAATAGTTGCCGTTGCATGTCTTTCTATAAATTTCACGAAACACCTCATGGGATAATCCAAAGTCATAGTTAATATTATCCCACAGCCCAGAAATTAGCAAGATTTATTTCTACTTGCTTCCAATATACAAAAATACCAGAGCAAGCAATACAAGGAGCAGATCCAGAGCCTTAGACTTCAGGTTCTTTTCATGGAAAATCAGAGACAGCCTCCATGCGGGCACTCTAAGCAGAATCGACGGCGGTTGCTGTTTTACCTTTTCTAATGATTTTATTAAATCTGATATAAAAAATCTGACATTTAATCTTAATAAAAGCAATCCAAATCTTCGCTTCATTGGTCATAACCAGAAAAAGCAACCAGACTTATGGTTTCAAAACTTATAGCCAATTTTGAAAAGAACTTAAAACTTATAGAAAACATACCTATGCCGCCCAAGACCCTAGATAAGCAATACAGCCTAATGAGCAAACGAATCAATCACCTTAAAAGTATATATTGATTCCATCTGTTTTCAGCTGGTTTTCATTCCAAGGAAAAATTCAAAACGCCCTGCCCTATTTGTCGAACTTAAGTATAACAAAAATACAGATTCCGCCATTAGGCAGATTCAAGAAAAGCATATAATTGTCTAATTAAAAAATTTGACCTAAGCCGAACGGCTAAATTATAATATATCTATTAAATTTAAGCCGTTCGCCTAAATATTGGTATATACAATCAAATTTCGCCGAACGACTAATACTCGGTTTCAGGAGAAATCCCATGAAAATAACTGATGCAACCTCCTTAGGAAACGCCATTCGCGCACGAAGAAAAAAACTTAAATATACTCAGGGCTATATTTCCGAAATTACAGGTCTTAGCATAAGTTTTTTATCTGATCTTGAAAACGGGAAACAAACTGCTGAAATCGGCAAAACAATCGAAGTAATCAATCTTCTCGGGTTGGATATTTTAGTAGAGGCAAGGGAAGATGAGTAATATTTCTTTAACGGTTCAGATTGAAATAAACGGAATGATGACAAAAGTTGGTTCAATTACAGGTACCAGCTATAAAGATGCTGTGTTTGCATACGATGAATCATATACAACTGATAAAAATCATCGTCCAATCTCCATCAGCCTTCCTTTCTCAAAGCAGGCTTTTACTTCAGATGCAACCAGAAATTATTTTGAGGGACTCTTACCTGAAGGTTTTACCCGTAAAAGCATAGCAGAATCCATACATACAGACTTAGATGACTATATTTCAATTTTAAAAGAACTTGGTCGCGAATGTCTTGGTGCTATTCAAATTATGGACGAATCCAATCAGACAACAGAAGAGAACTACAAAAAACTTACCCCAAAAGAAGTAAAGGCTTTGGCCGAAGAAGGTGCAAGTCTTGCGGTAAATCTTGTAATAGAGTCTCATCTCTCGCTTACAGGTGCTTCTGGGAAAACGGGTCTATACTATGATGAAAAAAAGAGGAAATGGTATCAACCGATAGGTTCTGCTCCTAGTAACTATATTGTAAAACAAAGTCATGTCCGGTTAAGCAACATTGTTGTAAATGAACAACTCTGTCTTCTAACAGCCAAGAAACTTGGAATAGAAATACCAGACAGCTTCATCATCCAGACAAGGAAAAATAAAAGTAAAGACGCAGACATCTTATTTGCGACAAAAAGATTTGATAGATATGTTGACCGTGATTCAAGAGAATTGAACACTTTACCGATTCCTTACAGGCTCCATCAGGAGGATTTTGCACAGGCTCTTGGAATAAATTCTTCTAATAAATACGAAAAAGACGGTAAGCATTATTTAAAACAGATGTTCAATATCATCCGTTCATATTCCGCAAATCCTATCGAAGACCAATTTAAACTATGGCGAATTACAGTATTCAATTTTCTTATTGGCAATACTGACAATCACATAAAAAACTATTCACTTCTATATAGTAAAGATTTGCGAACTTTACGGCTTGCACCATGTTATGATGTAGTAAGTACCAAAGTTTATAAAAATGATATAAATGAAATGTCTCTTAGTATTAATGAAAAATTAAACATGGATGAAGTTACACGAGCGGACTTTGAACTTGAGGCAAAATCAGTTGGCCTTGGTGCTAAGTTTGCCATGAACATTTTTGATGAAGTCCAGAATGGACTGCTGGAAGCATTACAGGCAAGCGTAAGAGAACTGGAAGAAAAAGGTTTTACTCAAGCAGGTAATATCGCTAATAAAATTGAAAAAAATTTTAAACACAGAAAATCATAAAAATGCTACCAGTATAAAATAATGCAATTCTTTATTCGGCATATTCCCTCACAGAAGTATCTGAATGAATGATTTAACTAACATCAGAAACAAGAACATTTGTATCGATTACAGCATAATATGCCATACTATTTTGTTTTTTTCTCACCATTTCTATTTCTGCGTTGATTTCTTCCAAGCCCATGTCACTTATGCCATTTTTCGCAGCTAACATGCTTGCAGCTTTCATGGCCGCCAAACCCTTGTTTCCTTTTTGCTGTAACTGTAATGGAAAAGGAACCCCATTGTCATGAACCAATCGCACAACGCATATACGCATATATGTTGGCAAATCCATTCCTAACTGTTCACAAATGCTCATCGCCTTCGCTTTTAAAGAATCATCCATTCGAAATTGAACAAAAGAACTAGGCATATTCACCTCCAAACTATACCTAATATAATTATAACATTTTACAATCAAAAGTAATCATTTGATTACATATTTTTTTTAACTCCGTAACTTACAGCAAAATATCTTTAAATTATGCTTAATTTCAAATTCAGCCACTTTTAAAGAAACGACAATATTACTTTTGTTAAATGTGTCATTAGCATTTCCTGCAGCACATATTGTCTGCTTTCTTGTATCATTCAATACTCACCACGGCTTGGTTAATTTATCGTTTATGTCTTGTCGTGAAAGCACTTTTGAAGAAAGTTTCTAAAAAGCTATTGCCAACCTTTCAACAATTTTGCCAATTTTTCTTGTTTATCAAGAACAACTGCGCATTTATCCCAGTCTTCGGTAACAGGCGGCACAGATTCATATTTTAGAGCAAAAGCATTCTGTTTTGGTAAAGAATTAATTTTATTGCGCGCCTCAGCTTCGTTGTTTAAAGCAATATCAATCCAAACATCTTCTAGAGTATCTGGTATTTGTCCAAACATATTGAATATATCGTTCAAACGACTTGATAACGCTTGATGAACTTTATCTTCTACAGAATCTTTATATCTCATGTTAAATATTCTTATAGTATTACTTAATTGCCCTATTCTCTGAATACGACCTTTTCTCTGTTCCAATCTTGTAGGATTCCAAGGTAAGTCCAAATTTATCAAAGTTGATAAAGTTTGTAGGTTTAAACCTTCACTTGCAGCATCAGTACCAACAAGTATTTTTATTTCATGATTTCTTACAGAGTCTTTTAAATCATCTTTTAACTTCTTTTCAAAAATGCCATTTACGAACACCCCAGATTTATCGCCACCAGCATATAAACCAACTCTACAATCAGCAATATCTTTTGATAATGTTTCTGCAATATAACGAGCACTATCATAATATTGCGAGAAAATAATACAACCCCTATCTTTCCATGGCGTATTATCTTCTGTTATACCATTCAACAAAATATCCAATACTTTTGCATACTTTGGATCTTTATCTTTATTTAAGCTTAATACTTTTACTAAGTCCTCAAGACATTCAATTTCATCCGGAGTCAAGTTCTTGATTTCGCTTTGTTCTTCGTCTGTTTCATCATCTTCAAATTCAGTATCAAATTCATCCAAAAGAATTTGCCTACCTTCTTCTGTCCAGGCTAGCATTTTTTTGGCTGTGTTTTCTCCAGCAAGAATAGTACTACCAATACGTCTAAGCATAAGAGTAGACATAAATCCACCAGCCTTAACTCTTTTGGACAATAACTTACAAAACTCTTCTGCTTTTTCGTAACCTTGTCGGCAATAACCTTCCAAAGCAATGGCATCGTCATTGTTTTCACCGAATAATTTAACTTCAATTTTTTGTAAATAAGGTAAACCAGTCTTAGGATTAATGCTATTTTCCAAAAATTCTCTAGTTCGTCTTACAATATGTCTTATATAGGGATTATATTTTTTTACAAATTCATCTGTTATATACAAATCCCTTAGTGAATTCCGGATAGACATTCTGCAATCATTGAATAATGCAGCAGGTAAGACAAAATCATTATCACTTAAATCCAATTTATCACGCAAAGTTTTTATCTTAAATGATGTCTGGGTTTTATCTGGAAATGGATTTCTCATAATGTCCCACATCGTGACTTCACTTTCGGGAACAGGCTCTTTGCCACACACAATATCCAACATATGTTGGGGTTTTGTATTCCATTCGCTGTAAATATCTCCAAATACTTTCTCATTAGGCAATGCCAATGCGTGTAACAAGTCATAAGCCTCAATGGTATTTACTTGCACAGGCGTAGCTGTGGCAAGAAGCATACTCTTAGTTTTCATGCTTATTTCATTTAAAAAACGTAATAAGAAATTGCAATCCGCTTTATGATTATCAGGATCGCTGCTAGGATTTCTCCTTCTGGCCCTATGGCTTTCATCACATATAACACATTCATATTCTTGTTGTAGAAGTAAAGCAGATGCTTCTGTTCTACGTGCAACCAGACCTTGCGATACAATGCCTATTCTTCTAGGACATCTATGAATTGACTTTATTGATTCTGCCGGATAAAAATAACCTGATTCGTCTTGCCAACCTCTACCAGTCCAAACAGCACTTGGCATATCTAACAAATTTTTCATTTCATCCTGCCATTGAAAAACCAGAGTTTTTGGTACAATTATTAAAATTGGTTTTTCTCCATATACGGCCATTAACTTTGCCGACATAGCAAGTTGAATAGTTTTACCAAGACCTACCTGGTCCGCCAACAAAAATCTAGCTCCACCTTCTTTTTGATGTTCTTTGAATGCAAGCTCTACAAAATATTTCTGATGATCCCAAAGTCCGAATTCTTTTCGAAAAACAGGTTCTTCAACAGCAATGGCAGGTATCTCAACCTCTTTTTCATTACGCCACTTTTCAAGGGGTATTATTACTCTTCTGGAAATTCTATCAATATCATCAATAATAGAATCGCTTAATGGTTTAGCATATTTATTATTCCAAAAGAAATCAAATTCGTCTTGAACCCAGTTTATAGCCTCAATTGAGTCATCTTCCCATATCATTTCATAATTCAGTTTAAAAGCACTTTTTGTTTCGTTTATACTACCAATAAAACAGGTTTTAGAATCATCCTTGTATGTTATTATCCCAGCTTTTCCGTGCATTAAGCCATATATTTCGTCAGGTATTACTCTTATTTGCATTTTACCGCTTTTCAACAAACGATATAAACGAGCAAGTCTTTGAGAACTTTGTGGTGTCGAATATTCTTCTTCTGGTTTAAATCCACACCATTCCTGTTTTATTCGCTGAGCCACTTCAATATCTTCTTTTGCCAAGCCGGAATTACATATTATGCGAATATTACCTTCTATAGACTCAATGCTTTCTCCTGCTACTTCCAATATTGAAGAACAGAAGTAACCAGCAATTCTATCGTATTTTTTGGCACCAACTAATTTTTTATTTAGAAAAGCCTCATCTAGCTTTTGTAATCTTGATGAATAACGTTTAATCACAACTAACCTCCAATAATTCTTATATACTATCGTGAGTTACCATAGACAGCAGCATTTCTGCCATTTCACCGCATTCTGCCCAATGTGACTTCATATTATCAATGTCTTTTACGTCACAAAGGAAAGCCAAAATCTGCTTTATCATTTCTCGCTTTTCCCAATAGCTTAAACCTATTTCGCTTTTTATATAATTCAATGCTGTAGCAGGTTTATTATCGTCTTTTATACCAGCATAAATGCCTGCAAAAACAATTCTTGTTATTGATTTTTCAAAATCAGGTATTTCATTTATTGTTCTGGCACCTAATTCATAAGGAGTCTTCAACCTAGCAGTATTTGCCTTTTCGCTAGCCATTAACTGAGAATAGCCACCGATAGAAAAACCACGTGCAAATTCCTGATAAGTACTTATTTGGTAATCGCCATGCTTTTCTGATTCCAAACCTTTAATATAGAATTTTTCAGAATTTGTTAGTTCCTTCCAAAGTAAACTTTCAAAATTTATAGGAATAACACAGTCATAAGCAATTTTCTTTGCATTTTCAATAATGGAAACAATCTTACTTCCAGCTGGATTCTTTATAGCCTGATTTAATTCAAAATCCAAATCAAGGTCTTCTATTGAAGAATAAGAAGTCAAAACTTTTAAAGAAGCCGCATAAGCAGCCAATACATAATCTGGGTCAGAAAAATTGGGTTCTTCTTTATCATCTAATTTCTGCATGCTATCAATTTGATTCTTTACTTCCGACCTTATATCAGCATTTATTTCATCCAAGAAAGCACAATCACTACCTGTCTGTTTTCTTAATACAAGCAATACAGTGCCTTTTACATAATTGCCTTTTTTAAGACCCGAAGCATCTGTTTCCGTTGCTATATTCCATGCTGCAGTAACCTTTAAACCTGCTTTCCACATTATAACCGCTAATTGTGCCCAAACGGCAGGGTCACTATGAGTAAACATAACAACTTGCATACCGTCATCAGGCATGTGTTTTGCAAGATTAGAATAAATTTCAATCATTGCATGAGAAAAATTATCATCACCTTTTATTGCCAAAATTCTCTTGCTATCAGTATACCATTCCGGGAAAGCCTTTTTTAGTAATTCTTTGTCCCAAGCTAGAAAATATTCAGACAATTCATGATAATTAACTGCATCTGCATAAGGTGGATCCGTAACCCAAAAATCGCAATTATTATCTATATTTCTTGCATCAATTAGTTCTACCTCGCTAAATTTATTAGTATTATAACAATTTACTGACCAATTCCAAACTTCCCTTAGCATATAAAAACTACGCTCACCCCAATTAACCATGGGATTTAAAGCTTGATTGTAAAAAGTATTTGTCGAAATATCAACTGATGCAGCCCAGCTGCAGAGCTTTGAAGCAAAATCAGAACATTTATTTAAACCAAGTGCCCCAACTACAATAAACTTGGGGTCATCTGAATTTAAAATATATTTATTTAATAAGCTTAAATAAAGCAAATGTCTTGCCCCAAACAATTGATGCCAATACTTCCAACCTCGTTCTCTGATAATCTGATCTGTATTATAACCACTTTCAATGCAAGAACTTGGAATGAGACCATCAAATTGCCAATCCTTCAAATTATCAGCAACAATACTCCTTATTTTTTCCTCATTCCTCAAATCAAATTCATCTGGTTTTTTATAATATCTACTTTTATCGTTTCGTAAATATCTTATCGCGTATAACCGTTCAGTGAATACATCATCATTCGAATAACAATATTCTTTTTGATCTAGTTTTCTAATACCACTAATTATCTGACCATTTTCGTCCCACTTATCACCACGAATTTTATTAATGGGTGTCGTTTTTCCACAATTTGGACAAAATACAATACCTTTGAAAAAGGTATGATTGTTCTCTGCTTTTTTAAAAGCCATTTCACTCACATTGGACAAAATTTCAATATCAAAACAATTTTTATTCTCATTCTTTTTCAATTCAAGAACAACTCTACCTGCTCTTTTACCTACCACAAAAGAAGATAATAACGGTATCTTTACTCCACATTCGGGGCAAATTGTTTCATTACAAAATAAATAGCCTAAAGCTTGATGACCTTCATTACTTAAATCTATTCCCAACTCTTTTATATCTTTTTCAACTTTTGAATAAATATCATTTTGAAAATAATGTATTTTATCTAATTCTTTATTAGAAACACCACATACATTTATGCTAGCCCAAGTAAGTAAACCTGCTATAGGATTTAAATCACTAGCCAAAGATTGACACCCAATTCTCGCAGCTTCAAAAGGTATTGAGCCACCACCACAAAAACAATCACCAACTTTTACAGTATGACCAAATCTTTTTATAGATAATTCTTCAACTAATTCGGGCAATGAATGTGCGCTAGTATGCAAATGTTGGTTAACTTCGTTCCAGGTTTGTTCACTTAAATTGTTGAGATGTTCAGGCCTCATGCACATTGCTAACTTATCATCTATAGATAATGTTTCAAAGCAACTCTTTTCTATGTCTGTTCTTGGTGAATCTTTTTCTAATTTAACCTTACCTTTTTCATCAACCTTAAAAAACTTAAGATATTGATTAGACAACTTTTTATTGCTACGAACTATTTCATAAAGCTCTTTGAGAGTAAAATTCTTTTCCTTACGTAGCCAAAGTCCTTCTTTATCCATTGAAAGCAACTTTTGAAAGATTTCCATATCTTTCTTTGGATTATCAGAAGAAGGCATTAAGCAACCTAATATTGCGGCTCTTACCAGAATAAGAGGCTTTCTTCCCCACCAACGTCCCATTCCTGTTAATGTTTGACTTTGAACAGCTTTTCTTTCTTTATAGCTTTCTTTGCTTATTTTACTCACTGGAAATTGTTTTTCTATGAATGATATCTGATTATTCATTTTTTTCTTCTCCTAAATAATCCATAAGTAGTTGATTGAACTCGTTGACAGGGTTATCACAAAGAATAAATTTCAAAGCCATCCGCCAACCTCTTTTGTTGTTGTAAATGTCACCAGTACTGGCATTTGTCATGGTGTAAAGCCACCATCGTTCTTCGGGAGTTAAACCTAGCCAGTTTCTTATAGCTACTGGTATGCCTGCAACCTCATTATTTTCAATACCCCACAAAAGAATCATCAATTCTTTTCCCATTAATTTCTCTACAGGGGTTCCACCAACAACAAATTTACCAACAAGCTTCTTTTCTGCTTTCAGCCTGCTATTAAACTCAGCAGTAACATTCTTTACAACCTTTACCCATCTTGAATAAGTTATTTTAAGCTTAAGAACATCTTTTTGTTCACTTATTTGTTGTTCACCTTCATGCTCCCAATGAAACCTTTCATAAATTTCAATATCTTTGCGCCCACCAGGATTAACAACATAAAAATGGTTTTCTGTTTCAGAAGGGTTAAAACCAAATCCAATGAATTCCTTTTTCATTGGATAATTTCTCCGTTCTTTTTCAGATTATCAAGATCAACCTTACTTAACTCTACCCAGTCATTAAAATTCTGACCTGTTCTGAAAATCAACTCTTTGTATTCAAAAGTTACGGTTGTATCTTTGCCTTCAAGGCTTGTTTCCCTGATTTTATCTATTAATTGCTGCAATATAATTGGTTTATATGCTACATTAGCGGCACATTCAACATAGGCAGCTTCATCCTGCTTATCATAAACATATATAGTAGTATTCTTAATTTGTAAACCGTCTATCTTACTGAGCAATTCTAATTCTTTATAGCTTGTTTCCGTATCCGATAACTGTTTCTTGCTTTTCATTTTGTAAACGAGTGTTTTGTTTACATCAACAGAAAAAACGGCTTCAGCGTCTTCGTTAGTTATCTCAATATCTCTAGCATCAATTACTTGGCCTTTAAACAAAGTAACAGTTCTTACATATTTACAGTCTTTGGGTAGAACTATTTCCCCATTATACAAGCCGCCATTTTCTTTGGGTTCACTCCCGTCGGTTGTATATCTAATTTCATAGTTATCATTAGCTTGTAATGTCAATACTCTGCCATTAGGCGTGGTTCTTTGTTCATATTTTGTTGGCGCCTTACATACAAACTCAACAACACGTCCGGTTTTTCTTTCTTTGTTCGGGTCGATGCACACAAAGTTTGCACAAGGTTCCTTTGTGACAAAAACACTGTCATTCAATTCTGTAGATGCTTCGGTTGGGTCAGCACCAACATCATAGTAAACACGGCCGCCAACACCTTTTACACGCAAAGTGAATTCCTGAGTCTTTTCATCATAATATGTCTGCGTAACAGAAACACTGGTTGGTTCTTTTTCAAAAGGCCCCTTTACCAAATATCCACTGATTTCTCTCCATTTGTCCTTTTTAATACAATCAGCACGCAAACTATCTAACTGATCAGGATGATACCATTGCCAAGAGGTTTCTGTTGCAGCTCTATCACAAATCTGTGAATAGGTCATTTCTTTTGTAGTAAAAAGACGTGCTTCACATTTCTTACGCATGGTTTCCAGGAAATTGTCATCCTTAGAAAATTCTTCGTATTTCATGTTGCTTTTTAAGAGTTTAATAATCTGGTCTTCGCCATCAAATTTATTATCTTTAAACTCTAATTTAAAATCAGCTGAGGTAATCCCATTCTTGGTGGGATAATATAAGCTGACAAATGTTTCACGTATTGTTGAAAATAAGGCCTGTGTCGCTTTGTCTACCTGAGCTTCAGCTTCTTTATATTGCTGGTCCAGTGCTGAAATTCCTTCGCTTTTCATTGTTTCAATAATAGTTTTTATTGCCTTTAGCTTTTTACTATTAATGAAAAGCTTTTCCATTACACTTCGTTCCCCCGACAAGAACATTACTCTGTTTTTCTGTGACTTTCCGTTATAGAATTCCATCAATTCAGGATGTAATTTATTGCCAGGATATGGCTCGTAGATTACCAAAGATATTTTTTTATTATCTAAATTTATTTCATCAATTGCAGGCAAAACATATAACTGTTCATAGCATGTTTTTAATTTTGGACTGAAATTTTCACTCAAAATACCCTTTAATTCTTTTCTTGCATTATCATTAGTATAAGAATCAATCAAGGTATTCATTTCTGCCACCATGTTTTTGGTGTTCTGAAAATACAAACGACCTCTATTATCTGTCTTGATATACCAACAAAGTGACTTTAATTCTTCTAAGCAACTCTTTACACTATCAATATCTACATCTGGAGCACTCATAAAGCCCAAAACTTCTGGTTCGGTTAAACCTAACAATGCGTGATGTACTGTAGAAAGCGAAGAGACAAGAAGTAGTTTTGCTACTTGTTGCGCATTTTCACCTTTTTCTGGTCTATCGTAGTCAATCAATTCTGCAACAGATTTCTTTGATTGAGAAATGTCATGGCTTATTGCTTCTTCCAATTCAGGTTTTATCTGCCTAAATATGGACATCATGTTTGGATTGTTAAGGTCGACATCGAAAACATTTATTAAATAAGATGTGTCTGCTTTTTTGCTTTCAAAAAACTGACGGACAATCTGGCGCATCAGTTTAATAAGACCACGTGTCTGTTGAAAATTCTGATTTTCTTTAAATCTTGCATATAACTCTTTTATAGAAGGGTGAAACGGGTATGAATCAATAATACCTTTATAAACTGCTTCACCTGTATATGACGTAAAGCCTAGATTTTTAGATTTGGATACAGCTTCTTTAAAAGCAATTGCGATTTCATTTTTTTGCCCTGAATAATCAACAGGTATCGGATCGTCTTTAAATAAACGCTTACGTAAAATAGAATAAACTTCATCACTGTTTAGGGCAACAGGTGCTATTTCTAAGGCTACACGATTGGCTTCTCCTTCCAATTCTTTAAAGCTGGATTGAAGGAGTTCACTACCAGATTCATAAGCAGCCCTTAAATCAGAAAATACTAAACAAACGTTAGATAACTGCGCTTTGCCTAATGCACTGAATAAATTAGCTAGGGCAGTCATTGTAACCTTGCTTAAATCAGAATTACCAATGGTAATTGAACGGGCATTTTCCAAGTAAGGTGGTAATTCGTCAAACAAAAGCAGAATTTTATCATTCTGTAATAAATTAATCCAAGACTTTTCACCAGGTGCTCTTAGTGGTGAATAATATTCACTAAACAATTCTTTTTTGCCGAGTTGTTCTGCTATACTACCCCAAATACCATATTCAGCATTTTCCCTTCCCGAGAAAGTTATAACCTTTATTTTTCCAATATCTTTGTATTTGGGCCCAAGTATCTTTGTTCTTAATTCAACGTTTTCAGCCAACAAAGCCAATGCCAACATACTATGAGTTTTACCACCACCCATAGCCTGAGTTAATTTTATTACCCCAGTATCTGATTCGCCTAAAAAACGTTTAAACGCAGTATCAAACAACATACCCATACCCTGAGTCTTATAGTTTTCAGAAAAGAATTTTTCAGCGTCAATTCTACCTTCGCCATAGTCTGAAAGATTTAAAGTATCTTCTCTTGTTGTATCTTGGAAAACAGATTCACGGGGTTTAAGCATCTGAGCAATGGCTTTCATAAACTCAATCCTTTATTTTTAGTTGTATTAGCCAAGCCCATTAACTCAAAAGAGTTAATGAGCTTTATCATCTTAACTCTTTTGAGTTAATTTTTGCAACAAAAAATTGCCTATGATGTACCGTACATTGGAGAAAAACAATATGGACATAGGCGAAGCCGTAAAACTAAGAATACAAGAGCTTTTAGATGAGCGTAAAATTACATTGAATCATCTAAGTTATTTATGCGGCATTACTCAATCCACGCTCAACAACATAATAAGCGGAAGAAATAAGGGTACAACCATTACTACAATAAAAAAGATATGCGATGGTCTTGATATAACAATTATTCAGTTTTTTGAATCCAAGCTTTTTGAAAAATTAGACCAGGAAATCAAATAACCAATAAGTTTAAATAGAAAAACACAAACCGAAACCTTGGGAGCCAAAAAGCCAAAGGCTTAATCGTTACTCCGCAACAATGGCAGAAAAGAATGTTTAGATTTTTGATTTGATTTTCGTTAAATTTTCGGCTATTTTAATATTGAATATTAAAATAGCCGGAGAATAGATATGTATATTTATAGGCATGTTGAGCCAACAATCAAAAAACTGGCAAAAATGTTTGGCGCTGTTTTGGTCGCAGGGCCAAGACAAGTTGGGAAAACAACTACACTTAAAGTAGTGACCAAAAACATAAACTACATATCTCTTGATGATCCAATATTATTGGCCAGTGCCTTAGACACAACAATTACATTTTTTAAGGACAATCCCCCACCAGTCTTTGTAGACGAAGTTCAAAAGGCTGCCAACCTCTTTCCTCAGATTAAACTCTATATCGATGAAATCAAAAAAAAGGGATTGTTCTTTTTATGCGGTTCTCAGCAATTCCAAATGATGAAAAACGTAAGCGAATCTCTTTCCGGCAGATTAGGCCTAGTAACATTACTCGGTTTGTCAATGCGCGAAAAATACAACTGCAGATTTACCGATGCCTTTATTCCAACAGACGATTATTTTGCAAAACGACGTAAGCAATTCAAAGAAATCACTTATTCTGATGTATGGGAAAATATACACCGCGGTAGCATGCCTGAACTATACTCTAACCCGGATTTTGACTGGCAAATGTTTTATGGGGCATACGTCAGAACCTATATAGAACGTGACGTTAGAGAATTAGCCAATATTGGTGATGAAGTGAAATTCACCAGATTCATGACAGTCTTAGCCTCAAGAACAGGCCAACTGCTAAACCTTAATTCAGTAGCCAATGATGTTGGAATAAGCCAGCCGACTGCTGACAGATGGCTATCTATTCTTATTGCTTCCAACATAGTTTATTTGTTAAAACCCTATTACAACAATCTAACCAAGAGACTGATAAAAGCACCAAAACTTTATTTTCTAGATACAGGTCTTGCTGCATATCTTACGAAGTGGAACACCTCTGAAGTCTTAAGAAATGGAGCGATGGCCGGAGAATTCTTTGAAAGCTTTGTCATATCAGAAATTATTAAAAGCTATTACAATCAGGGAATCTTAGAACCACCTATTTATTTTTATCGAGACAAAGAAATGAAAGAAATAGACTTGCTCATAGAGCAGGGGGACACACTATACCCCATAGAAATTAAGAAGCACGCTGACCCCACAGTTAAAGATATAGACAACTTCAAGGTTCTTGACAATATGAAAGGAATAAAGCGTGGTTCCGGCGGCGTAATATGCACCTATGACAAGCTTATAACCCTCAAGGGCAACGACCGAATAATCCCGATAACCCACATATAAGCCAAGCCGAATCACATTATATCTTCAATCTGTAAATCAATTTCTGTATATTCCATAAAACCCATTAATCAATTAAGTCTTTAAACAACGTCAGAAGTTTCTAATTTATGCTAATTCCAGCAATTCTGTTCATAATGATTCTAGAAATTGTTTTAAGCGATAACGGTCTTCGTTTTCTTTATCGCCTTTAAAATATATTTCAACGAATGTTATTTTTAGAGCTTCTGGCTCAAAAACAAAAATAACTCTGATACCTGTTCGGTTACCGAGGTTTTTTAAGGCCATGCAAGCAAATTTTCTAACCTTCAAGGATTCATAATTTTCTGAACAATAACCTTCTATAGGAACAAAAGCTATAGTTGGAACACCTTTTAAATAATGAGTTTCAAGAGAATATTTTTTCATTATTTCGAAATCTTTTGGAAGTGTTCTAAATCTTTTTTGAAGCCGCTTGAAATCCTTTTCAAATTCTGGAATTGTAAAATAATGCAATTCTTTATTCGGCATATTCCCTCACAGAAGTATCTGAATTTCTGTAGAAAACGGCTTCATAATCAATTATTTCTTTATCATTAGCACCAATCCAGGGAATATCTTTATGGGAATAATCAGATAATTCTTTGGCACTTTTATGACCATATTTTTCTATGGTTTTATTTATGTGAGCAAGCTCTGTTCCTGAAAGGAAAGACAGATCTGCCTCAACTAACGGCAAATACTTAGTCATATCGTGAGTGAATCTTTTTGTTTTTACAATTTCAATTTCTCCAGATTTTTCCATTTCCTTTGTCAGTCGAGCAAAATCTACAGGAGTAGGTCCAAAGGTATTTTTTATATAAACAAGCCCCATAAGCTGTTTTTCATATAATTCGTAAAAGTCAAAATCAATAAAGTAAAGAATCTTATATAAAACAGTCTGACCAACATTAGGTCTTGCACCTATTTTATTTATTATATAAAGAAATACCTGTTTAAATTTTTTGATATTATTAGAAGGGATGTTTATCCTAAAATCAATGTCTGTAGCATCTTCTTTGACAACATTATATTCAACCTGCTGTGGCAATTTATTATCAATTATACAACGATAATCGACTTCAAATAACCGTGATAAAGCCTTTATTACATCAACAGTCGGCTTTGTTTCAAGATTTTCATATTTCAAATACGTCTGTCGTGAAACGCCTATTTTTTCAGCAACCTCACTCTGCTGCAAACCAGCTTCTTCCCTTAAGTTTTTTAAGACTGACTTAATCATGTTTCCCTCTTCCCCTTACTTTAAGTATAAGGAAAGTGACATTTATATGTCAACCAAAACTAACTTTTCATCATTAATATTATCAACGTATTTTTATTGTTCTGAGAACTTGAAATACAACTCGCCATAAGAGCGATTATTGCTGGGGATTCCGAATTCATAATAGAATTTATCATGATAAAGAGTGTAACCGTTTACTTCAAAGAATTTGTATGGTTTACCGGTAATTCTATCAATCGGTAATGATTGCCCAAACCATTTTTCTAATTCTTCCATAGAAGCAGGAACACGTCCGTTTTCTGCATGGAAGGAATTGTAGGCCAGAGCAATTGCGGTAAATTCCATTTTTGCGAGTTTCATTTCGACAGAAGCAATAAAGCTGTTGAAGTCAGGAATCATAAGCACTAATTCATTTCCAATATCAATTATGGGGAAGAATGTCGTATATAATATTGCTGCTATTCCTTTTTTTGATCTTGAAGGATCATTTATATCATCATAAAAAACCTTAAAATATTTTTGTAATTCATTTTTATATTCATAGTATTTTTTATTATCTATACTTTCCATGAATTCCGTATAAATTTTCGATTTGCTTTTCCATTCACTACTTAATAAAGCCAATATTGCAGAAATATTACAACGTTTTGCCAGGCTTTTTACATAACGTTCAAATATTAGTAACTGTAGTTTCATAGATTCGGAAACTGGTGGTTCATTTGCCACCAACAGAAGCAGGTCTTTTGCCAGCAATTTACTATATTTTGCAGAATTTTTCTGTGGCTTTTCAGCCCATTGAAGCAATTCATTAATTGAAGCTGATACATAATTGCTGCACAGTAATCTATAAAGCTGAAGCATACCAGTCTGGTAATTATTCTGAGAATCTAAGGCTATATAAATGGGTGCATAGGCAGTGAGTAATGATTCTGTATCGAAACCTTCCCGTCTCAAAAGAATGCTTACATGAGCCCACATTCTTGCAGTTGTCCTAAAAATCACAGACTTAGGCATACCCGGTAGTTTGTTTAATTCATCGAAACTGCGTTTATTATATTCCTTAGGTTCGTCTATGCGACTTAAAACATACTTAGGAAAATCAGTTTTATATTTTCCATAGTTTTCAGGGATAAAATCATCTTTGCGTTTACCCTGCCTGTCAGTTTGTTCATTTCTTGTTTTTGCAGTAACGGTTCTATCTGTAAGTTTAAATTCTAGATTTCTATCATCTGAATAGTATTCTCTTACATCTTCCGGGATAGCATCTATTTTTTGAAATTCTTTGTCAAAGAAAGCAGTTTTAATCTGGCCTTCCGAACTATAAAATGCTTTCAAGAAAGCTATTTTCTGATAATGTAGTATTATTCCGGCAAAAAAGAAGAATAAAAATATTCCCCAAAATATCATTCTTTTACGTGACATGGTTAATTCCCCGTTACTTTAAAGATTTTTCTTATCGCCTAAGAAAGCTTGGTTTTATCTTTCTGTTTCATAGATAACAGAATATTCTTTCTCGTTATCTAAATACTCACCAACATAATGCATGCCTATTGATTTCGCCGTGCAAACTGACGGTATATTTTCTTTTTTCATGTAAATATTTCCTCAAAACCTTTAACTTTGGCGTAAAATAACTAAAGTCAACGGTTCCAATTCTATTGATGAAATGGTTACTTTAATTCCTTCCGGGTTAGCAATAGAAGAAATACCAGCCTTATTTGCATCAGCAATAACTTCAGCATTTGTCAAATCATCAGAAAGAGTAAATTTCCTGCTTTGCTTATCACCGTTTGCAAAAATATAATAAGTCTTATTTTCATTCACAGAATGGCAGCTATAAGCTATTGCCAAATCTTCTTCCTTAATTTCAGGAATTTCCAATAGTTTCATATTTGCATCAACAGCTTCATTAGAACCTAATCTGAAAACATCTGTTGCTCGTCTTAAAGCAATCATTCCCTTGGAATATTCCACTGTTTTTACACATTCCGGGTATTTTTCTACATTGGTTGCCTTTTCCCAGTCGAATTTATTTATCGCATCAGAAGAAGCATAGGAATCACGGATAAAATATGGGTGCATAAAAGGTTTATCATCTTTATCAGCAAACTTAACCCACTTTTGTTCTGGTTCACCAAAGGTCAGCCATTGCTTTGTCTTTCCATATTCCAAGCCTGCCTGGAATAATATTGTTCCTTGAGCAGTAAGAATCAGACCAATCCCCATTCTCAACCTACGCTGTAATTCAGCATATTTTTCTGGAACTTCAGGATCAAGCCCTGTAGCCTTTGCGATACTGTCGAAGGCTGTCATATTATCGTGTGCTTCGATATACTGAACAGCAGAACCCGGGGAAGATGTCTTAAAGCCTGTTGGCTGCCCCTTAAGATTAGCAAACAGCTTTGCAATTTTTCTAGCTCCACCGCTTATAAACCTTGGGTCGCCTTCACCAAAATGCAGATAGCCAGACTTTATTTCGTCACGGATTTCATCATTATAACCGCCAACATCCTTTGTTTTATATAGCCAGTCAAGATCTGCCATTTTATCTGCCAGAGCTGGTTCTGCCTGCAAAACAGATGTAGTTTTATATGCTTCACCAATAAAAATAGCGTCCGGATTAATTCTTCTGACTTCATTGAAGCTGTTTTGAACGACTTCAGCAACAGCATCACCCATCATATCCCAGCGCATACCATCAATTCCATATTCCCTGAACCAAAATTTTACGGAATCAACAATAAGCTTGGCAGCCATTTTGTGAGTTGTGGCTACATTATTGCCAAAAGCGCCTACCAGATTGCCATTGGAATCTTTAAAGAAATAATAATCAGGTATAATATTATTCAAAAATACTGTATTTGCCATGTGGGTATAAACGGCATCAAGAATAACCCCAATACCTTCTTTATGGGCGGCATTAATAAATTCTCTTAATTCATTTATACGAAGTTCGGCATCTGCAGGATTTTCAGAATATGCGCCATCTGGTGTGAAATAATTCTGAGGGTCATAACCCCAGTTATAATTACAATTTTTGGATTTATATGCATATTCCGGCTCATCCATTTTTGTTTCATCGCCATAATACCAGGACATAACCGGTAATAATTCAATATGGGTAAAACCAAGACTCTTAACATAAGGTAACTGCCCTATCAAAGCTTTAAAGCTGCTGAATCTTCCTGAGCGTTTATCGTTTAAATTCTGGTCAGAGGTAAAATCTCTGACATGAACTTCGTAAATTATTGCATCTTCTCTTCTACTGTAACCGGCAATCTTCACAGTTGTTTTTTCTGTAGTTATAGCCTTCATATCAATTATGGCAGCCTTACCAACGAAATCACCACTGGAACCGGCACTTACAGCACCAGCATTTACAGTAACAGGCGCCATAGATTTTGCATACGGGTCTAAGCACTTCAAGGGTTCCTTGCCAGGATTCTTTATTTCAAACTGATAATAATATCCGATTAAAGAATTAATTTTCTTTCCGGCAATTTCTACATCTCTTAGAGTAATTCTGCAGGACCATACACCTCTGTCACCCATTGTCATAGGCTTTTGAAGCATTAATTTTGTCTGTTCCAATTTATCATAAATACAGAGAGTCACAGATTCTGCCAATGGGCTCCAAACCTTAATTATGGCATCATCGCCAACAACCGTGCAGCCAAGATCATCGCCATCATAAGCAAATTCTCTATCTATAAAACGCCAATCAACAGTCGTTTCAACCTGTCTGTCATCAAATGCAACCTGCAAAGGTAAATAGCTCAATAAATCAGAATTAATTTTTATATTAATTTCTGTTTTTTCTAATACGCTTACAGAAGCAACTTTAAGACTTTCTCCATAATTATTTTTTACAATAATATTTTTCGCGAGTATTTCAGCATCTAATCCTTCCATAGAGCTGAATACTGCTTTTATTGTATTTTTATCTGTAATTATTGCCTGCCTGAGCTGTGGCTTAATCTTTAAATCATGGCTATCATATACATTCTTATCACCAGCAACAACATATACATTTCTGTTGCTACCAAGATAAACAGTATTATTGGCTTCAAGCTGCCTTGCTTCCTTGATATTGAGAATCAGAAAGCTTACTTTAGAAGGCCTCTGATTTAATTCAATATCAAAATATATCCCAAAATCATCATTACCAGTCGGCTTTGTTGCACCATCAGGCCAGTTAACAGAAAGCTGTTTTACATCCTCCCAAAACCAGATTCCTAAGTTATCGTAATTTTTGTCTGGTCTGGAATAATGAATTCTTAAAACATTATTCTGAATTTTATCTGATTTTTTGAATATATTTTTTAATAAGCTTGAAATAGCCATAAACACACCTGTTTATTTGCCGTCCGAATACTCGGACAGCTTTGATAGTGGACTCGGATGAGTAGTAATTATTTTTTTATAATTGCTACTGTTAATGGTTCTAAAACGATTGAATCAGACTTAAAAACAATACCCTTTGGATTTTCTATTGCTTTAACACCTGATTTTTCTGCGTCAACGAGAACCGAAGCCCCTGTTAAATCTTCTGTTAAAGTGAATTTTCTCTGTTTTGCATCACAATTTGCAAAAACATAGTAAACATCACCAGTTTCAACAGAACGGCAGCTATATGCAATAGCCAGGTCTTCCTTTTTAATTTCAGGAATTTCCAGCAGCTTAACATTATCGTCAACAGCTTCAATAGTACCAAGTCTGAAAGCGTCTGTAGATTTTCTAAGAGCAATTAATCCCTTTGCATATTCAACGGTTGCAACGCTGACAGGAGATTTTTCTGCATTCATAGCTCTGAGCCAGTCAAATTTATTTACTGCGTCAGAAGAGTCATATGAGTCATGAATGAAATAAGGATGTTTAAATGGATTGCCATTCTTATCAGACAATTCATGATATTTCTGTTCAGGAACACCGTCAGTTAGCCACTGCTTAGTGCGGCCATATTCCTGACCGGCATGAATAAATGCAGTTCCCTGAGAGGTCAATACAAATGCCAAGCCAAGACGTGCTCTCTTATGCAATTCAGCATAGTTCTGAGAGTTTTCCGGATCAAGTTTAGTAGCCTGAGCAATGCAGTCAAATGAAGTCAGGTTGTCATGAGCTTCAATATACTGAACAACAGAACCAGGAGATGAAGTCTTGAAATTAGTTGGCTGGCCTTTAATATTATTGAAAATCAGCTCAATGCTTCTTGCGCCACCAGTTAAGAATCTTGGTTCACCTTCACTACCAAAACCGGATTTCATTTCGTTGCGCATTTCATCGCTGAAAGCACCAACATCCATGGTTTTGCACATCCAATCCTGATCAGCACCTTTTCCTGCCAGAGCAGAATCTTCCTGATTACCCTTGAAGGTTCTCCAGCCTTCACCAATAAATATTGCCTTGGGATTAATTTCCTTTGCTGCGTCATAGCAAGCCTGAACAGCATCAGCAGTAGCATCGCCCATCATATCCCAGCGCATGCCATCAATTCCGTATTCCCTGAACCAATGCTTAACAGAATCGGTCATAAGCTTTAAAGCCATTTTTCTGTTAGTAGCCAGGTTATTTCCGAAATCGCCTACAAAATTACCGTTCTGGTCTTTAAAGAAATAATAGTCTGGAACTATGTTATTCAAGAAGGTTGCATTGGCCATGTGGGTATAAACAACGTCAAGAATTACGCCCATTCCGGCTTCGTGGATTGCATTAATTAATTCGCGCAATTCAGCTATTCTTAATTCAGCATCTTCCGGGTTTTCTGAATAAGCACCGTCCGGGGAAAAATAGTTCTGAGGGTCATAACCCCAGTTATAATTACAGTTGCGAGCCTTATAGGTGTATTCAGGTTCACCCATTTTATATTCATCCCCGTAAAGCCATGCCATTACTGGGAGCAACTGAACATGGGTTACACCAAGCTTTTTGAGATAAGGCAGACGACCGATAAATGCCTTAAAGCTACCGAATCTACCAGTAAGATTTTTGGCTATTCTTGGGTCTGAAGTAAAATCTCTTACATGGACTTCATAAATAATAGCGTCTTCTCGGCGGTTATAGCCCTTAATATCGGCCTTTGTAACACCTGGTTTAATATCTTTGATATTTACGATGGCAGCTTTTCCCATCAAATCATCACTTTCGCCGCCGTCGGAAGCATTAGGATTTACAGTTACAGGAGCCATAGACTTCGCATAAGGATCAAGCGCCTTAACAACTTCGCGGCCAGGATTCTTGATTTCATACTGGTAATAGCAGCCTCTGAGGGAATCAACCTTACCAGCCATGTCTTCCAGGCTGACCTTTATTGCCCATACTCCCCTATCCTCGCGGTTCATTGTCTTCTTGGTAATGAAAGTATTCTGGGAATCCTTGCTATAGAAGCAAACAGAAACTTCCTCAGCCAATGGAGCCCAAAGCTTAATTACTGCTTCGTCATTTACCATGTTGCAGCCAAGGTCGTCACCGTCATATGCATAAACATCATCAATAAAACGCCAATCAAGAGCTGATGACAGGTTTCTTACACCATAATTCAAAACCAAAGGAAGCTTATCTGTAATTTTTCTGACGGTCTTAATTTCAACATCATAGCCTTCCAGAACAGTTACAGATTCTATTTCAACAGGCTTCTTGTCAGAATCGGTAATATTTATTTCCTTTGCAAGCTTCTGAGCGTCCAAACCATCTTTTACGTTAAAAGTAACTCTTATTGTGTCTTCACCAATAATCATTGCTTTTTTCATGGTAGCTGTAAAGGTTAAATCCGGACTGTCATAAATATTGCTGTCGTTAGCGCGGAGATACACATCGCGACTGTCTGTAAGATAAACAGTTCTGTTATCTTCCAGCTTGTTTCCATCTTTTGTATTCAAAATAAGAAAACTAACCTGTGAAGGCTTTGAATTTAATTCAACTTCAAAATAAGCGCCAAATGAATCTTTACCAGCTATCTTTGTTGCACCTGTAGGCCAGTCTCTGGAAGGATTCTTAACATGATCCCAAAGCCAGATACCAAGATTATCATAGGCCATATCCGGTCTGGAATAATGTATTTTTAATATATCTTCAGCAGAAACAGCAGAACCGGAAAAGCAAAGCAAAGCCATTGCAGCCGTAGCAGTTTTCTTAAAAAAGCTGGAAAGATTCATCGTTTTATCTCCTAATAGTCAGTCTATCTTGTCTAAGACGGTATTAATCAATAAAGTTAGTAGAAATTCTTTTTTCTACTTCAGGAAGTGGCATATCCTTTTTGGCAAGTTCTAGGCTCTTCATAAGGTATGTCATATTTTCTGCAAGGGTTCTCATAGTCTGAAGACCTTCGCCGTCCTTTTCAGCATCACCTGGAACACGACCATGAATGCTGTTCCAATACTGGCTGGAAGCTACTGGCATACCACAGATTGTAAAGAATTTATTCAATTCATCAAAGCTTGAAGAACAACCGCCACGGCGGGCGCATACAACGCTTGCACCAACCTTATAGCGTTTGTCAAAATGGCTGCTGTAAAACATTCTCTGAAGAAGTGCTACCAGAGTAGCATTAGCTGAAGCAAAATAAACAGGGCTTCCAACTACGAGACCATCTGAGGCTTCAAACTTAGCTGCGACTTCATTAACAGCATCATTAAAAGCGCATTTTCCCGTCTGAGCACAAGAATGACAAGCAACGCAGCCTCTAATATCCTTATTACCTATGTGTACAATTTCTGTTTCAATTCCATGCTTAGCAAAAACCTTTTCCATTTCCTTCAAGGCTATTGCAGTATTTCCATCTTTATTCGGAGAACCATTCAACATCAAAACTTTCATAATTTACTCCTCTAGTTTTTTATGAAATTATACATTTAAAAATGGAGTTTGCATAGTTTTACGAATAATTAGCTAAAACGAAACAAGCCACTCATTTTGAGTGGCTTGTTTAATATATATGTAAGCTCCGCCTGCACTAGAATATGTGAGCCTTAGCTCGTCAGGCCGAGGTTATGGTCTGTGGAAACAGTGCCCGGAGCGGGACTTGAACCCGCAAGTCCTATACGGACACAAGAACCTGAATCTTGCGTGTTTGCCAATTTCACCATCTGGGCATACGTTGTTTCAACGTGTGAGCGATAATATCACTTTCATATTCTAAAGTCAAATTATTTTTCATCCAACTTTTGTCCTCCCTCAAGAGACGTTACTGTTCACAGGTTATCTTGTAAAAAAAATCCCGATGTAGTAAGCTGTCTGCTTTTCTCATCGGGATTTTCGTGACTGCTAACTGTTGAATAGCTCAGCGCACTCAAGGAAGACGTTGGCACCGCTTTTCTGGCGTA
>JAZRWI010000113.1:0-3266 GCA_045599645.1 Candidatus Avigastranaerophilus sp.
AGAAAGTGGTGATTCACCTGTTACACCTTTTTTATAAGTGTCTTTTAATTTTAATGGAACTTCTTCACCTGTCTTAGTGTCTTTTACCTTAACGCTGGAGTTGATATTATACTTAGCGCCAGCAACAGCCATACTTGTGTCCGGACAAAGCAATACAAGAGCTTCAATACCAGAGAACAAGCGACTCATAAAGCCACTGTCATCACCTTCGATATCAGTCCCACCCCAGTCTCCAATCATACCGACGTTGCACAGAATCGGCGCATCAGCTTGACGATGGGCCAAATTCTGACCATTGTAAAACTAACAAAAATAGAGAAGAGCAGTTTAATTAAAAGTATTGACTCTTTAACTAGTGAGTTTGCTAATAATTCAACTGCTCCTATAATTAATGATAAACGATTACTGGAAATTCTGCAAGGTGATTCTAGCAAAGTAGTAGACGAAAACGGTGAACCGCTGGTGGTATGGCATGGAACAAATGAAAAATTCAATGAATTTGATAGAACCAAAAGCAGAAACAATATGGATATTCAAGGCAATTTCTTCAGCCCTTGGGAAGATGATGCAAAAGGCTACGGTAGAAATGTAAGGAAATTCTATATAAAGCTGAATAACCCTGCTACTTTTGGTCAAGGCTTAAAGGCTCTGAAACTATTCCAAGGCTTAAATAAAGCAGGAGAAAAGGCTGCTAATTACCTCATCAAGAAAGGCTATGACGGTGTAAACAATGACGATGAGGAATACATTGTTTTTGATTCTGAAAACATAAAGTCAGCCGACCCTGTTACCTATGATGACGAAGGGAATGTCATCCCTCTCAGTCAGAGATTCGACCAGAGCAAGAAGGATATCAGATATTCTTTAGTAAACCCAGAAGCAGTAATACCGTATGCTCAGAGTAATATCGACAAATTAAATGAAGAGATTGGTTTACTGATTGCACAGAATGAAGAATATTTCAACGGAAATAAGAAAATGAATGTCCTTACTGTGAGAAGCAGACTGAAGAAAATAAAGAAGCTTCTACAGAAAAGACTTGAATGGGATAGAGAACTTCGTCATGCCAATGAGACTCTGGAAAGACAGAAGAAGGACATCAGATATTCATTAGGCAGCACTGATTCTGATAATAATAAGTATGACTATCACAACACAAGCTTCAGACAACAGTTGGATGATTTCTTTGATGTAAAAAATGCAAGTGAGTTAGCATTTAAAAATCTATATCTTGGAGAGTCTTCAGATGTAATTAAAGAACTTGGATTAGAACTTCCTATGGTTATAAATTATCGTCATGCAGCAGCAGTTATAAAAGGATTGAACCCAAGGACAGGTAATTTCTTCTCAAAAGCTTCAGAGGCAGAAGACCATAGATTTAGTTATTACGATAAAGAAAATAAAGATGAATTTGCCAAATTACCAGATAAACTCAAAAAACCTGTAATAGTAACTGCTTCTATGGAATGGGATGAAGACAATAAAAAATACAATATAGCAAAAGATTCATTTGAAGTGTATGTTGATATGACTTCTTCTTCTGGTAAACAGGTTATAGTGCCATTTATGGTCGTTTCCACACAAATGAACAATAAAGATGTTATAGCCTTGATGGCTAAAACAGTGCATGGAAACAGTTATAGCAGAAAAAAAATCTTAGCAGCTTTAAAACAGAATTCATCTCGGAATAAAACTTTGTTTTATGTTGACAAAGGAAAAACCACCAGAATACTGACAGGGAATGTTTCCACCCTACGTGGGAACAATATAACAATACCTGATGGTTTGATAAATAAATTAACAGATGAAGGTTCTCCTGTCAAGGAATATATAGAAAACACACTAAAAAGAAAGAGAAAAGATAACAGTAACTTCTCTCTCAAGACCAACGGCAAGTCTTACCAGCAGATGTGGCATGAACAGCAGGCTAACTTCGCCAAGAAGATTGAAGAAAAAAGAGCAGCAGACCAAGCAGAAGATGCAAAAGGTATGCTTGCCAGAGCTGCTGATTATCTGGATAAGGCTGAATACAATTTTGCCGACAGAGGATTTTACCTTAAACAATGGCAGGCTGAAATTGAAAATACTCTGAGTGATGACCCTAACCTTGCAGATATTTTCGACAACGGCAAGCTTAAAGAAGAATACGATGCCAAGATGCTGCTCGATACTATGCATGGCAGAATTCAGACTAAGCGTGACGAATTTCAGGAAAAATACTGGAATCCTATTCAGGAGTTAGCAAAGAAAAACAAGGTTACCTATAATGACCTTAACCGTTATCTGTTCGCTCGTCATGCAGAAGAACGTGATAAATACATAGCTTCTATCAATCCAGAATTCGCTAATGGTGGTCATGGTTCTGGCTGGCAGGATTCGTGGGGAACACCAGCCGAAGTAATTGCACAATTGGAAAAGAAATATGGCTCAAAGGTTATGCAGAAACTTGGCAATGACTTTGATGCCATGAATAATGCTCTTATTGACCAGTTGGTGGAATATCATCTGATGAGCAAGAACACAGCCCAGATGATACGCACAAGATATAAACACTACACTCCGTTAAAAAGATTTGATGATGCCGAAAGAGCTGGCAAGGACAGTAACCCAGCAGAACTTAACGTAGGGCAGAACCTTAATGCCAGAGCCTATGGCAGAACATCAGAACCAGAACATATGCTTACCTTCGCCAAGGCTAATATTGATACAGTCTTCAGAAAAGGCGAAAAGAACCTGTGCAAGATGGCTATGCTCAATCTGGCTTTAAGGCTTGCCGACAACAATATTCAGGTTAGCTTGACGATGGGCCAAATTCTGACCATTGTAAAACAGAAAGCCAGAAGCTAGAAGCTAGAAAGCCAGAAGCTAGAAGCCAGAAGCTAGAAGCTAGAAGCTAGAAGCTAGAAAGCCAGATATATTCTATAGCAGTGGATGTATAAGCTTGACGATGGGCCAAATTCTGACCATTGTAAAACTGAAGGAATCCATAGACTTGGCTCAGACTATGACTTCAATCTGTAACAGAGCTGGTGTTAAGGCCATGGCACTTGTTACCGACATGAATCAGCCTCTCGGAACTTATGTTGGCAATGCTCTTGAAATTGAATATGCAATCAAGGTTTTGACCGGCGAAGAAAAAGGCGATTTCCTCGAACTCTGTCTTATATTAGGGAGCCATATGCTTGTTCTTGGCAATCAGGCCAAGGATCTTGAATCAGCTAGAAATATGCTGCAGGAAGCATTAGACAGCGGTAAGGGCCTTGAAA
>JAZRWI010000114.1:0-4543 GCA_045599645.1 Candidatus Avigastranaerophilus sp.
GAACTGCCTGCAGTAAAGCCTGATGATCGTATGGTAATTCTGTTCACATCGGGTTCGACTGGCACTCCAAAGGCTGTTGAACTTGAACATCACGGTATTGTAAACTACTGCCACTGGTATGCGGCCGAGTTCGCACTTACTCCTGAGGATAATATTGCCGGCTATGCAAACTTCGGTTTCGACGCTCATATGATAGATATCTATCCGAGTATCCTGTCCGGTGCCGTCATCCATATTCTTTCAGATGAAGTCCGCAGGGAAATCATAGCTCTGAATGATTATTTCGAAGCCAACCACATAACTGTAGCATTCCTGACAACCCAGATTGGCTGTATAATCAAGGATATGAACCATTCTCTGAGAGTATTGAGCACTGGTGGCGAAAAGATGCCGACCTGCAAAAATCCAGGTTACCGGTTCCTTAATGTCTATGGCCCGACAGAATGCTCGCTTTTCTCTACATATTACGATATTGAAGGTGAAACAGACGGTTACTGTATCGGCAGACCTCTTGCCAATTATCATCTGTATGTTGTAGACCAGAACTGTCAGCTAGTTCCGCAGGGCGTTGCAGGCGAGCTTCTTATTGCAGGTGCTGGTGTCGCCCGTGGTTACATGAACAGACCTGAATTAAATGCAGAGAAGTTCATAGAATTCAGACCTTCTGCTGATATGCCTTATGTTAGAGCATACAGAAGCGGTGATTTAGTAAAATGGAACGAAGACGGTAATATTGACTTTATCGGCCGTATCGACCATCAGATTAAGATTAGAGGTCTTAGAATAGAACTCGGAGAAATTGAAAACCGTGCTTCTGAATTCGGCGGTATGGAACATCTTATCGCTGTTGTGAAGAGCATCGGTGAAAATCCGAACATCTGTCTGTATTACTCTTCTCAGAATGCAGTCGATAAGAATGAACTTCGCACTTTCATGGCTGAAAAACTGCCTGATTATATGGTGCCGAATATCTTTATACAGCTTGATGAAATGCCGATGACTTCGAACGGCAAGATAGACAGAAAGAAGCTGCCTGAACCTCAGTTTGTTGATGTTACGCCTTATGTTGCACCTTCCAGCGAAATAGAAAAAGTGTTGTGTTCTACTTTGGCTGATGTTATGGGGCTCGAATATGAAAAGGCAGGTATAAAATCCGATTTCTTCGCTTTGGGCGGCACATCTCTCCTTGCTATGAAATTTGTAGCAAAGGCGAAGATAAAATCTCTCACTGTTATTGATGTTTATAACGGAAAAACAGTCGAAGGTATAGCTGCTATTGTTAATAAAAAATCTGACAGTTCGAATATCAGTGAGAAAATGGAAGCTGCAGAAGCAGAAGCACGTAAAAATTCTTATCCGTTGTCTGCACAGCAGATACTTATGCTGGATAGTCAGTTTTATAAGATAAGTGGTGAAATGTGGAATATGCCTAACCTGCTTCAATTTCCTTCTGATATAGATGAAAATAGACTTAGTGACGCTGTTAACAGGGCAATAAAGAATCATCCGTCACTTCTCAGCATAATTTATACGGAAAAGGATGGAACTCCTGAAATAAGATATGCTCCGGAGCTGTATAAGGATGTCTGTGTCGAATATATTTCTGAAAAAGACTTAGAAGAGCTTAAGGCGTATCTTGTTAAACCATACAGGCTTATTAAATCCTTATTATGCCGTGCCAGAGTATTTAAAACAGAAAAATACTGTTATCTGTTCTTTGATGTTCATTATATAATTGCTGACGGACGTTCTATTGATATATTGCTTGCTGATATATTGAGGGCATACAATGACGAAGAATTGAAAACAGATTATTATTACTCTCATCTTGCTTCAATCGAAGAAATAAAACATACTGAAGCATATAAGAAATTTGGCAAATACTTTTCTTATTATGTCAATACGGCATGGACTGTGGCACCTGCTGCAGACAGAACTTCCGATGTCATTAAAGATGGAATTCAGAATGCTGCTCTTGAGGTAAAGGTATCGGACATTGAATCGGCAGAAAAACGTCTGAAGGTTTCCAGAAATGTTATTGCTACAGCTGCAGGTATGTTAGCTTTAGCTGATATTACAAATCAGAAAAATATATATGTTCAGTGGCTGTATGATAACCGGGTAGACATTGAACTGGGTAATTCCTTCGGTAATCTTATAAAATCCATGCCTGTGGCCATGAAATTAAGTGGAAATGAAAAACTGAATGATATTCTTCAGGAAGTCAACAGGCAGATCTCTGAAGGTATTGCCAATTCTGCTTATGATTTTGATATGCCAATAAATTCTAATATAAAAACACAGGCTATGGAAGTAAATTACCTTCAGGGCATGGGACAGGTCACTTCTGATATTGGCAATAAATCATTAAAAGTTGCAAATATTCCTCTGAAGGACTCCCAGCGTCTAGCTGGTTCAAGAATGGAATTATACATTTTTGAATCTGACAACAGTATTTTATTGAACATAACCTATCTTGCAAGCATGTATAATGAATCCACTATGAAGAAATACGCTGACCTGTTCAATAAATACATGGTTAGTTTATCGTTATTAGAATCTGATTAGTGTCTACGTAAAAAGGAGCGGCTGCGGCCTTGTTTGACAGTTCTTACCTGTTAGTGTAGACTAGCCGTAGAGGTATTGTTTATGGGGCAGTATTTTAATCCTGGAAATGAATCTTTTAAAAGTGCTTTAAATTCACTGATTTATGTAGATAAGTCTGGAATGATTAGTTTTACTAACAGTATTTTAAATACCGAAAGGCGCAAGGAAGACGAATTCTATTATATGCAGACCGAGGTTGTGCGTGAATTAAGAGATGCATACCCTGATATAGTAAAAGAAGACGACATCAGTTTACCGACTGTTTTAAACCGTATCAATGAAAAGACTGGCGAAAGCTTCATTGTTGATGAAAAAAACGGAACTGCTCGTATACCAAATCAGGAAATAGCTATGGAATTTGCTGCTGCAGTAAAGAACAATGAAGATATCTAGATTAGGAATATTGGATGAAAGAAATAGAGTTATCTGATTACTTTGGTTATAAAAATATAATAAGATTTACTCTTCCTAACGTTTTTTCGATTATTTTTATGACCATTTATACAATGGTTGACGGGTATTTTATTGCAAATTATGTTGGAAAGATTCAATTTGCGGCAGTTAATTTTATCATACCATTGTTTATGCTGGTTGTTGTCGTTGCTACACTTCTTTCTTCAGGAGGCAATGCTTATGTTGCCAAAAAACTTGGCGAGGGGAAAGATGAACCGGCCCGACAATATTTTTCCATGTTATGTTATCTGATAATTATAATAGGTTTATCGGTATGGGCAATTTCTAAAATATTTTTAAGAGATATCCTAAGCTTCTTTGGGGCAAATTCAGAAATTCTTGATAATTGTATTATTTATGCAAGTGTTGTTATACCTTTTATTCCTTTCTTGCTTATCCAGAATTTCTCGTCTTCCTTTATGATTACCAATGAAAAGCCTAAGCTGGTTTTTGTTTGTAGTGTAATTTCCGGAATAACGAATATTGTTTTGGATTATATATTTATATGCAGATATAACCTTGGCCTGGCGGGTGCGGGTTGGGCAACAGGTATAGCAGCCTGCTTAGGTGGTGGGATTCCGCTACTGGTATTTCTTATTAATAGAAAAAATAAATTGTATCTTGGTCGTTTCATCATAGATTTTAAAGCCTTGAAAGAAATAGTATATAACGGTGTTTCAGAGGTTATTTCTAATGGTGCAGGCTCTATTGTGATGATTCTTTTCAATTACCAGATTGTTAAGTATGTTGGTAACGATGGCATTGCCTGTTTTGGTATTGTTAACTTCTTAATAAGCTTATTTGCAGGAGGATTATTTGGATTTTGCTCTGGCATTGCTCCTGTAATAAGCTATAAATTTGGTGCAAAGAATTATGTTGAACTAAAAGACTTAATAAAAAAGATATTAATTGTAATTGGTGTAGCAAGTGTTCTTTTATACATAGCCGCATTGCTTTACGGTTTGCAGTTTGCCAATATATTTATTTCTAATTCACCGGAGCTTATGCCTTTGACTGAAAATGCAATGAATATTTCTTCAGCAGTAATATTGATTATAGGTTTTGTAATGTTTGGATCGTCATTCTTTACTGCAATAAATGACGCTGTCACATCAGCTAAAATAGCTTTCCTGTCTACTTTTGTTTTGGACTTAGGGTGTGTCGCTGTTGTTCCGATATTTTTCGGATTAAACGGTCTCTGGGCATCGTTGGTGGTATCCAGATTTCTTTCTACTGTGATGTGTGCGTATTATTTAAATAAAAATTTTTATAAAAAATATATAAGTTAGTAGTTCTTAGCCGAGAAAACAGCCGCGGGCAGCCGTCGGCTGTCAGCCGAGAAAGCAGATTGGTTTTGTGCAACGAGAATTGCCATCGAGCATGCGTCTGCATGCCATCGACGGCGGTAGCCGACATCGAGTACGAAGTGCCATCGAAACCTCATCGAGAAAATTCGATGACACCAAAGGTGTTCGATGTGCCT
>JAZRWI010000115.1:0-98347 GCA_045599645.1 Candidatus Avigastranaerophilus sp.
TTTTTTTGTTTCGTGCTGTCGTAAAACCCTCCTTTTTAGAGACTGTCTGAATACTCGATTTTATGCATTCAAAACAAGTTTCTTCTAAAATCGAAACCCTCCCTACCCTCCCTTAAAAAGGGAGGTTTTTAGGAATCTACTTTACATCGGGATTTTTACAAATTTCTAGTTTTCAGACAGCCTCAAATGTAATATAAATATTAACCTTAAAAAATAATTCTTATTGTGCATGAAAACAGTGATATAATATTTTGAAATTCAACATTGTTGGCAATTCAAAACAGAGGGAATCATGAGTTTAACAAGAAAAAAGGTTAATCTAAATGAAGAAGGACTAAAAGCAACCCTTCAATTTATTGATGAAGGCTTAAACAAATATAAACTCAGTAAAAGAATAATAAATAAGTCACTTCTCTGCTTGGAAGAATCCTTTTGCCGCCTTATGGAAACCTCTGAAAAAAATTCAGAGGCAGAAATTGCTATACGCAAAACCCTTTTCAATTATACCTTGGAAATAAACACCTCTGGAAAAGAAATAGAATTCTACAGCAGTAATTTTTTATTAAAAGACAAGACCTTCGAAAATGAAGAACATCTAGAAGCAGCATTAAGAAATGTCATCATAGGTGAATCCAATAAGACCATAACCTACACACATCATAAAGGTGTAAATAGGGTTATTATTCAGGTTCAAAAGATAGAACGTTCTATCTTAAGCCTAACCCTGATATCAATGGTCATAGCAGCAATATCTGGTTTACTTATAAAAAATTTCTGCAGTGGTGATATACAGCTTTTCTTATGCAAAAATATCTTTAATCCTTTTACCACAATGTTTTTGAATGCTTTGAAAACACTCATTGGACCAATTGTATTATTCTCTATTGCAGCAAGTGTTTCACAATTCTCAAACTTCTCTGAATTTGGGAAAATTGGTGGCAAATTAATAATGTGGTTTGTCATTACTACGTTAATTGCAGTAACCTTTGGCTTATTATCATTCAAATTAATTGAACCAGGTGAATTAGGCAGCTTTAAAACCACAACGGAAGTAAGTCAAAATATGAATGGTCAGGAAGCAGCAAAGAACATTTCAATAGCCCAGACCATTATAGATACCGTTCCCGATAATATAGTAAAGCCTTTTTACCATGCCAATATGCTTCAGATTATTTTTATAGCAGCCTTAATAGGAATTGCCATAGGAATGGCAGGTGACGATAGTTCATCTATAAAAAGCCTTGTTTCCGGAGCTAATGCTGTTTTAATGAAAGCGATGGAAATTGTAGTTCAACTTATTCCAATAGCATGCTTTACCTCATTAACAGACCTGATTGTAAAAACAAATATCAATACTATTCTTCACTTGTTCTCATTCCTACTGACTTTTGTTATTGATACTTTGTTTATTTTTCTTTTTTACATTGTAATTATATACGCTTTTGCAAGAGTAAATCCTTTTGTTTTCTTTAAAAAGTCTGCAACAGCCTTGATAAAAGCTTTTTCATTAAGTTCAAGCAACGCTGTTATCCCCGATTCCATGCACGCCTGCAAAGTGATGGGAGTTTCACCAAAAATATATTCTTTATCTGCTCCACTTGGCGCAACAATAAACATGAACGGTACCGGAAGCTACACTGTATTAGCAGCATTGTTTCTTGCAAAATTATGCGGTATCACTTTTGCTGGTTTTGATTATGTAACGATGATATTCACAGCTCTGCTTCTTGCAGTTGGTTGTCCTGCCATTCCAGGCGCAAACATTGTTTGTTTGACTGTAATCCTTTTTCAACTTGGAATACCAAGCGAAGCTTTAACAGTAATTGTTGGCCTGGATTCTGTAACAGGAATGGTTAGAACATTAACCAATGTTGCAGGGGACATCGTCTGTTCCTTAATTGTCGCTAAGCATGAAAACCTCTTAGACACTCAAGTCTACAACAGTTGATTTACGTTCTATTATTCTTATCAATAGCTTACTTTAAAGTTATGCGCTTATTAGAATTTTTTGTGTTATTCCAAAATACGTTCCATGTCAACGTTCAGGATTGTTTTGGCTTTTAAAAGAACGCCTGGGCGGTCTGGAACAGGAATCAGGTATTCATACTTAATTCTTACATCAGAATCTTGAATCCACTGATCAACAAGATTGAAAGTAAAGCTGCCCTTACCAAGACTGCGGCTTTGGGGATTATCCGGGTGACCGGAATAAACTTCTGAGGCAAAGTTGATTAAATCAGTATTGCGGCGGTCACGACCATTCAATCTATATCTATTATAGAACGGAACCTCAGAGCCTGAAGCTTCTTCCATCTTCTGAACCCATGTACTGCCAATTTCTACTTCTGGTTCAGGGAAAATCATCATAGTATGTTCAGCTCCGGCCCAACTTGCTTTTCCATCAATCCACCTGCAATTTCCAAGCTGATCCATTTCCATGGTAAAGCTTTTACCTACTTCAGGCATATTTTCCTTTGGAATATCACAGTCAGTAACAGCTTTTTCTATAGTTATTCTTACAATGCCTTTTTCACCATCAAAGCTTTCGACCTTCTGACACATGACCATATCTATTTTGATAGGTGTAGTATGTTCCCCTGCAGGACCTACCAGCTTGAAGCTACCTGAGGTTGTAATGTTATATCGTATTTCCTTACCGACGGCCAGACCGTATCTGAATAAATATCTATTGTTCATATTGATTCCTTTTCTTCATACTATTTAACAAAAATAAAGTCAGTATGTAAAGAAGAAATGCCGATTAACTAGATAACAAAACCGATAATCTGTATTTTCTTCAGGAAGAATTAAATGTATAAAACACTATTAGTAGCAACAATAGCAGCTATCATTCTGATATGCGGGCAGGCTTGGGCAGCAGAAAAGGATACAACTACCACACTGCTAACCGGCTCTGAGATAGACCTGTTAGTTGGAACGCCCGAAGGTATTTCCGAACCTTTAGATTCTCGCAGAAACAGTATTACTAAGGACAATCAGGTTGATTACTCAAAATTCTTAGACGAAAATGCCATGACCGATGAGGGTTCCACAGACTTAAACTGGGAAGATGCCGAAGACCTGTCTCCAAATGAACAACAGGTTGAAAATCAGCTAATGGACTTGCTTGCAGAAACTGAAGAGTTAGAAAAGACCGACGAAATATATTACGGTGACGAAGACAACGAAGTTGCTTCAGAAACAAATTCATTGAAAGAATGAATAGAAATAATTGAAACTAATTCAAACCTATGTTAAATTAGTACAAAGTCTTAGGAGGATTCTTTATGTCTGTAATTAGACCTCGTAAAAAATATTTTATTAAACCTGGTTTCCAAAGCAGATTAACAGCAATCTTGATACTTATTGTTATCATTGTTGCAAACTTTGTTGGCGCTTTGGTTTACTATTTTTCTGTTGAAAAGCTTGAAAGCGACCTTGTTGTAGAATACAAGCTTCCAGTAGATGGATTCAAATTAGGTCAGGCTTTGCTGCCTGGTGTAATAATTGCAGAATTAATAAGCATCTTCCTTGTTGCTTTTATATGTATTAAAATCACCCATGCAATCGCGGGGCCGGTTTATCGTATGGAACGTGTTGCCCGTGGCATTGGTGAAGGCGATTTAACAAATTTCATTAAATTGCGCCACAAAGACGAACTTAAAGACTTGGCAGACTCAATGAATGAAATGACAATGGGTCTTCGCAATAAAGTAATCAGCCTCAAGGAAATCATTGCTTCAGCAAAAGAAAACCTTGAACAGGCAAAGAAAAACAATGACCAGGCAAAGATTGAAGAAGCTACAAAGCAACTAGAAGCTGCAGAAGAAGCACTTCAGGCTTTCATCCTCGACAAGGAACGCCGCGTTCGCATCGAAGAAGATGCAGAACACGAAATGATGGGTCCTGAAGACGTCGGCAAAGATGCCGAAGAATCTAAGGAAGAAACCGAAGATGAATCATCTGAAGAAGAAAAAACCGAGGACGAAGAAAAAGCCGAATAAACAATTTTAATAGCCTAAGACTAATAAAATCACATTCAGGAAACTGAATGTGATTTTATTTTAGCTTTTATAAAGCTTGCCAATTGTTAATATTCAGCATTATTTGCTGTAAGCAATTACGAAAAAGTCCTCCAGTCACCTTAACAGAGACTGTCCCAAAACTAGAAATTTGTAAAAATCCCGATGTACAGTAGATTCCTAAAAACCTCCCTTTTTAAGGGAGGGTAGGGAGGGTTTTGATCTTAGAAGGAACTTGTTTTGAATGCATAAAATCGAGTTTTCAGACAGCCTCAACAGAGGGGGGGGATAAAAGCAGTCCATTTGCCAAATCAAAATGACTTAGGTCAGTAACGCAACATAGATACTAACAACAAAAAGAAAAGCCCTGCAGATTCAAATCTGCAGGGCTTTTCTTTTTACCTTAAAGATTTGGTTAATTAAAGACCAGCGGCCTTCTTAACTTCTTCAACCTTATCAAGCTTTTCCCACGGCAAATCGAGATCGCCACGGCCAAAGTGCCCATAAGAAGCGGTCTGACGATAAATTGGGCGGCGCAGGTTCAAATTCTTGATAATTGCGCCTGGTCTGAGATCGAATACCTTATTGATAATTTCTTCAATCTTGGTTTCATCAATCTTAGCTGTTCCGTGAGTATCAACATGAATAGACATTGGTCTTGCAACGCCGATAGCATAAGCAATCTGAAGTTCAACTTTATCTGCAACACCAGCAGCAACAAGATTCTTTGCAATGTATCTGCCCATGTAAGCGCCTGAACGGTCAACCTTTGTCGGGTCTTTGCCTGAGAAGGCTCCGCCGCCGTGAGCAGCCATTCCACCGTAGGTATCAACGATAATTTTGCGGCCAGTAAGACCAGAGTCACCCTGTGGTCCACCAACAACGAAACGACCTGTCGGGTTAACAAAGAACTTAGTATCCTTGTCGATAAGTTCAGCAGGAATAACCTTCTTGATAACCTTTTCGATCATGTCTTTTTCAATCTGTTCGTGTGTAACATCTGGATTATGCTGAGTAGAAAGAACTACTGCGTCAACTCTGGCAACCTTGCCATCATGATATTCAACAGTAACCTGGCCTTTTCCGTCTGGTCTCAGATAGTTTACAACATTCTGTTTGCGGACTTCAGCCAGCTTCTGACACATTTTGTGAGCATAATAAAGAGGAGCAGGCATCAAATCTGGGGTTTCATTGCAGGCAAAGCCTACCATCATACCCTGATCGCCAGCGCCAACATTAAGATCTTCGTCTTTGTCAGAACCATCCTGAGCGTGGTTAACACCCTGTGCAATGTCTGGTGACTGTTCGTCAAGACTTACGATAACGCCACAGCTCTTGCCATCGATACCATAATCAGCATTAGTATAACCGATATCAGTAATGACTTTACGAGCAATTGAGTTAACGTCAACATAGCACTTAGTAGTGATTTCGCCCATAACCATAGCTAAACCGGTTGTTACAGCAGTTTCGCAAGCTACACGACCCATTGGGTCCTTTGCGAGAATTGCATCGAGAACTGCATCAGAAATCTGATCGGCTACCTTATCCGGATGGCCTTCAGTTACTGATTCAGAGGTAAAAAAGTATTTTTTCATTTTTACAGCCTCCAACCTTAATTGCCGCTATTGTATCAGTGTTCATCTCCATAGTCAATTTTTTTCACCCAAAAGCCAATTAAACCAATTAAAGGCAACTTCTAATATAAAAATGATGACCTTTTTTAAATACAGGAAATTTATGCTATACTAAATTTGTTATAAATTTTGGAGGATGACAGATGTTAGATAACAAGACCATAGCTTCAGCAATGACAATAAAGCTGGATAATGTCCTTCCCGAATACCCGAAATTTGTAGAAGGTATAAGACGTGCACCGGACAGAGGTTTCACTCTCACTCAGAGCGAAACAGAAATAGCTCTGAAAAATGCTCTTAGATATATTCCCGAAGAACTTCATGAAGCATTGATTCCGGAATTTCTGGAAGAATTAAAGACACGTGGCCGTATTTATGGCTACCGCTTCAGACCGGAAGGTCGCATTTATGGCAAATCTATAAACGAATATCATAGTAACTGCACCGAAGGCAAAGCATTTCAGGTAATGATTGATAACAATCTAGACTTCGAAGTAGCACTTTATCCTTACGAATTGGTAACCTACGGTGAAACAGGTCAGGTTTGCCAAAACTGGATGCAGTATCGCCTTATCAAGAAATATCTTGAACAGTTGGATGAAAACAGAACTCTGGTAATGATGTCCGGCCATCCTCTGGGTCTATTCAAATCAAGCCCCAATGCTCCTCGTGTAATTATGAGCAATGGTCTTATGGTTGGCATGTTTGACAATCAGCAGGAATGGCATCGCGCAATGCAACTCGGTGTTTCCAACTATGGTCAGATGACAGCCGGCGGTTGGATGTATATTGGCCCGCAAGGCATTGTTCATGGCACATTCAATACTATTCTGAATGCAGGCAGAATGAAGCTTGGCGTAAAAGCAGACGAAGATTTGAGTGGTCATTTGTTTGTATCTTCTGGCCTCGGCGGAATGAGCGGTGCTCAGCCAAAGGCTGTTGAAATAGCCCGTGGTGTTGGCATTGTAGCTGAAGTTGATATGTCACGCATCAACACAAGACATGAACAGGGATGGGTTTCACTTATTGCCGAATCTCCAGAAGAAGCCTTCAAAATGGCTGATGAACATATCAAATCCAAGAAGACAATCTCTATCGCATTCCACGGCAATATCGTAGATTTGCTGGAATATGCAGTAAAGAACAATATCCATATCGAACTGCTTTCTGACCAGACCTCCTGCCATGCTGTTTATGACGGTGGTTACTGCCCAAAGGGTCTTACATTTGAAGAAAGAACAGAAATGCTTCACAAAGACCCGGCACAGTTTAAGAAGCTTGTTGATGAGTCATTAAAAGCACATTTCAAAGCAATAAAAGCCCTCACCGATAAAGGAACCTACTTCTTTGACTACGGTAACTCTTTCATGAGAGCAATTTATGATGCCGGCGTTAAGGAAATCTGTGCTAACGGTGAAAATCCAAGAGATGGCTTTATATGGCCTTCTTACGTTGAAGATATCATGGGTCCGATGCTTTTCGACTATGGTTATGGTCCGTTCAGATGGGTCTGCTTAAGCGGCAAGCATGAAGATCTTGTAAAAACAGATCAGGCAGCAATGTCCTGCATCAATCCTAAGAGACGTTCTCAGGACTACGATAACTGGGTTTGGATTCGTGATGCAGAAAAGAATGCTCTCGTCGTAGGAACACAGGCTAGAATTCTTTACCAGGATGCCGAAGGTCGTGCAAATATCGCCCTTAAATTCAACGAGCTTGTAAGAAAAGGCGAAATAGGGCCAGTAATGATTGGTCGCGACCATCATGATACTGGCGGAACCGATTCTCCATACCGCGAAACAGCTAATATCAAGGATGGCAGCAATATCATGGCCGACATGGCAACTCACTGCTATGCCGGTAACGCAGCACGCGGCATGAGCTTAATCTCACTGCACAATGGCGGTGGCGTTGGAATCGGTAAATCAATAAACGGTGGCTTCGGTCTTGTATTAGACGGAAGTGAACGTATAGACAATGTTATTCGCAGCGCAATGATTTGGGATACCATGTGTGGCGTTTCCAGACGTGCATGGGCACGCAACGAAAACGCAATCGAAGTAACCGCCCAATTCAACAAAGCAAGAACCGGCAACCATGTAACCCTTCCATTCATTCCAAATGAAGACAAGGTAAAAACCGCTGTAGCAAAATTGTTCTCTAAGTAATCACTAAAAAAGCCCCAAACGCAAATGCGTTTGGGGCTTTTTTAGTGATTACTTAACGATAATGCTCGTCATAAAACTTAAGATAATCCCACCTTTGGCATTCCCTGGCAGTCTTACCTTCATTGTTTTTAATTGTTGTATCTAATTTGTCCTCATACACATAGAAAGCATCTATCATTTCTTTCATATCTGCCTTAGTGGCAACATAATGAAAAGGAGTATTGCCAGCATAATCCTGCTGATTAATATTTGCTCCATATTTCAAAAGAAGCTTAGCCCCTAAAACATTACTCTTTTCAACAGCCATATGCAGTGGAGTCTGCAATTTTAAATTTATCGCATTAGGATCTGCCCCCTGCTCTAACAATTTTTCAGTAACAAATGGCAGCGGAGTAAGCACAGAATAATGTAAGGCTGTATTATTAAAGTTATCTCTCTGGTTTAAATCACAATTAGCATTTGCCAATAAAAATTCAACAATATCATCTTTCCCTAACTGTGCAGCATAATGCAAAGCATTCTTTCCACTAGACTTTTCTGCTTCCAGCAAATCGCAATTCACACTTTTTAAATATTTCAGGATTTCTAATTGTCCACATTTTACTGCAATACATGCCGGTGGTAACTCATACATGCTCATAGAGTTATAATCTTCAGCATCAGGAACTATTTTGAGAAGTTCTGAAATCTTTCCATCTTGAATAAATCTACTAACTCTGGCCCATCTTTCCTTTTCTTTTTCTTCCAAATCTGGACCCTGATTGCCTCTGAATTTACTCTTGGTGCTATTATCATTCTTGGAAGACCAAGAGCCTTTGCCTGTCAGCAAGTAGTTTTTCAATTCCAAGTCATCGGTAATCTTAGAATAGTCGGGCAAGCGTTTAGCACCTGCCAGAATCAGCATTCTGCACACATACTGCTGATTAGCCTGTGCTGCTCTATAAAGCGGTGTTTTCTTGCCTGCACCAAGTTTATCAACTGGTATGCCAGCAATAATGGCCCGCTTTACAATTTCGAAATTACCATTATAGGCTGCTGCATGAAGAACGGTATCTCCATCTTTGGTTTCAGCCTTTATATTTGCACCCTTATTAATCAAAAAATATGCACATTTTTCACTATTACTTCTTACTGCAATATAAAGAAGACTAGCATTGTTATCGTCTTTTGCTTCAATATCATAGCCAGAATCAATAAGCTTTTCCAAGGCAATAACATAATCAGATTCGATAGCTTTTACAACCAGATATCTTTTTTCTTTGCTGCTGAGAGTCACATCATCTGCTTTTTTCTCAATACCGGCTTTATCAAGTCCCTTCAAAGCTATATATTCGGCTTCATTCAAGCCAAATTTTCCAGCCTCTGTTTCAGTCTGGCTATTAACGGCTTTTTTAGAATCTCCCCTCTTTATATACTTAGATAAATCAATATTGGGCTTATTGGTTGAGGTTTTTAAATTCATTAACTGTGGTAAAAATACCACATGCAAGCCTCCGATTATCACCAAAACAACCACAATAATAAAAGTAAGACTGAATTCCTGTGGTTTTGGTTTAGAAGGAGTCCGACAAATAAATCTATTAGAGTTTCTAGAATTATTGTTTTTCTTAGCATTAGAATCATCGGAGCCAAAGGTATTATTTGAAATTTCCTGCCCAAAGCGATGTTCTTCAGTATTATCGTGGTATTTTTCAGAAGAATAAGAACGATTATAGTTTTCGTAATCCCTGTTACTCATAATTCACCTTGTCTTAACCGAGCAAATAGTGTTGTACAGCCCATTGCAAAGCCCCAACAATTGCCCCGAGAACACCACCGAGAATTTCAATCATTTTCATTTCTCTGGCAGCGATTCTATCCACCATAGATTCTAATGCTTCCAAATTCATTGCGTCCACTTTTTCCTTTACCAGATCATGAACGGATATATGTTTAACTATTTCTTCACCAGCAGTCTTTATTATTTTAGGGGAAGCTTCTTTTGCTTTATTTTTAATCTCACGGCAAGCAATAACTGTTGCCTCATCTACAAGCTCTTTCTCATAAGCACTTAAGTCTCTGCCAAACAGTTTGCAAGTTCCCTTTACTGTGTCTATCAGTCTTGTATTATGATTTTTAAAATTATCAACGTAACCTTGTATAGTTGAGGTTATTTCCTTTTTATGATTTTCAACTGTCTTTTCTATGAAAGTGCATACGTCATCAGAATTAATCTTTTCCATTAATTCAGGAATATTTATTAATTCACCTTCAACCATATTACCAAGGTTGTCAGCTAATTCTGCCCTTCGTTTTGGAATCAGTCCCTGATATTCAATGCCACAAACATTATATTTTTTATATGGACGAAACAAAGCCTTAACCGCAATAAGATTGGTTATCCAGCCTATAAAAGCACCAACAATTACAGAAATTAACAGACTAAGCCATATTTCATTCATTGTTATCCCCTTAATGTTTCTTATATCAACATTTAAGACTCTAGCAAAAATAATGGTTAAAAAATTTTAACATATTAAAGTTAAAAATAAAACAAAATCAACCGATACCCATTCAAACTGTCACAGGGAGTTGCTTATGCGTATACTAGCAATTATCCTGGCTATTGTAGCAACCGTTGTTGGATTCTCATTCAGCTACGGTTACACCTACAAGAAGGTATCAGGATATCTTTACTCTTCCCCTGATATGCAGTTATCTGTTACTGCTGCCAGTCAGCAGCAGGAAAAATAGAGATTTGTTTGGGGAATTGGCCTGCATTGGTTTCATAACTTTTGCAGGCCATTTCCTTTTTAGTCCAGATGTCATGTTGCTCAAAAATAATAAAAATGCTAGTATGATATAAACAGGAAGCTCACGTGAGTACAGAGTATAAGTTCAAAACCTACGGACTACAGGTCGTAGTATTTTTGTCATTTCTGGCGCTTTTTTCACTTATAATCGCCGGAATAGTTTTTTATGGCTATCAAAGTAATCTTGAAATAATGCTTCAATCTTCTGATGAACTTCTGTATCAGATTTCAGAAACAATCACAAGACAAATAAATAGTCATCTTGAGCCTGCAAATAAAAATAGTATAGTCATAAAGAATCTTGTAGAGAAAAATATCATTTCATCATCAACTCCTGATTTTAACGAATCTATTTTAATAGAAACCCTGGAAACCTATCCACAATTTCAAAGCATATATTATGGTGACGAACAAGGTAACTACTTCATGACGTTCCGTGATGAAGAAGAAAATTTTGTTACAAAAATAATATCAAGAACATCATCGAATCCAGGAACGAGATTAATTACCAGAGATGAAGACAAGCAGGTCCTGAAGGACGATTTTTCTTCAGCTATCGATTACGATCCTAGAGAAAGACTCTGGTATACGCTGACAAAATCCTCTGAAAAATCAGTCTGGACCAGTGAATATCTACTATTCACGGCAAAAGAACCTGGAGTAACCTGCGCTCAACCGCTTTTTGATGAAAACAGTAATTTTTACGGAGCCGTAGGCGTTGATTTCAGACTTAATGAAATTAATAGTTTTCTAAAAAGCCTAAAAATTGGTGAAAGCGGAACAGCATTTTTATGTGACTCCCATGGTAATATTTTTGCACATCCAGTTAAGCTTGCTCCCAAGAGAACTAAATTTGCTAATTCTAATAACGTAAGAAAACCAAGACCACCGTCAGAACAGATATTAAAAACAGGTGCTGAACATGATGCCATTGATATATTCTTTAATAGTGGCAAATATAAATTCAACTTCCTTCACAAAAGCGAAAAGTATATAGCTACCTTCAGGTCCCTTTCAGACAAGTTTGGCAGCCAATGGACACTTGGTATTATTGTTCCGGAAGACGATTTCATCGGTCCTATAGCACGAATCCATGAAACAACCCTGCTCTTCTCATTCTGGCTTCTAATCATTGCTGGTTTCCTGACTGCTACTCTTGCGAAGGAATTGACAGAACCGATACAAAAAGCCATAACAGAAGCCGGCAGAATACAGCAGCTTGATTTCGAAGGTGAAGTAGACCTGCAGTCACCCATTACAGAAATACAGAATATGGGCGACACCATGAACTCCATGAAAAAAGCATTAAGCGCATTCAAGAAATATGTTCCATCAGAAGTTGTTCAAGAATTAGTTCGCGATAAAAACGAGGCCAAACTCGAAGCCCAGATGAGCAAAATAACCATCTTGTTTACTGATATTTCAAATTTTTCATCAATATCAGAAGAAGCAGACCCACAAGAATTAGTAGCACAGCTATCAGAGTATTTTGACACTATCGCCAAAATAATACATAAACACGGAGGTACCATAGACAAATACATCGGCGACTCTGTGATGGCTTTCTGGGGAGCACCTCATGAAAACCCCAAGCAGGCAGAACAAGCATGCGTTGCCGCTATGGAAATAATCAAAGCCATTAACACACTTAATGACCAATGGAAATCAGAGCACAGAAAAGCTTTTCACACAAGAATAGGCATAAACACAGGTCTTTCATTGGTTGGAAATTTTGGTTCCTCCGAACGCTTCAATTATACCGCAATTGGCGATAGCGTAAACCTGGCTAACAGACTTGAAGGCTTAAATAAGATATATGGTTCTGAAATAATTGTCAGTGAAGCTACCAAGAAAGAAGTCAGCGAAAATCTTATATTCAGAGTTCTGGATATTGTTGCAGTAAAAGGACGTCAACAGAGTGTTACTGTCTATCAACTAATAGGTAACATTAACGATCACCAGTCCAGAAAGCTTGTCAATCTGTCTGAATTATCAGAACAAGCCTTAGTATATTACCTTTCTCAACAATGGGAAGAAGCCATTCAGGCCTTTGAAGAAATTCTAAAACTATACCCTGATGACTTAGCCGCATCTATGTTTTCTGAACGCTGTTTAAAGCTAAAGGAACATCCACCGGTAGACAATTGGGATGGAGTATTCAGATTACATCAAAAATAACGAAGCACTTATTTCTTCACAGGCACCAAAGCAATTCTGAAACCCAGAAAGTTATATTCATAGTTTGGATTTCGGCAAAATCTGTTTGCAGAGCGTAAAAGGGAAGGATAATAGTTAATCCAGCTACCACCGCGGTCAGAACGGAAATAACCTTTTTCCGGACCTTCCGGATCAACAACGTCGTCTGTTGAATAATATCCGTAATAGTCTCTGCACCATTCCCAAACATTTCCATGCATGTCATAAATTCCCCATGCATTAGGAAGTTTCAAACCAACCTGATGTGGTTTTGCATCTGAATTATTTTCATACCAGGCGACTTCTTCAAGATTGTAGCAACTACCGTTCTTAACAGTAATTTCCTTACCGTTATTCAACGAAGTTTTTGTTCCGGCACGGCATGCATATTCCCATTGTGCTTCAGTTGGCAAATCGAATTCATATCCCTCAGGCCTGGATTCATTGGTATAAATATTAAGTCTCTGGCAAAATTCTTTGGCTTTAAACCAATTAACACTTTCTACCGGGCAGTTATCATCCTTGTATCTGGAAGGATTATCTCCCATGATAGTTAAATACATTATCTGGGTTACAGGATATTTTGCCATGTAAAAATCCTGACTGATTTTAACCTTATGCTGAACTTCATCATCTCTTCTACCAAGTTCATCAATAGGACTGCCCATCATGAATTCACCAGCGGGGCATTTTACCATCATTTCATTTATTATCTGATTAGCATCACGAGAACTGATTGCCATGGTAGCTTTTTCAAGTTCAATATTACGTGCCTTGAATTTTGCCTGGTCTATCAAAAAAATCGCAATGAATATTATGACAGAAAGTAGAATAACAGTAGTTATCAGCTGCTTATTCTTACTTAATAGTGAAGGTGCAGCAGCTTTTTCAGAATCAGTCTGATTTTCTAAGTTGGAATCGTCTAAAATTTCCTGCTTATCTTGGCTTTGAATATCTTTATTATCAGTTATTTCCGTCATAGATACCACTCGTTTAAAATATAAAAATACCGATGCTAAACATCGGTATTTTTATTCATATTGATTTATCAGCCGAAGAATTCCTTTTCAAGAGCTTCATAACGATTCATTACCTGCCTTACAAGAGCGCGTTTTTCAAGGTAGGTGCCTGGGAAGAATGAGCCCTTGAAGCCAGCAGTAATAATATTCTTAAAGGTCTTAAGATCGATATCGATATTTTCAACAACACGCTGAAGTTCATCTGCAGGAGTTGTGCGGGAAACAAGTCTGTTATCTGTGCAGATAGAAACAGAAAGCTTATTTTCAAGCATTTTCTTAAGAGGATGTTCTGCTATGCTCTTGATTTCTGGCAAAGTCTGGAGATTGCTTGTTGGGCAAACTTCCAGAGTAATGCGGCGGCAAGCGATATAATCAACAAGACGCTTAATGTAAGCTGCCGGGTCGCCTTCAAGAATTGTTGGTTCTGTAATCTTGCTTACATCAAACAGATGAGTGCCGTGACCAATTCTGTCTGCATGGCATTCAGTAATAGCCTGGAAAATTGATTCAGCACCAAAAGCTTCACCGGCATGAACAGTCTTCTTAATGAAGTTATAATGTGCAATATCGTATGCCTTCTTATGGTCAATAGCTGGCCAACCAGCTTCAGCACCAGCAAGGTCAAAGCCTACAACTGGAAGACCTTCGTCATGAGCTAATTTAACAGTTATTCTTGCTAATTCCTGAGAGGCAATACCTACAACACGTCTTGGTGGAGTTGATTCCAGAGAATCGAAAAGATTAGCATAGTAATCAGAGAAGAAACGGTTGCAGAAACGCATAGCGCAGTTAATAATACCGTAATGGAATGGAAGTTCCTTACCGCTCTTAACAGCTTCAGAATTGTTATGTTCATCCTGGGCACGTTTCAAACCTTTATTAACAGCTCTTACTGAGTCCTGAACACTGAATTTACCATTTACAAAATGCTGCTGTGGAGCAAATCTTGCTTCAATGTAGTTTACGTTTTCAGCAATATTATCCTTAGCTAATTCATAAGCAACACGTTCAAGATTTTCGGCATTCTTTAATACAGAGCAGGTTAAACCAAAACCCTGAAGGTAATCAGGTAAATCTTTATATTTTTCTTTAAAAACTAATTCTTTGAGACCTTCTTCAGTATAAGATGGAAGTTCTACTTTTTCCTGCTTAGCAAGTTCAATGAGAGTAGAAAGACGGAGTGAACCGTCGAGATGCAGGTGGAGGTCTGTCTTAGGTATTCTGTTAATAAATTCTCTAGTAATCTTTGTCATATTTTCATTCCTTTTTATATGTTCTCATTACTTTACTCTAAGTTGGTAAAAATGAGCAACAATTAAATAAAAAAAATTCTATTCACTTTGAGTTAGTAAGGACTAATTCAAGTTTGTTGTATAAAACATAAAAATAGTATAAGATTATCTATGTACACAGTATTTCTTGTCTGGCCATATTCGATACACATAAGAACTGAATATATATAGATTAGAATACAAAACTTATATAGTTAAGGTAACTAACAATGCGTGCCCAGGACTTTGAAGAGCTCAGAAATTTCTATAAACACAGACTTGCCTTGAATTACGGTGACAATTCCAGCAAAGAAACTCCGGAATTTTGGGATTCAATGGCTGAAAACTATGCAAAAAAAGCTCATTCAAAACAAGATAGACAAGACTCTGAAGATTTTCTGAACCGCTTTGTATGGGAAAAAGGCGAAACTGTATTGGATGTAGCCTGTGGGCCTGGTACCTTTGCTATCCCATTAGCTAAGCGCGGTTGCAAAGTAACAGCAACAGATTTCTCTGCTGAAATGCTGCGTCAGTTAAAGCTTCAAGCTGATAAAGAAAATTGTCAGGATATTGATTGTATTCAGGGAAGATGGCTGGAAATGAATCTTCAAGGGCAATACGATACAGTTATGTGTATGAGTGGTCTTGGAGTTATTTCTGCTGACTCAAGTCATGAAACAAAGCTTGGCGAAACTCTGGAACAGCTTTATAAATTAGCCAGGAAACGCCTTATCATATTAATACCACACGCCGATTCCCATTTGAACGCAGAAATGCAACACATATTGGGAGAAAGCGACGTTCCTATGGAAAGACTACGCATTGCCATGATTTATTACGCAATGATAGATCACGGAATGTTACCATCGTTACAAATTATAAAGCGACCTTTCAAATGGTTTTTCGAAGACGTTGACGATGCCAGCAAAACCCTGCTAAAAAAAAGTGGCATTAAAGACGTATCTCCCGACACCTTAATCAGATTAAAAGATTACCTCAAAACACTATTACAAAGAGACGACAGCGGAAAACTAACACTTAACTGCCCCACTTCTCAAGCTTTATATGTAGTAGAAAGATAAAAAAAGAGCCGCACAAGGCGGCCCTATCCCTAGTTAATATATCCCAAATTCCCTTTCAACGAGAGAGAGAAATTTCATTAGTTAAGCAAAGGAAACTCTTACCTTTGCATCGATGCTTTTAATAGTGTTCTTATTATCACTATCCTTAACGGATTCGCTCATGCTTTTCATAATCATATCCTTGAAAAGATCAAGAATATGGTTCTTTCTGTGATAGGCTGCAGCATAATCGTTATCAGAACTATTACCAGCAGCAACCTTAAGCTGAACCCTTACTGCTTCATCGTTATCTGCGTCATTAATAACTGCGCTTACGCTGGAGGTCGATTCTGGAACAGTTTCAGTTGTCAGACATGGATTATCGATGACTGTAGCTTTTGAATCTGTAGAAACCTTAGCTACTGAAGAACCAGTATTTCCTATTTCAACTCCGGAAGTAATTACTCCTGTTGTTGCATTGCCCTTGGTATCAACCATTCTAAGACCGCCAGCTGCTGTTGTTTCTACTTCGGCACTTCTGATCATACCGAGATTTCTGCCAGCATATCTATCAGTATTTAATGTAGTTCCTATACCATAAGTATAGTTAGACTTACCGGAAAGGGCAGCAGTTACTCTTGCATTAGCCACATCTATTGCAGAATAACCAGCTAAGCTTGAAGAGCCTGAGGTATTCATGAGACCAGAAAGAAGTGTTGATGACAAAGAATTGTTATCAGATGAACCAAAAATACTTGAAGAACTTAATAAACTAGAATTACTCAGCAGATTCGAATAGCTGGAAAGAGAATCGCCGAGGAGATTTGAAGAGGAAAGCAGAGTAGTATCCAAACCACTGACAGAGGATTTGATTGCCGATAACATGTTGTCTATATAATCTGTCAGATAAGATTTGAGCTCTGCTGTCTGGGCAGAAAGCTTTTCTTCAGCTCTCTGCATGTATGAGGTTAATAAATTTTCGTTATAGGATTTGTCTGCCTTAAGAGAGTCAGCAAAGGCCAGTGTTGTATCTCTGAACTTACCACAAACAGCTTCACTTACTTCAGTAGTTATACGAGCACTGATTCTAACAAACATTGTGAAGCATGAACCGGCAGAAAACATTTCTGCACTTGTCACATCAGTATCGTTTGTTTCATCAGTTTCAGTAATAGCTACTTTTTCAGTTGCTTCTTCAGCTTCTGCTTCAACTTCGTCTGCTACATTGGAAACTTCTTCGTTAGTAGAATTTTCGCAGCAGCAGCAAACATGAGCCGGGCGTGTTCCGTTGCAATTCTGGAGAGCCTTGAGAAGAACTGTATTGAAGTCTTCTGTAGTGCTTTCGTTTGAACTACTAGAAACAGCTGATGGATTCTGAGAAGAGAGAGCTGAAGTTGCAATTGTAGTAGTAACGTCATTGATACAGGACATATCTGCCTCCTTATTTATCTGCCTAACTTTATCTGTTCGTAGTGTTCCGGGAAGAACACGGTAGAGAACAGAGGCTTTGAGACGAACCAAATAAGACTTTCTGAGAAATCATTTTTTCTGCTTTTGTTTTCTATATTTTTCATTTAGGTTTGCTCCTTAATTTTTCAGGCCAAGAGGTGGGTTATCCGATTCGTCTTAGTCCTCATATTATTTCCTTCGGACCCACTTTATAGTTTCTTTAAACCGATTTTGGCAACTTATTGGCATTTTTCAGTATTTATCTATTATTTACTCTTGATTTCTATAATTTTTACCTATTTAAGTATTTTTTAAAATATTTTTTTATCTTGCAAATTATGTTTAATAGTATAAATTTTGACAAAACACTAAAAAAAATATAGGATTTAGACATAACTCTTTAGGACTGGAATCAGAATGAAAAACAATGTAGCTTATATAATGCTGTTATCAGCTCTGTTATTGTTTACTACTGGTTGTTGTAAAAAAGAGTTGAACCTGCAGACAGCTTCAAAGGCCTATTTGTCTGGGAATTATAAAGAAGCAGCCGATATCTTTCTTCCAAAAGCCAAGTTAGGTGATGCAGAAGCTATGGTCAACATCGCTTTTATGTATTATTGTGGTATGCATGTAAAACAAGACTTTGAAAAAGCAGCCCAGTGGTATACAAAAGCAGCCGACCGTAATCATCCAAACGCCCAATTCAGTCTTGCCACACTATATGAAAATGGTGAAGGCGTAGAAAAAGACTTAGAAGAAGCATATTTTTGGTATAGTCTTGCAGAACGCCACGGCGATGAAGACGCAAAAAATTCTAGAATGGAAATAGAAAAAACGTTTTCAAAGCAACAGATAATGTTCTTAAAAGAAAGACTGGAAAGATGGGAACCACTATAAAAAGGTATAATAATAAAAAGGGCATAGCCATTTTTATGGTCCTTTTTATTATGGTAGTGCTTGGCGCCCTGATGGTTCAATTCCATCAAAATAGTCGTCAGGCTCAAAATACAGTACATCGTTTCCAGACATCAGAAATGGCAAGACAACTTGCATCTGCCGCTCAAGAAGAAGCTTTTGATTATCTATATAAACAGACTGGCGATGTTTATGACTCCTCTTTTAATCTTAAAGATATCCCACGCAAGTTCATAGAAAAGAATTCTGATATAGATATGACTTCTTCTGGACCTGCAAGCAGAAACTCAGTTAGAGGTCTGGATCTGCCAGTTCCAGCAACCAAGCAATTAGCAGAAGATTTAATGCCTGGAAGAATGGAAGTAAAAGCCACTGCAAGAATCGTAGATTTCCGTAATACAGACTACGATGGTAATCTTTTTTATGACAAGGAAGGCATTGGCACAATAGAAATAGTTGTAACAGCCAAAGCCAAGGATGAGTTTAAACACCAGTTTCCCGGCTCATGCACTATAGTCAGACATCATGATTATAAGGTTGTATCCATTTTAACCAAAAAAGAAAACAGAGAAAACAGCTACTCCGGAAGCAGTTATCTAGATTATGCCTTATTCATCAGAAAAGGACAGGATGAATTTGAAAGTGGTGTAATGGGGACAAGCATTAACCCTGAAAACATATCATTAGAAATAGATGCCGGCAGCACCCCTGGCAAAGTAAACCTTGGAAGCTACGGCAGTAAGTATACTTTTCTCAACACCTCTAAAGAAACAGAATCCATGGTTCCAAACGCAGGTAAAGTAAACACAATCACTGAACTCTGCGCTGAAGGTGATATGGTAGACAAGATTTACCCCTATTTTAGAAGCCAGGTAAAAAAGCAATGCAAAGACTCGGATGCTGACCTGGATTCATTAAAGGGTCATAAAGCAATCTTTGAGCATATTTGTTATCCTGCAACAGATGAATATTTTACAAATGAAGAATTAAAAAATGTCAGGATTTTTACAGCAGTAGACGCAGTAACATTAGGTAAAAATGTTGCCATTAGTGGTTCTGAAGCTGTTTTTCATCCTGGCATCAGAATAAAACCCGAAGAAAAGCTTTCTGAAATACTAGAATCTGACGTCAGAAAACAGTATATCAACATTGGATATTTCAAATTAGACTTGACCGATTGCGAACTAACAGTTTCAGCTGATGGTGCAGGAAGCAAAACCCTAAAAGTAAAGCAGGACGCTCCACAGCTTATAGAAAACTTCCATAATGCAAAGATATATTGCTTCGACAACACCTATTCTTCTATGTATAAATCAGGTGCTCAGCAGGTAGACCCAAGCGCTCTTACAAGCTATATAAAATCAAAGGGCGAAGAAATTGCCTCTCAAGCTTTTTCACATTTGAACGATGAGTTTGCATATGGTCCAGGCTACAATTCACCAAATAGCAACGACGCCAAGTTCTTTGCACCATCTAATTCAGAATCACCTAGTGCAATAACAGATCCGTCAGATGCTCATTATCCTTACTCACATTTTAATCTTTGGAACAAACGTTTAATGACAGCCGAAGACCTGGAACAAATGGGTATTTACGATAAAGCTAACCACAAGCTTCATCTGCGCGGAATCGTTCATTGCGATTGTTCTATTACACTTGGCGACCCAGGCTCCGATCTTATAGTAGATGGTTGTGGCGTTATTATTGCCTCTGGAATTATCATTGAAGGTGCCATAAAGAAAGAAAATCCTCAGGACGTATGCGTCCTGTTTGCCAGAGACGGTTTTATAAAGGTTAAAACCAGCAAAGAAATAGAAGCTGCTCTTATGGCTATGGGTATGAGCAACAAAACATCATCCATAACCTCCAATGAACAACTGAATTTAAAGGGTTCCATTGCAACAGACCTGCTCTTATTGTCTCAGTGGAAAAATGGTGTAACCCATAAGATAACCTATGACGATGCATTAGCTCCCAACAAAGATATTTATCAGATTAATATCTCTAAGTGGGTATCCTTTGAAAGAGTTATAGAAAACGAATGATGAAATCAAGAAAGAAAAAAGCGTTTACATTAATAGAAATAGTCATTGGTATGGCTATGTTCCTTATTGTACTTCTTTCTATTTTCATGTTGAACCAATCCTCTAATCAGAGTTCAATGGACGCTTACTATGAAATTCTTGCGTTCTCATTAGCTCGTGAACCTATTGAAGTTTTTCGTGGATTTGGCTATGACACAGTTTTAAAAATCTGCCGTGGTGAAATTTCACCTGCATTATATAAAGTCGGTGATTATGAAGCCATAGAATATAATCCGGGAATAGACTTGCAATACCCAGCCGAAGCAGAAAACTTCCAGAGAAAAATAGACCTGGAAGAAAAGCAGTCACCTGACGGCATTAAGTATGTAAAAATAGTTGTTACCGTTGGTGTAAAGGGTCAGAGCAAGGCAGAAAACTGGCTCAGCCGCAAATCAGTTGTTCTTCAATCCAGTATTATGGAGCGTCCAAAATGGTGAAAAACAATTTTAAAACCTATAGACGCAACGGCTTTACACTCGTTGAAGTAATGATTGCAGCAATCTGTCTGACAATTATCCTCGGACCAATCTTCATGATTCTTCGTTCAGGCACAGATACCTCTCTTAAAGGGATGATGCGCATTGACACCACCCTTAAAGCCAGAACAATTCTTCAGCAAGTATATGCAGACCTTAAAATGGCCTGTTTTGCTCTTCCATATGGCTCAGACTACACCTTTGACATCATTATGGACAAAAACGGTCTAGTTCCTAACAATGTCTATTCCTTCATGAGTTTCCCTATACATCAAAAATATAATGATATTTTTGAAAGTCAGACCAGCGGCATAAATTATAGAATACCAAATCATGTCACCTATCGTGTTGAAAATGGTAATGAACAAAACCTTAACTTCAAAAAATTGATACGTGAAGAAACCTTTGAAGGCAAAACCACAAAAACAGTCCTGTCCGAAAACGTAAATTTCTTTGAAATCAAAGAAATCCTGATGGAAGTAGACGGTAAAGACCAGTTTTATTATCTCATTACCCTTCAGCTGATTGATGTCCTTCACTCCAATGACATGAAAGACAAAAAATCTGGTGAAAAGCTTAGAGAAAATCAAAAAGACGTTATACTTGCCGACTTTTACGATATCGTTTATCCAGAATACTTTAATGCTGCCTGGAACGATAAGAGGCTGAATCCTAACTGGCATACCCAGATTAAATGGGGAAATTCAGAAGACGACGATTAAAATAAAAAAAAATAAAAATTTTTAAAATTGTTGCAACATTTTACAAACCTCCTTCGTATTTAGAGTGAAATACCTTAGGAGGTTTTTTAAATGTTCAAAAGAATTATGCGGGGTTCTCTTTTTATAACCCTTATGCTGATTGTCTCCATGACACTCACAGGTTGTTCTATTGACCTCGAAAAGATTGTTTCTGGTCTTACAAACACCCTCGGAACTATAGTTAGTGGTGTTGGCAAGATATTGAAGGCTGGCGTTGAAGTAGCAAAGACCGTATTCAACACCGTAAAAGAAGTAGTCAACCCGATTGTAACGGCGGCGCAGGAACTGTCCGGGAAAACGGCATCGTCATCAGCAGACATATCGAAGGGTACAAGTAAAGTTGACGGCGTATTCAATTCTCTTGATAAAGCAGCAGATTCTTTAATCTCTGCTGGCGATAAGATTAAATCCTCTGGCACCGACTCTGCCGGGAACAAGACATCTAGCACTACATCTTCTAAGCAGACTGTAGCTAATGCAACCAAGGATACAAATTCAACTTCTTCTAGTTCAAAGAGTTCTAGTTCTAGTTCAAAGAGTTCTAGCTCTAGCAGTTCTTCCAGCTCATGCGGCACTACTTCTAGTTCTAGCAGTTCAAGCAGCAAAAGCTCCAGCTCTTCCAGCAATTCAGCTCCAGAAGCTTGTCCAAAAGCAAAGACCGCAATGGAAAAGCTTGCTGACAAGATTCAGAATATTTTTGGCGATACAGCTAAGGTTGAAGTAGTAAAAGCTTCTGACGTAAAAGACGCTAGCCTTCTTACCGACAAGGAAAAGAAGAATATCGAAACAGCTGTAAATCAGGGTGTTGACAGTATCACTTCCGGTCTCAACAAGATTACTGATTTGTTTGAAAAGAACAAAAATGCACTCAAGAGTAGCGCTGATGAAATCACCAAACAGATTAATAATGTAAAGAACGAACTGGCTGAAATCAAGAAAGACCCAACATCTAATGAAAGCCAGACTAAGTATGCTGGATTGAAGAATAAATTATCAGATCTTGAAAAAGCAGTTAATGATGTAAGCAAGAGCAGCGGTAATATCGTATATTACCTGCAGAATTCTGTTAGCAGCATCGAAAACAGCATCAAGAAGATTGATAACGCTTTAAAAGGCAAGTAAAAGGAATTTCAATAAATGACAGACGAATGCAGAATAATTCTAGATGAAGCCTTAACAGCTTCAGACAATGGCACTGCCATGTCTGAAAAGGTTAATGCACATCTCGGAACTTGTTCTGAATGCCGCAGAAGCCTTGAAGCAGCAAAAGCCTTAAGTGCTTCTGTGGGGTCTGTTCTTCCTACTGAAGATACTGCAGCATTGAAGCTTAAAATAGCTAAGAAGCTTGAAGCTTCAATGCAGGCCAGAAAGGCAGCTGCATTAAAAGCAGCCACAACTGCAGCACCAGCTCCATTAGCAATAATCGGATTAGGTATAGCTGCCGCAGTAACATTGGGTGCTTATTGTCTTACTTCATCATCAAACAGCAATCAAGCATCAGTAAAAAACAACCAGAATTCTTCTGCTTCCAGTGTAGCATCAGCCTCAACAGATGAAGTTAACAAGAATCTACCACCTGACACTAATCAGAATAGTGAAGTTTATAATGAAATATTCTCTGACGGTTACAATGGCGACTTACGTAATTTTGAAAAAGTAAAGAAGCCTTCAGAAAGCGTTCCGTCAGTATTCAAGGATTAAAGAATAGCTCTAAGCTTAGACATTACACGGCAAAACTTCGAGCGTAATGTTGTTTCCTGTTCACCAGTTAATTCTGAAATTTCAGAAAACGGCATTTTTTGGAAAACCCTCATTTCAACAATAAATCTTTCTTTGGAATCAAGATTTTTTAACAGTTCTTCTACTGTTATTTTTCCAACAGTTTCTTTTTCTGGGTCTGCCATTGCCGGTTCATTAAATTCTTCTGCAAGAATTTCATTTCCCCTCATATTTCTGCGATACTGGTCCACATAAAGATTTCGTCCTATTGTCATTATCCAGGAAGAAAACTTTTTGTTTTCATCGAAATCATCAATTTTGTTCAGCATTTTTTCAAAGGTTTCCTGAATCAAATCGTCAACGTAATCTTCTGGAACATGTATATACCTGAAAAAAGCACGCAACTGTGGAATATACACATCTAATATTTTGCCCAGGGCTTTGCTGTCACCGGCTTTAACCAGTCTAACAAGAGCGCAGGTATCATTTACTTCGTTAGACTCTGGGGTATTCATTTGGCTTTTTCCTTACCAAAATCCATAGAATATTCTTCTATAACCCTCATACCACGGATTTTAACAACCTTATAGCCTTCTTTTGTCTGCCTATAAGGAACAACAGAAACACGTAAAATGTCTCTTACTCTAGGCATCTTAAAGCCATCTGCAACTGGTGTCATAAGAATAGTATCACCATTAGTTGCAAGCATTATAACCATATTATTGTTAATTCTTTTTACTTCGCCTTCAATAACGCTCTGATCAGAAACAACTGCACTACCCTTTGCTGCAGTCGCCCCATTTCCCTTTGGAACAAACAGAATATAGAAACCACCAGCAACAAGAATAAATACAGCTATGCTTATTGGCAAAGCCTTAGAGCTAACAAAATTCTTCGTCATCTCCCATATAGCAGCAAGCTGTTCCTTTGAATTTCTTTCTGGCAATTCAGATGGAGAACGGTAAGCATAAGCAGGCTTTTTGCTTTTCTGTTTTTCTTTTTCGATGCGAAGTCTTTCTTTAAGCTCTTCTTCCTGCTTCTGCTTTTCAGCTTCTGCATTAGCTTTTTGAATAGCAGCATGTTCGTCATTATTTTCTGTTACATTATCTTCGGCAGGAGCAACAGACATTTCTTCAGCAGGAGCCGGGCAAGCTTCACGGAGCTGCTTAGCCTGTTCTGCGATTTTACCAGGATGAGCCTGTTCTATTTTATACAAAGAATAGACATTATCAGCAGATGGGTTTGCAGCAAAATGCAGAAGACCTGCTTCCAAAATAGCTTCAGGATAATCATGGCACAAATATTCGGTCAGCATATCTCGAACCAGAGCAAAATCAAACTGGTTCATACATTCCAAAGCCATTTTCTGCTGATTTGGCTCATGAGAGTATAGCATTGCTCTCAATGAAGATATAGCCTGGTTATAATCGAAGTTTTTCAAAATACCAAGAGCAGCAGATTTCATTCCAACATCGGCAACCTTAAGGCACTGGCCTAGGTATGGGAAAATCTGGTCTGGATCTACAATCCCAAGATATTCAACAGATGCAGTAGCAAGTGTTACTTCTGGATTTTTAATATTCTTAACGGCTATATCTTCGGCACCGCTAAGTCTACATCTTGTTAAGCACTGAAATACCGCAATCTTAACACCAGTATCAGTATTCTTGTGTGATAGCATTAAAAGCAATTGATCAAGCTTTTCTGCGGCTTTTTCAGGGGTAAGAGCAGCAAGAACCTCTAGTTGAGACATAGCATTAGATTTGCTACTTGTCTGTTCTTCTTTTGGCTTACTGCCAGAATCAGCAGATTTTACAGTTTCAACACCAAGATACTTAGCAATTCTAGACTTTACTAATTCTGAAACAGGCCAAGAAAGGGCTTCTTTAAAAGCAACAGCAACAGTAGGCTGTTTAAGAGCTACAATAATGCTCTTATCTACTTCTGCAGATACTATTTCAGTATCAAGTCTACCAACAATCTGCTTAACGTAGCGCAAAGCATTTCTTTTGTTAACCCAGTTCTGCAGCTTCTTCGTATAAGCAGCAAACTGATCTCCAAGAATGCCTGATTTTTCTAATAAATGAACAGCCTCATTCAAAACCTTCTTAACCAATCCGGCTTTTTTGGCAGGTGAACGTTCAGCTATTTCAAACAACGTGAAAGGAACTTCCACATCAGGATTCATTTCAATAATCCAACCAGCTTTTGTAAGAAGTTCAGAATTTGTTTCTGCAGCAAAATACTTCAATAAAAGAGGCTTAACTATTTCAAAAGGCAAAAGGGGACAATTCTGAACACCGGCCAGGCGTTCAGACTGGTTAGGAGACAAAAGCAAAGCCTGAAGATGGTTCAAGGCTTCTTCCTTGTCTATCTTAACGAGCCCTCTGATGGCAAGAGCCTTTATTTCAGGGTCCTTAGAATCAAGTAAGGCTGGCAAATCAGGTAACAACTGTTCCGGATTCATATGAACCATAGTGCGCAAAGCAGCAAGCTTTAGAACAAGACTTTCCGAATATAGTTTTTCAGATATTAATACAAACTTTTCTTCAGGCCAATTACGGCAAAAAGCCCTGATAACACGTGCGCCAACAACAGGAGATGTTCCATCTAACAAATCAGGCCCAAGGGTTCTTACATCCTTTGGAAGTCTGGCGGGGAGATTTGAAAGAATATGCATTCGCATATTTTCATCAGCTTCACGCCACATATTCAAAAACGAAGCAGCATCACCAATCTGTATTTGTTCAGGCTTTTTTGAGCCTTCCATGCGTTCTTTTACAGCAGCAATAGCATGGGAAATAAGCATCGAGCATTCAGGATCATCCTCATAAACGCTTATTTCTTCAAGTACAGACAAAATTTCGGGACTGTCCCCTACTCTTATGACTTCCTCTAGAGCAAATATCCTAAATGATTTTATAGGCGCTCTAAGATTGTCTAAAAGATTCTGTTGTTCGTTCGAAATAGTCATAGTTTTATTCTATAAAAAAAACGTAAATAATACAATTTTTTTATAGTATATGTTATCTTGTATTTATGAGTAAGACAATAAATCTAGAAAAACTCCTAGCTATTATACTAATAGCGATAGCCCTGGTTCTAATATCTTTAAAAATTATTAGCCTAGGCTATATACCATTAGACGACGCCTGCAGACATGTAGCGTTTTCTATGAGTGACAAAAACTGGTCAGACATATTGGTAATCACTCCTGGCTTGGAAGCAGACCACAATGCAGGGTGGCACACATTACTCAGAACCATCCAACGATGCTTTAATTTTGACAAAGAACAACTTTTAAACTTCTCAATAATCCTGTTATTCCTGTTATTTAATATAACAGGAGCTACAATTTCCCCGAATTGTGCGGCTTGGCTCGTTAATATACTGATTCTCTTCATAATACAAAAACCCTTTTTTGGCAGAATGCTTTGTGGCCGACCATTCCTCATATCATGCTCTGCCGCATTAATTTTATTCAAGTTATGGTTAGACGAAAAAGAAAATCAGCCCAACAAACCCGGAAGAATTGCGATTTATCTGATTAGCTTTATTGCACTTACAATCTCTGTATGGCTGCATGGAACCTGGTATAACTTTTTACTGATCCCCATTGCTCTTCTGCTATCAGGGAAAAATTTAAAGGCATTTGAGCTTACATTACTAATAGCAGTATCAACCCTTGCCGGAGCATATTTTACAGGGGATTTCCAAGAATTTTTACATTTTCATTACTCAGCTACGTTAAACATTTTTTCGGAAAAAGTCTATAACTGGCAGCTAGTAACAGAATTTGCAGAAGGCAACATATATTTCACCTGGATTTTCCCAGTTGTTATCATAGCCATGCTTCTTCAAAAAACCAATAAATTGAAGCTGAATGAATTTTCAAAAGATCCCGTATTCATATTGATTTTGTTATCATGGCTGCTTTCATTAAAGGTAACCAGAGTCTGGTTTGACTGGGGCATAATCACTTTATGCTATTGGTTATCAGCTAAAATTTCAATTCTGATTTCAGAAATGGCATCAGTAAAGAAACCCTTTATAAGACATTTTTTGTTTCTATTTCTAATAGCAGCATTAATAATTCTAATACCACAAGCCCAATGGGATGAACGCGCCAATCACAAAAAATTCCTTGCAGATTTTTCAAGGTCAGAATTATCAGTTTTTCAGCCTGAAGAAGGCGGTATCATATACAACGATTCAATGTCAGAGTTTTATTTCAACTATTATAAGTATCCTGATGCCAAATACCGTTACATATTAGGGTTTGAACCGGCTATAATGCCTCAGGATGACAGACTTGTATTTAGAGATATATTATATACTAATTACAACTATTCTGCTTATAAACCCTGGATAAAGAAATTAACAAAAAAAGACAGAATCTTTGCCAGCGTAAACATAGCAGATTATTACAAAGAATTAGATTGGATAAAAGCAAGTTCAAACCTTTGGATAGGAAAGCTTAAAGAATAAAATGGATAAAGAAAAAACAAAAATACTTTTATTTGAGTTTCTCAGATATGGTGTAGTTGGCGGAATTGCATTTATTGCCGATTTTGGTTCACTATACCTTACAAAGGAATTTCTGTTCCAGGGAATGGAATATGCTCTTTATTACGCTACAGCATTTGGATTCATTATAGGTTTAATAGTAAACTACATACTTTCATTAAAGTTTGTATTTACTCAAGCCAAGGACCAGGGCAAAGGCCGTGATTTCAAATCATTTGCCATATTTGCCATAATAGGTTTAATCGGTCTTGGCCTGACAGAATTAGGAATGCATATTGGCTGTGTTACACTAAAAGCTGCCTTAGACAACTGTCTGTCGTCTATCGGTGGAATTATTGGCTTAGATTTGGTAAAATACGGATATCTACTGGTAAAATGTATAGTAACTGCTATAGTTCTGATTTGGAATTATGCAGGTAGAAAAATTATTATATTCAGGTAATACAATGAACAAAGAACTCAAAGGGACAGCAATCATCATTGGGGCCGGTCCTGCTGGTTTAACTGCAGGCTATCAGCTTTTAAAAGAAACAGGTATCAAACCTGTTATTCTTGAAGCTACAGAATTCATTGGGGGTCTATCTAGAACCGCTGTATTTAACGACAACAGAATAGACATAGGTGGTCACAGGTTCTTCACCAAATTACCAGAGGTAGAAAAGCTTTGGCTTGATATAATGCCTATCCAGGGTGTTAATTCTTTTGATGACGAAAAGCTTGGAAGAAAGAAGGAACTCTCTGCAGGTGGTCCGAATCCGAACGAAGTAGACCGCGTAATGTTAAAGCGTGACCGTGTATCACGAATATTTTATCTGCAGAAATTCTTCGATTATCCAATATCTGTAAAGCCCCAGACCTTTATTAATATGGGTTTAACAAGAACTATTCATGCTGGTTTTGGTTATTTGAAAAGCATGATTCATAAACGCAAGGAAAATTCTCTGGAAGATTTTTATATTAATCGCTTTGGCAAACCATTATATGAAATGTTCTTTGAAGACTATACTGAAAAGCTTTGGGGCATTCATCCATCTAAAATAGACGCTTCCTGGGGTGCTCAGCGCGTAAAAGGCCTTTCATTGATTAAAACAGTTCTTTCAGCATTAATGAAACCATTCAAAAAGAATGGCAACGTAGAAACCTCCCTTATTGAATCCTACATCTATCCAAAATTCGGCCCTGGCCACTACTGGGAAACTATGGCCGACGAAATAAAGAAAATGGGCGGCGAAATAATTCTTAACGCCGAAATAAACAAGCTTTGTACCGAAACAGAAGACGGTAAGCCTGTCATAAAATCAGTAAGCTACACTCAGAACGGCGAAGAAAAAACAGTTACTGGTGACTATTTCCTTTCCTCAATGCCAATCAAGGATTTAATAAACTCTATACAATCTGAATTGCCGGCAAATGTAAAAGAAATAGCTAATGGCCTTCCATACCGTGATTTCATTACTGTTGGCCTGCTTGTAGACAAACTGAAAATAAAAAATACAACGGACAGGAAAACTCTCGGAAATATTGTTCCAGACTGTTGGATTTATATCCAGGAACGCGAAGTAAAGCTTGGTAGACTCCAGATTTTCAACAACTGGTCTCCATATATGCTCAAGGATCCTGAAAACACTGTTTGGATTGGTTTGGAATATTTCTGCTCAGAAGGCGACAAGATGTGGAATACTCCAGATGATGAATTTATAAAATTCGCTATTGATGAACTGGACAAAATAGGCATTATTGATAAAGCAGACGTAAAAGAATCTGTCAGAATCAAAATGAAAAAAGCTTATCCTGCATATTTTGGAACCTACGACAGATTCAATGAAGTCCAGACCTATCTTGAAAGCTATAAGAACCTATACTGCATCGGTAGAAATGGCCAACATAGATACAATAACATGGACCATTCAATGATGACAGGCATAGAAGCAGTCAGAGCCATTGAAGGCAAAACTGATAAATCAATTATCTGGAACGTAAATACAGAACAGGATTACCACGAAGGTAACAAAAAAGCTAATTAAGCTTATATTAGCTTTTATAACACAATCGGGGGAAGGCACTTGAAATTCTTAACTAAGCTATACGACAGAACAATCAAGTGCCTTTCGCTTATTTTAATAGCAGCAATACTGGTTTATATTCCTCTCAAAGTCTTATCTTATGGCTGGTCACCTAATATTGGAATGATTATCAGTTCTGTAATTACCCAGAATTCTGATATCCCACCAAGCCCCGAAGAAATAGTTGAAAGCATAAAAAACCTTACCCCGATATATCCTATAGCTGTTGAAAGCAATCTAGTAAACATAGTTACAACTTCCTTCATTCTTTTCAACATCATCGGCTTATGTCTTACCTCAAACCATATCGCTTGGTTTGCCGCATTGGCCCTGATAATGATGTTTGATAAAGATTTTATTATTAGATTATTGAGTTGTTCACCAATAGTATTGCTTGGAATGCTATTCATGACAATTGTCTCAATTTTTACACAAGCCACAAAAAACCATCCCAAAACCACATTTGCATGTTCTCTTTTTCTTATTTATATTTTAAGATGGACGCTCCTGACAAACGTATTTTCATTTGACATCCTCAACGAAAATTATGATTTTCTGTGGCATCTGCCACCAGAAGAAATTCATATAATTTTAACCCAGAATATCTGGTTATTATTCTTTCCATTAATAGTCTGTCTTGCTGCATTAAAACAGAAAACAAGACTTTTAGCCCAATTTAATAATCCATTTTTAGCAACCACACTTTGCCTACAGTTAGCCATGAACCTTGGATACCTCGATCTTGCAATCTTAAGAGATATTTTTCTAATAATATGGCTAACAGACACAATTTCAGAAACAATAAAAACCATAGAATGCTTCAAAGAATTGCGTGTTAAACATTGTCTTGGATTATTTGTTTTATTAGCTTTCACTATTTTGGCTACTCATGATAACTTAGGCAGATTCAGCAAAACAGCAATACATCAGATGCCAATAGATTTTTCTATGGAAGAATTAAAAGGCTGGGCTCCAGAGCCAGGTGGAGTATTCTACAATGACAATACCAGTTTTGCATTTTCACAATATTATGCAAATCCTAAAGCAAATTATTACTATAAGCTCATAGATACCAATAGACTATTTTCACCTGAAATACAAAATCTTTTGAATATACAGACCATGCTCAGACGTGGACAAAATCCATCTCCAGAATATTATCAGCACTGGGTGGAAGAAATGGAACCTGGTGATCGTCTAATAACCTCTGCCAAAATAAATGGCATAGAAAACATGGACTGGCTCAAAATTGGTCAAAAATTGTGGTTAGGTCGGCCAAGACTAGAATCTTCTGAAGTGCAATCGAATCAGGAATAACCAAACAAACCCTTTTCCATCGCTTATATTCCATATTTTATTTGACATAAACTCCACAAATATGTAGAATAGCGACATTCTCTAGAGCGTTAACAAACCTATTATTCAAATTTTGCTCATGAGAAGTGGTTTGTAATTGTAGTTTTTCCACAATAGCCCAGCTATAGTTTTGCTGCAATATAACTCAACCGCATAACTTTTTACATACACCATATGGTCGAGGTAGTAGGAATGTCTTCAGACAATAACCAACCTAATGAAAGAGGTCAATGGACTTCCAGTTTTGGTTTTGTAATGGCAGCAGCGGGTTCTGCTGTTGGACTGGGTAATCTTTGGAGATTCCCATATTTGGTAGGACAAAACGGCGGTAGTGCTTTTCTAATAATTTATCTACTGTTTGTCATATTTATCGGATTAAGTCTTGTTATTGCTGAAATCTGCATAGGCAGATCAGCTCAGTTAAATCCAGTAGGCGCTTATAATCTCATTTCCTCGAAACTCAAATGGGTAGGTGCCATGGGCATATTAACAGGCTTCGTAATTATCTCATACTACCCTGTAGTTGGTGGATGGATTCTATATTATTTGTATCACTCATTTACAGATATCAGCACCAGCGTTGATTACGCAAAGCTTTTCAGCGATTACACATCTAATACATCATTATCACTTACAACTCTCGTAATATATTCTCTTTTAAGCTACGGAATTGTTGCCTGCGGTATTGAAAAAGGTATCGAAAAGTATTCAAAGATTATGATGCCTGCCCTTTTCGTAATATTGTTTCTAGTAATCATCAGAACAGCCACATTGGAAGGCAGCTGGCAAGGAATAAAATTCCTGCTTCAACCAGATTTTTCAAAAATAACCAGTAAAACAATCTTTGAAGCTATGGGACAGGTTTTCTTCTCCTTATCTCTTGGAATGGGTGCCTTAATGACTTATGGCAGCTATATGAAAAAAGACGACAATATTTTTAATTCTGCTGTAGCTATACCATTTATCGATACAGGCGTTGCCTTTTTGGCAGCTGTTGCAATCATACCTGCAGTATTTGCTTTTGGTGCAGAACCAACTCAAGGACCAGCACTTATTTTCATAACTCTTCCGGCAATATTTGCAAAGATGCCGATGGGTTCATTTATTTCAGTAATATTCTTTATCCTGATGCTTTTCGCGGCTTTAACATCTTCAATATCAATGCTTGAAGGCCAGGTATCTTACATGATTGATAACTGGAAATGGAAGCGCATAAATGCTACCACCTTAGTTGCAATAATAATATTTTTAGCAGGTATTCCTTGCGCATTGAGCTTTGGATTATTCAAAGATTTTTACCTGCTTCCAGGCAAAACTTTTTTCGACACCTTAGACTTCCTTGCCTCAAATATTCTCCTCCCATTTGGTGGATTTATGCTCAGTATTAGTGTTGGTTGGTTATGGGATCGCGGCTTAAGATATAAAACAGCAATATCAGAATTGCCTGACGGAACAAAAATTGTAAAGAATGGCTATGTATTCAATAAGCCTTTACAGGAAATAACCAACAATGGGATCCTTAACTTCCCGTTCATGTCTGCATGGATATTCACCATAAAGTGGATAAGTCCTTTAATCATTTTGGCTATTTTCCTCTACAACCTCTGATTTTAATGCGTTCAACGGCTATTAAAACAGAATATAATAAAAAAGTTAAAAAGTTGTTGACGTATTAAAAATGTTGTGATAATATAGCCACATAATCAAGGGGAACGAAAGTTCTTCCCGCCGGGATGGTGGAACTGGTAGACACGCACGTTTGAGGGGCGTGTGGCTTGCGCCATACGGGTTCAAGTCCCGTTCCCGGCACCGATAAAAACCTCTGTTAATCAGAGTCTTGGAAGGCTTCAAAGCTTAGCGTCAAGTGATGCGTCAAGATTCAGATTACGGAGGTTTTTTATTATGTCCTGGTTAGCTGCAAGAAAAAACAGACAAGGCAAAGTAGTTTCATGGCTTTATCGTTACAAGGATGCTTTCGGGAAAGAATACCAGAAATCGACAAAAGAAAAAGACAAGAAAGCAGCCATCCGAATACAGAAGTATTGGGATGCATATTTAAGGGTTAATGGTTGCCTTCCCAAGACAGAAGAAGAGAATAGTGAACCGATTGGCGACTTCGAAATAAAGAATCAGGTTGAAAGATTCTTAGAGCACAAATCGGCAGAATTGAGAGCTTCGACTGTTGAAAGATATAACACTCATTTCAAAGCTTTACTGGCTTTCTTCAACAGAAAGAAAGCCTTTAGCTTCCAGCAGCTTTCAAGCTCACTGATGCTGGATTATAAATTCGAAAGGCTGAAAGCAGGAGTCAGCTATAAAACAGTATTCGAAGACTTATCGGTTTTGAGATCATTAATCAAAGGGCTGGTCGAAGAAGAAATCCTTGAGCATGACCCGGTCAGAAAATGGCCAGAAATTCCCAAAAGAATACCTAAACACCCAGAAACTCTCGGACCATATTCTGATGAAGAAGTTTTACTGATTCTTGATTATGCCAAAAAGCATCAGCCTGATTTTTATCCCGTGGCAATGGTTGCATTCTATGCAGGGTTAAGAGCTGGTGAGATTAGAGACCTCAAAGTCAAGGATATCGACTTCAGGAATAACATAATAACGGTATTCAACAGGAAGTCAGTCCGCGATGCAGGCTCTGCTTACAGAAAAATTCTGATGCACCCAGAGCTTGCAGCAGTTTTAAGAGAAAAATGCAGGCTCTGCCTGCCGGAAGCCTTAGTTTTTGCTTCAGAACAAAAACGCTGGAAAAACTGGGCAGTCATAGATCTAGCCAAGGCATGCAAAGAGCTTAATATACAATACAGAAGGTTCCATGGTTGCCGTCATACATTTGCGACAAAAGCAGCAAATTCGGGTATAGGCTTGCCAAAGGTTCAGGCAGCTCTTGGCCATACTAACCTGGCCACAACACAAAGATATGTTAAATCTAACCTATTAGATGATAATGATATTTCTAAAATTAATTTCGGGTAATTGCTAAATAAAATATTGTGTGATAAAATAAACCCTAGTAGCAACCTTTCGGTCGCTACTAGGGGGATGCCTCTTAGAAGAGGCTGTTAGTTATTAAGATGAAAACTAACGTTGCAACTGCTATTTTCATTCTTAACACCTCCTTTCAGTTTAACCTCTAACCTTCCACGTTAGAGGTTTTTAACTTTTAGGATTTCTTTTATCAATGAGCTTTCTGATGTAACTAATATATCACTTTATGATAAAAAGTACAAGTATTTTTGTAATTTATTTTTGTTTATTTTGCCATAATTTATCAATATCTATGCTACATTATTTGTACCCTATAAGTATTATAAAAAAAAGAAAACCGCCAACTCTGACGGTCCATTTTATCTAGCGCTTAAATATCAGTATAGAGATAGAAACAATTTCTAATACTGTTAAAATTTTATTCTTTTTTCTTTGCTTCTGATAAGATTCTTTCGCAGTCTTCAATGAGTTCTGAGATTCTTTGAGCTCTGTTTCGGCTTTGCTTAGTGAGCTCAGACACTGACTCTGCTTTTTCTTCAATTCTTCTATAATAGTCTTCAAGTCCTCGTTGAGTTTCTTCTGCTCTGTCAGCAAGCGCTTCTGACTCTCTGACTGTTTCTGTGCCGTCAGCAATTCTATCTGCTGCCTTGCCGATTCTGTCTTCAGCTCTGCTAAGTTCGTCTTCAGCCTGGTCACCTGCTCGTCGGTCAGCAACAAACCACCACAGGCAGACGATGCCGACCATAATAACAGGAAGCACATACAATACACCGAGTTCCATTTCATTCATTACCTCCTCTTAGATATTTTAGTCTTTAACAACTTTTAATGTTCCATTCATTAAATAGGGAAGCAAAGTATTTCTAACTTTGCTGAGTGCTGCGTTCTCTAGGTGATTTAAAGTATAAATATAATTAACAAACAAAGGTAAAATCTGAATAAGCATTGGAGGAAAGGCGAAAAGTGTATTGTTAGAAAACCTCTTGAATTTGAAGCATATTTCATTTGATTTGGTTTCTATAACTGTTTGATGTTCTCCCAGTTTTGGCAAATTTAAACCTGGATTGCAATCGTTCAACTCTTTAAAATTTTTATTTATTTCTTCAGATTGTTTTTTCTGTTTGAGAAAGTCTTCAATATTGATTCCTTTCGGAATCACATTTTTTAGAAAACTAGTATTTAAAATCAACTGAATAGATTCTTGTAATTCAATTACATTCCTCAGCTCTTCTACCGCTTGTTTTATATCTCTAAAGCTGTCTAATGGGTCTTCACTATATTTTATGTTATTTCTTAGTGATTCTACTTCATTGCGCTTAACGAAAGAACAGAAATTAGTGGTATTGGTGTTTGCGTTTCTAACAAAATCAACAACTTCTGGTTTTAAAACTTTTCTCTTTTTCGAATAAAGTCTGTTGTAATGTGAAGCGTCTTTTTCATCTGTTCCTCTATTAAGTTCGGTTACAGTTTTTGTGGAATAATCATTATTTAAGTCAAAAAAGCCTATTAATTCATCAGGCTTTTTGCTCATCGTGAAAATTATAGTTGGTATATCCGTTTTGTCGAACATCTTATCCGGGCACAGTATAAGCTTATTAATAACTTGTTTTAGGTTAAATTTTTTATCATCTAAAACAGAATTACAAAAAATAAACGAAGCTTTTTCTGAATAATCCAAAGAAAATTTTAAAAAAGCTGAATTATCAATATTGAAAGGTGGGTTGCTAATGGCTAAATCAAAATCGTTTGGAAGATCATATGAAAGAAGAGGTTGTTGTAGTATGCCATTTTTTATAGAATAAGCCTGTTTAAATTCACGTTTCAAAACATCAAATCGTATTACAAAACCCGTGAGTTTCAATAGCTTAAACACTATTATCAAAGCATAAATCATTTTCTCATCGTATTCGATACAAGTATATTCAGCTGAAGGATTAAGTAATGAAGCCTGATAGGTTAAAGCGCCAGAACCAGCACAAATATCAAGTATTTTTCTTTCTTTACCAGTAACAGAAATACCTGCCAAGAAATAAGCTAATGACTGAGAGGTAAAATCCTGTTTAAGATTATCTCTATCGGATGTAGTCATGATAAGACTACGCATCAGCTCAATCGGTTCACCTTCAGTTGAAAGATAATCAATAAAAGGCATTTCAGAATGAAGCGCGTCTCGTTCTATTGCCTTGAATAAATCGCCAAATCTTTTAAAAACTATATTTGCTATTTCATTTATAGGTTTAGTCATTTCTATTCTGCTTTTTACCCCCTATGAACATCATAGAACCATCAGAACACTTGACTTGCTTAACTCCAGCTTCAATCTGTTTTTTGATTTGTCGTCTTTCGGATCTTGAATAATTCATATTAGTCTTGTGATAGCATTGTTCCATTATTTACCTCCATATTTATTGACCAGAAATTTGCCGGCGACCTGTGATGATATGCCGCCACCGCCAGCAATGATAGAAAAGAGCGAATAGTCAAATTTTTCTGGGGCAACAAATAGAATTGCTATGCTTACGATAACAAAAGCAAAGAACCCCACACAGCTAAGAATCTTAGTCAGGCTTGTTTTACCGTCATTTCCCTTGAACATTGACTACCTCCATGAATATGTCGCCTTCAGCCCGTCTGACTTCTTCCATCAGTGTGGCGACGGCAGCTCTTGATGTTGCAGTGAGGCCATGGTCAGAAGTGTAGCCTCTCGATATGAGAATGCAACCGCTCGTTGATTCGGGCCCGTTTCCCGCATGCAGAAGAATGCCTGAACGGTCAGGCACGTCCATCAGCATAAGATGGTCATATGGGAATTTTCTGCTCCAGTGACGAACGCACTGGTAACGGCCTTCGGGGATGCACGATACGTTTTTCCCGTTGTTTTTCCAGGGCAGCTCTAATGAGCAGAATATATTCTCGGGTGTGACCAGGACTCCCAGTGTCCGGTCATCGTAGAACTGTATTCTCAATAGTCTCAGAGTTATCATTTATCATACCTCCTGTAACACTGCCCACATTGCAGATAGCTTCCCATATCAATAAGCGCAACCTTGGAACCATCTGGATTTCTACAATTCCAATTCGAGCAGAAACCATATTCGGTTTCTTCTTCATTGGCTAGAGGGTACAGATTTTCGCTCCTATCAACTACCAAGCTATTGCAGTCTGGTTCATAATTATGAATAGGAAATGTTACCTTCGTTTTTTCAACCAAATTCTTTTTCTTTTTCAATTAGAAATATCCTTTAGACTTAGCATAGCTTGTGAAAACGATACCTGCTACAGAACTCAGTGCAGTTACTATAACGCCAACTGCGCTTATAACAGCAACAGTTACATTTGATGATTTAATATGTTTATCAACTTCTTCCATGTCTTTCTCCAATCTTTTTAATCTGTTTTCGTGATCAGCGTGATACGGACAATCAAGATTACTCATTTTTCTTACCTTTATCCTTCCAGCAGTTGCTCATATAACTTGGTTTCTGACAGCCGTCTTTCGATGCAAAAATGCATCCGCTGCATTCGTCGCATATAACACCATCATTATTAACAAACATATTTGCCTTCTTCCTTTCTATGATTTCCAGATCATAGATATAAACCCAACATTGCTCTAAAATGCCAAATTCGGGTTCAAATTCTGCTATTCTAATGTTAGAAGCTATAAGCGTCAGGCAGCCAACATTAGAAATTGGTTCAGGTTCTTTATAACTCCATGTTCTGATTTTCATCTGGCAGTTGTTCGATTTCATCTCTTAGCCTATTGATTTCGTCTCGAATAGCCTGGCGCTGAGAATGAAGCTCATTAATGTCATATGGGGCTATTTGTCCTATAGCGATATACTCCTGATATTTTGCTATTTTCCAGTCTCCAACTGGTGAAGAGCTTGATGTCAGCTGGCACGTTAAATTTCGGATTTCCTGTTCTAGTCTTTCTCTTTCGTTCATGTTCTTCTAACTCCTTTTTAAAAAGTGAATTGAATAAATCCTGCATATTAAGCAGAGTTTTGTGACAATTAAATTTCCTTAGACTTCCAACCCAAGACTTATGAGTATTCAAAACATCAATAAATGGAAGCTTCTTAGTTTCAACCATAGCTTTAAGTTTCTTAAGTTTTCGCCTGTGCCTGGTTACGTTCTTACTGCAAATTCTTCTGGTTATGCGTCCTGAAGGTAGAACAGAATATTTGATTTTGAGGAACGTAAATCCAGAGCTTAGTTTTTTAATTTGGGTTTTGTTGTCGCTTAGGGCTAAGCCGTAATTTTTAGCTATTTTCCTTATATCAACCAGAAGACTGCGCAAAAATTCTTTATCGTTATGGATAATATAGAAGTCATCCATATAGCGACCATAGAACTTGATACCTCTTACTATTTTAATATAGTTATCAAGTTTTGATGGATAAAAGATTCCAGCAATCTGAGAAATCTGCGAACCTATGCCCACAGATTTATGCATAAAAGCTTCGCCAGTTAAAAGATTTTTATCGATCTCTTCGTAAGCTAAAGAGTTAAAAACATTATAAACTTCGCTTTCTCTCTTATCTTCAGGCAGATAAGAAATATCTATTTTGAAGGTATCAATCAGCGAAGAAATAAAATCGATCGTAGCTTTATTCTTTATTTTTTCTGAAAATAATTTTATTAGTTTTTCGTGATTGATGTTATCAAAAAACTTTCTGAAATCGCATAAAAGAATATAACCATCAGGCCCAAATTTCCTGATATATTTCTGAAGATGAACAGAAAGCCTTTTTCTGCTGAAATCAACGCCTTTATTCTCTAATGACGCACCATTGTCATAAATCAGATATTTTCGCAAGGCTGGCAGTAAAACCTGGTCACAAAGACAACGCTGCACAACTCTATCAGAAATATGCATTGATTTAATTAATCTAATATGGCCTCTCTCGTTGAGTTTAAAACAGTTAAATGGCTTCTGTTTATAAGTGCCTGAAGCAATCCTCCCGGAAATGGCATTTACATTACTAAGAAGATTAGCTTCAAATCTTTGAACTGAAGCTTTCCAACTGCTATTTTTCTGAGCTTCGCGGAAAGCTGAAATCAAATTATCCAAGCTAAATGATTGTTTTAACTTACTAATTTCCATTGTCATCACCTCGCCTTGTTTCTAACAGCACCTGACGTATCAGGCTGTATCAAGGCATTAATTTATCTGGCATAACCAGAAAAGATACTCTTTCCTATCCTTTTCCCATTTCGGCTATGGCCTACTCTTAGAATGGGATTAGATATCGGACGGACCCCATTAGCGTTCGAAGCGCTGTTGTAGTTGGCGTTACCGTTGTTGTTGACATTCGCGAAATTCGTGGAAGAGGCGACCGCACGGAGCCACCAGTTCTCGCGGGCTTTATAAAGAGTATCTTTATTTTGTTTCATCTTTTAAAAGTCTGACTACTTTGTTGTCTGACTTTCTCCACCTTCGCAACAGAAAAATCTCTTTTTCAATGCTGTCTATATAGCATTGAAGCTTATCAGCATTAACAGGCAAAATAGAGATTATGAACTGCATTTCGATGAGCAGTTGCTGACATGAATAAATAGCCGCATTCTGTAATTCACGTCTCTGAATTGATTCAGGTAAACTTGTTGGATAAATGGTATTAGCAGCAACTATATAATGAATAATATTTTTGGAAAAATCGTAGGTTGCATCCCTGAATTTGGTTAATAGCCAATCAGGCCATTCTGCAGAAATCGTTGTAATATTATATTTTTCGAAAATAGGTTCTATTATATTTTTGTCGGCATCGCTAATTTTAGCCAAATGCTCAAACAATTTTACTGATCTGCATTTATCCTTAACACCGAAATCTCTCAGAAGCATAGTTGTTATACTACGCCTAAGAATCAATGCGTTACGGAAAAATTCCATTTCCGACAAGTTTCTTTTACTTTTTATTACTGTCATTTTTTTAATTCCATTCTGGCTGCACAAGGCAGCCAGATTAAAGATTATTTGAGAAGGATAAACGGACGGACCCCAAGAGCGTTCGAAGCGCTGGCGTAGTCGGCGGAACCGTGGGCGTAGACATACGCGAAATACGTGGAAGAGGCGACCGCACGGAGCCACCAGGAACCGCGGGCAGTTGCCCCGTTGAACCCTCTGCCGGTTTGAATCAATTCTGGATTAAGAGAGAAAAGCGGTAGTTGGCTTTTCCCTGCGCCGACGTCATAGAGAGAGCTTGAGCAAACCGTAGTTCCGTAAACCATTGGTTCAGACAATAAATCTATCTTTCTGTCTGCCTGCCAGGCCCATGAAGTTGATGCGCCAGTGAGACCGGCGCCCGCCATTGAAGCTGTTGCAGCAGTCATGGCTGTGGCAAACAAATCTTTATGGTTTAGAATATGGGAAGAACCGAAAGCATTAACGACTGCTGTAGCATAAGCCGGAAGCGTAGCAGCATACATTTCGGAACCGACGTATGCGCCGACAGTAGTATTTGAAGAATTCATTTTTGCTGTCGTTTTAAAGCAGTCTTCAGGAACTAGAACAACATGATGGGCAGTAATTTCGGTGTCGCCGCAGTGCAGGAAATGGTCGAGACCCGCAACAAGCCATCTTACGGTTTCGCTTCCGCCAATGCTGGAGTTCATGGCCATTTCGATGTAGTCACCTATGAAAATGTTGCGGAAAGTGCCGTTAGCAATATTAGCAGACATAGCCCCGCTGGTAAAATCAGCAGTAATGTTCTTCCCTCTGTATATACCGTTATGAACACCTGCGCCATCGGGAACAAGAGCCCAGAACAGAGCACTTCTGGCGGCTGCTTTAAGCGTAGCACCGCCACTGACAATAGGTAGAACAATGTCATTGTATATCTGCGCTTCAGTAGCTGCTGTCAGTTCCGATATTTTCTTTGCTGTCATTTATTTTTTCCTCCTTTTTCGGTATCATTGATCCAAGGGCTTTATATAACTGGACTACCATAACGGGCTGCAGAGCGAGCCTTGCTTTGGTAGTCATACAGACTTCTTCGGGTTTCTCTCTGCCGTCTGCTTCAGCTTTGAGCCGGGTTGCCGCGTAGTCTATCTGGGCAAAGTCGATGATGATTTCGGATTCATTCGGATAGATCCGAAAAGTATTAACATATTCAGATGATATGTTTGTGTTTGTTTCGCTGTATTTCAATTTTACGTCTCCTTTAGCTTGTTGTTATTCGAAAATCTGTGTTCAACAGATGTGAAAGAGTTATTTCTTCAGAAATTTTTCACGCAGAAGCTTCAGCATCGTTATCACCCATTCGGGCATAATCTCGCCTCCAGCTCATCGACTTTGGCAGCCAGTTCCTGAATGGCACGAAGAGCTATGCCGGCAGTATCGTGAAAACTAATAAGTTTGGAACTCCTACCATTAACATCAAAAGCCTCGTTGAAATCCTTGGCCATAGGTCCGATATGAGCGTTATCCAGGTCATCCTTGTAATTCCATTTCTTAATTCTTAAACTCCTTAGAATATCTAAAACATCAACATCTCTAATCCTGGTTTTCAAATTTTCATCCGAAGAACCCTGACAGGTTCCCCTCGAACTGGTCACCGTTCCCGATGCAGAAATATTACCGTTAGTGTCAATGCTGACATATTTGTTGCTGGTTTTACAGAAAATGTTAAATCCATAAACATTATTGAATGTTATTACCGAACCAGTATTCCCACTCAAAGAAAATTCAACAGATTGACTATTTGTGCCGGACTGATGGAAACCAGTCGGAGACATATAGCAGTCTAAATTGCCGTTTTGGAATGAATAACCGTTTGCTCCTAATTGTAGGTTTTTGATGTTATTGGAATCTGTCGCGTCATACCAAGCTAAACCTGTCTGATATGTTGCAGTAATGCTTCTTTTCGTGACGTTAGACACGATTTCCGTTGTGAACAAACCCTGCGTTGACATTGCCGAGCTTTCTGTGGTGGTAGAGTTTTTGAGACTGCACATAAAGCTTCCGTCCATAGAAGCAGTGAAAGCCCAGCCGTTCGTATAATTGTATGTGACCAGAGGCCCAGCCAAAGTATATTTTGTATCTATAGCAGAAAACCTCATTGAAGCGTCACCGCTAGAATTGTGCAATCTAATAACTGCCTCACTGAGGCCCAAAGAAGCACTTTCGTAGTCTAGGAAACCATTTACAAGGGAAAAACCGCCTATTTTTCCGCTAGTAGCTTCTATACGGCCCGCGAACGAACCACTTGCGGCGATAAGTTCACCGCTGAATGTTCCAGTTGCGGCTTTAAGTTTTCCTGAAATTTCAAGCTCATTAGAGATTTCGTTCCAGGTTATATAATGGCGACCAGTGACGCTTCTATCTGAGTTGCCAAAGAAAAATCCATATCTGTCGTCGGTAATACCATTAACTCCATTGAGATTCCCTATTCTTGCCAGCAGATTAGTTCCAGCCCATGGCCTGCCATTGTGATTATACAGGTCTATTGAGGGATTGTTCCCGTTCAGATTGATTCCGCCGTTGCCGGCTCTGCGATAGTTTACTACACACATCCCGGATTCTAAGTCTATAGCAGTGCCATATAGCATTACACAGCCAAGAGTGTTAGACGACTTAGACGCGACCCCAAGCCACAAATCCTGCACTGTCTCAGCATTCCTTATTCTTAAAATATCACCGCCATTGAATGTTGAAGCATCATCTACGGTGATATTATAATACACGCTAATATCAGACTGTTCTGAAATAATAACATCGCCGTTTTCGGTTGCGAGGTCTAAACAGTCTTCAGTGAGAATAGTCTGGTAATTCTGTGTAGTCTTCACAGATTCCTGGACTTCTGCAGCGCTAAGAATCATCAGACTACCACCGACAGATGAAACAGTATCCTTGACAAAATTAACAGAGGTCATTGTGCCTCGGATTTTGGCGTCCTGGAATTCTGCTTTCCCGTTGCTGTCTATTTGCCAACCTTTGTGTCCAGAGACAAAATCCATAGTTCTGATAGTGCCATCAGAAACAAGTTCTATATTATGGCCATACAATCTGTCTTCATCGATGTTCCAGCCGGCGATGGTAGAACCGCCGTTTGAATTCAAGTCGATATATCTATTGCCATTATACCAGCCTTCAATACCCGAGGAATCTATTTTAATGCCGTTGACATCTGCTCCGACGCCTCTTGCTGTTTCCATTAAATTAGAAATAACCCAGTCGGCTTCAACTTCGTGAGCTTGAATTTTAGAGCAGTTCGCAACAGCCTGGTTTGAATAGCCTGAACGGTTCCCCCACTTGTCAACTGCGATAGCCGAATAATAGAAATTCGTAAAGTAATCTGCCGCTTCAATATCAACATAGGTTGCTGAACCGCTGATTGCTGCTATATAGCCTATTTTTGAGCCAGGGTTTCCTCGAATATTAGAGCGCCATATTTCGAAGCCTGCAAGATCAGCAGGAGGATTGGCTAATGTCACAGTAATTCTTATAGTCTTCAGGTAAGTCGCTGCTGTGCAAGATGGTTCGGACGGTGCATCAGAATCGCCTGCCGTTCTGATCTGACTCGAAACATAATCAGAATGACCTGTTGCTGTAACCATTCTTACTCTAACAGAATAAACCGTAGCAGGTTTCAGGGAAACTATTCTAAAAGCACCGTTTTCAATTAATGATAATTCGGTCCAATTTGTAGGAGATGCGCCTTCTCCATATTGAACGGCAGCAAATAGCCAGCCACCATTCGGAACTGTAAACGTGCCGGTAATGTAGACATTGGCAGTTCCGTCGCTCATTATTTCGCAGTCTGTGCTTAGATTCAGATTCGTAGGTGTTCCAGGAATAACCGAGGAAGAAATCTGTTTTTCCTTAGACCAGTCAACGTTTGTGTGGGAACCTGAAACAGAGAAAACAGACGGGTCGAATCTTACGGCTGTTATTTCGCTTTTAACGTCACTGGTGTTTATTGATGTAATCTGGAAATTGCCGCTTATCCCTAAGTCAGTCCTGTCTATCGTTATTATGTCACCGGCAAAAAGGTCTGTTGTTAAATCGTCTGTAGTGAAATCAACAGCTTCCGCAGAGCTCAGACTTCTTTTACATGTATATTCCAGAACAGCCAATGCAGTGGCAGCATCGCTCAACAAATAAGATTCACCGACAAATTTCTGTTCACCAATCTGGGCAATCGAATCAGCATCTTCATATTGCGCAGACTGCATGAAGAGTCCTGTTATCGGATTATAGCCATAACTCAGAATTCCTTTATTATAGACCGTGTTGGAATAGCTATCCTTGCCATATTTATTTAAAATTATTTTGTTGGCATTAAATATTTTTTTCGATGCTGCGCCTGCATAGTCGATAAATAGCTTTCTTTTGCCGTTTGCGTTAATCGAAAAGGTTCCGTGAATAGCCTGGCATATCTGGTCTATCCAGGACTGGGCGGATTGTCTCAACCACATTATACCGTCGAGTTTCAGATTCATCGTATCGACTTTAATAATGGCACTGTTAAAGCTTTCCGTGTCTATGTCTGATTCGCTGATGCCACAGCCCCAGCCACCAATACCAGAAGAAGGGGTTTTTAAAAACCAATAAAGAAATCTGGCGCCATTTCGACATTCTTCTTCTGTATGGTTGCCAAGCTTCAAACCTACCAGTTCGACATTAATTTCTGCGTAAGTATCATCATCGTTTTTCCTGTAAGCTTCGGCAATTTTTACATAAGCAAAACCAGGATGCAAAGTCTGGTTTGCTTTACCTGTATATGCCTGATAAGCTGAAGCAGGCAATTCTTCTCCGCCGTTATACACCTTAAGAATACTTCTGATTTCACCAACGCAAATTAAATAAATGCCTTCCGTTTTATCAATAAGAATAGTAGGCAATAGTAGAGGTTTACTAACAGAACCACCAATAGCCAGTGGAATAGTCATCGTGGTAGACGATTGATGAAAGTTTTCGTCAATCGTATAGACCTGTCTTACTTCATCAGGAAGCTGAAGTTCTAATTCCGGTGCACCCTTTTCAGAAGCAGTAACATATAAATTTCCATCTGCGTCAAAATTAAAGAAAGTTATCTTGCCAAGCCAGGACAAACCATTATCCTGAGTAAGCAGGAGACTTGCTCCCCAGAAATTTTTGCTTCTGGGAATATAATTATCGCCATTAAAAATAGTTATATTCTGTGTTGTCGGGGCATTGCCAGATTCGGACATTCTGCTAAGCAGTGATAATTCTTCTCTGAGTTTTCCCAGATAAAGTCCGTCCTGAGTATCTATAGTTCTCGAAGCGAATCTATAAACAGTATTATCGTAAAGGGTAATTTTGACTAACATTTCACACCTCAGATGATTTCAGCAAATTCCAGATTGAGCGAGCAATCTAGTGGATTCCTCGTCTGTTTGCGTCGCTGTTGAGCCATTCCAATAATGTAAGCGTCAGCTACATCGTCAAGATCTGTGCTTATGACAGCATTGATAAAATTCAGCGGCAATGCGTCCAGATAAGCTTTACTGCCGTTTAAGGCTGCAGAAAAAGTGTGCCTGCTCTGACCTTTTTTCTTTTCTCTGTAAGCACCGCCGTCACTTTCGAAGGTTACTACCTTATCCTGGATAGCACTGGACCATTCAGAAACAATGATTTCTGAAACGGGGCCGATAATAATATTACCCAGAGTCGGAGCAGAACCGCTCACAAGACTTGAACACACTATTCTTACATAACGATAACTTGAAGATGTTATAGCAGAAAAAGCTTTATATATTCCGAGATCATCTTTTTTCAGAGTCAGAGTTCTGGTAATGCCGCCAGTAAAACTAGTGTTATTAGCGCAGGTTATTACAGCCGATGTAAAATTAGCATTATTGAGAAAGATGGCACCGATAACCTTCGCAGAACCCAGGTCTATGACTAATGTTTCAGAAGATGTCAGGCCTTTCCATATCTCGTTAGTATCCAAAGTTTTAAGATTATTCAAAGAATAACCGGTAGCAGCATTGCCCGTAATATTGTAATCATAAAAATCTGTTAATAATTTCATATTCGCCTCTTATGCTATTTTCCCGAATTTCGCTTTACTCTGGGCAGCAGAAAGCATGGCCTGCAAAGCTGCCAGCGCTTCAGGGTTATCGCCATACTGCTGAATCATTTCTTTGAGAGCACCAACCTGATCAGCACCCTCAAGAATGTAGACATTGTTGCCTGTTCTGGCTATTTCGCCGGTAAAACCCAATAATGCTTCCATCTGTTCCTGACGTCTTAGATTTGCAGCAGCCTCTTCTTTTTTTATCTGTTCTTCTTTGGCCTGCTCTGCAGACAGCATTTCTAATTTAGCGCTGTAATATTGATTCTGTGCGTCTTGATACATCTGCAAAGCAGCAGATTGTTGCTCGAAAGTCTGCGTTGCGTCAAGATATATCTGTTCTTGTTCTTTCATGACTAGTTCTGCGGCTGTTCGACTTCTTTCAAGCATTTCAATATATTGTTTCTCATATTCGGCGCTGTCAGTATACTGTAACGCCGCTAATTCATACTGATTAGAACCGGCCATCTTAATTAGTTCAAACATCTGCCTTGTGGCGTTTCTATCGTCCAGCTGATTAGAGGCATTTTCAATATAACTATATGCACTGTATGGGTCGCTTATAATCGCGTCAAAGTCGTATTGGCCGTATATCGGCGTGGTTCTTCTATAACCAAGAGCCCCCGACAGAAGCCTACGGTTGGTCTCTTTATAGCCTGCAACATATTGCACGGTGCCGCCATAAATGGTGTCGTCAAGATAAGGGAATAGGTTAAGGAAGTTGGTATCTGCTCTAGTTTTTCTGCTAGCTGTTTCTGAACCATATTCTCGCAATGCTTCATAATATGCTTTTTTGAGATCTTGGATATTGTCAGACAGGTCGATAGAGAATTTTTCACCGCTGGACCAACTGTCGCTATAAGTGTCGTTCATATATCCAACTCTGTCCATTGTGTCAGCCAAAGCGTTCATCTGTTCAGTTAATACTTGATAGTTGTAACCTTGTGCACTAAGCAAATCTAATTCTTTTTCTTTTTTGACGTTGTAGTCCTTAATGACATCTACAGCGTTTTCCATTGCCGCTATCAGGTCATATGTTCTCTGTGGCGTCGTGTCCGTATAGTTTTTGCCGCCGACAAGGCCACGCAGACCGCCAGCACGCTTTGACTTATAACTAACAACAAGATTCCCGCTAGCAGCATAGCGCGAATCATATAGGTTATTGAGCATATCATCAGTCATAAAAGGATTGAGCATTGCAGCATAGGTCTGCAATATGGCATTGGAACCGCGTTCTTTGGTTTCAGCATTTGATTTTTTGGTTTCTTCTTTGCCATGGTCGCCGAACCATTTTTCCCAGTTGTTGGCAATAGCACTGACAGCGATGGAGCCGACAAAGCCTGTCAACGCCCCTGTTGCTATTCCGCCGCCGCTGAAAAGACTGCTGAGAATATTAGACCCGTAACTCTGAGCCTTCTGTGAAGCGATAGAGCCGATAGCAGAACGCATCACATCGGCGAAATTAGAGCCGTTGACACCACTGATAATGACCTCTGTTAATTGGTTGGCGATTGCTCCGAAGCTTTTCTTGGCTGTTTCTTTTGGGTCTACCTTAGTTCCATTGATGTTACCGAATATGTCGACACTATTGAGGCCTGTAGACATGACAGCCGACATTATTCCCGTGGCCTTTTCACCAAAAGTCCTGGAGTTAAAAGCATTGGTTGCATCAAGAATCCTGTTGGTGCCACCGCCAAGGAAACTGTTACCCAAATCATCGGTTAGAGCCCCAAGAGTGTCGCTTAATTCGTCATTAAGGTTTTTAATTCGGTCTGTAGCCTTACCGAAAGCAACGCCCATACCACCAGCCTGAGCAGTAATCCTGACAAGTAAATCGTATGCTTCTGCTTCTGTTTTGGGCATTTTAGGCAGAATCGTGTCGGCAAGGTTGGCAAAGGATTCCAATGCTTTCCTGGTATTGTCACTGATCTGTTTGGTCTTTTCGGAGCCATCCGCAGCAAATTCATTAGCCTCTTTTATTTTAAAATTTATCTGCTCGCGTATAGAAGCTTCTCTTTCTAGTGCTTCTGTTTTCTTTTTCTGAAGATTTATCAATTCTGCTTCTTTATCTTTTATTTGCTGATCCAATTCCGCTTCTTTTTGCTTATTTCTGTATATATTATTTTCATAAGAAGCAAGTCTTGTTGTGTCTGCACTCCTTCTATTGGTATCAGGGTCATTGCTTTTATACGATGCGTCAGATAATTTTAGCTTTTCGTATTTTAGTGCTGCCAGCTCTTCTTTGGTCTTATTTTCGAAATATGTAATACTTTTTGATGTAAGCAGATTGTAGTTAATATCTGGCTTATCTTTGAATATTTCGTTAAAACCCAGTATAACATCTTCGATTTTATTTATAATTACGGTTAATCCTTCTGCAACACTGGACAAAGCAGGTAACAGCAAGGTTCCCGTTGATGTTTTGAGATTTTTTATTGAAGTTTCGAATCTTGCAAAAGAATCTGAAGAATCCGTTAATTCTCCCCCCATGGCTTTAATTTCTCTTTTGCCCTGCCCCAAAACCTCTTCCAGAATCTTAGACTGCTTTGCTGCCTTAGTCATGCCTTTGGTGGTTTTATCGAATCCTTCTGGCAGTTTTACGCCTAATTCTTCCAGAGCTTCTTTAGAACCTTTGTTTATGGCATCAACTAGTTTATTGAAGGTTTCAGTTCCTTCTTTGCCAAAAATTTTAGCTTTTTGATTCGCAATTTGCATTAACTCGGCCAGCTTGGCAGAATCAGTCGTTACACCCTTTGCCATCGCTTTGCTGGCAGATTGCATAATTCGCAAATCGTCTATAATGCCACCTGATGCGGTCTTTAATTTTTGTAATAAATCATTAGATGAAATTCCGACGGAATCAGCATATCTATTAAAGGCGTTTTGAACTGATTCAAAAGCTGATATTTCTTTTCCGAAATCCATTGCCGATTTTAAGGTGCTACCAGCAATACTGATGGCTTGAACATACTGATTAAATTTAAAGGCGGAAGAAGTCCATGCAGAAGAGGATTCTTCTATGCGCTTTTTGCTGTCCGAAACAGATTTATTCAACTCACCCATTGATTTGGAGAGTTTTTCTATTTCGGAAGTTGCATTTTTTACATCAGCAGCAATAGCTATATTAGCATTCTTAAAATTGCTCATGACTAATTTGCCTTTCTAACCATTTTTGTTTATAATTTACTCAGAGGTGATCAAATGAACCAAGACCCGAAAGTAGATATGGAAGCTGTCACTATTTATGCAATACTCAGTTTTATAGGTATCGTGTATATACTGAATCAGAACCTGGAAGCGACAACTTCAATAAAGTTTACTGTCTATGCAATAGGCGGTGTTATTTCCCTCGTATTTTTAAAATCGTTTATCGGATTCCTCGTTTCGATTTGGTCTTTTAACAAAAATATAGTTCTGGGGCTTATTTTTGCTTTAGGAATAATTATTATTTCAACAATAATAATTGGCACCCGCTATAGCATTGGATTATTTTATCTACTCCTGATTGGTCTATTGATTTTTTACGCTTTGTATATGCTTATAAGAATTTTCTGCGGTTTGGATAAATTCATAAAGCATATAGCTAATCACTAACTATTGCTTCTTTGTCTTTCAGAATTTTCTCAATAGTCGCTTTGCGCACCAGTGAGGTATCTGGTTTTGCTATTTTGTCAGACTTCTTGGAACCGCCACCGCAGAATCCCCTGTAAAAAGCCTCATCAATGTAGGGTATTTCGAATACATTCTCTATGAGCATCTGAAAGTCTATAGCTTCCAGACTTCTTATTTCATCCGGAAGCCGGTGAAGGGTTCGGCAAAGTCTTACTATCAATTTATTATGATTCTCAACTTGCTTCGCCCTGTCCGGCTTTATCGGTTTCCCGTTTTCGACGAGGCTTCTAAATCAGCGTTGATTGAACTGGCTGATGGACTGAGCACTTTTCTCGTCATCCAGACGGAGGCTAGTAATCTTTGCTGATCAAGGTCCAGATATAAGCTAATATCGTCCTTACTGAATTCTTCTTTGTTTGGCAAAGGGTTTAAAGCGATATGACACGTATCCAAATCTTCTTCTGCACGAATTTTAAGAATATTCTTATTTTCGATACCGCCTTCTCTTTCGTTCTCTCGTTTTTCCTGCATCTCAAGCAGGCGTTCCTGCTGAGACACAGTGAATCTCAACGGAATTTTTTTGCCACCGATTTCAATAGTTATCTGGCCGAAGCCATTATCGTTAAGTTTAAACCATCCATTCGACTGCATTCAATTCTCCTTATTTGAAAATTAGTTCAAAGTCGTCTTCGCCTGAATCTTCAAGCAACTGGCCAGAAAGGCCATACATATTCAGAGAATTTTCTTCCTGAAAACTCGGTGTGTCAAAGTTTGCCTTGGGCGCAGAAAATTCGACAATATTGCCTTCGACTGTGCCGTGCGTAAAGCTTAATTCAACTGTATTTCTATTCATGTAATCAGCCCAGAAAGAATTTGTCGCTTCAAGAACAGCTTCGATATTTGAATTCCATTTCGGTGCTCTGGCGGTAATAACATAAGGCATCAGACCAGAAGCAGCGTTGATGTTTCCTCTTGAAGTAAGAGTATTCCCTGTTTCGAAACTAAAATCCCTGGCAACAGCGTCCGTCCAATCGCCAAAAGTGAAGCCCTCGTTTTTCATTTCAACGGGTTCGGTAGAATCGTATGTAGGTGTTGGGTTGACTGCGTCAACAGCATTCGAGAAGATACCTTCCATATCGAATGTAATAGATGGATATTCTCCATACTTCCCGTCAAATTTAAAGTTACCCATACAACCAACAGCCTTAACACAAAGACCGTCTTTGTATATGTAAATAGTGCAGGTATTCATGTCTGCATCTTTATTACACGGTTTGTATTTGGCCGCTTCAGAACCTTCAGTATCAACGAGAGTTTCTTTCATAGCACAGCATTTAAGAAGGCTTGCAAATTCCGGAGCAACTCCTGCTGTGCCCGAACCTTTAGCTCTTACAACGATTGTAACCTTCACTGTCTTGTTAACATATCTGGTTGGCTGCTGGGCGATAGAAGCCCTGACAACATTATTTTCCAGAGTCTGACCATCAACTGTGGGGTTAACTACTTCGCAAAGAATAGCGTTTGTTCCTGTTGGTGCTGCGTCAGTGCCTCTAACTGTTTCAATCTTAGCCAAAACGACCTGGTTCCTAGCAAATAATAATGCCATTTTATTTTCTCCTTGTTATGGTAATCGCGACGGAACTTCAAGAATGTAGCTTAAACAAGCAACTGCGTAGGGATAACCTACTGCATCTTCGTCGCCTTCCGTCGGGGTGACTATTATTGAATTTTTGTTAAGAACAGGAATAACCGCTTCTTCTATCAAGGAAATAAATTGATCTATAAATTCAATGCTTTCCAGAACATAAGCGTTGGTTAATTCGGGTGTTCTTACAGTTGACTTGTTAATAACTGCATGGATATTCAATCCATAGCTTCTGTAAGAGAACTGTCTTGTTCTGCTTCTTGCTCCTGGTATAAGGTGAATTTCCAAAGCGTTTGGCGCTTCCGGGATATCATTCTCATCAATACCGAATCTGATTACAGGCAGAGAACCGAAATTAGTCTGACACCAGCTTGTCAGTGCTACATTGGCAGTAAGCTCTGCGATTAAAATATCAAAGATATCTTTAAGCGTTTTGGTTGCCATTTTTAAATTTCAGCTTTCTTGTAAATCTATTGATCCGATAAATCAATCTTTCCTGGAAGATTGGAAGAATCTCATCCTTATGGTTTGCCCAAGTGCGTTTAAACAATGGTCTAGCAGGTATTCTCAATACTGTAGAGCTCTTCTTTAAATAAATACCTTTATAAGCCAAGAATTTTCTGAATCTTTGGGAAATTGTTACTGTCCCACCCTCTTCCATCTTCTTGTTTAAACCTTTGCTTGTGACCACAATCTGGTCATTTCGTTTCTTATATCTGACAGAGATAAATTTAACCTTACCCCATGGCTTTCTGTGCCCCTTGATTTGAGACACTCTGCCAAGTGGCGCAAAACCACCTGCATTTCTTTCAGCTTTCAGGAATTTAACGATTCTTTTTCCAGTGTCAGAAAGAGCCTGGCCCATGACAGTCCTGCCCTGCCTGCCGATTTTCTGCAGGTCTTCAAGAATTTCGTTAAGTCCCTCGGCTTTTAGCAAGAGTTTCATTTCAGTTTTACCTCTGAATACAAAGAGACTTTCCAGCTTACGCAGTCTTCGCTAGATATTGAACTTACATACCAAAGACGATTGTTCGAATCATATAAAGCATCATGAGGTTTTGGAGCAGATGCCAGACTCTGTTTTGGAATAACAGCAGAAGCTTCCATGGCATTGCCGTCACTCCAATCCAGATTCTGCTGACCTTCAACATTTAAGACTGCCTTAATGTCTGTAGAAGTTGAACCTGAAACATATTTAACGGATTCTGACACCTCGTCAGCATTCATTATTGCAGCCAGGTCCACAGCCATCTGTTCTTTGAAGCTCATTGAATTGCCTTTCAGAAAAAGCCTCTGCTTTGTCTATGGCTTCCTGTATAGTTTCTGCAATTTCTTCCGCTGTGTTATATGGAGGTTCTAAGATATAATACAGAGGAAAAACAGGATCATACAGACTCAGCAGAGACATTTTCAATATTAGCCGAGTTTAACTCTTACGGTTTCATCTGTTGCAGTTGAAGCCTTGACACAATAACCGACAATAACATCCTTGCCGATAGTAACGCCTGCAGTACCGGTCTTAACAACGCCGGAGTTATAGCTGATATGGTCACCTACTGCCATTGTGTCTGAACTGGTTTTCTTTTCAATGTCGAAAACACCTTCTACAGAAACAGCACCTGTTGCTCCGTTGGCTATATCTGTTACAGCTACGCCGCAGAATTTACCGAGAACAACAACATCACCGCTGTTAATCTTGGAACCTGTTGAATTAGTGTAGTTAATTATCTTTCCATCACTGATTATATTCTTCATTCTTTTAACCTTTCTATTTGATTAATTACTGACTGCAGGCATTAAGCCTGCAGTCATTGTAGGAATCGGGCCTTATGCAGACAGATAAGGTGTCTTATTGAGACCGCGGAAGTCGATGGCTTTGGCGCTTACATCGAAGTAATATCGCCAGCTTCTGCTGAGAATATCCTTGTCATTTTCGTTAATTTCAATTGTCGGACCTTCAATACCATCAAGGAAATCAACTTCAACGGTTGAACCGTCAGCTGGATCACAGGCAAGGAAGAAACCGTCAGACTGAGCAAGATATGGAGAAACAACTGGAATAAGACCGTGATTCTTGAAAAAGTTTGTGTTACCAAGAGTAACAATTGAACTTACATCGTTCTGAGCAGTGCAGAGAACTTCAGCAAGATTTGCATCGTCAGGAGAAACAATTAAAAATCTTGGAGTGAGAGCAAGTTTAGAGCCATTAGCGTCGGTCTGCTTCATCATAGAGGCATAAGCAGCAGCAAGAGTATCTTTACTGAGAACACCACCAGCGAGAAGGTTGCTATGAGTAGCATGGAATAAAGCAGTGCTATCGCTCATGTTAGCATTAGCAGTGAGAACGTTATATGCAAGAGATTCGGCTTTCTGAGCACATCTACGACCGATAATCTGTGAAATTTTACTAAAAAGATTCAAATCGTCGGCAAGGATAGCTCTGCGAGTAAGAACAAGCTTGTTAGCATAAGTGCCAAGCTGAACCTGTTCACCTTTATCGCCGATTGTTGTATATTCAATTTCACTGCCTTCGTGATAAAGAGCAGGTTCTGGAATATCGGTAAGACCAGTTCTCATTGTTGGTTCAAGGTCACCAAGGGAGCCTTTTTCAGCCCACAATTTCCAGGTCTGAGGAGCGCTTTTATAGCCTTTTCTTACTGACTTTCTGATAGCTGAATCAAGAATATTGGAAAATTCATCGTAAGCCTGAGCACCAGCTCTCATTACAAGACTAAGAGTGTCTAGTTTGCCAAGAATATTGTTGTTGCCGTGTCTCTGAAGAACAACCCTTGCAAGATTTTCATAGCCATAGTTTCTGAATTTTTCAGCACCTGCGGCCGGCTTTTCAATCTTAAGGCCAGCTCTTAAAAGCAAACCATCTGAAGCTGCATCAATGAACTTTTCCCTTTCTTCAGCAACTATTGTAAGTGTTGGCTTAGCTGTAGCTACTGGAACAGAGCGCTTTGCGAGTTCATCAAGAACTGCTGCATTAACAGCTTCAACGGTATAGCCACCGTTAATAAAAGTGTCTACCATATCACAGCAGTTGTGCTTTTCGCATACTGCTCTGATAGCGGAAACACGAGCACGTTCGTTTTCGACAGCTTTGCGTTCAACTTCTGCTACGTTGACTGCTGGCTGTTCGATTGTCTTGGTTACATTTTCATTTTCACCCATGACATTTTCTCCTTTTGTTTCTGAATTTTCTTCATTAACAGCCAACTGGCTGTCGGTTACGTTTTTAAGAGCAGATTCTCTTGCTTTTGCATTTGGATCTGCGCCAATGGCAACAAGGCTGTATTCGTTAAGGTTCCAGCCCCTGGTAAGAAGCAACGGACCTTTATATGTTCTGCCTTCATGAACCAGTGTATTGCCATCTTCAATCCATACGGAATCAGTCTGGATATAACCAACTGAGCCTGAATCAAGATGGCCTTCCCTAATCATCTGCAAAGCTTCCTGAGCTTCTTTTTTCTTAGAGAAGTAAAGACGGCCTATAACCTGGTCGTTTTCTACTCTGAAATCACGAACACTACCCAGAATATTTTTAATACCATCACGGTTATGACTATCCAAAAGAGGAATCTGACGATTTTTCGGAAGCTTTACCCCAGTAGAAACAAGAGTTTCTTTAACTATGTCACAGCTTCCCCAATCCCATACTTCAGCAGGTTCTTCTGTAGCTAGCACAAATTCTACAGAATCATCGTCTTCGCGATAAGTCTGAAGATTGAATCCAATGCTACTTCTGACCATCAGTTGGTTTTTCTTCGGAGAATCCTGAATTAATTTCCGAGTTATCATTTTTTAACCTACTTTCTTCTATAAATAATCCAGCTTCTTTAAAAAGCTTTTGTTCATACTTTCTGGTAGCAACTACTTCTTCAATATCTCTGCCTGCGTTTTCACAGAATTCCGTTAATGTGTTTGCACCCATTTCTATTTCTGTCTTAGCAGCATTAGCATCTTTCAACGGGTCTACCCATTCTGTTTTTGGTCTAGACCAGGAAACTCTTAAATAATGGGCCTTGCTCTTTTCGTAGTTAGGCATTCTTAAACGGTTGAAATAGATTTCATGCTCTATAAACCATTCATAAATTTTGCTGTAGAATTTTTCCTCAAAAATAGCAAAGGTGTAACGGATCATTGCACGTTCAAATAATAACATCTGTCTGGCACCGGAAAAATTAGTGTTGCTTCCATCATTGCTTACAGATTCATAGGACATGCCTGCGCCAACTGAAGCCGACTGAAGTTCTGCTTTAAGGAACGGAGCATAATTGGAGCCAGGATTTTCCGGCTTTACCTGAGCAACAGTTTCGCCAGGTCTCAAATAATGAATACCGCCAGGAGTAATGTAATCATAAACATTACCATCCTGATCAGTTTCATCGTTATCAGCAAAATAATCTTCAGGATATTCTGTCTGAACAAAAACGCCAAAACCGGTGCCTACTCTGGCAAGCTTCATTGTATCGGCTCTATACATACCGATATTGAAAAAATTCATGGTTGAGCATGCCAGTCTGCTGATACCGGAAACAGAAGAAGCTCTTTCTCTATCATACAGATCAATTACATCTTCCGCTGGTATTCTTTTGGAAGCAGTTTCATATTCGGCAGGGTGTCTCGGCTTAATCCAATAGGCAACAACACGGTTAAATTCATCTAGTTCCTTACCGTCTACGATTCTGGTTTTCCCATTATCAATATCTTTGTAACGGTCTAACTGGTCGAATTCAATCGGTTCAAGCCTCAGCTTGCCTTTAATAACAACTCTGCGAATAAGCAACCCACCATCTATAAAGAAATGGGAAGCTGCTATTCTTTGAAGCTGATAAATTGAATCGCCATTTGCGCAAGCTTCTCTTGCCCAAAGTTCCCAGCGTTCAAGAATATCGTTGTTCAATACAGAATCATAATCAAAACGGTCGATTGCCTTATTTTTAAGAATCTTCGGTCTTGGCCATGCGCCTTCTCCGACAAGACTTGCAACAAATCTTCTACGCATACCGGCAACATGGGAATTATCTCGGTCTAACGCTCTTATTTTGTCGGTGACACTTTGCCAGGATTGTGAAGTTTCCTGAGCGCCTGAAGAACTAGCTGGTCTGAATCTGCTATTAGCGCCATTATTTTTTGCAGCTTCATACATTCGGCAAATCATCTGGTTGTGCAAATATTTTTTTGCATAACCAGGTGCAACCAAACCAATGAAGCGTGCTATTAATTTTGTAGTAAAATCGTAAAGCATTTTTAAGCTCCGAACATCGGTGCCTTTTTGTGACCACCACGGCCACGCTGAATAGAAGAAATACGGGATTCAACAACATCAATACGCTTGAAAATGTCGTTGAGATTAGCTCTGGTAACAGTCTGATTATTAACCGTATAGCTCTGAGCACCACTCAGGATTGCATCCCTTGCAGCTTTCAAAGCGGTTAATTCAGCCTGTAAATCAGATAAACTCATTTTTCTTCCTTCTTTGTTTTAGTTTTTGATGTTCTTACACCTTTTCTTTTAATGTTTTTTGGTGTCTCTGTCACAAAATCTAGTACTTTACTAGATAATTTTTTTTGATTTTCTTCTTTTTTCTGCACTAGAACAGCTTTTATAGAAGTTCCACACTTTTTGCATTTACAATATCTGATTGCGCCCCTTGTAGTAATTACCTGAACTGAGCCTTCTTCGTAGACTTGCAAAAATTCGCATACAGGGCATTTGGTCTGTTTATTTTCAAAAGCAACAGATTTCTCACCCAGCTCATAAACCTTTTTAATCAGCAGAATGGCCTGCATAACATTCATTCTATTCCCTCCGTATATGGATTTGGGCCTTTAACTCTTCTGCTCTGAACAACTTCAGCCCTTGCCTGAACTCTTGTCTGCATATTTGAAACGGCATTTACAGCCCTGATGCCACCAAAGAATTCATTATCAACGCAAGCAAGACATAGCACCTCGCAGTCAAACAGGTGGTTGTCTTTTTTTGTTGCTACCCAGTCACTTGAACCGTTTTTATTGATTCTTTTCTCTTCTGCCGTCAGGTGTTCAAAAACCCAGTCCGGAGTTTCATTATGAAAATACAAAGCTCCCGGTTCGCCTGATTTTGCTTTTTCGGCTCGCCACCAGAAAAGATCTTTGAAAACGTCAGTATTAATTTGAACAATTCTTATACCACCAGGAATTGGTTTACCAGATGGAGTCTTATCCAGAGGTGAACCTACTTTAATTTTATTTGGCATAGAAGCAGATGATCCCTTGGAACCCATCAGCCTAACGCCTCTATGTTGATTCTGCCTTATAAAATTATAGGTTTCTTCAGTTCGGCTTATAATAGCACCTGTTTCCTTGGTGCCACCTGTATCTATGAGGGCTCTGCTTATTGATTTACCATCATAGCTTGCAAATAATACATTTTCTAATTCTGTCCAGTCGGCTACATAGCCTTCATATACTGACCAGCTAGTAAGGTCTTTGGCAAAAGCTCTGATTCTAAACCAAAAACCTGTCTGTTGAACGTCGATGCCCATAACCAAGGCAATAGCTTCCTCAGGAACAGTCATTGGCGAATAATCTGCTATACATGTGTGAAGAATCCTGAGACGTTCACTGTCTGGCGCTGTGACTCTATTAACCCATGGCTCTCCAAATACAGAATTGATTACATTCTGAATTTCAGATGGTCCTTCTTCCTGGGCTTTGCACCATCTATCAATCATATTTTCAAGGAAACCACCCTTGAATAAACTTGAAAGTCTATGCAGTTGCAAGCCAATATGTCTTGGTTTCTTAACTTCTGCTCTTGGTATAAAAACGCCTTTTTCTACTGCAATATTTTTTTGCGCAGTAGTCCAAAGAGAACCGCAGAAAGGACAGGCATACCTTGCTGTTTCTTCAATCTGAGCAGTCGTAGCATTGTGGCCACCGTCCCATTTTACATTATTAAATGTAAGTGGTTGCCTAGCGCCACAATCGGGACAGGCCACACAAAAATCATACACAACATCAGCCTTTTCTAATTCTTTGGTTACTCGACCAGCATCTGTTGTCGGTGTTGAAAATTTAATAAACTTTGAATCAGGATATGTTTCCATTCTTTCGCGCAAACGGCCCAAAGTATTACCTTCATCGCCACTGACGTCATAACCAGGCTTATTAATTTCGTCACAAAAAACATATTTGAAAGACATTGAAGCAGTCTGGGCAATAGACGACCCCCAGCCGACTATCAGATAAAATCCGTTTGATAAAGAACATTCAAATCTTGTTGCTTCTTTTTTTCTGGTATTATCAGTGTCCTTTATTCTACCCATTGCTGTCAGAGCAGGTATTATTCTAGACTTCATTATTTTCCTGGCAGTTTCTCTATCTGCTAAAAATAAAGCAACCGGTGATGGATCATTATCACAAATCCAAAGAATCAAATCTACAATCAAATCGGTAAATCCGCATTGAGCCGGCTTCTGACATGTAATTTCCCTGACAGTATAATCACCAAACCATTCATAAACCGCTCTTAGGTTTGGGGTTCTGCTTATTTTTTTGGGTCCTGGCTCTGCTGAACCTTTGCTTATGACTCTATGGCTTTCAACCCATTCAACCACCCCGCAGTCAGGAGGCCATGTCAGGGCTTCTATAGCACTATCAGAAAAAAAGTTATAGCTCATTTTGCACCTCTTTTTGGTGCTTTTTTCTTCCTGGCAGCAGCTTCTTTCTTTTCCTGTCTTTCTAATTCTTCTTCAATGCCTTTTGGGAAAAATGTTCCTTCTCTGCAGAAAGCTGAGAAAACTCTTCTATTTTCTTTCTCAATTTCCTGAGCCATATCTTCGCGGTTCTTGCCTTCCAGAATCGGAGGCAGTCTAAACCTATAAGCGCGCATGGAAATTTTCAGATCAGCGCAACGCTCAGCAATTTCTTTTTCAACTTCTTCTTTTAAAACAAGCTTACCCTTGGTTTTTTCAAATTTTAATTCTTCATTCCCGGCTTTTGCAGCCCAGAATCTTTCCTTAACATCTTCGAAGCTTTCGGCGTCCTCACCATCGCCACTTCCTTTTTTTCTGGAGCCGGTATTAAAAAATTCATTCCACCATTCAAAACAATCATTAGGGTTATAAACGCCATCAGCTACACGAGGCATACCTTTTTGGACCCAGCTTCTTATTGTTCGTTCTGCTATACCAAAAAAATTTGCAATAACCTTAGCGCCAACTGTTAATTTTGCCAATTTGATATTCCCAGTTCTAAAACACGGTATTAGAGTGAAAAGACTCTGACCGTGATAAAATTGTGGTGCGCCCGACCCTCAAGGAAAGAAAATCGCCGGAGGACCCGTGCACTTTTCGCACTACCCCCTACCCCTCATCAAAAGAGGGGCCTAGTGGCTAAGTAAACGCTGGGAATTGCCGTTTACTCACCAAAGGTGTGCATGAAACATTTAAAGAACATACATCAATTGATGTATAAGCCTGTTCTTATTTCATTCTACAAAATTATTCGACATCTGACAAGCTATCAATTACTAAATTATCTATTATTGCTGCTTCCTTTTCCTGAGTTCCATGAATTTCATGTGCGTAGATATCGCCAGTGACTCTTATACTTGAATGACCAAGATGCCTTGAGACAGAATCAAGAGAAGCTCCACCATTAAGTAAATAAGATGAATTGGCATGCCTCAATGAGTGTAATGTTATATTCTTTAAATTCAATCGCTTACAGATTCTGGCAAAACAACGATAGAATGTATATAGTTTTCTTTTACTGCTCTTCACAACATAACCAAACCTATCGTTTTTTGGAACCTTCATCAATTCTTCCTTGAGCGTCTGAGGCATCAGGATATTTCTTATTGAGCTATTGGTTTTTGGTTTTCTTATGACAGTGCAGCCTTCCTCATAAACAACTTGCTTATTAACTTTTAAATAATTGCTATTAAAATCTATATCTTCCCATTTAACAGCTAATGCTTCACCTCTTCTTAGGCCTAACAGCAAACAGAATAACAAAGGAATCTTATAATCCTTTTCTTTCATAAATTCCTTGATTAAATCAGCACACTGTTCACGATTCGGTATAATCTTTTTTCTTGGATCTGCTTTTAGTTTCTTTGCTTTTTTGACAACATTCTTTGTTATCCAATCGCAATCTATCGCATAATTCAAAGCAGTGTTCAGAATAGTCACAACCAAAGAAATAGTATTCTTGGATAATCCTCTGTTATAAAGCTTCGCAGTCATATTATTGATATCATCGCTTTTAAGCATATGCAGTTTGATTTCACCAATATATGGCACAATATTAGTTTCAATATTATGACGATAATGGGCCAATGTTGTCAGAGCCTGCTTCCCCTGACATTTAATCAACCAGTCTTCCAGGAATTCTTCTACTGTCTTTTTGGCTTCTGCCGATGAAACTATTATTCCGTTGTCCCTTTTATATTTCAAAACAATATCTTCACCTTCTGATAACGTTCTGGCGATACCGATCAGTTTCCTGCTTCTATCACCTTTGAATTTTGGTTCTGACATATAAATATAAAGTTTATTTTTACGCCAGTTAAAATTACCAGAATTATTTGTTCTTCTTCCTTTTTTTCTCATTTTTTACCTCCTCAAAAAATATCCACACGAATTCCATTTTTAGATATTTGAATTAAGCGTTATCAGTGTGGTTGTTTTTAATGCTCTAAGATTATTACACATTTCACCCTCTAACTAGCACAGACGGTAAATAAAATCAAACCAAAAACAAGCATTAAATTTTCCACTTTCCACCAAGAAGCCACCCTATTCGGCATTCATTTTCCAGAATAAAAAAATAAATAAAATAATTTATTGACATACTGCACGCAGTATAGTATATTTATAATATCGAAAGGAGGTGAAGAAATGGATAAAATAACAAAAGCCCTAGAAGACTTGAAGCAAGCTTTGAAGGATTGCGATGCAGTCTCAAGAGTGACAATAACAATCACCCTGAGCAAGTCTACTAAGGCTTAAGCCAAACCGGGCAGTGAGATACGACCTCACGTAAGTCCCGGTAGTGATTCTAGCATATAATGATTTTATTTCAAAGGAGATTTTTATGAAGGCTATTACTACTAACAACAAGAACATTTCTATTAAAGAAAATAAAAAATCATGGACAGCTTCCAGCAAGGCTGAATCGTTTCAGGTTTCTTACAACATCCCCAAAGATGTATGCAAGACAATTAAAGAAGTAGAAAAATTCATCAAAGACAATAATCTTTTCGGAGTAATAAAATGACAATTCCAGCCTCCAACAGAAAAGCCATTAATAAATACAATGCAAAGACGTATGATACTGTCTCTGTCAGACTACCAAAAGAATTAGTTCAACAATTCAGAGAAAAATGCGCTTCAGAAAATGCCTCCCAGGCGCAAATCATAAAAACTGCCATCGAAGCCTATCTGGCCAAATAACACCAAAAGCCCTCTTCAACCGAAGGGGGCTTTTGTTATTTAATCTTTCTTTTCTTCTTTTGGTGGTTTAACTTTTGGCAATTGCGGCTTTGTGACAATAACTGGCATGCCACGATTTGAAATATGTTTTCTTTTATCTTCATTCATTCTTTGTTGGCTCCACATAATATTTATTAAAATAAATATTGGCTTGTTTTTCAGCCGAATTCAAATACCAGAAAAAACCTATAATACCTGATGGCGCCTCTAATGAATCATTCTTAGATTTAAAATCAATCCAAAGCTTATGAATTTCATTACTAGTCAATTCCCCATTTGATACCTTATGCCAGTCATCAGACATTTTTAAGAACAAAATATTAAGTTCCCTTAAAAGCAATTCTAACTGAACTATTTTATCTTTATAATTAAAAAATAACGATAATACCAAGGAAAATATCTGTATTCCTATAGAAATATAAAACCACATTTCTGAATTGCTATATTTCATCTGAATGGCAGAAATTCCTATAATTGTAATAATAGTCACTAATATCTGGGAAAATGTATCAAGAGACTTACACCAATTAAGACATTTAGAATAGTAAATCAGATGAGCTTTCATATCAAACATTTCATAATAATATTTTAACTGAGTATCTTCCATGTTTTCTCCTTGCAGTTATTATAATAAAAATATTCTCTTGAAGCAAATCCAAAGCCCTCTTCAGTCGAAGGGGGCTTTGGTTTATTTTTTGTGTTCGTCGAGCATATCTTGCAGATCAGCGACGGCCGAATCATAACCGTCTGAGAAATTTAAACTCCTTGCAGATTATTCGCACTAAGTCAACGATGAAATAGGCCACCAATAAGATTGAGCCAAAGACCTTAATCATGTCTATCATCGCCATCAGGAATTGGAAGTTATAGTAATCATTGAGAATCTGTGCCATTGACTGGCTCCTTCAGTTTTGTATATTTCAGGCATTCTATTTCCCATTTAGCTTGTTCATCTTTCGTCATCGTTTCCATCTTCCTTTGCGTATAATTTTTCTTGTTAAATGTCATCTCGCACCCCTATCTTTCTTCCTGTAATTCTGTTTAACTCTCGTTTTTCTGTCCCAATGTATTTCGCAAGCGACTCTTGTATTGAGCCAGCGTTTAATCGTTCTTTGGATTTTCTCCTGTTCTGTCATTTGTATTTTTCCCTTTTAAAAAACTATCAACAATCTCTTTGATTTCGTTAAGGTATTCCTTGTAATCGGTGCCTTCCAGCTCGCAAACACTTATATCCTGCCGGATATCGGCCAATAACTTCAATTTCATCTGTTCACGTGCTGCTTTTTGCAGTAAAACGCCTCTAGGGTCTTTTATCCAGGCGTGTTCATATTTGCCGCTGAAAAGACTTTCACCGTTTGTCGCAAGAACGTAACCTTTTGGTGCACAATTCGGGTTTGCTTTCGCAAATACCCATCCCGCCGGAATAGTATCTAATTTTTTAATCTCAAGCATTGTTCATCTTGCACCTTCTTTTCTCGCTCCACAGCAGACACAGTGTCTGCCTTCCCATTCCTCAAAATGCTTCCTGAAGTAGTCCTTTTCTGATTCTGAAAGTTTATTAAATTCTGTTAAGTCGCCGTTTTCACAAGCATAGGCGATTCGGTCATACTGTTCCTGAGTCATTGTTCTCTCCTCTGACTGGTAACGATCACTGGTCATTTATTTTCTCCGTATTTATAGTTTGCCCTGCAAGAGCAAGAACAGAATTCTTTATCTGGTTTATTCGTAAAAAATTCAGATTCACAAAACTTACATATTTTCTTAATCAATGTTTTATGATGATAGGCTTGTTTATCCATTTTTTATCCTTTGCTGATTTTGCGAGCGACATTTATGACGCTCGCAAAATGCTGACCTCGCTTGCGACTCAGGATTATGCAGTCGTCATATTGGCAGTTGAGACAGTCTTCATCGCAATAATTCCTGTTACCAGGAACTTTGCCGGTGCCAACCTTTTTAATGATTCCCATGCTTTTGTTGGTCGGATGTCTTTTCATTTCTTGCACCTCGGACAGTAGATTTGTGTCGATTTCTTCTTAATAAAAACATTCTTGCAATGCGCACAATGCGCATAAGTCTTGTGAATAATCTGGCCGACTATTTTGCTGAGTTCGCCTTCAAGATACTTTCTGGTTGCGACATCGTCATAATCCCGCTGGGTCTCTAATGTAAGACCACTACTGGCCAGATTAAAGTCAGCCCTCGAAATATCAATATTTAAAAACATCATTCGCCTCCCATTCTGACCAGGAAGGGGCAAGGAATAGTTTTAACGAAGAAAGCGCCTTTAACTAATTCAGAAATTTGTGCAGGATCTTCTTCAAGCATTTCGATTAAAGGTCGAACTTTTGTTTCCCAGAAGAAGCCGCAACTGTGTTTTTCGGGGCAATGATTACGGTAATAACATTCAGGAACCATCTTATCGCAGAGCTCTTTATCAACTGAAGCCATTTCAGATTTAATCATCTGCATGACTTCCCTGGTCTTCCAGTGAGCTTTGCTGCATAATCTTTTTCTGGCCAAAGTAATTAAAGCCTGAGCATTGGCCAGAATAAGCATATCGGTAAGAGTTTCATATGTAACACTGGCAGCTTCTCCACCACCTCTGTCGTCCCTATGGCTTCTGCAGAAAAATTCTATTCCGACCTTATGACGTGTTAAGTGATCGCGAACTTCAAGAGGGATTCCGAATAATTCGACGATAAAGATCTGAGTTCTGATTGGTGAATGTTCGCATTCGTATAAACTCTTTAAAGTTGGCGCAACCTGCTTATGGACAGTGTAAGAGCAAGCAAGGTCTGAAAGATTCTTATCTGTTAATTTCTTGATTGTTACCTGCATTATTGCCTCCGTTTTAGTTTATGTTTCCTCTTAAATTCTGAACTATTTCAGGATTCTTTGCTGCTGCGCTTCTCATTCGCAGCATTTTAATTATTCCGCCGCAGAAAAATCCAAATTCACAGCCCAAACCAAAATCATTCTTTATGTCGAAATCTTTGTCGTTAATATGTTTTGCGAATTCGTCTTTGTTATACTTAACACCTGCATGCCAGAACTCAGCATCAATCTTAAACATATCAACTCTTTCTTCTGTCGCAACACTCTGAATAATGTTGCTAACTTCGAAAGTCATCTTGATTTTAATGTCGTTTGCTGAGTCTTTATATTCAAAAGAAAATCTGTCCATTCTTGCGCTTCTCCTTTTCGATTCTTGTAATCTGTCTGTCTATCTTTCTGCTAATAACTTTATAAATATCTTCAGTATCTATGTTCCACAATGAGTTGAGTTGTGCCAGCATCAGCATTACATCTGCTGATTCTTCAATAAATCTTTCCCTGAAATCAGGAAATTTATCTGTTCCACTGGTAAGATATTTTGCTATCACCTGCGAAAGCTCACCCAGTTCCTCAAGTGCCTTAATACTCTGATTTGTTTCGCCATAATACGAAGCTATCTTTATGGCTTTTACTGCCTGCTCATGTGTAACCATGCTGCTATACCTTTCTTGTAAACGAAGCGGTCGCGCTTCGCGTATTTTTCCATGTATCGTTCATAACGTTTTTTCTGGGCAATCAACGCCCATTTGGTATGAATCTGCTGACGCCTGAAAGCCTCCAGCCCTTCTTCCATGGTCATACCCCACAGCGCCCACTGAGCCTTGAAAGCCTCAAAACATTCTTCGTTGCCACACTCAAGACAGGCTGCACCAGGCTGAACCGGGCAATTAATAACAGCCTTGAGTGTTGCATTGCAGGTATCAAAAACCTTCCTGCGCTTAGCTTCCTCAGCTTCGCGTTCTGTTTTGTGCAGCTCGTGAATGTCAAAGTCGGGGTCGATATGGGGAAATGTCATGCAGCCTTTGCCTCCAGAAGCAAGCTTTGTTCCTGTCGAAATGTAAGCTCAGCAAGCTTCTTGTTTTCGGATTCTGTTTTCTGCTTCATGAAACGGTTCCTGTAATCGTTTCTTAGCTGGGCATAAACAGTAGAAAGGTTGCCGACTTCTGCGTTTCTGATAACTTCAAGCCCATAATTTTCGATAACCTCAACAGCCAACGGGTCTTCAAGCGCCTTCTGTTTCTTGTAGGCTTCAGGGTTGTAGATACCAATACCTACAAGCCTCTTGGCCACATCAACAATTTCGTTTTCGTTGAATGGAAGCTTTGAAGGTGATGCCAGTTCTCTGAGCTTGGCACTGATAACCATGCTGCGGTTCACTTCAGTGACTTCAGTCAGAAAACGTCTTACACCAACAGCAAGCTGAAGGTCTGTAAGATCTTCAAAAACCACTTGCCAGGTATCAAGCAGAATAGCCAAATCAGAAGGATTTTCACGTTTGGCCAAAGAACAGTTTGCACTGATCCGAGCGTAAGCATTCAAGATAGCTTTTTTACTTGCCATCATTTGCCTCCTTCCAGAAAATGCTTATAAACATCAAGTTCCTGATTGTTTGTCATCACTGGCTGTCTAAGAGCTTTGGTATAATCCTTGAGCTCAAACAGACCTTGCCAGCCGTTGCGAATACTCTGCTGAATCATTTCGACTGCTTCAGCCGGATGCTCAGCAAGAAATTTAATCTGGCCTTTAACCGTAGAGGCTTTCAATGGCTGACGCTTTTCTTTTCGATAAGCAACCCAGTCTTTCCACGCTGATTTGAATTCTGGAAAATCCAACGTCGGTGGCAAGAGAATTTCTTCAACCTTTTCCCCTTTGGGGGGATTAAGGGGGGTAATAGAATTATCTTCTTTACTTTTCTCTTCTTTTCTTTGTTCAACATTTGTTGAACACTTGTTCAACACTTGTTCAACATTTGCTGAACACTTGTTCAACACTTGTTCAACATTTGCCGAACACTTGTTCAACACTTGTTGAATATTTGTTGAATTGTTGTTCGGTTCTTGTTTAACATTTGTTGAAGAATTGTCTGACTTTTGTTCAGTGGACAGAGAACAGAGGACAGACTTCTTTCTGGATTCTCCACTTTTCAAACCGGCAATTCTCCTTCTTTCGCTAACATTGTGAACATCTTCAATAGTTTGGCTAAGCCTTTTGCTTCTGAAATATTTGCCATCTTCTACGATTTCAAATAAGCCAAAATCATTTATTACAGTTTTAACCAAGTCTGCTGAAGCGTCAGAATTGCACTTTCGGCCTAAGTAGTTATAATCAAGCTTCAATTTGCCATCAGGTGTTCCGGCCAGAAGCTCCAACAATAACCAATAAAGTCCGTAACCTTTGAGGCCAGCCTTGTTGCTGAATAAGACGGACTCAAGTTTCTCATCATTATGAGAAAAAGTATCGTGAACAAAGTAATTAATCATGCTCATCTCCTGGATGAATTTGAGTAGCTACTCTCGGTGAGGCTGGAAGGGGTTGCACCTTCTCGGATGCTGTTGTTAGGCCAAGGAATTAAGTGTTGAGTCTGATGATTGTTGAAGAGAAATGAATACGTATACATCAACAGCACCTGTCTCTGACTAGAACAGCCTCAAGAAAGAGCCTGTGCGAACAGGCTCAAGGTAGGCTTATGGACTTATCCACAAGTATTTGGGAGCTTAATCAAAGTTAAGCCAAGCAACAAATCCAATCAGTTCCGAAGGATTCGAACCTTCAGCGCCTTGTGAGAACCCCAAAGGAAGGGCCAAGGCTTGTTCCCAATTACACCAGGAACTGACTTAAATTAGCTATTACATTCCGGTTTTGAGGAACCGGCAAACACAATTTTGCTCTTAACGCCGAGCAGGCCATTGGCCCAGGGGGGAATCGAACGCCCCCTTTACCCTTGGGTGTGAACACAATCAAGAAAGGAATCTTAATAAAGAGATTCAAGGGTTTCGCGCCAGCAGGCCATTCTGCCAAGATTACGCAGTGATTTGTTTATGGTATTCTTCAAACATTTTTCTTGTGTGGTAAATATCGTCAGACAGATAAACAGCAATCTGCCTGATAACATCATCAGGAAGAGAATCACTTATGTGATCAACCATGTCATTGAAACGCTGCATGTGGCTGATGGCCATTTTTATGGCATGTTCATGCGAAGCAAAATAGACTGGTGTCGGTAAGCTGTTTACAGGAGCTTCTTTTTTGGGAGTTTCGGTCTTTATGATTTTTTCAGTATTTTCTTTTACTTTGGCTGCGGCACGCCTTGCCAGTTTTTTGGCCAAAGATTTCTTGGAATTGTTATAACGGTTCCTGCACTCCACTGAACAGAATTTCGACCTGGGGAAAGTAGCAACGAAAGTCTTCTGGCATGTCGGGCATACTTTTTCTATATTCAGCAAAGCAGCAGCTTTCACTTCTTTCTTGGTTTTTTCGGCTGGTGATTCGACCAGTTTCGAAACCAGAGGTTTACTCTCGCAGTCTATTTTCTTCTGAACATCTGCTTCAGCAGAATCATTACCGCCAGCAGATATATTGCTTTGTTTGTCAACATGTTCTTTGCCTTTTTGGGCCGCTTCAATCAACTTGTCTGTAATCAACTGACAGTCATAGCATGGGTTTGGTTCCGGTTTCCGCTTCAGTTCTCTGGCAGTCTTAAAATCTCTGACCGCAATAGCATGTCTGATTTTACAGACACCGAAATTATAGGTTTTATCGCAGGTTTCAGGCTGTTTATCTAATTCAGCAATAATATCAAGAACCTTTTTATTGGGCTTTTCTATAGAATTCATCGGGTTTTACCTTTCTTTAAAAGGGAATGACGTTGCCATCTTCATCGAAAATATTGGCGCTTCCGTCTTCATTCATGTCGACTATCTTTTCGTCGGCGGGAACAGTTTCATCTGGAATTGCTTCAGGCTGTTCCTTCTGATCACCGTTCTGGAATCTTGAACCGAATTGAACCTTTTCAGCAATAATTTCGGTTATGGTGCGCTTCTGCTGATTTTTATCAAGATAAGCACGAACTTCAAGACGGCCTTCGACAAGAACAGGCGCACCTTTTTTCAGATACTGGTAGCAGGTTATGGCCAGACTGCGCCAGGTTACTATGGGGATGAAAATGACACTCTTTTTCATTTCGCCGTTGGAATCCTTCCAGACTCTGTTAATGGCAACTGTGAATAAGGTTGCATCAACACCGCTTGGCGTTCTTCTGGCTTCGGGGTCTCTGGCAAGATTGCCAGCTATGATTACTCTGTTAAGATTCATATTAGTAATCTCTTAGAATCAATAAGTTGGGTTGATTACCAACCAGCTTGTTATAATCTGCGTATTCGTCTTCTCTTATCTGGTCCAAAACCATTTCGAATCCAGGCATGCAGAGAGAAAAGAAAAGCTGACCGCGTTCTTCATCAATTACTGGTGTTATTTGAAGTGAGAATTCGTATTCGGATTCTGAGCCTCTGACGATTTTGCCTTTAAAAAATATTTCTGACGGGCAACTGGCTTTTTCGGCTGTGTCTTTGCCGTTAACTCTCTGTTCCCATTCATAAGAACCGCTTCTTTCGCCATCAGCAAAAACAGGATTAGAAACAAAGCTTATCTTTTTTGTAGCTCTTAGTTTTAGAATCTGATTATATAATTCGTTAAAATCTTTAATATAATTCTTAACTGATTCTAATTTTTTAATTAAATCTCTATGTGTTAGATTGTCGAAACCAACAAGAGCAGTAATAACTTTCCAGAGAGTTGTGTATTTTCTTGTAAATCTCCAAATATTCTGGTCATCGGCTAAAGAATCGTCTGTATAAAGAATTGCGCCTTCGTTCTGGAAAATAACCGTCTTATGACTGCTATGATTCTGCAAAATTTCGTCTGCTGTTGCCTTGGCGAATGATTCAACATTGCAGACAGTCCTTTCGACTGCCCGGTTTGCTGGGATTCTCGTATAATCGACTCTGTCGTTATTTTGCCCGAAAATGTATTCATTATTGTAACTATCTTTAACTGTCACTGGTCGGGAAATTTTTAATAAACAATTAATAAATTTTTCTAGCATTACTTACTCCTCAATTAGATTAAACTCTTGATAATGGCTTGAGATTCGGTAAATTTGGCTGCCTTGGATCTTCTGTCGTCAAATTACCTTTTAAGTCGTGATAAAAAAGTTTGCCTTTTTGGCTTGGTTCAGGAAGTTTAGAATTGATGTCACCAGTAATAGAAATTCTTCCATCACCAATATTTTCTAAACTAAATGCCAAGGTTAGTTTTCCTTTTTTGCCTGTTGAAATAACTCGTTTCAAAGCTTCGGAAAAAGCTTTATTGGCCAATTCTGAAAAAATATCAATGCTACCCTCGTAGCTTCCTTCTATTTGATCCATTACATTCTCAAGGTCTAGATTGTTTTGTTCTTCCATTTTTACCTCCATTTGATTTGGTAAAGCAGTCGGGGCCAGTGGATTCGAACCACCCAGAGAAGCCGGCTTGAGCTTTCTGTATTCCCAAACCCCGTTAAAGGGCTAGGCGCGGGTAATGGCTCCGGCCTAGCCGTGAACCTCTGATAACTCAGAGAATCTTGGACTTAAGCAACGTCAGGAAGCGATTCTATATACCGAATCAGGTTTTCTTTCTTAAAGCGAAGCTGTCTTTCGAACCCATCCAGCAGGACACCGTTGATTATGGTTCTACCTCTGTCGGTCTTGAGAATCTTCCTGAAAGAATCATCACTGATACCCAGGAACCACGAAGCCTCGTAGATATTGAGTAAGGGGCAGACCCTTACCCTTTCCGGGTCTATGATATGTTTTTGTCTTGGCATTTTTAGCTTCCTTCTGTTAAAAAGGAAGAGCCCGAAAGTCTGGACCCAATAAACCAAACTTTCAGGCTCTTCCACAAAAACGGTTTTACTTGCGCAAAACCATTTGTTGTCTTATATTTAATATTGGGTTTTGTCGGTGATGCTGACCTTGGAATCTGTGGGGAATCAAGGCCAGCGTCCAGGAATGACTCGAAATCTACTTTGTTGGCGCCTCTCTTACCTGGAACCAAGCTTTTGATTTTTTGTCCTTCCTATGGTTTAGATTGTATAGAAATTTCCGAACGTTGTTAATATATTGTTTGAAATTTTTATACTGAGGTTTAGTAAAATGTTTAAAAACAAGCTTGCAAAGCTTCTTGAAGAAGCAAAAAAAAATGGTATTTCTGCCGCAAAAATTGCTGAAGAGTTAGGTCTAAAAAGGTCACAATTCTCTGATTGGAAAGTTGGTCGCAATACTCCTTCTGCTGAAAATCTCCAGAAAATAGCAAATTATTTCAATGTAACAACCGATTATCTTCTCAAACCCGACGAAGAGGATCCAGCTCATGCAACTGATATTAAAAATTTTGGGAACAACAACACTATCCTGATAGGCAGCAACAACAATCAGGTTGGCAATTCAACAGTCAGCTCCATCAACAACGAAGAAACCGAACTTCTGCAGCTCTACCGTTCGCTCACCCCGGCCCAGCGCTCCGCCTTCCTCACTCTCGCCAAATCCCTGAAATAATCCAGCTGCAAAAAAAAATGGATATAAATATATACAGAACAGCACAAGGAATAATATGACAGAAGAGATGATAAAAGAAAATCTTTCAAAAGCTGCTGTTAGAATGATAGCTGCTTTTGATGGTTATGGAATTTCTACTTCAGAAAATGACTATGGTATAGATCTAAGCATTGTAGGTTATGGTGTAAGAAATTCCAGAAAAAACCAGAATAGACAATTAGAACTTCCAGACCGACTCAGGCTACAACTTAAAAGCACTACGGAAAATCAGATAACAAGAATACAAGAAGGTGTTAAGTATAAATTAAAATCAAAGAATTACAACGATCTTGTCGAGCAGCGTCAGCAGATTAGTGATAATCCATTAGTTTTATTCGTGATAATCTTCCCTGACGAAAAGGAAAAATGGTTACAATTAGATGAAAAGAAGTTATTATTAACAGTAGAGATATATTATTATCTAGCAGAAGATAATGCTTCTTTGTTGGATAATGAAGAGTCGACCAAAACAATCTTATTGAAAAAAGATAATAAAGTCGATATTGGTATTGTAGATAGATTGTATAAGGAGTATGCCAATGCTAACTGAAAGACAGATTAGATTACAAGAAGTATGCGAATTTCTTGATAAGCATAACTGGTTAAAAATAGAATCTGGCAAGCGTAAGATTATTTATCAAGCTCCTGAAGACCTTGGTTTTACAGAACCATGTAAAATCTGTCTGCCTGCAAATTTTGAGTTTACTGATTTTGATAAATCATTAGACAGAAACATCAATTTTATAGCAGAAGTGTATGATATTTCGCCTCATGAAGTATCCAAAACGGTTAAAGCTATAGACACAATATTATCAGTAAGAATGATTGGCGAAAAGACTTCCGATGGAACATTTCCCGTTAACAGTCTTAAAGATGTTTTAGATAATATCACTAGCGCAATAAAAAATGCTGCCAGTTTTCTTGTTGCTAAAACTGATAATTCCGAACCCTCTAATGAATTCATAGATAACTATTTAAAGAAATGCAGATTTCTGCAAACTGAAGTAGGTAGTTTTATCATTAAAATTCAACTTCCTTCAAATGAATTGCTCAAAGAAAGCAATCTGATTACAAATAGAATCTACTCAGATGCTGTAGGGAATGAAATTTCTTCTGCTATCGGATTTGTTAACGATGAAATTTTTAATGGTGATAATTCAATTGAAAACGATGATTATTTAGCCAACAATTTTCAAAAACACTCTTCTAAAATATTGGCCAATATCTCTTCTATTCTTGAAAAATGTGATGTAGACGAAATAGAGTTTTCTTTTATAAAAAACGGTGTCTCTGAAAATAAAATCAGAATGACAGGCTTTAAAGATGAGAAGCTTCAAAAGCTAAAAAAATTCAATTCAAAGCTTAGTAAGTTTATTAAAAACTCTATTGATATAGACGATACAGGCAAAATTACAGAACTATCGTCAAAAGATCCTTCTGGTGACGAAAACAGAATTATTGTTTCTTGTGGCAACAAAAAATTAGAGTTGAATCTTAATAAATCTGAATATAGAAAAGCTGTTGACGCTCACATTGATCAGTCTGATGTAAAAATAAAAGGTCTTGCCAAGAAAGGAACAAAAAGTATTAAAATAACCCGTCTTGATAGTTTTGAGGTTTGTGATTAATCAAGATATTACTGTGTCAAGTCGCCAAGATTTTAATAGTAAAATATTGTATTCTGTAGTAAATTATAGTATAAAGAATTGAGCATTGAAGCAGAAAAGACAATACTGACGGGGGTCTAGGTCGATTTCAAGTCCCGTTCCCGGCACCGAAAACCTCGTTGAGAAATCAACGAGGTTTTTTCGTTTTAGATTTTTATCAAAACAACTATTGTGCTATAATTATCGAACATTCATCCCAATAGAGAAAATCAATTATGAAACCTTTATCAAACAGAACAAACACATTTACAGATTCAGTTATCAGAAGAATGACACGTGTATCATTGCAATATGATGCAGTAAACCTTTCTCAGGGCTTCCCGGATTTTAATCCACCAAGAGAATTAACAGACAGATTAGCCGAAGTAGCAGGCAAAGGTCCCCATCAGTATGCAATAACATGGGGTGCCCAAAATTTCAGAGAAGAACTGGCCAAAAAGCAGGAGCATTTTTCTGGCTTAAAATACGATCCCAATAGCGAAATCTGCATTACCTGCGGAAGTACTGAAGCAATGATGGCAACAATGATGACCATTGTTAATCCTGGTGATAAAGTTGCAGTATTTTCTCCATTTTATGAAAACTATGGTGCAGATGCCATCCTTTCTGGCGCAGAACCAGTTTACATTCCCTTAGTTCCGCCTGATTTCCATTTTGATGCCAACCTGATTGAAGATGCATTCAAAAAAGGCTGCAAAGCTCTAATCCTCTGCAACCCATCAAATCCATGCGGTAAAGTCTTTACAAGGAAAGAACTCCAGACAATAGCCGACTTAGCAATCAAATATGATGCTTATATAGTTACAGATGAAGTTTACGAACATATCATATATGCTCCTCACAAGCATGTTTACATGGCTTCACTGCCTGGCATGAAGGAACGCACAATAGTTTGTAACTCACTTTCCAAGACCTATTCAATTACAGGATGGAGATTAGGTTATATACTAGCTTCAGCAGAAATTATCGAAAGAGTTAGAAAAGTTCATGACTTTTTAACAGTTGGTGCAGCAGCCCCTCTCATGGAAGCAGCCATTGCTGGTCTTCAGATGCCAGATTCATATTATCAGAAGCTTGGTGAAGACTACGCAAACAAGAAAAAAGTCTTTGTTGGCGGCCTCAAAAATCTTGGCCTAACCTATACCGATCCCCAGGGTGCCTACTATGTAATGGTAGACATCAGTCGCTGGCTCAAAAAGGGTGAATCAGACTACGATTTCTGTATTCGCCTGGCCAAAGATGTAGGAGTTGGTGCTGTTCCAGGTTCCAGCTTCTTCAGAGAAGATGTAAATAACCTCATCAGGTTCCATTTCGCCAAGAAAGAAGAAACCTTACAAAAAGCAGTTGACAGATTGTCAAAACTAACCAAAATGTAAGAGATTGCCATTATGTTAGAAAACTTTGAAAAATATTTATATAAAAAGGTTTTCCCGTCTAAGCCACCGGAAATCATTTATCATTACACCACTCAGAAAGGCATATTGGGTATAATTCCTACACGTTCTATGTGGGCAACCCAGGCTCATTTTCTTAATGATAAGAACGAAGTTTTTCTAACCTTCAAGCTCTTGGAGAGTGAACTCAGCAGACTTGTCGGCGAGTCACAGAGTCCTCATCATCGCAGTCTTTTAAATGAAATCAGACACAACCTGGAAAATCTGAGCCAGAGTCATATTTTCACTATTTCCTTCTGTAAAGAAGGAGACCTGTTGAGCCAATGGCGTGGTTACGCAGCTCAAGGCAAAGGTTATGCTCTTGGTTTTGATTTAAGATCACTGTCCAATATTGCCAAAAAACAAAACTTTGTAGCATGGCCATGCGTCTATAATCCTAATCTTCAATTAGAACTGGTAAATTATCTTATTGATTGCTGGATAACCAAGTTTAGTGGACCAATGATAGATCACAGCAGAATGCTTGATGAAATTAACTCTAGCATTTGTAAGCTTGCACCAGTAATAAAAGACGAAAGCTTTATTGAAGAGCAGGAATGGCGTTTGATTTCTTCTGCCAACGGTAATGAAAAGAACATGGCATTCCGCGAAGGCACCTACTCGCTCATACCTTATCTTAATTTCTCTTTAAAACCAGCTAATTCAAAAGATTGCTTCAAACGCATTGTTGTTGGTCCATCACCGCACACCGACCTGGCCACCAACAGTCTGCAAATGTTCTTAGCACATAACAACCTCGAAAACGTAGAAGTTGCATCTTCACGAATACCATACAGAAACTGGAAATAATTATGACTACCGATAAACCCAATCTTATAATAAGAATTCAGAATTACAACCGAGTTAGCCTAGGAGCTATTCTTGGCGCCTGTTCACAGGATTTGTTGGATAAATTCAATCTTATTAAATGGGTTAGTGAAGAACCAGTTCCTGAAGAAGACCTTGAGCATCCCAAGACCCTGCTTGTTTATTCATTTATGTTGCCCCATATGCTGGAGGTAAGCAGAGAAATTAAAAGCATTAAGACAAAATTTGCCCATATAACCTCTGTTTGTGGTGGCGCACAGCCTACCTCAGCCCCACAGCCATGTCTAGAACTCGGTTTTGATCATGTATTAGTCGGTGAAGGAGAAGAAGCTTTCCCGGAATTTCTCGAAAACTGGCTTACTGATAATATTACCCCGGGAATACATCATGCTTTAAAAGCTCATGTAAACCTGGACTTATATCCTGGCTTTTCAGATATCACAGAATATCTGCCACCAATAGAAATAAGCCGCGGTTGCAAATATGGATGTATGTTCTGTGGAGTTCCAAGATTGAATAATGGAACCCTCAGACATCGTTCATTAGATTGTATTAGAAATATTGTTAAAGAATATTTCAAACGTAAACCCACTAGAAAAAGAATCAAATTCTTAGCTCCAAATGCATTTGCATATGGGTCTGATGGTAGAAGTCCCAATCTTGAAGCATTGAAAGCCTTGCTCGAAATGCTTACAGACGCAGGCGTCCCTGAAATCAACATGGGTAGCTTCCCATCTGAAGTAAGACCAGATTTCGTTACAAGAGAAGTTATGGAGCTTGTTACTCCTTACCTTAAAAACCCGACAATAGTAATGGGAGTTCAAACCGGTTCAGATGCAATGCTCAAAAAGATGAACAGGGGGCATACAAGAGACCAGGCAATTAATGCTATTTCCCTTCTTAGGGAATATGGCTTCATGCCGCATGTTGACTTCATTGTAGGAAATCCAGATGAAACAGAAGAAGAACAGTTTGCACTTGTCGATTTCATGGAAGAAATGATTGATAAATATGCAATCAAAGTTCACATGCATACCTTCACCCCACTTCCATCAACTCCATGGGAGCATAAGCAACAGTCCCCAATAAATGAAACAGTAAAACAGAGACTACGTGCTCTTGAAAAAACTGGTCATCTTGATGGTTGGTGGGAAAACCATATTGGTTATTTCAGAACTAATCAGAGTCTAGAAGAAGATGAAAAAACAAAAGCCGAAAGAGAAAAGAAAATTTCATTTTTCACAAAAATTTCAAAAAAATAGTTGACATTAAAAATCTATAGTGATAGTATATGCAACATAAGCCAAGGGGTTAACCCGGAGCGACGATGGGGTATCGTCTAATGGCAGGACAGCAGTCTCTGGAACTGCTTATTGGGGTTCGAATCCCTGTACCCCAGCCCAAAAGAACCTAGTTTATACTAGGTTCTTTTTTTATACAAAGCAAAAAGGAACTTACAATGTTTATTGACTTATTACTTTGTGTTGTTGGACTTGCACTGTTGGTATATGCTGCAGATAAATTAGTTGAAGGCGCTTCCAACCTTGCCCTCAATTTTGGTGTAAGCAAAATGGTTATTGGCTTAACCATAGTAGCTGCAGGAACTTCACTTCCAGAATTCGTAGTTAGCCTGAACTCTTCAATTAAGGGTAACCCTGCACTCTCACTTGGTAATGTAGTTGGTTCAAACATAATGAACATAGCCTTGATTCTTGGCGTTACAGCTCTCATTCTACCTATTAACTGCACTAAGGCTATGGTAAAAAGAGAAGTTCCCATAATGATTGCCGTAACTGGTCTGCTTTGGATTTTTGCTCAAACCGACAAGGTAATTACTCCATCTGAAGGCTTGATTCTTTTCATAATTTTTATAGCCTACAATATAATGAGCTATATCATCGGCAAACGTGAAGGCAAGATAGCCGAAGAACTATCCGAAGAAGCCGATAAAATAGTTAAAGAACAAAATGAAGAAGAAAAGCCACCAACAATGACATTTAATATTTTCTGTATTATCGGTGGTCTGGTTGGAATGGTTGCAGGTTCCGAATGTCTCGTCAGAGGTGCTGTCAGTATAGCAACAGCCCTCGGAGTCAGCGATGAAATAATCGGACTTACTCTGGTAGCAATAGGCACTTCCCTTCCAGAATTAGCAACATCAGTTGTTGCAGCCAGGAAAGGACAGTCAGATCTTTCCGTTGGCAATGTAGTTGGTTCAAACATTTTCAACGCTACAGCTATTGTAGGAACAGCCGCCGCAGTACCATTTTTTATGAGCAATGCAACAGCATCGAGCTACTTGCAGGTTTCTCCAGATATGCTTTCACTGCATATCCCAATAATGATGGTTACAGCTTTGGTATTATTGCCTATCATGTTTACTGATATGAAGATAACAAGAAAAGAAGGTGTATTCTTTCTTGTTGTCTACATAGCATACACTATCATGCTGATTCAAACTGCTACTGCCGAAAAGCAACCAAAGGAACAACCCAAGGCCAATACGGTAACAGAACAAACAGTTACCCCAACTGTTCCAGTTGCTCTGCCAGAAAAGTAACACCTTAACAACAAAAAAATTAATATTACTTGAAGATAAAACAAAATTCGTTTAGCATATATCTAAATGAAATATGTAGGGGGATAGAGATTATCAATGAGTACCGCAATAATAATATTAGCAGTATTTCTTGTAATAGTATTTTTCAATTGTTTGAAAATGATACCATGGGGCATTTACATGCAGTGTATGTCTGCTGGTGCTCCAGTTAAAGCTACCCAGCTTTTTGCTATGAAGCTTAGAAAAGTAGACATTGACACAATTGTAGAAACTTATATTAAAGCCAAAAAAGCAAATCTTCCCGGCATAGAACTATCCCGCCTAGAAGTTCACTATCTTTCTAATGGTAACATCGGAAACGTCGTTCAGGCATTAATCAGTGCAAGAAGTTCCGGTATCGACCTCAGCTTTGAACAGGCTGCTGCAATTGACCTGGCAGGCAGAGATGTAAATGCTGCAGTAAAAATGTGTGTTCAGCCAAGAGTTTTAAAGGCTCCTGAAATTCAGGGTGTTGCCAAAGATGGCGTCGAACTCAAAGTTAAAGTTAATATTACCGTAAAAGCAAATCTTAGAACCATGATTGGCGGCGCAGGTGAAGATACAATTCTGGCACGCGTATGCGAAGGTATAGTTTCAGCAATTGGTTCTTCTGAAAAGCATTCAACCGTATTAACCAGCCCTGATATTTTAACAAAGCATGTTATGAGTTGTGGTCTTGACGCAGGCACAGCGTTCCAGATTGTTTCACTCGACATAGCCGACATCGACGTTGGTAGAAACATTGGTGCTGCCCTTAAGAACGATCAGGCAATCGCAGACAAAAAGGTTGCCGAAGCTAGGGCTGAAGGCAGAAGAGCAACAGCAGAAGCTTTGACTCAAGAAAATAAAGCTGCAGAACAGGAAGCCAAGGCCAAATTGGTTGAATCAGAAATGAAAGTTCCACTGGCACTTGCTGAAACCTTCAGAAAAGGCAAGCTCATAGTAAAAAGAGCTTCTCGCAAAAAAGCCAATACATCTGAAACAGGCGCAACCCGTCAGGATATGGGTTTAAGCTTTGGTGATGACAACTGAGGTTCCAGAACCAACCCTTGAGCAGCTTGAAGCAATGAATCGGCAGCACCGAAAAGATTTAAAGCTGCTCAGCCATATGACAGACGCCCAATTCCATGTATTCCGAAAAAATATTTCAATAGGTATTTTTGATGACATGGACAAAGCAGAGGCTTATGAACTTCTGATGTCAATGCTAGCTCTTAACCAGCATTTAATTGAAGTAGCAAAAGCGAAGCAAAGGGATAAGAATTGAGATTTTCCATGAATATTAAAAGCTTAAAAGCATTATTCATCTCAGTTTTTATCCTATTATTTTGTTCAGAAGCAGCAAACGCCAGGCATTATCTTCCCCCAGTTAGAGTAATTGCCCGCGCTGACGTATTAAGATTAAGCTACAGCCGTTATAGCATTGTCGAATTTCTTGACGTTTACAATGATGATTTTAACGATCCGTTGGTTATAGAAGCCATTACAGCCGACTCATGGCATATACACAGAAAATTCAAAACCGACGAAGACTGGCTGGAAGACCGTGGTCCCATTACCATAGCTCCAGGTAAAAGCCTGCGCGTTGCTTTACGTAAAAGAATAGTGGCTGGTGGTAGTCAGAACCACAACTGGTTTTACAAATGGACAAAATTTAAAATCAAGACCCAGAAATGGGGAGAATTATTCTCTAATTTCGTATCATCACCCTATCAGATCGATGAAATCATTGAGATACTTATCAATGAAGATCTTGCAGACCCAACAACTCAACCACAATATCTTAGTCCACAACAGAGGAAAGAAGATAATCACTACAGATAACCTCATGTTTACGTATTCAAAACTACTATTAAAGTAATTTAGAAAAATATTGCATAGTTAAGATTAAAAATATAAAATATTGCCATATTAATTTGGGAGAGCAAATAATGACACTAGCATATAGAGTTTCTACAAATCGTCCTGATTTTATGAAAGATAGCAACTATTTTCATCCACAGGACTGCAAGTTTGTTGAATCCTCCGAAGATGGTTTTAAGCTTCCTGGCATTATAGACGCTCATTGTCACGGTGGTTTTGGTTGGGATTTTTCTTTTGGAGATTCAGACAAAATAAACGCAATGCTTGACCAGATGCTTTGTACAGGTATGACTGGTGTAATAGCAACTATAATAACAAGCACAGAAGAACAGACTTTAAAAGCCATAAAAGATATTGTTAAGGTTATAAAAACCCGCAAGGCTCTTCCAATAGTTCACGGCATTTATCTTGAAGGTCCTTTCCTTTCCAAGGAAAAATGCGGTTCTCATCCTGTTGATTGCTTAAGAAATCCATCTATTGAACTATTAACAAAATATCAGGAAGCAGCAGAAGGCCTGATAAAGGTAGTAACAGTAGCTCCAGAGCTTCCTGGCGCTATTGAATTCATCAAAAAAGCAGTAGCCATGGATGTAGTTGTGGCCTTAGGGCATTCTGCAGCTGATTTTGCAACAACCGCAGAAGCAGTAGAAGCTGGCGCAACAGTTGTTACTCACCTTTTTAATGCAATGCCATCACTTCATCATAGAGAAGCTAACATTCTGACTTATGTTCTTTCTCATCGCGACTTGGCTATAGAATTGATTGCTGATTGCGAGCATGTATGTCCAGAAATGCTTTCATTCGTCTACAGTTTCTATGAACCATCCCAGATAACACTTATTTCTGATTCAATGGCTACTACTGGCTTAAAAGACGGTGAATATAATTTCTACAACACGCAGATTGTAAAGAAAGGTTCAAGATGCCAACTAAAAGCAGGTGGTTTCTTTGGCGGTGCTCTTACACTTCCAGAAAGCATAAAAACCATGGCAGAAAAAACACCTATGTCATGGGGACTTATTGGCACTAGTGCATGGAGAAATCCATTGAATCATTACAATCTTGAAGCTCATGAAACAGAAGTTTTCTTCGATTCCAAAATGAATTGGATTTGTTCTTCACTGGACAAGAACACATGGTTCATTAAAGAATAACCAATTATTCCTTATCATCCAGAAGCAATCTAATAAAAGCTTCTATATCAAGCAAAATCGACTGAAGCTCGTCATCAATTATATTAAGATTGATGACGTTCTTTTCTTTAGGTTCAAAATAAATCTGTCTCAATATGCCTTCGCCAGATTTGAACATCATCCCGATATCAGGCAAAATTCCACCGAATTCGAATTTAATATGATTCATAACTCTGGAAATCTTACTAATTCCAGCTTTTGAAGCAAGAATTCTGATTTTACTGATAGCAAATAAACCGATAGAGGCCTTTGGAATGCGACCGAAACGGTCTTCGCATTCATCCTTTATATCTTCAAGCAATTCAATATCATTACATCTTGCCAGTCTGGAATACATTTCAATTCTGATTTCCTGGTCAGCAATATATTCATTGGGGAAGAATGCAGTCATTGGTATTTCAACTGCTGTTTCAATCTTTTCTTCGTATTTTTCGCCATTCTTCAGACGCGCAACAGCTTCTTCCATTAATTCCATATATAATGAAAAACCGATACTGGCTATGTGACCGCTCTGAGTTTCCCCAAGGATATTGCCAGCTCCTCGGATCTGCAGATCCTTTAAAGCAATCTTGAAGCCCGACCCCAAAGCAGTGTGTTCTTCTATTGTTTCTAAGCGTTCTGTTGCTTCCTTAGTAAGACATTTATCCTTGGAATAGAAGAAATAAGCCCAAGCCTGTCTAGTAGAACGTCCTACCCTGCCTCTAAGCTGATACATCTGTGACAAGCCATATCTTTCGGCCTCATCAACAATCAAAGTATTAACATTTGGAATATCAAGACCTGATTCAATGATTGTAGTAGCCAGAAGAATATCATATTCCTTCTGGACAAAGGCTAGCATTGCCTTTTCAACTTCACCCTCATCCATCTGCCCATGGGCAATAACAACTCTGGCTTCAGGAACCAGTTCTTTTATAAAAGCAGCTTTCTTATCTATAGATTCAACACGATTATAGACATAATAAATCTGGCCGCCACGTTTTAATTCTTCAATTAAAGCGCGTTTGACCCATGCTGCATCAAATGGCGCAACATAAGTCTGCACTGGCCTGCGATCCTGAGGTGGAGTATCAATAATGCTTATCTGCCTAATTCCAGACATTGCCATCTGCATAGTCCTAGGAATCGGAGTAGCTGTTAATGTCAAAACGTCAATTTGAGTTTTAAGCTGTTTAAGCTTTTCTTTATGCTTAACTCCAAATCGCTGTTCTTCATCAATGACAAGAAGTCCAAGATCCTTAAATTCAATATCCGAAGATAGAATTCTATGGGTTCCTATCAACACATCAAGAGTTCCATTTTTGACCTTTTTAAGAGTTTCCCGTTGAATAGCAGGCTTTCTTAATCTGCAAACCAGATCAACAGAAACCGGAAAGCCTTCAAATCTCTTAGCAAAGGTCTGATAATGCTGAAAAGCCAGAATTGTAGTCGGAGCCAACACAGCAACCTGTTTCCCTGAGCACACAGCCTTAAAAGCAGCTCGCATTGCAACTTCGGTCTTACCAAAACCAACATCACCGCAGACTAATCTATCCATCGGAATATTACTTTCCATATCAGCCTTAGTATCAATAATGGCCTTCATCTGGTCTGGAGTTTCAGTAAACAGGAAGCGTTCTTCCATTTCCCTCTGCATATCATCGTCAGGAGAAAAAGCAAAACCAACGTTAGCCATTCGCTTAGCATATAATTCAAGCAATTCTTTGGCTATTTCTTCTACATTCTTTCTAATCTTGGTTTTCTGAGTTATCCATGTCTTGGTATTTAAACTATGGATTTTTGGAATAAACCCTTCTGTTCCAACATATTTTGTTACCTTATGAACCTGGTCTGTTGGGACATAAAGTTTATCTGCACCAGCATACTGCAATAACAAATATTCTCTGGTATTACCAGCAGCAGTAACAGTCTGAATACCTCTGAATTCAGCAATACCATGGTCGGCATGAACAACAATATCCCCTGGAACCATCTGTTCCAGTTGTAAAAGATTCTGCCTGCCGGAATGCTTTCTTTTTCTTCCTTCAGTATCTCTGCCAGTATAAATATCGCTTTCAGTATAAATGGCTAGCTTTCGCTTATAATCCTTAAAGCCTTTTGTTGCATATCCTTTAAGAAACAGCACAGAGCCGTATTGCGCTCCAAAGGGTCTTGATGCAGAATGAATCTTTATCTTTCTTTCCCCCAAAAGACCTTTTAAATTGTCTAATCTGTTTTCACTATCTAAGACAATGACTACTGCCCAATCAGAAGACAATAACTTTCTTAAGTCATCAATCAAGGATTCTCTTGAAGAATCAGATGGAGGTGGTAAGAATTCAATATCCTTGAAAATATTGTCTTCACGTTCGCCAAAACGACTGAAATTTATTGCATTACGTTCTTCAAGACATTCTGAAATTCTATTAAAATCATGATAATAATGTCTTGGAGGTCTTAAAGGAGTCAAGTCACCAAGCTGCTTATAAAGTGTTTCAACTTTCTTGGCGAACTCTTCCATAGCAAGAAGCGTCTGTTCTGTTTCTTCAATAACTATTCTAGATTCTTGCCAAAACTCCCACAGAAAACCATACCCTTTTTCAACAAATGGTTTCAATTCTTTAAAATCAATGCTGTCGGGGTTCATCATAAAGTGCTCAAGACGTCGTGACAGTAAAGCACCCCGTTTGTTATCCAATTTTAGAATCTCTTCTTCAATTCTTTGTGCAACAAACTTCAATTCGTCCTGAGTAGCAACATATTCATTCACAGGTATTATTGTAAAGGAATCACATTTCTCAAATGTTCTTTGATTCTCGGTAGAAAATCTTTTTATGGAATCCAGGTCGTCACCGAAAAAATCTAATCTGACCGGATGCTCACAGTTTGGCGGGAAAATATCTAGCAAGCTTCCTCTTACCGCAAAGGTTGCAGGTTCCTCGACGATATTTGTGCGTTTATACCCTAAGGTAACCAATTTTTCGACTAAATCGTCTCGGTTTATTTCATCGCCGGAATTAACCTTAAAGCAAGCCTTCAACCATTTGCCAGGATCAAAAAATCTTTCAAGCAGCACTCCAACAGGCGCAATAATCAATCCACCGGAACGCGTATCTGCAGACAAGGCAGATAATCGAGAAGCTATAACCTCATTATCAGTTGAAGCCTGGGCGTATATTGATTCTCTTTCAGGCAACATGTAGATTAATCGTTGTGAACCTGCTTCCATCCAGACAGAAACCTGTTTGTAAACTTCCCTGGCACGTTCTGTAGAACCGGTAACAAAAAGAGTTACACCCTTCTGCCTTGCCATACTTGCAAGAGTAACTGCACCTAATGAACCGGCATAACCTAAAAATGATTTTTTATTTTCAGGTGCAATAGCGGATATCAACTCCGCAAAAGCTTCACCACGTAATTTTGCTACCATCGCTGTTCCTATTTGTAAATTAATCGTTCTTCAAATTCGTTGCACCGTTTTCATTGCACGTGTATAATATCATTTAGATAGTTTTCAGTACAAGAAGATTTATTACGAAGAATCAGCTTGTATAATCAGAAATAACAGGGTTTCAGCCCCGGATAGGAAAAGTCTTGAAAGAAGAAAATGTAACAAAAAGCAAAAAGCGCAATGCTTATTTGTTCGTTAATTTGGTTCTCATAGTTATACTTTTGATTGCTATCTGGACAAATAAAGGCAAAGAAATACTTGCCCAGAAGCTGGATGTTGGTATCTTATTACTGCTAACAATACTTTTCAATACAGGTCTTTTGTTTAGTAAGTTTATAATCAGTAAACACCCATCTAAGAAATCCAAAAACAGCAATAAAGAAACTCCTAAGAAGCTAAAAAGCCTTAATCCATTAAGAGTTTTTATTAATTCTTCCTCCATATCTGACCCAAGACTTTTAACTGAAACTGTTGATAAGTTGAAAGAAATCTCAGGCTGCGAATATGTTGAAATAGCAGTAATTGAAAATGCTCTTTCTAATACTATAGTTTCTTCTGGTACACAGCCTCAGCTTTTGGCTGGAACACGTCTGGCATTAGCTAACAATGTTTTGTCTATAAAACATTCCGGGCAGTTAGGTTCTGAAGAAATCACCACACTTACAGACGAATACAAACCAATAAAATTTAAATCAAAGGTTACACACCTCCATCTCGTAATTGTTCCATTGAATCTGAGCCATGCTAGAACAGGTCTTTGCATTTTCTTCAATAGCAAAGCTCCATACAGACCTCAGATATCATTAAACAACATGGCAGTTTTCTTTGAATCACTTATAGCCATGATTGAAAACGAACAGAATTCTCAGAGTGGCTATAAAGACAAAGATACTGGTCTTATTCTTTATAAGAATTATGAAGAATTGGTTGATAACGAATTGGAACGTTCTGAACGCTATGAACAGGAAATGAGCCTTCTTACCATCAAAATTACCGGTTATGACAAGCTCCAGGATTCTGAAAAGCCTGTAATAAGCAAAAATATTGCTTCAGCCATGAAACATTCACTAAGACGTTTCGATTTGATGTTCTACGGCAAAGAACCAGGTTCTTATTATGCCCTGCTTACAGAAAGCGGCATAGAAGTAGCGGAAGGTATTGCCCGCAGACTTCAGAAGGAATTCAACAAGCTTATTAAGAAGCTTCAGTTTTCAGATGAAAATAAGCCTGTATTGGTAATTGGTTCAGCCACTTATCAGACAGATGCTACTCATAGTGTTGGTTTAATTGAAAAGAGCGCTGATGCTTGTGCGATTGCTATTGAAAACAATATTGATTTCAAATCATTCTCAGAAGTACCAGAAACTAAGAAGAAAGCAGGAGTCGAAAATGAACGCAGACGAAAAAAGGATTGAAATCCAATTTAATCTGAACGGTGAAAATGTTAAAACAGAAGTTTTGCCAGGTATGACCGTATTGGAAATGATTCGCAGAAACTTTAAACTAACTGCAGCAAAAGAAGGCTGCGGCAAGGGTGAATGCGGAGCTTGTTCCGTTCTGTTCAATGGTCTTCCAATCAACAGCTGTTTAAAGCTTGCTGCAACCTTAACAGAAAAAGACAGCATAATTACTGTTGAAGGCCTTGCTAATGACGAACTTATGCAGAGAATCCAGAAAGCCTATGTTGAAGAAGGCGCTGTTCAGTGCGGTTTCTGTATTCCTGGTATGACAATCAGTAGCTATTATCTTCTCAAGAAGAATCCTCAGCCAACAATGACAGAAATCAAACATTCATTAGCTGGCAATATTTGCCGCTGCACAGGCTACAGAAAGATTGAAGCAGCCATAGTAAAAGCAGCAGAAAGGGGTAATAAGTAATTATGAGTTTTGAATTCTTTAAACCGAAATCAGTCAAAGAAGCTTCTGAATTACTCAAAAATCCTGGTTATATTGCTGTTGTAGGCGGAACCGATACCGTTGTAAAAGTTAGAGGCGGCTTCTATAAGTCACTAAAAGCTCTTGTTGATTTGAACGGTCTCTTCAGCAATGAAGTAAGAACTGGCGGTGACAAATGTATTATCGGCAGTGCTTGCACAATGAACACTCTCGCCGACAATCCTGTTATCAATGAATATTTTCCTGCATTAGCTCAGGCAGCTGCCTCTATTGCAGCATTCCAGATTCGCAACGCAGCCACTATTGGTGGTAACGTAGGGAATTCTTCTCCAGTTGGTGATACAATTCCAGCTTTATATTCACTTGAAGCTGTTGTTAATATCGTAAGCGCAGATGGTAACAGAGATGTTCCTGTAAACGAATTCATTACAGGCGTTGGCAAGAACGTCCTTCAGCCAGGCGAAATGATTGAATCTTTCACTATTCCGATGAGAAAGACTGTTGGTTCATTCACCAAAATCGGTGAACGCAAGGCACTTTCAATTTCAAAGGTAAATCTTGCTCTCAGCCATTGGAATGACGGCAAGCCACACTATCGTGTAGCTATGGGTGCTGTTGCAATTACAGTTCTCAGATGTCCAAAGGCCGAAGAACTTCTAGAAAAAGCTCAGCATCCTCTTAGCGACGAAACCATAGAACAGGCTGCTCAGTTTGCTATTGAAACAGCAACTCCTATCACAGACCTTCGTTCTACCAAGGCATACCGCAAACAGATGGCTGGTGTTCTTTTAAAGAGAGCACTTAATGCAATAAAGTAAATTATTAACACATAAAAATGCGAAAGCTCAAAGTTTTCGCATTTTTATTTTTTTAGTTAAATAACATTAGGTCATTGTCGATACTTGCCTACAAGAAAAGTCGTAATAGACTATCATCAGGTACAATAATTGCTTGATTAAAATTGAGGAAGATCAAATGTTTAGTAAATTCTTAAAACTTAGTGTTATAGCCATTCTAATAGCAAGTTCCAATGTATACGCATTGGACCCAGACAATATGCTGGAAGATGGCAAAAGGGCATTTGATCTTGCAAACTGGGAAGAATCCCGTGAAATTTTAAACCGCTTCATGGAAACCTGGCCGCAGCATGAAAAATGCAGTGAGGCTCTTTATTTCTATACTCTAGCCTCTGCTAGAACTATCGATTCAAGAACAGAAGAATATCGTGCAGAATTAGGCAAGGAACTATCTGTAGCTATTGCCAGCCTTTCCAATGACTTACCCGACAAAGATATCAGTGAAGCTCAGGCAGCATTGAAAATAGCACAGAGCACTAATAAGCCAGAAACCTGGAAGGAATTAGAAAATCTTAATCCTGTAGAATTAAAACATTACCTCTCTAGAAATTGGCATCCTGAAGCAGCTGATTTCCCTTTTGAAACAATAGGCTGGGCCAACACATGGCTTGAAAAGAATAATAACATTGACTCAGAATTGAAATCAGATATTGCCCTTATTAAATTGAGCGCGTTATGGCAGATTATACGTTCACCGCTTATAAAAGAAAACTCTCAAGAAAAACTTAAAGACCTAGAATGCTTCCCATTAGAACCTGCTTTCGGCAGAGTATTGAATGAAGCTTTTAGAAGAGGGAATCCAGTTCAGAAAAGAAAAGCAGCCGTCTTTGGCTACCACTTCGATTATTTTTGCGCCAACAGACTTGATACAAATAAGTCTATAAAAAGTCCATGGTTCCGTTACCTTAAATCACGTGGTATCTCGCCACAGGATACCTGGAGCCCAAGATGATAAACCAATTACCTCTTAAACAGCAAAACAAGTTTTCTTTTAAGAAAATATGGCCGACAATACAGAACATACTGATTATTGCTGCCATTGCTGGTTTCATATGGTTTGTAGCCTCATTACCAAAGACAACCTCTATTGACTTTGCCGTTATGAGACATTCCCTTACAAGCTATTCCGGTCACAGAAAAAATCTTGATTCAGATGAAAAGCTAATAAAACATAAAAATGCTTCAGAAACAATTCAGCTTGAAAGAAAAGCCCAGGAAGAACGTAAGAAATACGTCAACGAAAGCCGTGCCAGAATGATTGTTGAATCAGCCACACTTGATTATTACAGGGGCAGCTACGAAGATGCCTTAAGAAGACTGGAACGCGCTCGTATTTATGACCCATGTAATTTTACAGCCTTCAAGCTCAGTGGTCAGATTTTCTTTGAACACAATAAATATCGTAAAGCCTTTAATAATTGGGAAAGAGCTAACGAACTTCCAAACGACGACAAGACTATTGCCAGAGACCTTGACGTATTACGAAAGCTATTACGATATAGTCGCAGCGAAATAGATAAATTGCGTCATACTGTTCATACTCAGCCTGACGATAAGATAGCACGCGCCAGACTAAAAGAACTGGAAGAACGTGTAGAAGATTGATTTTTTACCATAGATTGTAAGCACATATAATCTACATATATAAATAGAATTAGTGGGATGTAAAATGAAAGCAGCCGTAAAAGGGAAAAAGGGAGCTTCACCAGCACCAATAAATCAGCTTGAAGTCTTGGATGACCGTCACAAGCTACGCCTCTTTTGTATGCAAAACAATATAAAAACCCCTGATTATTTTGCTTCAGCCCAGTTTGCTCCAATCAGCCTGTGGGCAATGAAGAAAAACACCTTCCCTCTTTGCTTAAAAACATCTAAAAATCTCAATCATAATCAGTTAATATACGTATTAAAAGCCTTCCGTGAGCTGCCTGAATTCTTCGAAACAATTCAAGCCAAAAGCAACAATGGTGAAGTTTTGATTGAAGAATTTCTTGAAGGTAAAGCCAGACTTGAAGTTACCTACTTCAACGGCCAAATCAGATTAATCTCACAGATTTCACTAAGTCAGGCCATGAAGGTACAGACCAAATGGAGAGGCTTTCCTATAACTTTGCCAGAAAGCATATACAATAAAATCAAAGAGATAATATCCGTTTTCAATCAAATAACAGAAAAAACAGAAGAACCGGTAAGATTTTCTTTTGTAGTAAAAAATAGTGAACCAATACTTATTTCAATAAACAAAGACAATAACCGCCTTGAATATCACGACAACTGGCGCCAGCAAGCCGATTTAGAAAAATTATCTGAAGCGGCCTACCCAGCCAAAACAAAAGTCATTAGTAAAATAAACATTTATCGTGGAGTAAAAGATCCAAGCCTTGATTTTTCAAAAATTGAATCAGTGTGTGAACACTGTAAAATAAAATGGTCTGTATCTGGCTCCAGATTAAATATTATGCTTTCTTCAAAAACACCTAAGGAACTTGCTGAAGACTTTGAAAAGGTTGACGCTATAGCCAAGCAAATTATAGAAGCAGCTAAAGAACCATAATTTTATACGTTATTTAACTTTTTGCTTCAGCTTTTCGCCAAGCCAGACCCCTGGCACAGCAGTAAAAAACTGTATCCCAAGCACTGGCAAAACAAGCCAGGTAGTCAGTTCTGGAACGAAGTAATGAATAATTAGCCAGCCTGCCCCACCAATAATGATAGCCTTAACCAATGCTGGTATAATGCCTCTTAGCCAGAATTTATTTTCCTTAAACTTGCTATATAAAGCAATAAAAACAATGTTTCCTAACGCAATTATGGGAAGAACCGGATACATTGGCGCAAGAACATGACCTGTTATCAAGGCTACAACGGGACTGATAATACAAAGAACAATGGCTGACCATATTCCAATATACAGAGTCATAAATATAAAAATCGCATTTACAAATACACCTGTGATAATGTTTGGCAGATTAATCATCTGAAATGCAAGAATTAAAGCCAACATTACACCATTTAAGGCCAGGTTCCTGATTTTAAGTTTTTTATCTTCGTTATCCATAGCAATACCCTTTTACCACAAGATTACCACTACTTCAAGAAATACTATTTAAGCTAATAACTTATATACTCACCCTGTATTTTCTTAACAATTCTTTATATTTAATTTTGTCTAACTTTCCATTTTCAAATGATTACTATATAGGAGAACGGAAAAGTAGCTCCTATATTTTATATCCAAGGAGACATTATATGGATTCCAAACAGGTTTTAAAAGATTATTTCGGTTATGATTCCTTCAGAGACGGACAAGAAAGCATAATCAACGCTATTCTGTCAAAGCAGGATTCATTGGTAATTATGCCTACTGGCGCTGGTAAATCTATTTGCTACCAAGTCCCTGCTATGCTGCTTTCTGGCATTACTATTGTTATCTCGCCTTTAATTTCTTTAATGCAGGACCAGGTAAAAGCGCTTAATGAAGCTGGTATTCAGGCAACTTTTATTAATTCTTTTTTAAAAGAAACGGAAATATCAGATATTTTAGAAAAATCAGAAAAAGGAGCTTATAAAATAATCTACATTGCCCCAGAACGACTTGAAAGCCACAAGTTTCTAAATTTTGCCACTAAGGCTGATATTTCAATGGTAACAATAGATGAAGCACATTGCATATCTCAATGGGGACAGGATTTCAGACCAAGCTACCTTAAAATATTAAACTTTATAAAGCAGCTTCCAAATCGTCCGATTATCAGCGCTTTTACAGCTACAGCCACAGATGAAGTAAGAAATGATATTGCATGCGTTTTAAATCTTGAAAACCCATTCATTTATGTTGGAAGCTTTGACAGACCTAATCTTTATTTCAAGGTTGAATCAAAATCTGATAAAAATAGGTTCATTATTGACTACATTTCAAAGCATAAAAACGAAAGTGGCATAATATATTGCTCCACAAGAAAAAGTGTTGAAGGACTTCACGAGTTACTTGCTAATCAAGGCATCAACGTAACCATGTATCATGCAGGATTAGAAAGTAACACACGCAAGAACAACCAGAATGATTTCATATACGATAAAAGCCAGGTAATTATAGCTACAAACGCATTTGGAATGGGTATTGATAAAAGCAATGTCAGGTTTGTCATACATTACAATATGCCACAGAGTATGGAGAATTTTTACCAGGAAGCTGGTCGAGCAGGCCGTGACGGAGAAAAATCAGAATGTATTCTTTTGTTCTCAACCAAAGATGTAAATACCTGTAACTATCTGTTAAATCATAAGAATTTTGATAATATCCCCAGCGAAGATGTTGAATTAATAAAAGAAAGAGACCAGCTCAGATTAAAAGCAATGGTGAGGTATTGTAAAACTAAAGGCTGTTTAAGAAACTACATACTGGACTATTTTGGTGAAGACAAAGATACCCCTTGCCAAAACTGCAATAATTGCCAAAACAATCAAAATAAAAAAGAACCTCAACAACAGCGCCAGGCAAGTAACGATATAAAAAGCCAACTAACCGATAAAGGTCTGGAATTATTTGAAAAGCTTAGACAACTACGACTTTCAATGGCAAAGCAGAGTGCTATTCCACCATATATTATATTCAGCGACAGAACTCTTGCTGATATGTGTATAAAGCTGCCTAAGACCAAAGAAGAAATGCTGAATGTCTCTGGAGTTGGCAACGTTAAATTCGACAAATATGGCACAACCTTCACAGAACTCATAATAGAATTTACATCTAAAAATCCAGGAGTAAAAACCTCCATGCCACAAGAGAGTTCTGACAATGGGAAAACCTTGGAAGAAATACTTGTTAACGAAGCCTACGAAAGATTTTTTGCATCTAAGCACATCTGCAAATACAGAGACGAATGCGAAGACGACGATGATTGCGAAAATGGCCTTGATGACAGTTTCCTATATCTTGATGATCTTCAGGCTGAGCTTAGCAGTATTGTTTCCATGTTTCGCGATCCGCTACCTACTCGTCCACATATTAGGTAGCTACTAAAACAAAAAAAATTAATTTTTTTTAAATAATCGTTAAATAAAAATCACTTTGTTTCGAAAAGTGTGATGGATTTGTTTGCCTCCTTATTTTTCGGGCCGAGGAAAATTTTCTCGGCTTTCTTTTTTTTAGAAAGTCAACCCTTTACAAAGTTAAATTTTTTTAAAGTGCGTTAATAAAATGTCGATTAGTATTCTAGACAAATGAACCAAACCTTGGAGGTTTAATATGGATTTTGATTACATCAAAAATTATGTAACTGACTTTAATCAGGTAAAAGCAAACTTCATGGAAGTTTTGAAGGATTGTTTTGTTTTCGACGGTAAATTAAATAGAACCAAGTTCTGGACCTATGCATTGGGTCTATCAATTGCATCCAGCATATTAGCTTGTATTCCTGTTATCAAAGTAATTGCTCCTTTAGCATTAGGAGTAATGTGCATTGGCCCAACCATGAGAAGACTTATTGATGCCGGCCGTTCAAAATGGTTAGTTTTTCTCGCTGTTCCTGGTCTTTTAGCTAGTATCATTGGCTTAGGAGCTGCCATACTTGCTGGTATCCCTGTTATTGGTGCCATTGTTGCTGCTCTTAGTGGTCTTGCAGCAATTCTTCTAGGTGGTCTCGGAACAATCTGTGGTATCGTTCTTATTGTTTTCTGCTGCTTTGCTTCCAAAGACAGTGCTGCCACTCCGATTGCCACTGCTGAAGAAGCTCCAGCCAGCGATAATCAGGCTCAGTAAATTGTAAAGCAATAATCTAAGCAACAAAAAAGCTTCGCGGTATGCGAAGCTTTTTTGTTGTTTAGCAAAGATATCAGCCAGTCGAAAAAATATAATTGCCTTGAGTTTACTTGTGCGATACAATTAAAATGTATATCTAAAAGAGGATTGAACACTCAAGGAGGTCCATTGTGGACGCAGCTCAACTGTTTTGGTTAGCCCCAGCAGGCTCTTTGCTTGCCTTGGTTTATGCATATTATTTTTATTCTTTAATGAAGAAATCTGATCCTGGAAGTGAAAAAAACCAGGAAATAGCAGGTTATGTTAAAGAAGGAGCCAAATCCTATCTATTGGCTCAATATAAGGTTGTTGGTTTATTCTTCATTATAGCCTTCGCCTTTTTCGCATTTTTAGCCTTTGTCCTGGAAGTTCAAAGTCCATGGACTCCAATAGCATTCCTTACAGGTGGCTTCTTCTCAGCTCTTTCAGGCTACCTTGGAATGAAAACAGCCACAAATGCCAGCAGCAGAACAGCTGTAGCTGCAGGAGAATCCTTGAATTCCGCCCTTCAGATAGCCTTCCGCAGCGGTGCCGTAATGGGTTTCGTTGTTGTAGGTCTAGGCCTTCTTGACATTTCAATCTGGTGGAAAATCCTCAATTATGTCCTTGATAATCAAGGCATGTTCAAAGATAGTATTTTTGCTGTTCATAGCTATACAGAAATTACAACTATCATGCTTACATTTGGTATGGGCGCAAGTTCACAGGCTCTATTTGCCAGAGTCGGCGGTGGCATATTCACAAAAGCCGCAGACATAGGAGCTGACCTAGTTGCCAAAACAGAAGCTGACATTCCTGAAGATGACCCGCGTAATCCTGCTGTTATAGCCGATAACGTAGGCGACAATGTTGGTGATGTTGCCGGCATGGGCGCTGACCTTTATGAATCCTATTGCGGTTCTATTCTCGCAACAGCAGCACTAGGCGCAGCAGCCTTCAACACTCCAGAACTGCTTCGTTATCAGTTGAATTCAATTCTTCTTCCAATGGCAATAGCTGGCATCGGCATTGTATTTTCAATCTTCGGCTCTTATAGCATAAATACAAAAGAAGACGCCTCTCAGCGCGAATTGATGAAGTCTTTGAACCGCGGAGTCAATTTTGCTGCCTTCTTCACCGCAGTAGGAAGCGTAGCATTAGTAAATTCACTTTTACCAAATCAATTTCAGATTCTCGGCTCCATAATATCTGGTCTTATGGCTGGAATCATTATAGGCTGGGCAACCAACTACTATACTTCTGAAGATTACAAGCCTACATTCCATATTGCTGACCAGTCATCAACCGGCCCTGCTACAGTAATTATTGAAGGTGTAGCCACTGGTATGATTTCAACAGCAATACCAGTAATAACAGTTTGCTTCGCAATCCTACTCGCTTATGGTTTTGCCGGTGGTTTTGGAAATCCTGCAATGGGTCTTTATGGCATAGGTATTGCCGCTGTTGGTATGCTCTCAACCCTTGGCATCACCCTTGCAACAGACGCCTACGGTCCAATAGCTGATAATGCTGGTGGAAATGCCCAAATGTCAGGCATGTCACCAGAAGTAAGAAAACGCACAGACGCCCTCGATTCTCTTGGTAATACAACAGCTGCCACAGGGAAAGGCTTCGCTATCGGTTCTGCAGCATTAACTGCTCTTGCACTTCTTGGTGCTTATATTGAAGAAATAAGAATGGCTTTAATCAGAGTAGCTAATTTCAGCGGTTCAGAACTCAGTAAATACATTTATACAACTGAAGCCACCAGAGTTCCGCTGGAAAATGCTACAATGCATGATTTCATGAACTACTACAACATCAACCTAATGAACCCAATAGTTCTTGTTGGTGTTTTTATCGGTTCAATGCTTGTTTTCGTATTCAGCGCACTTTCACTGAAAGCAGTTGGAAGAGCCGCTCATAGCATGGTAGAAGAAGTTCGCCGTCAATTCAAAGACATACCAGGACTTCTTAACGGTGAAGCCAAGGCTGACTATTCTTCCTGTGTTTCCATCTCAACCTATGGTGCACAGAAGGAAATGGTTACTCCAAGTCTTATTGCTATCATTATTCCGATTTTAGTAAGTATGTTCTTAGGAGTTGCAGGTGTTGTTGGTATGCTGGTAGGCGGACTCACAACCGGTTTCGTTCTGGCAATAATGATGTCTAACGCCGGTGGCGCCTGGGATAACGCTAAGAAATTCATCGAAAGCGGTGAATATGGTGGAAAAGGTTCTGACTGCCACAAAGCAACCGTAATTGGCGATACCGTCGGTGACCCATTCAAAGATACAGCTGGTCCTTCTCTCAATATACTGATTAAGCTTATGAGCATGGTTGCTATTGTCGTTGCAGGTCTAACTGTTAATTATTCACCTGTAATCCAGGAAGTTATTGGCTTTGAACCAACCGAATTGACCTACAAGAAAGAATATGCCAAAACTCATGGTCTCAACGACCTTGATGATTTGACCTTATTAAAACGTCGTTCAAGCGCGATATATGAAGATCCTCTACTTGGAACTGAAGACATAATACTTCCAACTGATGAAGACATGCTTAGGGCCAAGAAGATTGGAGCAGACAAGTATAAACCAGACAGATACAGAAGTCTCAAACCATCTCAGGAAGAAATACAGCAAGCCGTAGAAAAAAGAAAAGCTGACAATGCCGCTAACGGTATTCCGGACAATAATAGCAAATCATCTACTGGCAACAGTGGTTTTGGTGGTGGATTTGATGGCTTTGATGAACCAAAAGGTACTGATAATTCGAACACCAGTAGTGGTTTTGGCGGTGGCTTCGATAGCTTCGATAACGAACCGAAAGCCACAAACAAAACAGATACCAGCAGTGGTTTCGGCGATGGGTTTGATGGTGGATTCGATAGCTTTGACAACGAACCGAAAACTACAAATAAAACCGATACCAACAGTGGTTTCGACGGTGGATTCGATAGCTTTGCCAATGAGCAGAAAGTTCCTGCCAAAACAGATACCAATAGCGGTTTTGACGCTGGCTTTGATAGCTTCGATACCCCACAAAAAGCATCTGAAAAGCAAACTGACAATGGTGGTTTCAGTGGTTTCGACAGCTTCGACAAAGAACCAGCTGCCACAGAAGCAAAAACTGTTTCAACAGAAAATCCAGCAAAGCCAGAAGCAGTTGCAGAAAATCAGGTAAAAACAGAAGAATCAACAAATTCTGAACCTATTACTGAACCAACAGATAACAATGCTGTCAAAACCGAACAAACTCCTACTACAGAAGCTAAGACCGACAACAGTGCTGTAGAACCAGAAAAAACTCCTAATGAAGAAGCAAAATCTGATAACAACACAGTAAAATCAGAAGCAACTCCTGTTACTAACACAACTATAGACAATAATGCAGTAAAACCTGAAGAAACTCCAGCTACTAACACAAATACTGAAACTAATGCAGTAAAGCATGAAGATGCACTCCAAACAGAAACTTCACCTGCTACCGATACTGCAAAGTCTGAAGAAGCATCTTCAGATAGTTTTAGTAGCGGATTTGATGCCTTCTAACAAATAAACCCATAATAACCGGAGAATTGGAATGAGCAGTTTAGAAGTGTTAGAAAAAACTCTAAGAATGGATCTCAAAGCAGCTCTAGGCTGCACCGAACCTATAGCAATCGCTCTTGGTGCCTGTCACGCCAAACGACAGATCTCTGGCAATATTGCAAAGGTTGTGCTTAAGTTATCAACTAACCTGCTAAAAAACGCAATGGAAGTAGGCATTCCTGGTACTGGCGGCCAAAGAGGTATAGTATTAGCAGCTGCCTTAGGATGCTTGTCCCCAGCACAGAATCCGGATTTGACATTATTGGGAAACATGACAGACGAATGGCTGTCAGAAGCTCGCAGACTTGTAAAAAACGATATTATAAAGATTGAACTTGTTGCAGAAAAGCATGGTCTCTACATGGATGTCTCGGTAACAGATGACCGGAACAACGTTGGCAGATGCGTTATATCAGGCAGTCACGAGAATATCATTCTGATAGAAAGAAATGGGACAGTTCAATTTTCATCCCACTCAACAGGCGACAATGGTGCCGGGGAATTATTGGCCCAACGCAAAGCATTGTCAGAAGCATCTTTTACAGAAATATGGAATAACATCGGAAATCTTTCGGAAGATGTCAGAAAGATTATGCTTGATGGCGTAAAAATGAACATCAAGGTCGCAGAAGCAGGTCTCCACCAGGAAGGCTTCCTCAACATTGGTAATATTTACAACCAGATGATTTCTGAAGGCTTGATTGGCAATGACATAATCAATAAAGCTAAGGCTCTTACATCAGCTGCAGTTGATGCAAGAATGTCTGGCTGCGACCTTCAGGTAATGACAAGTGCAGGCTCCGGCAATCAGGGGTTAGCTATTTCCCTACCCCTTTATGTCTTAGCCCAAGAACTCAAGATTGATGACAAAAAGCTCTCTGAAGCATTAGCCATCGCTCATGGAATTACAAGCGTTATAAAGCACCATACAGGCACTCTGTCCGCAATGTGTGGCTGCGTAGTATGTGCAGGTGTCGGCTTAACAGCTAGCATAACCTATTTAATGGGTGGCACCTTGGAACAAGCTACCGCTGCAATCAATAATATGGTTGGAAGCATTACCGGTGTAATTTGCGACGGCGCCAAGGTAGGTTGTGCCATGAAGCTTGTATGCGCTGCAGACTCATCTTTTCAGGCAGCTATGATGGCCATTAAAGGTTTAAGATTGCCGACGACCAATGGTGTATTAGGTGATGACATAGAAACCAGCCTTGCAAACATCGGTAGAATTGCTTCACAAGGTATGGTTGAAACTGACGACCAGATTCTTGCCATTATGCTTGGCAAGCCAAACCATAAAAAGCTCAATTGAAAAAGTAAATGCAACTTTTTTGATATACCCATAAAATGCTGAAATTGCATGACTAAACGCAATATTTGCAGAAGTAAATGCAACTTTTTAGTGTTAAAACAGGCTTTTTTGATGATATCTGAGCATA
>JAZRWI010000116.1:0-3301 GCA_045599645.1 Candidatus Avigastranaerophilus sp.
GTCTGCTTTGGAGCAGGAATCATAGAAAACGTTGCTTCTTCTGAGAAGGATTTATAGTTTTTAACCTTGAATTCTAAAAGCATAGTGATTCCCCCTTTTCACGTTCAATTTTAATTGCTCTAAACGTATATGTCAACAAAATCAGCTATTAATTTGCAAGAATCTCGCAATTAAACACATAATTTTGTAAAACAAAAAAGTTTTAACAAGGAATACTTACAGGCACTTATTATCAAACAACTGCTAACAACATCAAAGTTACCTCTTAGCTTATATTTTATTATTCTAATAAAATGAAATTATGTATTTTTCTTATGCCAAGGGGCGAAATCGTGATTCTTATCAAGGAAAACAACATAAAAAACGTTGCGTTTTTCTTCATTATCCGTATCATTGAGGAAAACCCCTATAAGACGTTGTCGGCCAGTTAGTCTTAGTCTAGCCCACTTAGCCATAGGTTTGCCAATAAAACATTTGGGCTTTTCAAATCTAGAATCTTGTGGATAAGAATCAAATATTTCTAACCGGTTGTCATTCATCAATTCCTGACAGGTTGAGCCAAAGAAATCCTTTAACTTATTATTTAAACCAGCTAAAATTTTATCTGCCTGCCACTCTTCAAAACTTTGGCCACTCTTTTCGCTATAAGTAAAATATTCAAAATTGAAAGTTATGTGTTCCTTTGATTTATCTAATGCCAGCGATTGACTGATTATACGATTTAAACCTGCTTTTTTTCTTAAATTCTTGTATTTTTCAGACATTGGGAACTCCTCCCAGCAAACCGGACTTGTATGCCTGTTCCAAAGACCTTTCGTTCCTTTGAGTAATCGTCTGAGGCAATTCATCTATCCTATAGCAATAACTCTCACCTTTTTCTTTGTTAAAAAGATATGTTCTATATTTCTTCATTTTATCAAGCAAAGAAGAATTCTGTGCAGTGAAAACAATTTGTGCATGCTTTTTGTTCTGGCTACGATTAAAGAAATGACCAAGCATAATTGGCAAAATAGCACTATGCAAATGCGTATCAAGTTCGTCATAAACAAGAAGCCCACCATTCTCAACAACAAACAATAATGGCAGCAATTGATTATACAAAACCTTTGTTCCCATAGACTGAGAATAAATCTTCAATTCTTTAACCCCATCCTCTGTTTGATGCTTGAATACAGACATATATAAATTATTTCCAGCAATATCAGACCAATTTTTAATCTCAACATCAACGATTCCTGTATCAAACATTTTCAGATAACCAATAACTTTTGCTAGCAAATCAGGGTTTTCGTGATAAAAACGAGCCATAGAATCAGATTCTTTATATTCATTAATCCCAATATAGCCAACATTTGTGAAGATACTGCTGAAAAAATAAAAAAACGGCTTTGCTGCAGCAATATTATATTGGAAAAATGTTGAGAAAAATGAAACATTATCACGAAAGTCTGGCAAGTCCTTAGAAATATGAAAATAGCGATCAGTTTTAATTTTATTACCAATTCTTGAAAATAGCAGTGTTGCCCTACCCTTGCTTTTAACAGACAATCGTTCAGAATAAACCTTATTCCTGTCTAGTATTATTTGATATTTGAATTTCCTGTTTAAATCGTCAGCTAGACTAAAATCAAGAAAGAACTCACTTTTATCATTATTATTAAAGAATGTATCATAAAATATTTTGTCATCAGGCTTTTCTTCCTGAAAAGAGTTTAAACAAAAACTTTTAATAAAACTGATCACCCTCAAGGCACAGCTTTTTCCTGAAGCGTTTGCGCCTTCAAAGCAAAGAGCTGGAACAACACCAACATCACCAAAGCCATATTCTTCTGGTACACTTTTGTTAATCGTAAAATCAATTGTCAACCACTCTTTGAACGACCAGCAATTTCTTCCGCCAAAACCATATATCATATCAACCACCAAACCATGCTTATTTTTAGCATAGTTTATGCATAAATACTTCTAAAGTCAATATAAAAATCCCTAACAACAAGCTGTTGTTAATTGCAAAAGTAACTCCTTATGTTGAATTTACTTTTTCAAACGACCTTCTCTAAACTCTAAGGAATTACAATCCTCTAACCTCTTCCACTCTGTTCTCTAAACTCTAATAATTAACCCCAGCAAGTCCTAGTTTTGGGACAAGTTTCTTAGAGGGTGATATGCAAAGACTTAGACTTACAGACTTTATCGGTAGAATTCCTTATACCATTGGGCAAAATTTCTCAAGCCTTCTCGTAAGCTTGTATTTGGTTTAAAGCCGTAATCCTTAAGCAAAGGCTCACAATCTGCAAAAGTTACTGGCACATCGCCTGCCTGCATAGGCAAAGGAGCAAATGCTTCGCATGGAATCAAGGCAGAAATACATGACAGTTCCGGCAGCAATACGTGAACTCGAAAAAATAGAGATGGTCCGGCAGAACAACGGCTGCTACAAGCTTGATCATGCTGTTACAAAGACTCAGAAGATTATTCTCAGTTCATTCGGTCTTGACGAAACCGATATCGGCAGGAAAGCAGATGAATTCAGCAAACTGCTGGGTGCTGCCCAATCATTACTGAACAAGGAGGAGCCTGACGATGGCAAGGAAGAAATCAACAGAGACTATTGATGCCAGAATCAACAAAATTAAATCAGGCATGTCCAGGCTACAGGACAGGTATGATAAACTTGCAGAAAAACTTAAGAATCTTCAGGAGCAAAAGCGCAGGATAGAAACAGACGTGATTATGGAGGCTTATCTAAAAAGCGGCAAAAGTTTTAACGAAATTATGACTTTTTTAAAGCCATAATCATTTTAGTGTAATTTTTTTGCAGAGTTCACATTTTTCTATCAAATAATCTGCTGATTTTTCGCTGATTATTCTGCTGATTTTATTTTAAGCTTCAGTAGCTAAACGGTATTTTCTATTGGTATTAGTACCTTCATACTCCACATCAGGCATTTCTTTCAAAAGTACTCTAGTACGTGCAGCACTTAACCCTATAGCATCAGCTATATCATTTGTTTTTGATAATCCATTCTGACGCAAATATTCACGAATCATCTTGTAATTATCTTCCGTTTTCCTTCTTCTATTATCTTCGCTTGTTTTCTTCGCTTGTTTTCTTCGCTTGTTTCTTCGCTTGTTTCTTTGAAAATTCAAGCGATAAACAAGTTCTATCTGGATTATAACTTTCCTCTACAACCGGCATTGGCCATCCTTCATTCTCCCAAACTTGATAAATATCTGGGATGCCGCTTCCGGCTCTTTCTCCAATACCAATCATATTAAACATCTTCATTAATGTTTTATT
>JAZRWI010000117.1:0-13651 GCA_045599645.1 Candidatus Avigastranaerophilus sp.
ATTGAAGTTGAGCGCACAAAAGATAAGGCTAATCTTGAAGAAGTTTTGCATGAACTGGCTAAGAAGCTTGATACAAAAGAAAAGCTGAAAAGCTTCGAAACTTTTTTAAGATTTATGAGAAGATTTCTGGCTTCGAAGTTCCACAAGACCATACCAGAAGACTTCAGAAATATGGAAGAGGTGATAACCATGACCAGAGATTTTGATGCTATATCAAAAGCTGAAGAAAGAAAAAAGACTATTAAAAATATGATTTCTAAGGGACTTTCTGTTGAACAAATTGCAGATTATAGCGGTTATGATATTAATGAAGTTCGACATTACTACGAAGAAATAAAATAACCATGACCAGAGACTTTGATGCTATGGCAAGAGCAAGTGGTGCTGAAGAAAAAGAAGTTGCAATTATTTTAAATATGAAAAAACTTGGTAAATCAGCAGAAGAGATTGCTCAATTATGCGCTGTAGATATTAAAAAGGTTCAACGCTATTTTAATTAAAGAATTAGTTCACGACTCTTTAATTATTAAGAGGTGATTACCATGACCAGAGATTTTGCCGCTATTTCAAGCGTGAATGAAGCCTCTAGGTTTGTCTTTTTATTTATATCACTTGGCTAATTCTGTTAGTGACCAACCAAATTAACTTTCTCAAGCAGTAGAACCTAAAATTAACACAAAACTTGTCGGACAAGAGCAAGAGCTTTCTGTAATGTAAATGTCTTGCCTTAATCGTTAAAACTGTTATAATTAAGCCAGAAACGACTGGAAACAAAGAGGTCTATCACGCTGCGCGCGTGGACAGAAAACTTTTTTCCAAGATTATCTCAAATCATTTATTGTAAACTTCTGCAAGGCCCCCAAAATAGAAAATTATTCCTAATTATAGGATAATGTTAGAGTCCAACTAAAACAGCATCATAAAGAATTTAAATATTGTCGCTTTTATAGCGACCATTTTTTTTATTTTTCTTGTTAGATTTTATTAATCAATTGAATCTAAGGAGAAAACTATGAAAATAAAGAAAATACTTACAACCATATTTATTTTGTTATGTCTAATAACAACAGCAGGCTGCGGTGGCGGAGATAGCGACAGTAGTGATCCTGGTAACAATCCATTATCACCGACAAGAGATAAATTTGCTACAAAAGCTGAAATTCAGGCCAATATACCTGGTGTTTGGGAAAGAAATTCAATCGCTAGAACCATAGTTAATGGCTTAACAGTTGTTGAAACTTCTTATAGATTTGCTACTTTCCCCAATGGCGATTTCAGACAATTTGCCCATGGCACAATCAACAATAAACCTATTCTCTGCTATAGTCACGGTAAATATAGCGTCAGTGACGGCAAGATTCTCTGTTATAATCGCAAAGCTACTATTGAATGCCCTTCAGATTATTCACTTGAATTTGAAAATCTGCCAATGGAAGACGAATACTCACAGGTGCTCAGTATAAATTCCAACAGTATAGAGTTCTATGACAACAACACAACCACAAAGCTAAGCAAGGAATATACCTTAGCGGCAAAAGAAAGCATTGATGCAAACATCGTAGGAACCTGGACACTGAATGAAACTATAAAAGAATTAGATGGAACCAGAATTACCAATGCAACCATGACCTTCAGTCCCGATGGCAATATGACAATAGACGAATACGCCATACTAAGCGATGGAGAAGCATTAACAGCACATGTAACTGCCAAATATTCATCAGAATTAGGCAGAATGAAGATGTTTAATGCTGTATCTATAGTCACTACAATCGCTACTGGTGAATCCAAGCAAGTTAACCCAGGAGACGGAGAATTCATCGTTGTATCAATGAGCCCAACCCGAATGACATACATAGATGGAGAAGACGGAGAAGTCACAGTCTGGAATAAACAATAACCCGTTGAATCCAAATCGGATTTCGAGTATTCTAGTCTCTAATAACTTTGGAGGCTAGAATACATGCAGAAATACTCACAAGCGCCAGAAGAATACATTTACAAGCTTCAAAAAGCCGCTGAAGCCCTTTATCTTCAATATATAGAAGAAGATAATAAGAAAAAGAACGAAGAAATAATCTGCTTTTCTATTGCACCAAGAAAAGTAGATCCATCACAAGAGCCAAAGAAAGAACAACAGAAATCTTCATCAAAATATTTTCCATGGCGAAGTAAAGAAGAACGTCATCAGTGTTGTAGAGACCTTCTTCAATACGATAGAGAAGATGACTGGAAATTTTGTGAAAGAATTCAGTGGCTTGTTTGTAAGCTTTTAAGAAAAAAGACGGAAGATACAGAAGAATTGGACAAATTCGAAGACCTATGCCTAGCCCCCAGCTTTGGAGAATTGCTCTTAGAGTTTATTCACCAAAAAGGTCTGGAAAATTCGCAGGTCTATAGAGCAGCCAGAGTAGATAGAAAGCTTTTTTCTAAAATAATATCTAATCACTTTTATAAGCCATCAAAGCCAACTGCTATCAGCTTTTGTCTAGCGCTAAAATTAGACATTGAAGAAACCTACGATTTGTTGGCTACTGCCGGCTATCTATTATCAAGAAGCTGTAAATCTGACGTCATCGTTGAATACTTTATCAGAAACCGCAATTACAATCTGGACGACCTCAACGAAGTGCTCTACCGCCTCGGCGAACACCCATTCATATAATATTTTTCTCAAAAATATAAACCGTTTGCAATAATTTGAAAATTAAAAAGGTATATAATCATTTTCTATGAATTTAATATTTACCACTATGATTTCTATTGCAAACACCTTATAGTAGCTTTTACAAGCCTAGTTTTTCAATGACAGAATCTGGCAATTCAAAATGCTGATAATCCTTTCTATCCGTCCAGACACCGCCCCATTCAAAACCGTGCTTCAAAAACAACTGACAGCATAAATCATTTTCGTCAATCTTATGAGGAAAAAGTTTTTGTCTAAGATAATCGGGGTATTTTTGTGATGCTTGCAGCAGTAAAAAGAATAAGAGAAACTCATTCGGTGTTACTGTTCACAGGTCGTCTTGTAAAAAAATCACAATGTAGTAAGCTATCTGCTTCTGGCATGCATGCCATTATATGCAAGAGTTAGTTTACTATCATCAGCGATTCTGTTAATATTATAGCTGGCATTGCTTCTAGAACGGAAGACTATCGCTTACAAGTTTTTATCTATTATCAAAATTCACTTAAGGATATTTATATGAATAAAATTTCAGATATTGTAAATATTTGTCTGTCTTGTATATTGCTTATTACATTATGCGGCTGCGACGAAAAATCAAATAATGATTCTGATGTAGAAAAAAAAGTTGTAAGAGTTGAGACAGCTTCTTTGAAAGAAGGTTTGTTTATAAAAAAATTAAGGGCATTAGGAGTAATAAAACCTGAAAATAATGCTACAATAGCAGCAAAAACTAATGGCAACATTGATTGTTTGTTCGTAAAAGAAGGCTCTGTTGTAAAAAAAGGGGACTTACTCTTCCAGATTGACAAAGTCAACTTAGAAAACGAAACTCTTGCCGCCAGACAAGCGTTAAAAGCTGCTCAAGAAGCATTGGCAAATACAGCTGCCGACATAAATATTGCTAAGACCAATCAGAGTAAAGCCGCAATAGATTGTGAACGTACTCAGCAGCTTTTAAAAAATGAAGCTATTTCTAAATCTGAAGCAGAAACTGACCTTGTAAGGCTAAAAAATGCTGATTCTGAATATAAAAAAGCAGTTTCAGCACAGAATTCAGCAAATGTAGCCTTACAACAAGCCCAGACAAATTTACTGATAGCAGAGAAAAATCTTGCTGATTCTAAGGTTACAGCACCATACGACGGGGTAATCACCAGACGTGTTAAAGATGTGGGAGATTATGCTGAGAGTGCAGATGCTGTGCTTGAAATTCAAACCAGCAATCTTTTAAAAATAGTTTGCCGCATTAGCGCTATTCATTATGGGAAAATAACTACAGACACAATAATGTTAGTAGATATAGGCGATAAGGTTATTGACATACCAGTTTCGTATATTGCCCCTAATGTTGATACTAAAAGCAAAACCTTTGAAATATACGGATATATTCCTGCTGACGAAAATGCTGTATGCGGATTATCTTGTGACGTAGAAATAATATTAGAAAAACATAATGCAAAAGGCATCGAAACAAATGCAATAATCGCAAGAAAAAATGGCAAATATTCAATCTTCTTGAACGAAGACGGAAAAGCAGTAGAAAAAGAAGTAAAGGTTGGATTGGAAAATAATGAATTAACTGAAGTTTTTAATACAGAAAATTTCGATAAGCCTAATATTATTATTTCCGGGCAATATTTCTTGAATAATGGAGATGAACTAGAACTAATAAATAAAGAAGGTGATAAGCAATGAATCTTCCACAATTATCTATCCATAGAAAAGTGGCAATTACTTGCTTTATTCTTCTATTAATCCTATTTGGTATTAATTCTTATAGAAAAATCAGTTTTGATATCATGCCTCGCATGGATATTCCTACAGTTATAGTAAATACTGTATATCCAGGTGCTTCACCGGAAGAAGTACAAGTCGATATAGCCAAGAAACAGGAAGATGCTATTTCAGTTGTAGAAGGAATCAGAAGCATAAATACTCTTTGCGCGGAAAATTTATGTACAATCTCAGTTGCTTTTGAAGTTGGAAACAATGTAGATCTCAAAATTCACGAAGTCAGAGAACAATTAAACACAATAGCAGAAGATATGCCCCAAACAGCAGAGCAGCCTCAGCTTAGTAAAGTCAGCATGAACGCCATTCCTGTTGTGACAATGTATTTAACAGGCCAACAGAGTATAGACGAACTTTATGATTACGTGAAGGATAAACTAAAACCTCGTTTTTCAACAATCCAGGGTGTTGGTGAAGTTAGTATTCACGGTGGCAATGAAATGGAACTTCACATAAAGCTCGACAAGAAAAAACTTAATATTGCTGGACTAGCATTGCCAGAGCTTATTGAAAGAATTCAAAATGCCAACGTCAAGATTCCGGCAGGTCAAATCAAGAAAAAATCATCGACAGAATTTTCTATTTCATATGATGCTGAATTTAAAGACATCAAAGATTTAAGACAATTAGATGTTGGCAATTCCGATAACCATGTTTTTCTAGGTGACATTGCAGAAATAAAATTAGAATCCCAAAAGCTGCGCCAGATAGGCTTATATAACGAAACACCTGCTATTCAATTTCAAATTGTCAAAAAAAGCGATGCTAATACATTAAAAGTTATTGAGACTGCAAAGGAAATTTATAATAATATTATAAAAGCTGGTTTGCCAAGTGGTATGGAACTTCATTGGTTTATGGATGAAAGTGAAATTATCAACGGTAGCATTGAAGACTCTTGGGAAACCGTTATAATGGGTATTTTGCTCACTGCTTTTATGCTTTTCTTATTTATGCATAATCCGCGTTCAACATTCATTTTGGGTGTTACTATGCCAGTTACTATTTGTATAAGCATAGGCGGTATTTATTTGATGGGTTATAATTTTGACACCATTTCTCTTATCGCGCTGGCTAGTTCTACTGGCGTTCTTGTCACAAATTCTATTGTCGTTGTAGAAAATATTTTGAAGCGTATTAATTCGGGGGTTGATTCTGAGAAAGCTTCTATCGATGGTGCAAATGATGTTTTTCTTGCTGTTGTTGCGAGCGCAATGACAAATATTGTTGTTTTTATTCCCTGCTTGTTTATGACTACCCTTGTGGGCATGTATATAGCTCCTTTTGCAGGAACAATGATTGTTGTTACCATAGTGTCCTTATTTATCAGTTTCTCACTAACTCCAATACTTACAAATAGTCTATGCAAAAACGGAATAATCAAAAATCCACTATTAAAGTGGTTTTCAAATAAATGGAATAATGGATTTGATGCTTTTTCCAAAATCTGTCAGAAGTCATTTACATTCACCAGAAACTATCCGGGAACAGTAGTTTTCATTATTCTTGCTTTATGTATTGCAATTGCAGCAGTGACAATTCCAGAAATGAGTATAGACTTTTTGCCGTGGAATGATCAAAATAAAGTAACAGTACAATTGAAAATGCCTTCAAATTCCTCTTTAGAAGCAACTAGAAAGACTTGTCTTGATATTGTAAAAATTATCAACCAAAACAAAGAAGTCGTAAATTCTGGTACCACTGTTGGATATCTGAACAATGGCGGTGGCGATATTAGTGAAGGTGTTCATATGGCTGAAATTACCGTAAGATTAGTTCATAAATCAGAACGTCCTGATATGGATCACGAAAAATTCGCTGCAAAACTTCGTAAGCAGTTGGCTGTATTGAACAATGTAAACCTTGTTGTCAGCATCCCTGGACCTACTGGCGCGTCAGGTCAGGATATGTGCTGTTATCTGACGGGACCTGACTTAGAAAAACTTAAGTCAGAAGCACTTAGACTAACTAAGGTGCTACGCGATTCAGGTAAAGTCACAGAAGCCAACTCAAATGTAATAGCAGAAAAACCAAGATTCAATATTTTACCAGATAGAACTATTCTGAAAAATTTCAATATTTCAGAAAGTAACTTAGGAACTTATATTGTTGGTCTTGTTGATGGTATAAAAGTTGGAAACTTTAAATACAATGGAAGAACGTATGACATACGTGTAATGGCAGATTCAGTTGAAAGCTTAGATGAAATTAATAAAGTTGTGGTGGGAGACGTTGATGGAGAGCCTGTAAACCTTGGCAACGTTACTAATACCAAAACAGATCCGACATCTATAGTTATTTCAAGAGATGACCGCGAACTTTCTGTATATGTTTATATAAATTTTGGTGTAGAGTACGCTCAAAGCGATATTATGGAAACTATTGAAGAGGATTTCTTACCTGATTTACCTGCCGGATATAACTTCCACAGAGACAATCTTGACACCATGCTAAATAACTCTATGAATGAATTCACAGAAGTATTTATAACCGCTGTTATTCTGCTATATCTGCTTATGGCTGCCATTATGGAATCATGGGGGAAACCTCTGCTTATAATGTTTACTTTGCCATTAGGTCTAGTAGGCATGTTTGCTGGTGTTGTAGTTCTAAATATTCCCCTGACAATGGTTACTCTTATGGGTGGCATTATGATGCTAGGCATTGTTGTTAATGATGCTATTCTTATTGTTGATGAGACTTACAATCTAATAAAGACAAAAGAAATGAAGCCTCATGATGCTATGAATCAGGCTATTATTACCCAACTTAGACCTATTATTATGACTACCGTAGCTTCTGTAGCCGGTATGCTTCCTATGGTTCTTGGCAACGGTATGGGTAGTGAATTACGTCAAAGTTGCGGAGCTGGTGTTCTCGGTGGACAATGTCTCCCCGCATTTCTCACTGTTTATCTCATCCCCGCTCTCTATTATAAATTCGTAAAAAACAAATAGCTTAGTGTTACTACTTCCCAAATCGCATTCGCAAACTTAGAATTACAAAAGAAAGTAGATAACCAGAAGTAGATTTCCATAAGAACCTTTTCTGACAATTGGCCAACTACAACAGTTATAATTTACTTAATCTATGTTTTTTTACAAGATTAAGTAAATTATAAAGCGCTTTTTATTTGAATTATTAGATTTATTCGTTTATAATTTACTTAATCTACAATATTTATCAAAATTAAGTAAATTATAGCGAGGTAATTTATGTTAATAGGCCGTAAGAATGAAATAAGCACATTAAACAGCACTCTTCACGACGAAAACTCACATTTCATAGCAATATACGGGAGAAGAAGAATAGGGAAAACCTTCCTAGTCCGTGAAGTATTCAATTACCGTTTTACGTTTCAACATTCCGGCCTTGCTGAAGGTAATTTACAAATGCAGTTATTCGCATTCAGAGCCTCGTTAAAGGATGCTGGCCTTACCACAAAAAAGCAACCCAAAAACTGGATGGAAGCATTTGAAGATTTAAAAGAATTAATCAGACAATCTACTGAATGCAAAAAAGTTATTTTTCTAGATGAATTATCATGGATGGACACACCCAGAAGCGATTTCATGGTAGCACTTGAAAATTTCTGGAACGGTTGGGCTTCAGGAAGACGTGACATAGTTTTAATAGTATGTGCTTCAGCCACAAGCTGGATATTATCTAAGATAATACACAACAAAGGTGGGCTATATCATCGATTAACAAATCACATAAACCTCCTTCCATTCACATTGAAAGAATGTGAAGAATTCGTAAAACAAAAGCAGATAAACATAAACAGAGCTCAGATTTTACAATATTACATGGTATTTGGTGGCATACCTTTTTATTGGGGACTCTTAAAAAAAGGATTCAGTGTTTCACAAAGTATTGATAATCTGCTTTTCAGTGAAAATGCTGATTTAAAAGACGAATTCAGATATTTATTCGCTTCCATCTACAAAAATCCGACTGTCCATCTCCAGATAATTCAGGCTTTGGCTCAAAAGAAAATTGGAATGACAAGAGAAGAAATTATCAATACTTCAGGCCTAATCAACTCCGGCGATTTAACAAAAAAATTAGAAGAACTGGAAGCATGTGGTTTCATTAGAAAATACTATGCTTTTGGAATGAAAAAGAAAAATGCTATATATCAATTAATGGATTTCTTTACGCTTTTCTATTATCAATTTTTGCATAAGCAATCAAATGACCAGCATTTCTGGTCTAACCAGATTAATACCCCGACAGTGAATACCTGGGAAGGACTGGCCTTTGAACGAGTCTGCCTAAGCCATCTAAAGCAGATTAAGCAAAAATTAGGCATCTCTGGTATCTTAACAGAAGCAAATTCCTGGTATTGTAAACCAGAACCAGACAGAGGAATTGCCGGCTCCCAAATAGATTTATTAATTGTGCGAAAAGATCAGGTAATAAACCTGTGTGAAATGAAATATTCAAACTCAGAATACGCAGTTACAGAAAAAACAACACAAAGCATAAATCGCAAGATCAGCGACTTTTGTAAGCTTACCTCAACAAAATACGCTATCTTCCCCACCCTGTTAACCACATACGGCATAGTTGACAATTCCTATTCCGGCTACTTCCAGTCCGTTATAACCTTAAACGACTTGTTTGAATGATTTTTAAATTTTGCGATTTTGTAGAATTCATGCATATTAAATTTTGCGATTTTGTAAAAAATATGTATAATAAATTTTGCGATTTTGTAATTTTTTTGGCAAATGAGAAAGTGAGTTTTAAAAATGATATTCAAACGTAAGATATATAATAGACTAATAGAGTGGAAAAATGAGTCGAAAGGCAATAATGCCTTATTGATAGAAGGCGCTAGGCGAGTAGGAAAATCAACAATAGTCAGCGAATTTGCGAAAAATGAATATAAAAGTTTTATAATTATTAATTTTGCTGAAGCTTCACCGGATATTATTGAGCTTTTTAATGATATATCAGACCTTGATTATATATTTTTGCAATTACAATTGAAATATAGGGTAGATTTGTATCCTAGAGAATCTCTTATTGTTTTTGATGAAGTTCAACTTTGCCCTAAGGCTAGACAATCTATAAAAACATTGGTAAAAGATCACAGATATGACTATATTGAAACAGGGTCATTAATTTCTATTAGAAAAAACGTAAAAAGTATTCTGATTCCTAGCGAAGAACGTAGAATCAACATGTTTCCAATGGATTATGAAGAATTTTTGTGGGCTATTGGCGATAATACTACAACTTCTTTGCTCAAAAAGTGTTTTGAAAATGTTAGAGGGCTCGGGGAACAGGAAAATAGACGACAGCTTAGAAAATTTCGCTTGTATATGCTAATCGGCGGTATGCCTCAGGCAGTAAGCGAATATATAGAAACAAATAATTTTAGATTAGTGGATATGGTAAAAAGAGATATCATTAAACTGTATGAAGATGATTTTTTGAAAATAGATTCAACAGGAAAGCTATCATTGATATTTGATTCTATTCCATCCCAGCTAAATTCCAATGCTTCAAGATATCAGGTTTCATCAATAATTGGTAATAGAATTTCAAATAAAACATTAGAATACATCGCAGAATTAAAAGATTCTAAAACCGTACTTGTATCCTACCATACCAATGACCCAAATATTGGTATGGCAAATACGAAAGACTTAGCTAAGTTTAAACTTTTTATTTGTGACACTGGTTTATTCACAACTTTAATGTTCAAAGACAAGGATTTTACTGAAAATATTATCTATGAAAAACTATTAAGTGATAAGTTAAGCATAAACCTTGGATACTTGTATGAAAATGTTGTAGCCCAAATTTTAGCGGCCAATGGGAATGAATTATTCTATTATACTATGCTTAATGAAACCTCTAAACATAATTACGAAATAGATTTTTTAATTTCGAAAAAAAACAAAGTGTGTCCTATTGAAGTAAAATCTTCTACATATAAAACTCATAAATCTTTAGATGTATTTTGTGAAAAGTTTTCTAATAGAATATATGAGAAATATCTAATATACGTAAAAGATTTGTGTAAAGAACATGATATTCTATATATGCCCATCTACATGGTGCCATTTATAAATTCTTAAACTTTGATAAGATTCCCAATAATGAATTCTATGATAAATTGCTTAAATACGCAGAAACAAATCCACATAACAGAAACGCCAAAATAGTATTATAATATAGCTTTGAATAGTGCTGACAATCAATCTGTTGTTCTACTATAACGAATTATTTTTTGTTTATTAGAAAATAATAGAACTATTTCCAATCCGTATTCGCAATGCTAGAGAATTACAAAAGAAAGTAGATAACCTGAAGTAGAAAGCTAGACATATTCTATAGTAGTGGAATTTATAAGTGTGATTCTATACGCTTTTAGCGTTGGCTATTAGCTTTTAACCGAGAAAGCCAAATAAATCTGACTTTCTCAGCTAAAAACACAGCATTTTTTATTTAAGGAGTGGTGGGTTATTGTTATCCCAGAAATCTGAGTAAGCATAGCCAACATCATAACCATCCTTAAAGATTTCATTCTGCCAATCTGGATTACTTGGTAAATTAGCACCATTCAAAGAATCATTTGTTCCGGAAACAGTATTCCCATTTATAAGCATATTGCCATTCGCATAACAATTACAAATTGTCTGTGCATCTGAATTGTCATCAAAACCAATAATCCTATTACAATTAACATCTTCTGAAGCATCCGAATTTGTAGTTATTGTATTAGCAAGATTTACACAGTTACGTATTCTCAGACCATATTGTTCACTACAAACCGGAATATGACCAATCAAACCTGTATAAGAAATACCTTCAGATAAATTTTCTACGTTTCCCTTAGAATAGCAGTTAGATATTCTAGTCAACATACCAGTTTCACCAACCAAAGAACCGCAAACATTAGCTTTGGTAGCTATGTTTAAAGAAACATAGCTATTATTTATTTGAGAATTTTGTATTACACCAACTAATCCTCCAACAATAGAACAATCCTCTGTAGTTATATTTTTACCTGTTACAGAACAACCAAGTATTGATATATCTCCTGCAATAAAGCCTATAATTCCACCTATGCTTGCCCCACGCAATCGAATATTATCTTTTTTGTAAGAAACTTTACAATTAATAATTTTATTACCAAAAAAGCCATAACCGGCAATACTACCAACCCCACTACCACCTAAAATATCTCCCATCACAGAAACATTACAGTTATTTATAGTCGTAGAGTTAATGGAACCCATAATTCCGCCAGAACAATCGCCACCAACAATATCTGATACTTCTAAGTTAACATTTTGAACAACACAACCTGAATTTGAACGAGCAAACAAACCAACATCGCTTCTGCTTGGTCTATATATATAAAGATTGGTAATTTTATAATTATCACCGTCAAAGTTGCTTGTCCAATTTGTGGCATCTTTGTCTAACAATGGATCCCAACCCTTTCCGCCATCATAACTTGTCCCATAAGCAGAGAGATCTATATCCGCTATCTGTTTATAGCTTCGATTACCCGGATAATTACGCATATAATCCAATTCTTCAGCAGTGCTTACAAGGTAATAACCATTATCATCTCTAGAATAATAGTCTGTAATTATTCTGAATGAATAATCTGTTACAGCCCCACCTTCGTCATCTTTTAAACCGCTTATCTTTATTATCAAAGTTTTATCTTTTGGCCAATCCTTGTTATCATCAAGAGCATAACCATAAAGAGAACCAGATTCAGTTTTAATAAATTTGCCTGTAGCATTAAAGTTTTCTATGAAAACAACTGCATTATCTGTATTTATAGGCATATCATAATTCACTACATTTAAAGGTATTGGCTGATTTTTAGGTAAAATTTGATAACCTTCTTTGCTAATGCTGTAAGGCGATTCTATTTCAATAGCTTTTCTTGTTGTGAAAGAAAATTTTGCATCAGGAATCGCTTCACCGTCACTATCAACAACACCTGTAAGCATACCATTAACAGTAGTATTCAAGTCCCAAATATTATTATTCTTAAGTTTGAATACTATATAACCATTATGTAATTCCAAATAGCCTTCTTTTTCGCCACTTGTAAATACTACTTTTGCGTCACCAATATTTTCAATTCTACCATTGCTACAATAAAAGACTAATTCTCTGTCAACAGGAGAAGTAGAATTATTCTCATAAATCCATTGATTTGCAGATCTACGGTTTTCATAGTATTGATTGTTTTCGAAAGCCAAAGTAGTCTGTTCTTTTGTTTGGAAAGAGAACAAAAGATCAGCCATTGGTGCCCCTTCTTCATCAATCAAACCAGTAAGCACGCCTGTTATATTTGAGGCAAACGGCCATGAAGAACCAGAATCAATAGTATATACCAAACAGTCACTTTCCTGGCTAAATACACCAGAAACTCCAGTTACACTAAGAGAATTGATAACAGCTTTTGAATAATCCTTTACGGATATAGTTCTAGCTGCAAATTTGAGCTTAGAATGAGCAGTGAAATAATATTCATCTAGAACCAACGAAGCCTGAGGTCTTACCTTAAAGCTAAATTCACCACCGGTTACTTGGCAACCACCGTCATCAACTAAACCATCGATATTACCGGCAACAGTATTATTAAAATCCCACTGTTGATCTTTATTGAGAATAAAATAAATACCATCAGCTTCTTTTTTTAAGCTTCCTTCTTTTTGACCACTTGTAAAATATACCTTGGCTTTGGAAATATCCGAAATAGTGCTACCCTGTATTGCAAATTTGATTTTTGCATTAACAGGAGCCATGCCATATATACCGTATTTGTCAGTATAGGTTGGAACAGACGCATGTAATGTTGTTGCTGACTGAGTTCTGAAAGTGAATCTAAGATTTCCAGTCAAATTGCTGTTATCTTGGGAAGTTAATAAATTAGAAACAATAATTGCATAATTTGTTAAAGGACTTAAAGGAACCTTTTCTATTGTCAGCATGTCTTTACCACTATTATCTGTAGACCATTTATACTGACTAGAATTTGCAATGTTAGGGTCCAACTAAAACAGCCAATTCTCTGGTCAGGTTAATTTAACCAGAAAATAGTCAGCTAAATAAAGCCAATACTTAATAGATTGAGATGACCAATCACCTAGTCTAAGTATTAATTTAATTATTGTTCAGATT
>JAZRWI010000118.1:0-7897 GCA_045599645.1 Candidatus Avigastranaerophilus sp.
CCAATATACTTTTTTATTTCAGGCAAATTTTTCATTTTATACTTCCTAGGCAACGTCCAAACTAATTCAATTCTAATAGTACCATAAATGAAATGAATTTTGTATACCCAAAAATGTAAAGAATACCAATCTAATTTGGGATTAGGGGCGATGTGCGTGGTTTCTGCAGCTTCGACCGGGTAGGTGATATAACTTAATGCATAATTCATAATTCATAATTCATAATTCATAATTCATAATGCATAATTCATAATGCATAATTGATTGGCTTTAGATTGGGTTTGCTGCTGATTCGACCAGCCTAGTGGCAATGCCCGAATTGAGAATTGAAAATGGAGAATTTCTCTCACATCAGCGAGGTTGCAATCCACAATGATAGCAACCTCAAGCCAAAAGCATTCTAAAAGTAATAGCTACATCAATTAATGCACAATCAACTATCGAAGGCGTTGCTTTTGTCGGAATCGTCAAGCTGGCCGTTTTCCTGAGGATTATTCTTAGGATTGAAGGCTCTTACTTCGCTTTCGTCAAAATTACTGACATTGCCTTTATGGAATGGTCGATAATGATGGTGATGATAGTAATGACTTCTGTAGCCATACCAATAGTCATCATCATACCTGCTTCTACCAAGCAGAGCAGCACCTAATGTTCTTTGAACATTGCCTTCTTCATCTACATCATCATAACAGCCCTGGCAATAAACTTTCTTGGTCTTAGGATCAACAATCTTTTTATCAGGATCGTCATCCTCAAGGTCGTCTACAACAAACTTGCCACAGATGCAGCAATGATTATCAGACAGAGGAAGATCATGAATTTCGTTTATTGCTTCTTCGTCAAGATTCTTTGCATAGCAGTCTATGCAGCAAACCTGCTGGGTTTTCGGGTGAAATCTCTTATGCTTAAAGCAGACATGTTTCCCGCAAACAGAACAATTTTCGGTTGCTTCGTTTTCACAGTCTCTTAGAACCATGAAACCTGTTTTTACTTCACATCTGGCCATAATTATTTCCCCTTTCTCAGAAGCTCAGTGACGATAATTGCACGTTCTCTGGCCGGAATCTTATCAAGCATCAGAACACCAGGAGCAAAGTATATATCATCAAGCTCCTTGCAGCTGTATAAATCTTCTTTTTCTTCTTCACCAACAACAGCCTTTACTTTCAGCTTGCCTTCTTTGTATTTGACTACACCGCAATTCTTTTCTTCTTCGCCCTGATTGTATATTTTAATCTTACCCTTTTTGTTTTTCTTTATCTGGTAATAATTATTGCCTTCTTCATTATCGCTAATCTTTACCTTATCAGTACTAAGCTTAACCTTCCAAAGAAGCTTGTCATTAGCATCAACCAGTTTAAAATCATCGGCTTCAGCAGAGTATTTAACAGAGGCAAACAAAGCCTTTTCGTCTTCACCTATAACTTCTTTGTATTTAAGCTTATTTTCGTGTTTCCCATCATCTCTGGCCTTTAATTCACAAACAACGCCATCAAGATTTATTTCAAGCTTTGTTGTAGCTGAAGCCGCTTTATTAAACTTAATTACAAGAACTTCTTCCTTGTCGTCGCCGGAACCTATTTTAAACTTAATCTTTTCCTGCAGCAAACCCTGAGCAGATGCCGGATCTTCAGGAGCATTAAGATATGAAATAATCGGGTAATTTACTAAAAGTAATATGATAAATAAAAGTATAGCATTCTTAGTTTTCATATTTACCTCCCAGCCTCAGCAGACAACAGAATAAGCCGCAGCCATAGCATCAATGCAGCCGTCCAGAATTTTTTGTTCAGGAATACAGATTTCTGTATCAGATTCGTTTGTAAAGCCACTCAAAACCTTCTTCACAACAACCTTTACACGTCTTTCGGAAGAAGTTACAACAGCGGTTGTGCTTTCATCAATCTCAAATTCGCCTTCCTGGGTTTCGCTGTAGGCATTAGCCGGAAATGCAAAACCAGCCTTAATTGTTACCTTTTCCTTGCGTGAGGTTTTATCAGATCCGTGTTTTTTATGAACATGAACAGTGGAGAGAACTTCGTTTATATCAAAGGAAGCATTAGTACCGTCTGCCAATCTGGTTGTGAGTTCTAATAATTCACCGGAATAAACATGAAGTCCGCGCTTTAAATTTTTTCCCATTTCTTTTATTTCGCGGTCAGAGAGCTTGAAATCTTCGCTTTCAAGAGGTATCAAAGCTGATTTTACAGTAATTTCTTCATCGTCTCTCATATCCTGTGAAAGAAAACCGATCAAAGGCATTATCAGGGAACTTAGTCTGTCAGGAGCTGCTGGTGCGCCAGGATGCTGACTAATATAACGCTTATTGTAAATATAGTTGATAATACAAAATTCAACTATTACTACAAAAAATAGCATACTCCACATAAAGATGCTGTTATCGCTCATATTTATAAATACTCCGATAACGCACAGCAAAATGCAAAAGCCCAATATACCGGCACAGCCTATGCCTATCATTCCATAGCCATCAGCGCCACCCAAAAAGGTAGATTTAAAATCCTTTACGGTCAAACCTTCTTCATTGATTGGCTTCAAGAAGTTCATCAAATTAGCAGCAGTATCAGTAATAGTGGTATTTTTCGCACTACCAAAATCAATCTGTTCTCTTGTTAAAGTCACTGGAATCTCTCCGAATCAAGATTTTTTCGTATTTTACATTACTTCCCCCCAAATTTCAACGTTACGTCTTCAACATATCTATCTATTTATGTGATTTGCCTAACAACACTGGCAAAGCAGCAAATTAGCTCAGGGGAAAGCAGAAACAATCTAATACCGAGGCTAAACGGTTATTTGACCTGCCCGTCAGTTATTTGGCTGTTTTATCCGCAATTATCCTGTTATCCGTTGCTCTACCCCTCACTTTTTAATATTAATTGACTTTGAAATACAATGATGTTAGCTTAGGCAGACACAATAAGACAGTTCGAAATCCTCCTGTCTTAAAACAAAACTAAGGAAATTTTATCAATGAATGAGCTTATTTTAATAGCTTCAGTTGTTTTTCTCTACAGCCTCGTGCTTTTCTGGTATAAGCTTTTTGGGAAAGTCGGCCTTTACTGCTTTACCGTTTTCGCAACCATCACTGCCAACATTGAAGTTCTCATGCTTGTTAAGGCCTTTGGCTTAGAAATGACACTCGGGAACATACTTTTCGCTACAACCTTCGTCGTAACCGATATTCTTTCTGAAAATGAAGGTAAGGAAGCAGCCAACAAAGCAGCAAATATCGGCATTGCCACAGGCTTGAGCTTTGTAATTGTAACCTTAAGCTGGCTTCTTTATTCCCCAAGTGAAAATGACTGGGCATACCCATCTATAAAAGCCTTGTTTACAACAACACCACGAATAATCATTTCTTCACTTATTGTTTATATAATTGCTCAAAAGCTTGATATATGGCTATATCACAAAATATGGGAAAAAACCGAAAAGAAATACGGTGACAAAAAAGGCTATTTATGGATTAGAAACAATGTTGCGACTATGACAAGCCAGTTAATAAATGCCATTTTATACAATATATTTGCGTTCTACGGCACTTACCCGACAGACACTATTGTCTGGATAATCACATCTACCTTCAGCATTTCAGTAGTTACCTCTATTCTTGATACACCGGTTGTGTATATATCTAGGAAAATAAAGCCCTACGGGCGTGAAGAACTGCCACTTTGTGGCAGTAGTGAAAAATAGGCTTCGCCTATAGTGAAAACTCGCCTATGCTCGCGTGAAATTGTGCCTTTCGGCACGTGGACTTTAGCCGACAGCTTTCGAAGGATTTATGCTTTACAATGATAGCACTATGACGCCTAGTGCCAGGCGTGAAATTGTGCCTTTCGGCACGTGGATTTTAGCCAACCGCTTTCGAAGGATTTATGCTTTACAATGATAGCACTACGACGCCTAGCGTCAGGCGTGAAATTGTGCCTTTCGGCACGTGGATTTTAGCCGACCGCTTTCGAAGGATTTATGCTTTACAATGATAGCACTACGACGCCTAGTGCCAGGAGTGAAATTGTGCCTTTCGGCACGTGGACTTTAGCCGACCACTTTCGAAGGATTTATGCTTTACAATGATAGCTGTAGCAACGGATATATAAGGGTTGTTTGATACGCTTTTGGCTATTCGCGACTGGCTCTTAGTGAAAAAAATCCGTATAGCACAAAGCTTCGTAGCTGAAATGGCTAATATAAACGCGCCGAAAGGCGCTTTTTCACACCTGCTACATAGTAGCAGGTATTCACTCGAGCATAAGCGAGTTTTCATAACAGGCGCTTCAGCGACTGTTATTCACTACTGCCACTCAGTGGCAGTTTTTCTCGAGCCGAAGGCTCATTCATTAATCTTTCTATATACTTCTCTCAGTTTGCTTAGCGATGCTTCCCAGGTTAATTCGCTTATGAGCTTCTGCTTAGCGGCTTCACTGATTCTTTGGCGCACTTCAGGGTGAGCCATTAATATCCTGATAGCCCTGGCAAGCTCAGAAGGCCTGTCTGGGCGCACAAGCCAGCCAGTATTGTTGTGTTCTATCAATTCCTGAGTAACCGGCATATTGGAAGCTATTACCGGAACGCCTGCAGCCATTGATTCCACTATTTTTATCGGGCAGCAGCCTTGCACAAGATTTCTTTCACATTCTGTCAAAGGAGCTAATGAAATAGAGGCCCCTTTAAGCCACTGCTGCACTTCACTCTGACCAACACGCAGATTCCAGACTACTCTGTCTGTCAATTCAAGGCGGTCAGCAAGCTTCTGCAAAAACTTGATTCTTGGCTTAGCCCCTGAAGCACAGAAAACAAGCTTCAAATCTGGCATATCCTTCAAAAAAGTCATCGCCTTTAACAAAACTTCAACACCCTGCCACGGCTGAACAGCGCCAACATAAATCAGATATTTTTCAGGAGCTGTCTCTGGCTTTTCATACTCGGTTTCAGGCAATCTGGCACCATTATGGATAACTGTTATTTTTTCTTCATTTATTCCAAGACTGACAATAAAAGCCTTTATTACAGCCGAAGGACAAACAATAGCATCAGCCCTTCTTAAACAGAAAAGCTCCATTTCCCTTATTTTATCAAGAGTTATAGACAAAGCAGAGGTAACTCTGGAAGGAATTTCTATTGACGGAAGTGCATTAACCTCGAAAACCAGCTTTGCATCTGTTCCCTCTAAGGCATCAATTATAGGGACACCACTCCAGGGATCCCTGAAATGGGCTATTTTAATATCGTTTCTAAGAATCTCTACCTGATTAAATACAAATTCACTGAAATCAATAGCCTTCTGGAGATAATTTTCTTCATCGCTTATATAGCGTCTTATCTGAATATTATTTTCTTCAATCTGCCATCTGGGTGTATTCTCATCGCCTAATACCAGCAGCAGACCACTACCAGCGTGCTTAAAAAGAGTTGGCGCAAATTCACTGATATGAACAGCTGCTCCCTTTGGTGCCGGGAAGGTATCAAATGAAGCATAAACAGCCTGTGGACGTATGTAGTTTGTTTGTGTGTCTGCTATATTCATGGAAGTATTATATTATTAAACAACCTGTAATACAAGCTTTCGGCTGACAGCTATTAGCTATTGGCCGAGAAAGCAGGCCTTATTTTATAGAAGCAGAGTATAAAGTAGGTTTCAATAGGCTTGAAGCTTGAAGCTTTAGAGCTTAGAACTTCAGGCTTATTGCTTTTTTGAAACATACTTTTTATTCTATCAAATTAGATCACACTCTCAGCCAATAGCCAAAAGCTAAGGACATAAAAAAAGCCTCCGCGAAGGAGGCTTTTTTTCGAATTAATTACTTACCGAAGTATCTTTCAAGCAAGCCCTTAAGAGCTTTGCCGTGACGGGCTTCGTCGCGAGCCATTTCATGAACAGTATCATGGATAGCATCCAGATTGTTCTTCTTAGCGCACTTAGCAAGATCAAACTTACCAGCAGTAGCACCAAATTCACAATCTACTCTCCATGCAAGATTCTGCTTAGTAGAAGCAGTCATCTTGGGTTCGATTTCAGAACCGAGCAATTCAGCAAACTTAGCAGCGTGTTCAGCTTCTTCGTAAGCTGCTTTTTCCCAATAGAGACCGATTTCTGGATAGCCTTCACGATGAGCGATTCTAGCCATGCAGAGATACATGCCAACTTCAGCACATTCGCCGTTGAAATTTGCTTTGAGCTGTTCAAGAATATAGTTCTTGTCTTCAGCACTAACATCTGCATTGTTCTTTACGGTCTTGCCATAAACACCAAATTCGTGTTCAGCAGCGAGAGTCATTTCGCCTTCGACCTTTTTGAACTTTTCACCTTTAACTTTGCATACTGGACATTCAGCTGGAGGATTAGGACCTTCGTGAACGTAACCGCATACTGGGCATACCCATTTTTCCATTTTTGTATTCTCCTTTTGTGGAATAGTTTTATTTACAACTTTTTCAAAATCAGACGCCGGGTGCTTGCACACCGGGCAAATAAAGCCTGCAGGTAATTCTTCGCCAACATATTCATAGCCACAAACAGTGCAGCGCCATATAGTCTGGCCATCTTTTGTTGTTCCAACAACTTCTGCCTTTGGCTGTGGTTTTGGCTTAATTACATTCTGATAATATTCATAGGTAGCAGACGGAGTATCGTCCAATACTTCCATATCTGTAATCTGACCAATAAACATTGTGTGAGAACCCAAATCCTTGGTTTTATCAACTTTTACAGAAATAAATGCATTAGTTCCTTCTGTTACATATATAATACCATTGGAACCTCTTTTGCAAGCAGCAAAGGTTTCAAACTTATCAACATTTTTACCAGACTGAAAACCAAAATGCTTGAACAAATCAAAGCTGCCCCTCTGGCTTATTACAGATACAGTAAATTCGCCAGTTTTCATAATCATGTCATGAGTGTAGTTTGCTTTGTTTACACATACGCTGAGCTGGTTTGGTTCGGAAGCAGCCTGAATAGCAGTGTTTACAATACAACCGTTATCCTTGCTTCCATCCTTAGCGGTCAAAACAAACAGACCGTATGAAAGTTTAAACATGGCCTTATTATTCATTTTTGTTCCCCCTTTGTTCCTTCTTTTTCTCTACATCAAGAACAGTCCTCTTAAAAATTAAGTCGTAACTTAAAAATTCTATTACCGTGACTATCATGAATCTTATCTTTCAAATTAACGAGATCCATCTCTAATTTTATTATAGATAAATGGGGTTAGATAATATAGAGACCGGGTCACAAAAGAAAGCCTACGGTGTGAAAAACTGTCGCAGAGCGACAGTCGTGAAGACCAGCCTCCGGCTGGAGTGAAAACTTGCTGACGCTCGCGTGAAATTACCTGACGCCTGGCGTCAGGCGTGAAATTGTGCCTTTCGGCACGTGGAGATTAGCCTATCGCTTTCGGTTTTGACTGCCACTCTCGGCTGATAGCCGGTGGCCGATAGCTAATGCATAATGCATAATTCATAATGCATAATTTTTTGTTTTGTTTTGCTACTGTTTCGCCAAGTCTGTGCTAAAGCCTAAATTGAGAATTGAAAATTGATAATGGATAATGGAATTTTTTTTCTCGGCTGATAGCCGGTGGCCGATAGCTAATGCATAATTCATAATGCATAATGCATAATTTTTTAGTTTTGTTTTGCTACTGTTTCACCAAGTCTCTACTAAAGCCTAAATTGAGAATTGAAAATTGATAATGGATAATGGAAAATTTTTTCTCGGCTGATAGCCGGTAGCCGATAGCTAATGCATAATGCATAATTCATAATGCATAATTTTTTGTTTTGTTTTGCTACTGTTTCACCAAGTCTGTGCTAAAGCCTAAATTGAGAATTGAAAATTGATAATGGATAATGGAAAATTTTTTCTCGG
>JAZRWI010000119.1:0-30087 GCA_045599645.1 Candidatus Avigastranaerophilus sp.
CAGAAAAATGGCTTTAACAATGCTTAAAACAGAAGAAACTTTTAAAGCCAGCATTAATGCCAAAATGTTAAAAGCATGTCGTAAAACTGAATATCTCGAAAAAGTGCTTAACATCTAAAAAAAGTTTGCGTTTGCCCTGCATCTCCAGCGAATATTTCTCAATATATAATCTTCCACTGTTTCAAGCAGGTTAAAGATATTGTCTTCGTAAAGTTTCATATCGAGAATGGTCAATTTTTCATCGGTTGCAAATATACCGACTTTTAATGAAACCGGATGGGCAGAAGAAAAAAGGATTTCTCCGGCATTAGTCAAATAGTCATTTATAACTAAGCCAAAACGATTAAGAATTATTGGGCAGGTATAACGACCCTTCGGTAACCTTCCAACTGCAACGGCCTTTTCCCAAAATTTTTTAATAACAGATTTATCAATCTTAGAAGCAGGAATTTCAGATTGGCTTTTTTCCCATTTCTCACGGTATTTATTAGCAGAAAAGAAAGTTTTTAGTTCGTCTGGAGTTACTTCGCGATCTTCATCAACTGTTCTTAAGTAATATCTACCAAAAGCCGAATAAGGAGTGCTTTCACCAGTGAACTCAACTTTGATTAAGTGCTTACCTTCCAACACAACTTCTTCGATAGCCGGATATATCTGTGGACGGATGTTTTCGTAAACAACTCTTGAAATATCTCGCAATGATGATTCAGAAACATTCTGACCAACAACATCACCATTTGGCTTAACTCCGAAATACAGTGTGCCAACACCGTGTTTATTCAGAATTGATGCTATTGAAATCATCGCTTCCTTCGTTTCACCGGTTGTTTTCTTAAATTCCAGATTTTCTGACTCTTTGCCAAGATTCATTATTCATACCAACTTTAGCTAAGTGACATTATAATACTTCTAAGTGACAAAAATGTCACTTAGAAAAAAATTGATTATGCTGTAATGTTGTGAAACCAGCGAATTTGTGAAGATTATGCGAAGTGACATCATAAGTAAAAAAAAATGTCACTTTGATGTCACTTTGCAAGAATGAGATGTCGCGAGAAGAGATTTAACGATCTGTGCGGCAGGGTTTTACGGGAAATTCTTGCAAATTCTTTGTAGTAAAGGATTTTCGAGGATTGGCTATATGTGGTATATCTTTTTGGAGTTTGACAGTTCAAAATCTGTAAATGCTTTATAGAAAAGAGGGAGAGGCGTTTTTCGAGTATTAAAAATGTGGCTATGTTTTTGGGGGATAGAAAATCTGAAGGGTTGGGATTAATGTAAAACTATTGAGAATTTGGACTGATGACGGAGGACGGAGGATTAAGGACGGAGGATTAAGGACGGAGGATAATATTTGTTAGAAGTAGTTTCAATGAGTGATTTTTTATTCTGTGCGGCAGGGTTTTATAGTAAATTCTTGCTAATTCTTTGTGGTAAAGGATTTTCGAGGATTGGCTATATGTGGTATATCTTTTTGGAGTTTGACAGTTCAAAATCTGTAAATGCTTTATAGAAAAGAGGGAGAGGCGTTTTTCGAGTATTAAAAATGTGGCTATATTTTTGGGGGATAGAAAATCTGAAGGGTTGGGGTTAATGCAAAATTTGGACTGATAACGGAGGACGGAGAGTTAAGGACTTAAGGCAAAGGATTGTGAAAGGGAAACGGATTTGCAGGCAGAGGGTGTGTGAAATTGTGTTATTAGCGGAAGTTGGGGTTTGCGGCGAGGCATTGAGATAGTCTGATGGTTTGTCTGGTAGTTAGACGGAGGACAGATTGAATTGATTGGCAATATTGGACAGTTAACTTTTGAGGTTAGGTAATCAGTTATTACCAAAAAAAGTTAGAACTGGAGATTTGTTGCTAAGATTTGCAATTTATGTGAAGTTTTTTAGGAATTGGACAGAAGGGCATGAACGGAGGACAGAAGACTGAGGACTGATTGAATTGATTGGCAATATTGGGCAGTTAACTTTTGAGGTTAGTAAATCAGTTATTACCAAAAAAGTTAGAACTGGAGATTTGTTGCTAAGATTTGCAATTTATGTGAAGTTTTTTAGGAATCGGACAGAAGGGCATGAACGGAGGACAGAAGACTGAGGACAGATTGAATTGATTGGCAATATTGGACAGTTAACTTTTGAGGTTAGGGAATCTGTTATTACCAAAAAAAAGTTAGAATTGGAGATTTGTTGCTAAGATTTGCAATTTATGTGAAGTTTTTTAGGCATTGGACAGAAGGGTATGAACGGAGGATAATGTTATGGCAGCGTTCTGGTAGCCAAAGGCGCCCTATTAGCGCAGCGCTCTAACTTGTGCTATAATTGGCAAAAAGGAGATAATATTTATGCGTAAGAACTTCGGTGTTAAGACTTTTTTATATCCACAGCCTGTTTTGATTATCGGGACCTATGATGAAAACGGAAAGCCAAATGCAATGAATGCTGCCTGGGGTTCTGTTGCTGATTTTGATAAGGTTTTTGTTGTGCTTGCAGCAGAACATAAAACAACCGAAAACCTTCTGAAAAATAAAGCTTTTACAATTGCTTGCGGTGACAAGGCAAATCTTGCTGCCTGCGACTATGTAGGCATGGTTTCTGGAAGCAAAGAACCGGATAAGGTTAAGAAGACCGGTTTCACTGTTGTTAAGAGTGAATTTGTAAATGCACCGATTTTCAATGAATTGCCGATAACTCTTGAATGTGAGCTCTTAGAAGCTTTACCGAACGATATGTTTATCGGAAAAATCAAGAATGTCAGTGCTGATGAAAAGTATCTTGATTCCAAGGGCAATCCTGATCTGAGCAAATTCACACCAATCAGCTTTGATCCAGCAAATAATAAATATTTAGCTGTTAGTGAAACTGTTGGTAATGCTTTTTCTGATGGTAAAAAGCTGTTTTAAACTGAAATTTGTCTGAAAATCTTAAATTTAATTAAAGGGAAAATGCTATGAAAAAGCTTGTATTAGCTGTTGCGTTAGGTTTGGTATTTAATTCTGGCTTGATGGCCGGAACACTTGGCGGTGAAAGACCTGATAGAAGCCCAAGCTGGGTCGGTTCATTCGTAAATAAAATAGAAAATCTTATTATCGAAAAAGCTTTACAGGCTTATAAAACAGAACAGAATCTTGATAAAGCTAATGCAAAAAAAGGCTGGTTTTCTTCAAAATCAGAAAAGGACAAGGTTCAGAACTATCTTGATGAACAGTTGAATGAATTAAAGAACAGACTGTCTTCAAAGCCTACTAATAGCAAATCTAATTATGAAAAGAAAATCGTTGAAAAGCGCGAAGATGCTATAGACGATTCCAACAGACCCAATAATGAAGTTGTAGAACTCAGCTTTTCTCTAGAAAATATAAATACTATCATCAAAAAATATGAAGAACGTGTTCAGAGAAATCCTAGCAATTATGAAATAGCCATCGAATATTATGAAGTATATCTGATGTGCTTGAAGAGCCTGATAGAAATGCATCAGGAATTTATAGCAAGCTGTGAAACTACTTATCCGGAAATGATTGAAAAGAATGTTTCCAGAATTAAGGCCCAGATTGCTGATATAGACAAGGAACTTCCACAGAAGAAGGATGAAGAAAATATAAATATCCTGAAGAGCAGCAGAGATTATCTTGTAACCTTGTTAGACGCATTAGATGAAGCTAAAAAGACTCTGGTAATACAGAAAAAATGGGCTAAGGATAATCTGCCTTCATTAGAAGAAAGAAGAACAACAACCGAAACTACATTGAAAACTGCCCAAATCTCAAAAGACGTTTCTGGTCTTGTTACTGGCATAAAAGCTAAGTTCGAAAGCCTGCAGGTTTCAATGCCGCCGCTTATTATGTTCAAGCTTGATGAAAGCAAGCTAAAATCACACTGATTTGGCATTTTGTATATAATTAAATAAATAGCGTCTTGAATTATTGGTTTGAGAGATTATTGCAAACAGGGAAGGGACATTTATGAAAAACACTAAGTTATTATTGGCTATGGCTTCAGGTATATTGATGGCGAGTATGGCAACAGCAGCTTCGCCATTTGAAAAATACCTCATGAATACTCAGTTCCTTGAAGGAACTAAAGAACGGGTTATTGATACCTACGAAGATATTTCAGATATTAACTTAGATCCTTTCCGTGAAGGCGACAAAGGGTTTCCTGTTGTTGCTGAATCAGAAATTCCTGAAGGCTATGCTATAAAAGGCACTGCCAACAAGTTTTTCAAGAAGTTTTATTCCCATGCAATAATTACTGATGAACCAATAACTTATCCTGAATTCTTTAATGAACATGTCAGCCTTGAATGTGGCGGCGAAACATACTCTCAATTCCCGCTTTCAATAAGCGATTCTTTGAATGAACCAGGTGCTATGGTGTTTAATCTGAGAGTAGATGATAATTATAAATATGTTTCATCGTTTAAGGAATTTGCCCCTGATGCTTTGTCTTGCCACGTTGCGCCGGAATTTTGCAGTGAAAAATGCAAAATAAAGACTATAAAAATTAAGAGCGAAGAACCTGTTCGTCATCGTTATTATAGAATTTCTGGCGATGGCAGTAATGACCATGATGACTATGATGATTACAGACATGCTTCCAGGGATGATTCTCCTAAGACTGAAACCAAGAAGGTTCATGCCTTTGGACCTAACAATATTTATTCTGATTTCAGAGAAAACCTGCTTTCCAAAGCAAACATAGAAAATGCAGATGAAATAAAAAAGGATAATTTCCTTGTATTCAAATTGGAAGACAGAACTCCGCCATATATTGTTGGCGGTTATATAAAGTTAGGTGGCAATATTGATGATTATGCCTGTACTAGTGGTGATTTCTACAGGACTGAAGGTATGGAAATCCGTGATAATAATCCATCTGTAAAAGAGGTTGGTTGTAAGTTTGCATTTGGCAGGCTAAACGGAGAGTTTCCTATTGAAAGTGAACCCTGGGAAAACTATGAAGACTGGACAACTCAGGAAAACATAAAGAATGTTGTCCTTGATGATCAGATTGTATATCATAATCTTGGCAAGGATAAGGTTATCAATGGATTTGAAGATGTTGTGAAGTTTCATAATTTTGATGGGGTAATCAGGTATTCTGTTTTTCTGAAGGAAAATTCTGAAAGTGGAAATCTTAATCCGGGCATGAGCGTTGTGCTGCAGGATAGACCGGAAGACGGTTACGGATGCAAAAAAGCAGGTGACTTAGGTAGTTCTCTTTTGACTGCTAAGCCATGGCCTGATAAACGGGATTTGCCTGCTATTAAGGAAAAAGGCTATAGCTCTGGATTTGTCAGAGTTTATGATAATGACAGACCAAATGTAGCCATAAGAATCACAGAAGTTGAAACTGGAAAGCAGATGTTTTTCCCTCCAATGATTCCTGCAGGCCAGTTCAAGGTAAATAATTCCAATAAGTATAAAGCAGAGGCTGGTATTAATAAAACCAATACTGATGATTATGATTTCTTTGTTAAAGATTTAAGTGCAGAATTTGATTATACCAAAATAAGCGCATATCCGCAGGGTATCCCTTATTATACTATTCTTTCTTTGAATGACCAGAGTCTCGGTCTTGGGTCAGATACTCTTCCTTTGACTGTCAGAAAGATGCTGAACAACAACGATGTAAATTTCATCAACCAGAATGTAAGACTTGAAGACTACGACATTTCAGATACATTGCCAACGGGTGAAGTTACATATTCCTATAAAGATGATGAATTAGGTCGGAAACGTGGAACCATGCGGAACATGGTTGTCTTGTTTGAAAACAGCAGTCTGTTCAACATAAAGGAAGGCGTTGAATACAGGCTCGATGTGTGGACTGATGATAATGTAAAATGGACAAACATTAAACATCCGGCTTCCGATGAAGAGATTGTCGATTTAATTAATCCTGAAGTTCTTGATTATGCAAAGGTTTATGAAACCGGTATCAAGGAAGGCGTAATCAGGATAAATATTCCAGAATACGATGGTGAAAATCTTAACCAGGAAAAGGAAATTGATATAAGCAAGAGTATCAATGGCGGAATGAACTTTGTTTTGAAGGAAAGAACACCTGCCATCAGAAATATTGATTCTGTTGAACTTGCAGAAAAGAATGCTTTCCCATCAATAACTGTTTCTGTAAAAGACTTTGCCGGCTACAGCAGAGAAATCAAGATGTTCTTCAGAGTAGGCGACAAAAAGCTCAACATGCGCGTCCTCGAACCAGAAAAGTAAAATATAATTAATTAGGTATTACTGTAGCAGATGAAATAAATATTTTGTGGAGGCGTTCAATCGTGAAAAGTGGTTTACCTTTTGATTTAAAGCAGCATAATTACAATGCATTAACTGAAAAAACCATTGAAAAAGCAAACAAGGGTGAAGATGTCTATGGTCCTTTTGACAGTATTGATGAATTAATGGAGGAACTCAATGCTTAAGCCTGAATTTACCGGGCAATTAAGTCTAATTCATAAAAAAAGCCGACTCGTTAGAGTCGGCTTTTTTATTTTCCCTTATTCTTTTTCTGTTGGGTTGGTGGGTTCTTTTTTCTTTGATTTGCGGGCTGGTTTCTTTGGGTCTTCAGCCTTTGGGGCTTCTGGAGCCGGTTCTTTGATTTCGATTTTGCCAACTACTCTGAAAGCAGTGCATTCATCGCCATCATCGTCTTTGCCAACTTCTGCAACAATATCGTCACCCTTATTGAAGTCACCCTTGAGAATCTGTTCTGCAAGAGGATTTTCAATGTATCTCTGGATAGTTCTGCGCAATGGTCTTGCACCGTATTTGAGGTCTGTGCCCTTGTCGATGAGCCAGTTCTTCAATTCGTCGGTGAAGTTGAGGTGCATATTGAGAGCACCGATTCTTTCAGATACTTCTTTGAGAAGGATGCTGAGAATCTGCAGATTGTCTTTTTTATCCAGCTGTCTGAAAACTATTACGTCATCAATTCTGTTCAAGAATTCTGGTGGGAAGTTCTTTTCCAGAGATTTGCGTGTAATCTTGGCTTTCTTTTCGTGAGAAAGATTATCGAGTTTTTCTAGTTCCTTCTTTGGAGTGTCATCTCCGCCGACTCTGAAGCCAGGCTTGGTTTCTTCTGCAGTAATATCAGAAACACCGATATTAGTGGTGAGAATGATAACTGTTTCTCTGAAGTTTACTGTTTCGCCCTTGCTGTCGGTGAGAATACCTTCGTCTAGGAGCTGGAGCAGCAGGTTGTGAACCTTTTCGTGAGCTTTTTCGATTTCGTCGAATACAACAACGCCATTTGGCTTGTTTTTAACAGCTTCTGTGAGGTAACCGCCTTCACTGTGGCCAATATAGCCTGGAGGGGCACCGATGAGTTTTGCGTATTCGTGGCTCATTGCATATTCAGAGCAGTCGATGCGAACGATGTCGCTTTCACTGCCTGTCATGAATTCGCAGAGAGCCTTAGCAAGTTCGGTTTTACCGACACCTGTCTGGCCTACGAAAATAAAGCTACCTACTGGTCTCTTTGGATTCTTTAAGCCGACCTTGGCTTTGCGGATAGCCTGAGCAACAGCTGTTACAGCTTCATCCTGGCCAATAATGCGTTTGCGTAAGTGATCTTCGATTCCGAGGAAACGGTCTGATGAGGCTGATTTATCGCCTTCAGCACCGATAACTGGTATGGAAGAACCAGCAGCTTCCTGTTCGTCAACCTGAATGGTTACTTCCTTGATATCAAGAGAAGGATTGACCTTGACGCAGAGATTATAGAGCTCCTGTTCGATGATTTCACCGAGCAGTGGGTATTCGTTATTCCCGAAAACCAAAGGAGCTATTTCGTCTAAGTAGTTGACTACAGTAGCATTGATAATAAGTCGCTTATAAGACTTCTTGTCAGTAATCTTTACATTCTTGAAAAGCTGCTGCTTTTGTTCGGGTGTAAAGCTTCTGATAGAAACAAAACGGTCTAATGATTCGCAGAACTTCATCTTGATTCCGACTGTGGAATCCATGAGAGCCCTCCTAAGGGGTACGTTTTCCCCATTGACAAGTAAACTATTAATAGGGTATAGCTATTGTATCACTAACAGAAATTCAAGGCAATACCCATAATTATTATGAAGACTAAAGAATCAGAAGAAATATTTGATCGTGGCATAAACTACTTCAGAGCGGGTTTCTACTCTGCTGCACTCAAAGAATTCAATCAGGTAAAATATATAGCACCTGACTATCCAAACATAGACTACATCATTGAAGCAGCTGTTAAGAAGAACGACGAGGTTGCTGGTCAGATTACAAACTTTATCGAAGAAAACTTTGATAAAGAAATTCAGGAGCTCTCAGAAGAACTGAATGTGGAAAACTCTACGCATCTTGGACCGAAGGTGCAGAAGCTTCTTCGTCAGGGAAAGTTCAACGAAGCTTTGTCTGAATTGAAGGTAGCAGAATCTATTATTCCTGATTCCAGACCTCTTCTTATGCTTTTGGGAAACACGTATCGCAAGCTGGGTATGCTTGACAATGCTGAACAGGTGCTTAAACGCGCTCGTTTGATTTACCCTGATGATTCAGAAATGCTGAATAATCTTGGTAATATTTATCTTGCCCGTGGTATGTATAGTGAAGCAGAAAATGCATTCAGAACTGCAATGCGCGGTATGCCAGAAGACCCAAGAATCCTGAATAATCTTGGTGTACTTCGTATGCATACCAATAACCTTGAAGATGCCGAAAGACTTTTCAGAAAAGCATCTGAACTGAAACCAAAGTGGAATACACCAAGAAAGAATCTCGAACATCTTGCAGTTCGCATTCAGGCTTTGGAAGATACAATCGAAAAAATAAGGGAAGAATACAACAATCACCCCAATTATCTTGATATAGGCTTGAATCTTGGTAAAAATCTATTCTTCAGAGGTTTTTATTCAGAAGCTAAGAGTGTACTTAAAGGAATTCTCAAGAAGAATCCAAACCTTCTGGCTGCCTGGTTCTATATGGGTTCAATCAATGAAATAAATCATGACCTGTATAATGCCATTGAATGCTACTGTGAAATGGTTAAGAGGGCACACAAGGATAAGACTCCGGAATTCATGAATTTTGAAAACCTCAGAAACCAGGAATTCTACGAAGAAGCTATTGCTGAACTGAAGAAGGTTGCTGTTATTGAGCTTGATATAGCTTCCAGCCGTATCAATATCGGTATCAAATACTTTGAAGATTGCCTTTGGGAAGATGCTTTGAGACACTTTGACGAAGCACTGAAAATCAATAATTCATACCCGGATGCTTATTATTGGTCTGCCGTAACTCTTGCTCAGATGAAGAAGACAGCAAAAGCCAAGGAAATGCTTCATAAAGCAATTGAGCTTAACCCGGATTATGCAGACGCTTATTTCCAGTTGGGCCTTCTATTGAAGAGCAGAGCAAAGAAGCAAGCTGTTGAACAATTTAAAAAAGCATTAACGTTGAATCTTCGTCCGTCTTTTGCTAAAATAGCTAAGCAATTTCTTCTAGAACAACAAAAATAGTCGGGTGTTAAATTATGGAACAAGCAGCCTTTAAACAATCTTTTCCAGCTTTTCCTATCTATGACGAAGCCATAGATAAGCTTAAGCTAATGCTTGTAGAAGACGGAATCTCTACTGATGAGGAATTAAACGGTTTACAAAGTAAGTCAGAAACTGCACTGGATTTTATCGAAGCAGTTGCGATGCTTCCTAAGGTAACCCCAGAAGTTTTGGCTAAAAAAGAAGCCGACATTCTTAATATTCCTTTTATAAAGCTTGATGAAAGCCAGATAACAAATGAAATCTTCAAGCTTGTTGATGTTAAGATTATTAAAAGCCGTAAGGTTCTCCCGATTAAACTGAATGGCGCAGAATTGCTTGTAGGAACAGTTGCGCCAAATGATGCAAGTCTTCTTACTGGCTTACATCCATCAATGGCTGTTAAACCAGCAAAGGTTCTGGCAGATCAGCTTGATGCTAAGATAGCTCAGCTGACTGGTGCAAAGGCACCGGCCAAAAAAGGTCGCCGCAAACGCTTGGGTGAAATTCTTGTAGAATCTAATTATTGTACTCAGGAAGCCCTTGATGACGCTTTCCAGAAAGCAAAGGATGCAAAACTTCGCTTAGGCGCTTATCTTGTTAAAAACAACATCTGTTCAAACAAGCAGATTTCTATTGCTTTGTCCAAGCAGTTTGATATTCCATTCATTGACTTGGATGAAAGTCTTGTAGACCCTGTTGTTGGTAGTCTGTTAACCGAAAAATTCTGTCAGGACAAGATTATTTGTCCTGTTAAAAAGGATGAAAAGGGTAAGCTTGTTATAGCCATGACAGACCCGACAGACATCATGACTATCGATTACATTGAACAGATTACTGGTATGCGCGTAGCACCGGTTGTTAGTTCAGAACTTTCAATCATCAACTCCCTGAATAACCTTTATGGGGAAAATGTTGACGCACTCGCTGATTCTATCGGTACTGACGGCATAGAAAAGAAAGATGACGATCTCGGAAGTCTGGATGAAAACGATGCTCCTATCATTAAGCTTGTTAACCTGATTCTTACTCAGGCTGTAATGATGAATGTATCAGATATTCACATCGAAATATACGAAAGTGAATTCCGTATCAGATTCAGACAGGATGGTACCATGAAACTCTTCATGACTCCTGCCAGAGCAGCCCACGCAGGCTTGGTAAGCCGTATCAAGGTTATGTCTAACCTTGACATCGCTGAAACAAGAAGACCTCAGGACGGTCGTATCAAACTTAATATTCAGGACCGCAAGGTAGACCTTCGTGTTTCCTGTATCCCATGCGTATGGGGCGAAAAGATAGTTATGCGTATATGTGACCAGGGTAACTTGAAGGTTGACCTTAAAGACCTGGGTTTCGAGCCATTTGTTCTTGAAAAATTCATGAAGGGTGTTCAGGCACCTAACGGTATTGTTCTTGTTACTGGTCCTACTGGTTCTGGCAAGACAACAACCCTCTATTCTTCACTCTTCTTGCTTAATAAACCGACAGAAAATATTATGACAGCAGAAGACCCGGTTGAATACAACCTCATGGGTATCAATCAGGTTCAGTGTCATGCTGATATCGGTCTCGACTTCTCTGCTGCATTGCGTTCATTCCTGCGTCAGGACCCTGACGTAATCATGCTCGGGGAAATCCGTGACTTTGAAACTGCAAGTATTGCTATTAAAGCAGCTCTTACAGGTCACTTGGTTATTTCAACACTTCATACAAATGACGCTCCAGCAACTGTTGCCCGTCTGTTGAATATGGGTATTGAACCATTCAGCTTGTCTTCATCATTACGTATTGTTCAGGCACAGCGTCTTGTAAAACGCGTATGCAAATCCTGTGGTGAAGAATATAAACCGGAACCAGACCTTCTTAAGACTTTGGGTATTGACCAGAAGCTTCTCAAGAGATTACAGCTTGATAACGAATATGATCTTGAAAACCTTATGTTCAAGAAGGGTAAAGGTTGCCCAGACTGTGATAACACAGGCTTAAAGGGACGCCAGGGTATCTATGAAGTTCTCGAAATTACTCCAAAGTTCAGAGAACTTATCGAAAGAGGCGCTACAACAGAAGAAATGCGTCGTCAGGCCATTCGTGACGGTATGCTTTCACTTCGTGATTCTGCTCTTTATAAGCTTATTACTGGCCGAACAACAGTCAGCGAAGTTGTTGGAACAACAGTTGATGCCGGTGGCCGTGATGATGACGAAGCAGAAGAAAAGCCAAAAATGGCTGAAGAATCCAACGAAAAGACTATGGCTGCTTCCCAGAAGGCTAAGGAACTGGAAGAAAAATATAAGGCTGAAGAAGCTGTTGCTGATGCTACCGCAAATGGAACTCCACTCCAGATTACAACTGGCGCTCCAGTAAATGTTGCAAACGTAGATGTTCTTGCCAGAGAATTGCATGAATTCAACAGTATTCTTGCTAAGGTTTCTGCTATGCCTGCTCAGGGTAACGTTCCTGCTGGTGCATCAGGTTCTGCTATACAGGCTGCTGTCAGTGATGCTATTCTTAAGAGCAATATTGCTGCACCTCTTAACGCAATCAAGACCTATGCTGCAAAGAAGGATGATGCCGCTAAGGTTCTTCCGATTATTCAGGCTCAGGGGCAGAAGATGGAACACAACGTCAGGAACCTTATCACACAGTTCTCTGAATTTGCTCCAAAGGTTGGAAAATATCCTATCAATCAGCTTGTGGAAAAAGAAATTTTCGGAAATGCCAAGAATCATGTTGTTACAGCAAGATTGCTTTCTGGCAACAAGGAAATAGGCAAGACCCTGAAGCTTTCAAAGAACATGCCAGAAAATCTTCCACCTGTTAAAGTTGATATTGAAGCTTTCTCTACAATTGCTTCCAATGTTTTTATCAACTCACTTATTGGTCTTGGTGCAAAGGGTGGAGAAATAAAAGTAGTTACCAGATTGAAGCCTAATACAACCGATAAGGTTGAACTGGTAATCTTCGATAATGGTTCTGGTATTAGTCTGGAACAGCAGAAGAATCTTTTCAAGCCTTTTGGAAATGCAGGAAAGAGTTCTTTGGGACTAGGTCTGGCTGTTGCACAGAAGCTTTTACATTCTCTTGGTGGTGAAATCAGCATTAAGAGTGTTCCAGAAAAGAGTACTCTCGTTACTATCGAATTACCTGCAGCTGCTTGATAGTAGTCTGCTATTTAATCAAGGGATAGAGGAAAATTATGCGAAGAAATTATTTCATGCTTGTACTTGCCTCATTGCTGGCTTTTTCTTCACCGTCTTTTGCAAGACCAGACTACGCTGTTGAACCTGTAGAGCCTGCAAAAGCTGTTGAAAATGACGAATTTGCACCAAGCAATGAAGTTAATTGCAGCGCTGTTGATGCGCTGAGAGCTTCATATGGCAATATAATGGCAACTAACGAAGGCAATAATGAAGTAAAGCTGACATTTTCTGCTCCCAACACAGAGATTAATTCCCTGTTGACACTGACTGTAGGCTGCGGCTGGTATCCAAAGCATTTGGAAATATGCGGAGTAGCAGAAGACAAAGTAGCAATTCTTATGATTGTTACAACTGAAGAAAATGATGCTTTCAGGCATTTTAAGGTTCTTCAGAAGCTTACAGCACCTGGTGTTCTTCCTTGGAAAAAAGGCAAACTTGAACCGAAACAAGCCTATGTAACCTCTATAGAAACAGATTTTGGGAACAATTTTATTATCAGGGGTGAAACCATAAAATCCGGTCTTATTTTTACAACATTGACTCCAAAAATCAGTAAAATCGGAGCAGACTTAGAAAACCTTGATGCTGACAGATTTTCTTCAAGAAAAAAATTTGACAGAAAAAGGATGTTTACCCGCGAAACCTACGAAGATAACGATACGGGCATAAATGGTCAGCCTTTCTTTGAAAGAGGCACCTACAAGGAAGATGCTGAAATTGGTCGTTATATGGAATTTACTTTAAGATGCCAATGGTAAGAATCCAGAAGCTTCTGGCTGTCTGGGGTGTTGCTTCCAGACGAAGCATAGAACGCTATATTGAAGAAGGACGTATTACTGTTGACGGCAAAAAGCTTACTGAACAGGGATTTATTATTGACGAAGAAAAGCTTCCTGTAATAACCCTGGATGGTAAAAAAATAAAACCACCGGCAAAAATAGAATATACAATTCTTGCTTTCCATAAGCCCAAATTGGTTATTACAAGCCTTGATGACGAACAGGGTCGTCGTTGTATTGCTGATTTTTTACCGAAAGGCAAGCGTTTATATCCTGTTGGTCGTCTAGACTACGATTCTACCGGTCTTTTGCTCATTACTGATTACGGAGAACTGACAAACAGGCTTTTGCATCCATCATACAAGGTTGCGAAGGAATATATTGTCAGGATTGATGGCAATCGCCTCAATGCTGCTGAATTAAAGCAGTTCGCTGCTGGTATTGAATTGGAAGACGGAATGACATCTCCTTGTCAAATTACGGAATTGGGTGCGCCAAACTGCTATTCTGTTATTATTAAGGAAGGCCGCAAGCGTCAAGTAAAACGAATGTTTGAATTTTTTGACCGCAAGGTAATTCGTCTGCACCGCGTTGCTTTTGGTCCAATCAAGCTTGGTGACCTGCCATCAGGCAAGCTTCGCCCATTAACAGAAGCCGAACGAAAAGACCTGCTAAAAGCTACTGGCCTGTAAAAGCTAAGGTTTACAGATGACAATCTAGGTTGACAAATCATTCATAGCCGCAGGCTAATTCATTATTTACTTGGCTGATGCTACAGTCTTGGTTTCTTCGTCATTGCCGTGGCGCTTCATATAAAGCTCGTAAGCTACCTGACCAGCAATAGAAGCTGCCTTTGTGCCACTATGGTTTTTCTGTCCTGAAAGTGTGACAATGCAGACATCACGGCCCATGGCCTTTGTGAAGCCGCCAAACCATGTGAACAGGTAATTAGGTGAAGCACCAGTGAGGGTGCCTGTCTTACCACCACAGATCTTTGCCAGGTCTGGGCATTTTTTGTAGCCGCCGAAGCCTTTTTTGCCAGTTCCAACAGCTGTTGTAGCATACATCATTTTGTAAATTTCGCGGGCTGTTGTTTCCTTGATTGGTTGTGCAAGCTGGAATGGTCTGCGTTTGAAAACTACATTCCCTTTTCTTACAACATAGTCAACAAGATATGGTTTAAGGGTTTTGCCACGGTTCAAAACAGTAGAAACGATGCTTGCAACATGCATTGGACTAACCAGAAAATCTCTGTTAAGACCGGCTGCATCCTGACCCATCTGTACGTTGTTGGTAGAGAGTTCCATAACAGATTTTCCTACCGGAAGATCAAAGAAGAAATTCTTGTTGAAACCATATGCTTCAGCATATTTCTTTACTGTTGCTCTACCTGCTTTTTTTGCTACAGAACCGAAAACGCCATTGTGGGAGCTTGCAAATGCCTTCCAAACCTTCATATAAGATTTCTTATATGCTAGGAAATTGCTGTTAGAGGTAATCTTACCAGTATCAATACCTGCTGAAGCAGTGATAATCTTCATAATTGAAGCAATCGGGAAGGTTGCCTTGAAGCACCAGTTATCAGTCTTGTATTTTTCGCTTTCTATATCAAGAATCTTGTTCTTGTGGCTTGATGAGAGTGCGAGAATTTCGCCAGTGAACGGGTCTTCGAGGATAGCTGCAGCAATTCTTGTATTATATTTTGCAAGAATATTATCCAGCATTTTCTGGAAGCTTGGTCTGATGGTCAGGACAATATAAGTGTCCGGGTCATATTGAACAATATATCTGTCAAGAAGTTCTGCATATTCCCAAGGCATCTTGGCTATGGCATCAATATATGCCTTTGCTGAAGCCGGGGTGCTTTCATCCTTTGCTGAAGAAGCTTTTTGTATTGTAGCTTCTTTTATTTTATCCAGTGGATCTTCTTTTTCTTTTTTGGAAGATTTCTTTTCTGCAGAGGTTTTTTCAACAGCTTTTGCTGCTTCAGATACTTTTGTTATGCTGCTTTCAAGAGTTAAAACATCATCATCAGAAGTCTTAGCTGCTTTGGCATTAGCAGGTGTGGTTTCTTCCTCTTCTTCGCTCTGAGGAGGTTCTGCACCTTTTTCTTCGCAGTCTTCCAGGTCTTTTCCATCGTTGTCTTCAAGACCGCTTAAACTAGAATCTTCGTCTGCTTCAATTTCAGTATTGTGCTTCTTAGTATTATATCGGATTGCTATCAGTGGTTTGTTCTTTTTATTGTCCTGACCAACAATGGCAGCATACTGTTTCTTCTTGGTTACGTAAACAGGCTTACCATCTTGTTCTGTGACATAAAGAACAAGAGCATCAACTATTTTGGAATTGAATGCGAACCCCATGAATAGCATGTAACATAAAATACACACTATGTTCAGAGGTTTTAATAGACGTGATAGCATAAAGAACTTCCTAAGGTTTTATTAATCGGTTATTTTTACTGAAGCAACGAGACCAGAACGAGGAACTTTAAGAGTGGAGCCAAGTTTTAATGAGCGATCGTTAGTGATTCTATTGATTCTAACGATTGGCTGAACCATATTTCCGTTTCCGTAAAGCTTGCGGGAAATCTTCTGCAGAGTGTCGCCTTTTTGGATGCGGTATTCTGCAAATCTATCTACGTCGGTGCTATGAAGAGTATTATTTTCTTCTTCAAGCATTGCTGTTGTCTGTGCGTCTACACGTGCAGCAACCTTAATTTCGTTGTTGATTAAATTGCGTGAAACAGGAGCAAGAGCGCCTTCTGGTGCTACTCTTGAAACCTTGAAGGAATTCTTGTCTACAAGACTGTCAATCTTGCCAATAAGAACCGGGGAAGCTGGCTTTTCGATTCCTGGAATAACATCGGTGTGAGGGCCAATATCGCCGTGGATAGTAAAAGCAAATACTATCTGCAATACAAATAAGCCGCTTAAAAAGAACAGGAATAAGCCAAGCTGTGTTTTGGATTTGTTTTCTTTTTTGTTTTTTAGATAATTCATGCCTGCCTCCTAATGCCTATATGTGGTATCGGCATTTTAGTTTCACAGTCTTAATATAAATTCAATTAGCCTGTCGGAAGCCGGAAGCTGGATATATTCTATAGCAGTGGATGTATAGGTGTGATTTTATACGCTTTTAGCTATCAGCCGAGAATAACAAACAAATAATTTCCCATTCTCCATTTTCAATTCTCAATTCAGGCATTGGCAGAGAGCCGGTCGAAGCAGCAGAAAACCAAACAATCAATTATGCATTGTGAATTAAGTTGGGGCAGAAAGCAGGCTGAAGCAGTCCTCATTATTGTTTAAACTTGATGCCTTCAATCAGAGCTATGATTAGACCTACGATGAGTATATAAAAATATGATACTCCGTGCAGGATAATAGAAAAGGCAGCACCTTCTTCGGGAGTGTGCCCAAGAATAGTGCTTAAAAGGAAAATACAGAAGTATTCATAAACTCCTAAAGTGCCTGGGCTGGCAGGAATCATGGATGAAATAGAAAGCACTGTCAGAACAAATGAAGCTGTGATAAAGCTTTCCCCAAAACCAAAGGCTTTGAAGCAGAGCCATACGGTCAAGGCCGAGCTTGCCCAGCAGAAAACAGATGAGAGTAATATTTTTATTAGTCTTTTAAAGTCTTTAATGGTTGAAAGGCCATCAACAAACTTCATTGCTATATTATATAGAAAGTTATTGGCTTTTTGCGGTAGAAACGATAGAAACCATTTTATAATCTTTTCAAACAGTTCTTTTTTTAAGATAGCCAGTAGAATGAAAATGAATACCAATCCATAAAAAATAGCTGTTAAAATGCTGGCTTTCTGAAGAATTTCGTTGCCGTTGAACTGCTGTAAGGAAATAAGAATAAGCCCCAGCAGCATGACACCATCGAAGAACCTTTCTAAGACTACAGCTCCGAGAGTTTCACCAGAGGAAGCAAGATTTTTCTGGGCAAAGTAATATGGTCTGAAAAGTTCACCGGCCCTGGCTGGAAGTATATTGTTGAAAAGGTATGTCAATATCAGGCCATTGAAGGAATATTTGAAGGTTATCTTTTCATTAGGCTGAATAATTAGCCATCTATGAACTCTGGTCAGCATTTCAACGGTATATGATAATATCATCAAGCCGAAGAAGGAGACGTTTATCGTGGATAGTACAGCCGGCATAGCGTGAAAGTCGATTTTACGCAGTGCAAGCCACAAAAATAAAATACTAAAAAATATTCCACATAACTTTTTGAATTTTGACATGTATGTATGGTACCATTAACAAACAATATTCTCAAATATATATAAAATATTCAGGTAGGCAACGATGGAAATCTGGCAATTATGGCTTAGCATGGGAACAATACTGGCTTTGTTAGGTGTTATTATTGCTATATGTGTCCGAAAGCATAAGGATAAGCATCGCATTCAGGCGCTTCAGAAGAATCTGGAAGACTTAGAACTCAGCTTTAAACATATGTCTGAGGAGATGGATGTTGTCGTTAATCAGAACCTGAAGATAATGGAAGAAAAGTGTGAAACTATGCGTGAGCTTTTGGTTCATGCTGATAAAAAATGTCTTTTTGCTGACCAGCTGCTTGCTGCCATTAATAAAGGCACAGAAGTGCTCAAGGAACGCAATCTGAATGTTGGTAATCAGATAATCGCACCTGGCTTAGCTTCTTCGATAGACAATGAAACTCTTAATAATTTTGAGATGGAATTAGAAAAGCTTGATAGACGTGTGGGTTTCATGAATGACCATATCAACGAGCTTGAAAAATCAATAGGAACACCAACAGATTCCGAAAAAACAGTTAATGCTATTGCCTGTCAGGAATTTACTGATTTGAAAAATGACGTTATGAGTTTGAAGTATGAACTTAATGATGTCAGACAAAGCGTAACAGAAATGGTTATGAATGAAATTTCTAAGCAGCTTAGTGTGTTAGACTCCGGTTTTTCTGAAATAGCTACAACAGCAATCAATATTGATTCTACCAGAAATACTGGTAATACTGTTGAGAAAACTGGCGAATCTGGTGATAACAAAGTTTTGCAACTTTTCCCAAAGGATCTTAATACTGTTAAACCAGTTCCGACAAACAAGATTTATTTGCCGGAAGGTAAAGAACTTATTGTTAAAAGTATAATGGAACTGTATGAACAGGGTGTTTCTATTCCGCAAATTGCTGCCGAATTGCAGATGAGCCGGGGTGAAATAGATCTTATAATTAAAAAGAATACAGGAAGATTAGCGGCTAGGGGTTAAAGAAAATGTCTATAAGAAATTTTTCTAATACTACAAAAAACGTATTGATTTTGATTTGTTTTATAGTGACGGTTGTTCTTATATATTTGTTACGTCACATTGTTGCACCTTTTTTGGTAGCCTTGATTATTGCATATGTCATTAATCCTGCTGTCAGATGGCTAACCAATAGAAAGTTTTATAAAGAAAAAAGCATAACACGCGGCTGGGCTGTTTCAGTCATATTTATAGTCGCTTTTTGTTTAAGTATAATTTTTGTTGTTCCGTTTGTCGGTTCCATGGTTGCACAAGCCAAGGAAATGGGGACAAAACTGGAAGCTTTGAGTAAATCAAGTCTTAATGAAAAATATAAAGGCTATGAAAAAGATATTAAAAACAAGTTGAAGACCTGGTTTCCTGATTATAAGGAAAATTGGACGGAAATTCTGCAGAATACAAAATTTCAGGAATATTTGGCTGAGGGCGTTGTTGTTGTAAAAGATAAATTAATAGAAGCTCCAGGAGCTATATGGGGATTCTTGGGAAATACCTTTACCGGAGTTTTTAATCTGCTTTTCATCCCAATGCTGGTTTTCTATATTCTGCTCGATATGGATGACATTTTTATGATAGGTAAAAAGCTCATTCCGCTTGATTGCAGAGATCGCACCCTGACTATTCTTAATAAAATAGATAAACAGTTAGGTGATATGCTACGCGGTCAGTGCATAGAAAACATTGTTTTTGCAGTATTGATGACAATTGGCTTTTTTATGTCCGGTCTGAAAGCTGCGTTGTTCTTAGGACCAATATCTGGTGTTGCTAACTTTATACCTTATCTTGGTGGCTTCTTTTCTCTGATATTGGCTTTTTTTGCTGCCATAACCCAGATGGAAGCAGGAGCTTGGCTGTGGATGGGCCTTATCACCACTGTATGTATTGTCCAGTTCATCGATTGCTGGTATATGCAGCCTTATATTGTGGGGGAAAATGCCGGCCTGCATCCGTTGACAATCATGCTTGCACTTACTGTTGCCGGTAGTCTTGCTGGTATAGTAGGAATGCTGCTGGCAGTGCCTATTGCTATTATTATCAAGGTTTTAGGTATTGAACTTTATCATGAATTATATGATCAGGAGCCTGTAAAGAATGAGTCAGAACACTGATGCCATAAAGGTTACTGCTTTAAATAAAAGCTTTGGAAAAAGCAAAATCCTGAAGGATCTTAGCTTCTCTGTTCCAATGAATGCTATAGCAGGCTTTCTAGGTCCAAACGGCGCAGGGAAAACTACTACATTGAGAATGCTGCTAGGGCTTCTTCCCGCACCAAAAGATAAAATTGAGCTTATGGGGCATAAGATTCCAGAAGATAGAACAGCAGCTCTTGAAAAGATAGGAGCTGTTGTTGAAAATCCAAGCTTCATTGAAACCATGTCAGCTTTTGAAAACCTTCACTGGTTTGGTTCTTTATATGTTCCTGTTGCAGATTCGAGAATTCATGAAGTAATAGATATGGTTGGCCTGAAAGAAGCCACTAACCAGAAATTTGGAACCTTCTCTTCCGGCATGAAACAGCGACTTGGGGTTGCTTTCGGACTTTTGCATAAGCCAGAGCTTCTTATATTAGACGAACCAACTAGTGGCATGGACCCTGTTGGTCGTGTTCAGATGCGCGATATTCTGTTGAATATCCATGAAAAAGAAAAAACTTCTATTTTTCTTTCCAGCCATTTGCTGGATGAAGTTCAGAAGCTTTGCAACTATGTTGTTATAATCAACAAAGGCCGCACAATACGGGAAGGCTATGTTGATGATATACTTTCCAACAACCAGGAACGCTTTGAAATAAGAGTTGACGACGAACAGGTTGAACAGACCAAATCTGCGCTTGAAGGCATGAAGAATATGGTTAAAACAGTTTCTCTTTCTGCCAGAGGTCTTTGCATAGAAGTTGAAAACGGCTCTTCTTCAACAATTAATGAACTGCTTGTAAAAGCCGGTATAAAAGTTCAGGCCTTGATTCCATTGGAAAGCTCTCTTGAAGAAGCTTTTATTCGTTTGACAGATAAAAACGAACAAACTGCTCCAGATAAGGTTGAAGCCTCTTACCAGGAGGAAAACAAATGAAAAGATTGATGAATCTGGTTCTTTTTGAGCTTAAAAAGATACTTAATCGCAAAAAAGCTTTTCTGTTTCTTCTTGTAATGAATGTTGTGCCGATAATTTCCAGTATTGTGCTTCTGATTGCATATATAAGCTGTAAAGGTTTCGGTTTTGGAAATGTTCAGTTTGCTGCAATGAAGAACATAGTTCAGGGACTTTTCTCTACTCATTTTACAATCTTTGGCTACACAGCACCTTTCTTCCTGGCTCTGATTGTAGGCGATAGCTTTTCAACAGAATTTGGAAAAGGCTATATGAAAATGCTGCTTATTACTCCTATCAAGCGATGGCAGGTTATTACAGCAAAATCTTTGTCTATAATGTGTTACCTTCTTGTGGCTGTTGCACTTGGCGGCCTTATTCTGCAAGCGGATTTGCTGGTAGCAAAAGGAATCACGGAACCGGGCATTTTGCCGCAATCTGTTTCAAATGATATGGGAATTAGCGTCTCACCAGAAATGACTGAGAAAATAATTGGTAATCTGCCAGAGGATGTTCAGAAGAATATATCTTTGAATAGTTCAATTGTAATGGTATCCGCATCATCTGCTATGCAGTTGCTGGTTCTTACTTTTGTTGCCAATCTGATGCTGATAGGCTTCTTAATTGTTTTTTCAATGTTCTTTGAATCTGCAATATTAATGTCTTTCTGCAGTCTTGCTGCAGTTATGGCTATTCAGGTTTTCTATTGGAGTTCAGCAATATTCGGTCCTGTTGTAGAATGGCTTAAAACAGTTGCTAAATTTTGTTTCACAAGGCATTTCACAGACTTGTTCTCTATAAATCTAATCAAAAAAATAATATCAGGCGAAATAAATCTATTCTCAGAAGCAGTCTTAGAGCCAATGGAATTTTCGCTCATATGGGCTGTAGTATTCTATGCTCTCGCTGTCTTCATTTTCTCCCGCAAACAAATACTGCATTAATTGGCTTTCAGTTATGAATACGACCTGCTTTTTCTCAGCCGGCGGCCAATAGCTAAAAGCCTATAAAATCACACTTCTACATCCAAATATAAAAAAAATAGGTTTGTAGCTTGATTTTTTTGTTTTTTTTTTATATTGTATCTCTACAAAATTTAAGGCCACTGAATTATTAAAAATAAAAACAAAATTATTAAAGTAGGTGGCTTCGGAGGCTATATGCGTAAATATACACTTGTTCTTGCTGCATTATTGTGCATGCTCAATACTTCATCTGTTTCTGCAAAATCAATGGAACCAGTTAAGGGCCGCGCAGGCTTTGGTTATACTGAAAGCACTGGTAACACTGAAGAAAGAAAGATGAATTTCTCTCTTGGTTTAAGTCAGAAGCGCACTCCAAGCCTGACTATGCATTATGATGCCTTGGCTCTTTACGGTAAGAGCGATGACGAAAAGAACGAAGACAAGAAGACTGCAAATATCATGGCTGAATTTACAAAGAATGATAAATTCTCTTGGTATGCTAAGGCTGGCTACTTAGAAGATGAATTCTCTGGCTATGAACACCAGTATACATTAGGTCTTGGTCTTATTAATTACTTCAAAAAATCAGATGATTGCATGTTCTCAGGCACCCTCGGTGTTGAATTCACAAAAGAAGAATATACTGACGATACTGACGATGACGAAACTTGGCTGAGAGCCGGTTTTGATGGCAAGAGAAAGCTTGCTGACAATGTAATGTTCAACTGCCACTTTGGTTTCCTGGCTCCATCAGAACACACTACTGATGCATACAGAACCGAAAGTTCTGTTGGTCTTGTTCTTACTGTTAATGACAAGATTGATGCTGAACTCAAGTATATGGTTGACTACAATAAGTGCCCAGTTGATGCAAAAGAAAGATATGACAGAACCTTCATCATGTCTCTTGGTTACAAGATTTAATAGCTAAGTAAAATTTAATAGCTTAAAAAAAGCCTCCGTTATGGAGGCTTTTTTTATACTCGTTTTACTGCAGATAATCCGGGTTTCCTAAGGAAGGCATGTTGCGTAGCTGTGGCAGATTATAGCCTGAATTGAATACCCAGCTATCCAGGTTGAAGCCAACCTTTTTGTTTACTGTCCAGAACTTATTTCTTGTGCCCGAACCATAGAAGGATTTCTTTTCGATACTTTCACCGTTCTGACCGTCTTTGCTTGCAGAAGCTCCGTTGAAACCACCTTCGGAAAGATATTTGTTGTTAATATCTCTGATGAATTCCCAGGCATAGCATCTGATAAAGCTGCTATTTGCTGTCTTACCGGCAATGCGTCCCTGCAGACCACCGTTAATACGCTTGTTTATTGCTATGCAGCCCTTAACTTCGCAGTTGTCGGCATAACCGATGAGACCGCCGGCTGTACTGCCACTTCCACTGTTTATTGTGCCAGTTATATAGCAGTTCTGCATTTTAAGACGTTCCCCATGACCAACCAAACCACCTGCATAACGGTTGCTGCTAGCAGAAATTTCTACTGCAGCATGGCAGTCGGTCATTGTTGTATCTGCTGCAAGACCAGCAAGTCCGCCCACAGTGTTCTGATTTTCTGAAGAAGTAACAGTGCAGTCGCTCATAGATTTTCTGATTGTACTGAAGTTACGGGAAGAACCAACCAGACCTCCAGCATAGTCTGGAGCGCTTACAGTGCCACGAGTGTAGCATTGATAAATTCTGGTATTGTCACAGTGTCCACACAGTGCGCCTGTGTATTCGTTACCAATAACACCTTCTGGTGCCAGTTCGACTCTAAGATTCTTTATTGAAGCGTTCTTAACGTAACCAAAAAGTCCCTGGTAGCCTTCATTAGGATTATTTATTCTAAGATTTCTAATAGTGTGTCCATTACCGTTGAACGAACCATTGAATGGATATTCGTAGTCTCCGATGTTCATCCAGCCGTTTGCATCATTGGTGCTCAAATCTATGTCGCAGTTCAACTGGAAGAAACATCTTCTGTAATCACGGACACAATCAAGCTGGGAAGCGCTAGTGATTATATATGGATTTGCTGAGCTGCCGTTTCCATTTGTAAATGGTGAAGAATATCCATTGGGATTAAGATTTACATAAACCATCAGGTCTTCAGAGGAATATCTGATTCCTTCACCGTCGTAGCAGTTCGACCTGAAAATCAGGGCTTCTGGAAGGTCTTCAATGTTTGTTGAACTAAAATCGAACCACATTGAGTGACTGATAGACTGGTCATTATAATAAAGCTCGAAGTTGTTCAAATCAATTTTGCAGAAGCTATATGAGCTTGCACTTACAAATGGCAGGCTTTCAACGAATATTATGTCATCATTGTTGAATTTATAAACATTGATAGAAGATGATGAACCTGGCTGTATAACCGTCATTGTGTAATTGTTGAAATTGGCGTTACTTCTTCCTGCTGCTGGGAATATATGTGAAGAAATTGAGAAGCCGTCGTTTTCCTGCAGACTGATATAATCAGGATTTGCTGCTTTGCCGTTTGAGTCTGATGAAGCAGCAACCATATAGCTTGTCATGTCGTAACTGATATTTGTGTCTGCTATAAGGGCGATTTCGTCATATATTGCGCATGAATTGATTTCGCCTATTATCATATCGTAGGCTGTGTTTGTTACTGCAGGAATGAAGGATACTTCTTCGCCTGTTCTTACCAGCATGAATAGACGGCTTCCGTTTGGGATGTGCCCCTTTGCCATGATTGCATATTTTACCGGAAGGGCGAAATAGTTATTCATGTTGCCGGCTCTTATTTCATATAAGTCGCTTACGGGCTGAAATCTATTGCTGTAACAGCCATTGTTCCGTATTTCCAGGGCAGCAGCATTCATGTCTGAGCGTATGACTTCCAGGGAAGAATTATCACCCATTGCCCCAGCGTTAGCTGTCATGTTGATGCCATCTCTTGAGAGATTGCCAAGGTTCATAGCTATACCATTAGTTAGGAAATCTTGACGGATTGCTGGTGGCGGAACCGGCATTGGGGGTTGAACAGGAACAGGTGGATGAACAACAGGCTGAGACATTAGCGGAGTGCGTGGTTTGCCGACCTTTGGTGGCTGTGGTTTTTTGATAGATGTTGTTCTTGGAGGTGCACCTTTCTGTGCGCTGAATGCGGGAACGCATAACAATGTACAAGCTGCTAAGAAAGCAATAAATATCCGTTTCATGTAATTCCTCTTCTAAATGTGGGTTGAGCTTATTCTATCATTATTATAAAAGTTGTACAAAAATAATTAAAAAAATATGTACTTAGGTCTTGCGGGTTTCTAATTTCATAAGTATAATAAATCTAATCCTTGAGTAACGATTAGGGATAATAAGTAAATAAGACAGGGAGTATAACCTTTAATGAAAAAAGTATCTAGTATAATTGCCGCTGTCGCTCTTATGATCGGTGCTGCTTGCACTACAGCTTCTGCTGCTGCTCCAAAGAAGACTGCTCCAAAGATGAAAGATTGGACTGTTGCAGTATTCTTGAATGCTGACAATAACCTGGATCCATTCGGAGTTGAAGATCAGGAAGAAATGGCTCGTATCGGTTCAAACGATAATTTGAACATCGTAACTTTGATTGACCGTGAAAATGGTCCTGCTCAGATTAACTATATCGAAAAGAACAAGATCAGAAAGATCAAAGATATGGGCGAACTTGACATGGGTGATTACAAAGAACTCGTTAAGTTCTGCAAATTCATTAAAGAAAACTATCCTGCTAAACATTACAGCATTGGTCTCTGGAACCACGGTTCAGGTTGGAAAGCAAAAACTGACAAGAACGTAGTTCGCGGTATTTCTTATGATGATTCTTCTAACAATCACATCACTACCAATGAACTCACTACTGCTACAAAGCTTTGTGCTGAAGCTCTTGGTCAGAAACTTGACATCATCAACATGGATGCTTGCTTGATGGGCATGGTTGAAGTTGCTCATGCAATCAAAGATAACTGCTTATACTTCGTAGGTTCTGAAGAAGTTGAACCAGGTAAGGGTGCTCCATACGATGACGTTCTCAGAGGCGTAACCGCTGGTATCTCTCCAAGAGATTTCGCTGACCACTGGATTAATGCATTTGCTAAGTCTTATCAGAACGGTTCACAGGGCCGCGACGATTCAACTCAGTCAGCTATCGACCTCAGCAAGATCGATAATCTTACTGATGCTCTCAATGGTTTTGCAAAAGCTGTTATGAGCGGCAAGTATGCTAGCAAGATTCAGCAGGCTGTTGGTAAGACCACTAAGTATGAATATCCAGAAAATATCGACCTTATGCACTTCATCAAGAACTTCAAGGCTCTTTGCACTGGCGATTCTTCAATCATCACTGCATGCGATAAGGTTATGGCTGCTGCTAAGGCTGCTGTAGTAAATAGCAAGACCACTTCTTACAGTGGAAATGACCAGCGCTTGAAAAATTCAACTGGTTTGGCTATCTACTTGCCACAGCGCTTCGGTATGGAATCTAAATACTTGGAACTCGGTTTCTCTAAGGCAACTATGTGGGACGATATGATTCTCTCACTCCGCACTCAGAGAGCTTGCGACGAAACTGTTGCAGGTGCTAAGAAGGGTGATTTCAAGGGCGTTAAGAGTGCAATCTCTGAAGCCAAGAAGAATCCACGCAGCCAGTATGCTAGAGCTCTTCTCCGTGAACTCAACACCGCAGCTTACGTAGAAAAGTCTATCCCAGCTAAGGATCAGGCAGAATTCGACAGATTGTTCAACAATCTTAAATCTGCTCTCCAGGCCCGCTAATTATTAGCAACTAAAAAAGACCCCTCAATGAGGGGTCTTTTTTTATGCCCATTTTTCTCAAACAACAATGCCAACAATGCCAACAGCCTTTTTTTATCATAAAGCTATTTTTGTACACAAAAACCTCTACCCATCCTTGACACCCCTATCCTAAATAAATATAATTGAAGAGATAAGAAGCCTTTTCCATAAGTATATAAGGTTACAAAAATGAAAAGAATGATTGCCAGAATATTAGCTGTTTTTGCAATACTCTTCGTGCTTTGCACTGAAGTAAATGCTGCTGCGGCTAAAAGAGATGCCAAGGAATGGACATTCATGATTTTTATGAATGCCGACAATAACCTTGACCAGAATGCAGTCAAAGATATGAAGGAAATGCGCGCTATCGGTGAAAACACTGATATAGCTAATGTCATTGTAATGGTAGACCGCGAAAATGCTCCAGCTGTAACCTATAATATAACCGGCACTAAGCAGGAAGTTCTTACAAAGCACGGCGAAATCGATATGGGCGACTATAAGGTTTATGCCAACTTTGTAAAGGATACAATCAAGAAGTTCCCGGCTAAGCATTATTGCTCCATCATTTGGAATCACGGCACCGGTTGGAAGACTATCAAGAATGCAAATGGCATGGTAAAGGGTATTTCCTATGACGAACAGTCTGGAAATCACATGTCTACTGCCCAGATTGGCTTTGCTCTTAAAGAAATCAAAAAGGCTCTTGGCGGAAACAAGCTTGATTTGCTCTGCTTTGATGCTTGCTTGATGCAGATGGCTGAAGTTGCCTACACTGTTCGCGACGGTGCTGACTACATTGTTGGTTCTGAAGAAGTTGAACCAGGTGAAGGCTATCCTTATAAGGAAATCTTTTCAAATATTCAGAAGGGCATGAAGCCTGATGAAATGGCAAGAATGATTTCCAGAGCCTATGCAGAATCTTACGATGATGGCTGCGCCGGTTATGAATCAAGCACTCATTCTGTTCTTGTTTCTAATGCCTATGAAAACTTCAAGGATTGCTTGAACGGCTATTGCAAAATGCTGATGTCTTCTGATTATAGTGCTCAGATAGACAAGGTTTTCACAGAAGTAACCAAGTTTGGTTATCCTGAAAATATTGATTTAAAGCATTTTGTATCATTGAGTAAGGCAAAGATAAAGAATGGTGGTATTCAGACTGCTGCTGATAAGCTTCTCAAATCAATAGAAAAGCTCGTAAATGTTAATAACGTTAGTGGTTTCGGTACTAACTATGCTTATGGTTTAGCTGTATTTTTCCCACAGAAATCATACAAGTTCGAAAAAGAATATTGGCAGCTTCCATTCGCTAAAAATACCATGTGGGCTTCAATGGTTCAGGATTATTATAAAAAGTCAGTGATCAAGCCTATTTTGGAAGAAGTTGCTAAGGGCAAGACCACAAAGCTTAAGGAATACATTGAAAAAGCTAATGCAAACAATGTAGATCTTAGTCTTGAACTTACTACTAAACTGAATTTCCTTTGCTTTACTGAACAAAAGTGCGATGAAAAGACCGCAAAGCAGGTAAAACAGCTTCTCGGCCAGCTTAAGAACAAACTCTAATTTCCAATAAAAGTTTTGAAATAAAAAAGACTCCGAAGAGGTTGTCTGAAAACTCGATTATATGTGTTCAAAACAAGTTTCTTCTAAAATCAAAACCCTCCCTACCCTCCCTTAAAAAGGGAGGTTTTTAAGAGTCTACTGTATATCTGGATCTTTACAAATTTCTAGTTTTGGGACAGACTCCGAAACGGGGTCTTTTTTTTATGCTTATTTTATGCAAAAAAAATGGCACCCTTGTGTGTGCAGGGTGCCCTAGTGGAACCAAATAAACTTGGAAAATAGTTAGGGAGTAATTAAGCTGAAACGTCGAGTAATGATTTCAAGGCATTAGAAGCAGATGAATCTGCTGAATTTGTTGAATTATCCTTCATGGCCATGAGTTCATTGAACATGCTTTCTTTCATTTTGTTAGCGTATTCTAAGAACTTGCTGAGGAAGTCTTTATACTGATCCTGAGTTGCTTTAATTTCAGGATTATTGAACATGCTAATGAGGTCTTTGCTGCCGTCTTGCTCTTCCGAAGCTTCTGCGGCTTCGGTATTGTCAGCCAGAAGTCCGGAAACCTGATCGAGAAGATTCTGCTGGTCGCCTTCTACTTCGCCCATTACGAAGTTCTGAGCATCACCTACAGAGGCGATAAATTCCTTAGCCTGATTCTGAACCTGTTCCTTGATTGTGTCAAAGGCACCGTCCATATTGCCGTAATTAGCTTCTAATTCATTGAAGAAAGCGTCTGATTTCTTTAAGAAGTTTTCGAGAGCTTCCGGTCCCTGTTGAGTGAGGCCTTCAACTGCGTCAAAGAAGTCATTTGCTACTTCTGGTGAAATATCAAGAGATTTATCAGTGCCGTTCATGAAAGAACCAACTCCGTCAATAGACAGACTGAAGCTGCTTTGGAAGGTTTCTGCAACAGATGCGCTCAAATTTACGAAGCGTTCTGCACCTGATTGGCCCATTTTTGCTTCAACCTTAGAGGTCAGTGAATAGAACAGGTCAAACTGGAAGGATACATTTGAACCGTTTGAAGAGGTGATTTCACCGCTTGATGAATTAGTTCTTTCAGAGTATTTTTCTTGAGAAGCTGCTATTTCTGTAGAAACATTGCTGTTTTTAGAAATATCGAGTTTATCGGTTGGAACTAAAGAAGATTCAGAAGCCTTTTTGGATTCTTTTTCCTTAGTGTCTTTGGTTTCTGATTTACCAGTAAGACTGTTGCTGATTTTCTGCAACTGTTCGTAGAGACTCTTTCCTTGAGTCTGATTGAACTTAATATTCATATTACTGCCTCCGTGCAGTGATTTTAGAAAGGCAAATTCTTCCCCTTTCCATAATATATATCGTCATTTTTTATTCCGATAATTAACCGAAAAATCCTTAAAAATAGCCAAATATTCCTAAAAATTACAAAATTTCACGTAGATATAACCTAAAATATCTGAAATTCAACTACATTTGTTGTGCGTATAAGTAAGCTTTTAGCTTTTGGCTATTAGCTCTTGGCCGAGAGAAAACAGCCGCTTACGGCCATCATCTACCAGCTGCCAGCCGAGAAAGCAGACCGCCATTGGCTTTTGGCTATTAGCTCTTAGCCGAGAAATCCCCCTGCCCCTTTTACGGAGGCTGTCCCAAAACTAGAAATTTGTAAAAATCCCGATGTACAGTAGACTCCTAAAAACCTCCCTTTTTAAGGGAGGGTAGGGAGGGTTTGATTTTAGAAGGAACTTGTTTTGAAGTTACTGTTCACAGGTAAACTTGACACTTTCTAAATCGGTCTACACGTAACGAAATAATTCAATTTTATAATCAATAAAAAAACTCAAAAAGTCTCATAAATAAAAGATTTTTTTGAGTTTTTTTGTTGACTTTGAAAT
>JAZRWI010000120.1:0-18260 GCA_045599645.1 Candidatus Avigastranaerophilus sp.
CCAAAAAGGGTTTCAAAGAAATCGGAGAAGCCCTCTCCATCAAAGCTTTTGCCGCCAAAGGTGAAATGGACATTCTCAAAGCCCGGTTCACCCTGAAATTGCTGCCCATGCTGCCAATTAGGTCCAAGTTGATCATAAAGCCGGCGTTTCTCAGGATCTTTCAAAACTTCATACGCCTCATTGATTTCCTTGAAGCGCTCTTCAGCCTGTTTGTCTCCAGGGTTAAGGTCAGGATGAAATTGTCTGGCAAGCTTTTTGTATGCCCTGGCAATTTCCTCTGGCTTGGAATTTCTTCCAACACCCAAAAGCTTGTAATAATCCTTGTATGCAACAGACATGAGAATTTCCTCATTTAGTCATTTTACTTTACAAACAAATAAGGCTAAAAGAGAACTCGTCAATGACAGTCGGACAGCAGGAAAAAATTTCATCAAAATGAAATTTTTTACTTGCAAAAAAAATAGGAAATGGGTAAAAGCCTGACTGCCGCTGGCGTAGCTCAATCGGTAGAGCAGCTGATTTGTAATCAGCAGGTTGCGGGTTCGAGTCCCATCGCCGGCTCCACCACGGAGAGATGCCCGAGTGGCTAAAGGGGGCAGACTGTAAATCTGTTGGCTTGCGCCTACGATGGTTCGAATCCATCTCTCTCCAGTCCACTGCCCGTGTAGCTCAGTCGGTAGAGCACTAGCATGGTAAGCTAGAGGTCACCAGTTCAATCCTGGTCGCGGGCTTTTACTTGTATAAAGGGTTGATTATCAATCCTATTTATTTCAGGAGGAAGCCAAATGGCAAAGGAAACCTATCAAAGAACAAAACCGCATGTTAACGTTGGTACTATCGGTCACATCGACCACGGTAAGACCACTTTAACAGCTGCTATCACTATGACCGCTGCTAACTTGAACGGTAATGGTAACGTAATGAACTATGCTGATATCGACTCAGCTCCTGAAGAAAAAGCTCGTGGTATCACCATTAACACAGCTCACGTTGAATACGAAACTGCTACTCGTCACTATGCTCACGTTGACTGCCCAGGTCACGCTGACTATATTAAGAATATGATTACTGGCGCTGCTCAGATGGACGGTGCTATCCTCGTTGTTGCTGGTACTGATGGTCCAATGCCACAGACTCGTGAACACATCCTTTTGGCTCGTCAGGTTGGCGTTCCAAGAATTATCGTTTTCATGAACAAGACTGACCTTGTTGATGACCCAGAACTCCTTGACCTCGTTGAAATGGACGTTCGCGAACTTCTCAGCAAGTATGAATTCCCAGGCGATGATATTCCAGTAATCAGAGGTTCAGCTGAAAAGGCTCGTGTTGCAGAAGGTAAGGGTCCAGATGCAGAACCAGTTAAGCAGCTTCTTGACGCTCTTGACAGCTACATCCCAGAACCAGAACGTGCTATCGATAAGCCATTCTTGCTCCCAATCGAAGACGTATTCACTATCACTGGCCGTGGTACTGTTGTTACTGGCCGTGTTGAACGTGGTATCGTAAAAGTTGGCGACAAGGCTGAAATCGTTGGTATTAAAGAAACTCGTGAAACTACTGTTACTGGCGTTGAAATGTTCCGCAAGCTCCTTGATCAGGGTCAGGCTGGCGACAACATCGGTGTTCTTCTCAGAGGTATTGAAAAGAAGGACGTTGAACGCGGTATGGTTCTTGCTAAACCAGGTAGCATTAAGCCACACAAGAAGTTCATGGCTGAAGTTTACATTCTTACTAAAGAAGAAGGTGGACGCCATACTAACTTCCATACTGGTTACAGACCACAGTTCTACTTCAGAACTACTGACGTTACTGGCGTTGTAAGCCTTCCAGAAGGTACTGAACTTGTAATGCCAGGCGACCATGCTAAGTTCCAGTGCGAACTCATTACACCAATCGCTTGTGAAGAAGGTCTCCGCTTCGCTATCCGTGAAGGTGGCCACACTGTAGGCGCTGGTGTTGTTACTCAGGTTATCGAATAATCTGAAATTGTTGTAAGTAAAGGTGGGGCGAACCCCGTCCCACCTTTTCATGTTTGAAGCCGACAACGTCGGCTTTTTTAAGCGAGGTATATGTTATGCGTGAAAAGATTACATTGGTTTGCAGCAGCTGCAAGCGCAAAAACTACATGTCAATGAAGAACAAGCGTAACGATCCCGATCGTATTGAACTAATGAAATATTGTTCAGCCGAACACAAACACACCCTTCACAAAGAAGGCAAGTGATTGTAGGGACTGTTAGCAATTAAGTTTAGGCCAATGGCTCAATTGGTAGAGCATCGGTCTCCAAAACCGAGGGTTGGGGGTTCGAGTCCCTCTTGGCCTGATTGATGATTAATACCCCAATCGAATCGAGGGTTAAATGAGTAACGAAGTAGAAAATAAATCAGAAGTAAAATCTGAAAACAAAGTAGCAACCGAAAATGCATCTACTGGTTTGTGGCATGCGATTGTTAGCTGGTGGAAAAGCACTTGCCAGTTCTTACATGAAGTATGGGTCGAAGTTAGACCTAAGAATGGCCGTGTTTCATGGCCTACCTGGGAAAGCGTTAAGATATCAACAAAGGTTGTAATTGCGTCTTCTCTATTTTTAGGTTTGTTCATTGGTTTATTGGACATGCTCTTCGCACGTATTTATTCTGCTATCGTAAATAACGGTGGCAATGGGATTGGATAAGGTTTAACCGTGGATATTTTAAAAGCAAAATGGTATGTAATCCATACTAACTCTGGTTCAGAATATAAGGTTAAGAAAAATCTCGAAAATCGTGTTGAACTTCTTGGTAAGAAGGACAGCATCCTTCAGGTGCTTGTTCCAGAAGAAAGTTCAGAACGTTCAGGAGACGGTGAAAAATCTTCTAAGTCTCGCAAGGTTTATCCTGGCTATGTTCTGGTTCAGATGGACATGGACGATGACACTTGGACTGTTGTAAAGAACACTCCTGGTGTTACCGGTTTTGTTGGACTTGGTAACAAGCCAACTCCCTTGCATGACAAGGAAGTTCAGAATATTCTTCGTGCTGCTGGCATTGGTCCACAGCGTTCTGCTGCTATGACACCTATCGGATTTACCGAAGGTCAGAGCGTCAAGATTATTGGCGGTCCGTTCTCCGATTTCGTTGGTGTTATTAAAGAGATCAATCAGGAAAAGCGCAAGGCCAAAGTGCTTGTTTATATTTTCGGTCGCGATACTGCTATCGAAGTTGATCTCATTCAGCTTGAAGAAGCTTAATTCAAACTTAAAGACATCGTTCTTAGTTAAGGAGTTTTAATATTATGGCCAAGAAATTAATAGCTGTTGTAAAATTACAGATTCCTGCCGGTAAAGCAAATCCGGCTCCTCCAGTTGGTCCTGCTCTTGGCCAGCATGGTGTTAACATCATGGACTTTTGTAAGAACTTTAACTACAAGACGGCTAAAGAAGGCGATGCAATCATCCCGGTTGAAATTTCTGTTTATGCAGACAGATCTTACACCTTCATCACCAAGACTCCGCCTGTAGCATTCTTACTTAAGAAAGCCGCTGGCATCGCAAAGGGCAACCAGACACCTGGTCGCACTAAGCAGGGTAAAGTCACTATGGCTCAGGTAAAAGAAATTGCTGAACGCAAGATGCCCGACCTCACTGCAGCTTCTCTTGAAGCCGCTATGAACGTAGTTAAGGGTACTGCTCGCAGCATGGGCATGGAAGTAGTTGACTAATAGTAACCAATATGGTATACTAATGCATCCTCAGAGAAAGGAGGAAGAAAATTATGCCGAAACACTCTAAGAGATTTAACGAAGCAAAGAAAGACTTAGTCCATCTTAAACAATATGCATTGGACGAAGCATTTGACAGAGTTAAAAAGACTGCTACTGCAAAGTTCGACGAATCAGTCGACGTAGCCGTACGCACTGGCCTTGATCCAAAATATGCTGATCAGCAGTTGCGTGGTAGCTGTGTATTGCCACACGGTACTGGTAAAACCACTCGTGTAGTAGTATTCGCACAGGGTCCAAAAGCCCAGGAAGCTACAGCAGCCGGAGCAGACTTCGTTGGCGCTGAAGATTTAGTTGCCAAAATCGAAGGAGGCTGGACAGAATTCGACGCCGCCGTCGCAACACCCGATATGATGAGATTCGTTGGTAAGTTGGGTAGAATCCTTGGTCCACGTAACTTAATGCCAAACCCAAAGGTTGGTACTGTTACTATGGATGTAGCAAAGGTTATCACCGAACTCAAAGCTGGTAAACTCCAGTATCGTGTTGAAAAGGCTGGTATCATTCATACTTCAATAGGAAAAGCTTCATTTGAAGCCAAGAAGCTCAAAGAAAATTTCCTAGCCTTCTTCCAAGCAATTAATAAAGCAAAGCCATCAGGAGCAAAGGGTACTTATATTAAAGGTGTAACACTCAGTTCAACAATGGGTCCAGCTTATGATTTGGATCTCAGCGAAGCTAGAGTAGAATCTGATAAGTAATCTTAAACTTTTGATTATACTGGTCTAAGACCGCAGGTCTTGATTAATTGGCTCGAATGAGCCTCCCTGCCGAGACTAGAAAATTGTTAGATAGAAATATCAAACCGTTTTCGGTCTCGGACCGGAAACGGTTTTTTTATTCCTCACTTAAGGAGGAGGTGAAAACATGAAAGATTTATCCAAAAAAGAAGCTTACGTAAAAGAATTTCAGGAAAAAATCGGTAAAGCCCAGGTAGTCGTATTGGCTAACTGTGAAGGTGTAACTGTTACTGATATGACCGCTCTCAGAAAGTCAGTTCGTGAAACTGGTTCTGAAATCCGCGTTGTAAAGAACACTCTGTTGTGCCGCGCTTTTCATGATACACCAATGGCCGACTTGGAAAATTCAGTTAAGGGCAACACCGCTGTTACCTTTGGTTATGAAGATCCAATCGCTCCAGTAAAGGCACTCTTTGCTTTTGCTGACAAGGCTAAGAAATTCACTTTCAAGGCTGGTTTCATGGATGGTGAAGTTCTCGATGTTGCAAAACTCACTGCACTGTCTAAAGTACCTGGCAAGAAAGATTTGTATTCAATGCTCGCTTCTGCAGTTCAGGGCCCAATCCGCAAGTTCGCATGTGCTATCGATGCTCTTCGCAAAAAGAGAGAAGAAGAAGCTGGCGCTCCTGCTACAACTGACGCTCCCGCTGCATAACATTTACGATTTCCAACATAAACTTAATAGGAGTTTTATATTATGAATAAAGATCAGATTATTGAAGCCATCGAAAAGATGAGCGTTCTTGAACTCAATGACTTAGTAAAAGCAATCGAAGAAAAGTTTGGCGTTACCGCTAATGCTCCAGTTATGGTAGCAGGTCCAGCCGCTGGTCCAGCTGCAGCTGAAAAGGACGAATTTGATGTAGTTCTTGAAAACTGCGGTGCTAACAAGATCAACGTAATCAAGGCCGTTCGCGAATTGACTGGTCTTGGTCTCAAAGAAGCTAAGGAACTCGTTGACGGTGCTCCAAAGACCGTTAAGGAAGGCCTCACTAAGGCTGATGCCGAAGCTATGAAGAAGAAACTTGAAGATGCCGGCGCTAAGGTAACTATGAAGTAATTTCTTCAAAAGAAATAAAAAAACCTCGCTTAAACGCGAGGTTTTTTTGTATATTATTGTTATATGGCAGATACGAGAACAACAACTAAACCACCTGCAAAACCAACTACAGCTGCAGATAATAATGCTGCAGAGGTTAAGCAGCCTGAAAATAAAGCTGATGCAGTTGAATCAAAAGAAACTGTTCAGGAGCCGGAACCATCCTTAAAAGATGATTATGAGCTTCTGAAAAATATGAACCTGCTCAGAAACATTATGATCAGGGCTCAATATGGAAGATTTCCTGATAAAAAGATTGACGCTCTATTAAAGCGTAGAATGGATATTGATGAATCCAAGTTTCAGGGTCCAAGGATAGTTAGGATAATTATTTCTATATTAGCTTTGTTTTTGTTCTGCGCAATTTTATATATAATTATATTTCTTGTATCTAAGGGTCTGAATCTCTCAGAAGTTGCAACTACTGCTTCTTTGGTAATTTCTTTGTTCTTTTTATCAGGTTTGGGCTTTGTTATTTTTAATAATCTTTCTGTTCCAGATGAGAATAAATTAAAGGTTCTCATTAAAGAAAGAATGACTGAGCTTGAAGTGGAATTAAAAGTAGACAATAAGATTGTAAGCAATGACAGCACTGACAAACAGAAAAAATAAAGCCAAAAAGGTTATTGAAGCTTTGAGTGAAAAATTTCCTTCACCGAAGTGTGCTCTTGATTATAAAACACCATTTGAATTGCTTATAGCTACAATTTTATCCGCTCAATGCACAGATAAAAGAGTAAATATGATTACTCCAGCCCTTTTTAAAAAATATCCTAGTATTGAGGCTTTTGCCAAGGCAGATCTGAAGGAACTTGAAAACGATATACATTCTGCAGGCTTTTATCATAATAAAGCAAAGAATATCATTGGATGCGCACAGGGCTTGATAAATGTGTATGGCGGTGTTTTGCCAAAAACACTTGCAGAACTTACTAAATTACCAGGAGTTGGTAGGAAAACAGGAAGCTGTTTGCTTGGTAATGCCTTCGGAATGGCTGAAGGCATAGTCGTTGATACACATGTTGCCAGGCTTTCCAGGAAAATTGGCTTGTCTGATAATAGTGACCCTGAAAAAATAGAACAGGACCTGATGAAAGTAGTCGAAAAGAAGCATTGGATTAACTTTTCCCATTGGCTAATCCTTCAGGGCCGTGACACCTGCATAGCCCGCCGCCCCAAATGTGCCACCTGCGAACTCCAATCATTCTGTGATTCATTCAAAGAAAACTGATTTATTATAATGTTTCTTAATATTTTTAGCTTCTAGCTAAGCATTTTCTTTTTCTCGGCTACAAGCGTATAGAATCACACTTATACATCCATTGCTATAAAAGCATCCAATAATTATGCATTATGAATTATGCATTATGCATTATGAATTATGCATTATGAATTATGAATTATGAATTATACATTATGAATTATGAATTATGCATTATGCATTATGAATTATGCATTATGAATTATGAATTATGCATTATGAATTATGCATTATGCATTATGAATTATGAATTATGCATTATGAATTATGCATTATGAATTATGCATTATGAATTATGAATTATGCATTATGAATTAAATAATATTTCTTGCAATTCGTCTTTCTTTTGTTTATCCTAGTTTTAGAGATATTTTAGGTGGTGGATTATGTCTGTTGAAGTAGTGAATTTACCTCGAGGCGGAACTTTAATAAAGACTCCTTGTGGTTGTCTTCAGGTCGGTGCTCCCCCGGAAACCATTAAGGATACAATGAAGATATTAGGTGATGTACCTGATACTTTTATCATACCTAATAAAATGTTTTCCTCTGAACGAGGTGTTTCGCTTGCTGACTTTGAATTTCCTACCTATTATAATTTTTTTATTAAGAGGCGCCCTATAAAGATTATAGGCTTTGATCATCAGCTTAAAGTATGCCAGCATATTGTTAAAGAAGCATTATTAGGCCCTGAAACCGTTAATCTTGTCCGAGAATTCCCTTATGGCATAAATCGAGATTTGATTCCGAATCTAAAGGCTGAAATGGAATATCTCCGCGCCGATGCTATTTCCGGTGATAGAAAAGCTGAACTATCAGATATGGTTAATTCTATTGCCTGGAATGATAATAACAGGGTTCCTTTCGGCAATCTTATTCTTGAACGCGATAAGCACAATCTGCGAGTTATTGATAATGATAAGGTATTGGCTGAAGTTTCTTTAAATGTAACTTTTGGAGCTAATGTAGCAGATATTATTGCAGATAAGCCTTTTGAACCACCACTGTTTGGCGTAACTGTAATAGGCTCAGGCTCTGGCTTTGATACATCCGAGTTAACAAGCGGTTTTATTCTTTGGATAAATAAGCGTGGTATTCTTGTAGATCCGCCAGTTGATTCAACAAAATGGCTTAAGACCATGGATATCAATCCAAGACTTATAGACGATTGTATTTTGAGCCATTGTCATGCAGACCACGATTCTGGTTTACTTCAGAAGCTGTTGGAAGAAAACAAAATTAATCTTTACACCACTGAAACGGTAATGGAAAGCTTCGTAAGAAAGTATCAGCCTTTAACAGGGCTTAGTCACAATGCTTTTATGAATCTTTTCAAATTCCACCCGATTAATATCCAGGTTCCAATAAGAATTAACGGCGGTGAATTCAGATTCTTCTATACTCTTCATTCTATACCAACAATTGGTTTTGAAGTGTATTTCCAGGGGAAGAGTTTTGTTAATTCCTCTGATTCAATGTATGACCCGTCTTTCTTTAAAAAGCTTTATGAACGCGGTGATATAAATCGTTTCCGCATGATTGAACTGCAGAATTTCCCTTGGTATCATACTGTGATTTTCCATGAAGCAGGCATGCCACCACTGCATACACCAATGCAAAATCTCATTAATCTGCCTGATTCTGTGAAAAAACATCTGTATCTGATGCATTTAAGCGATGAAAAAGTACCAAAGGAATCTGGCTTGAAAAAAGCACCGGATGGAAGAGAAGGAACTATTGAAATTCCTGTTGTTCCACCGCCATCTAACGAAGCCTTTGAATACCTTGATGTTCTTAGCCATATAGACCTTTTCTCTGACCTTCCTATTGGAAAGGCCCGTGAATTCTTGAGTCTTGTAAAAGTTGAATATTATAAGGCTGGAAGCCTGATTATAAAAAATGGAACTGTCGGTGACAGATTCTTTATGCTAGTTTCAGGCAGAGCTAGAGTTGAACGTGATGGTAAGGTCTTCAAATGCTACTCGAACAATGATTACATTGGCGAAACCTCCATGGTTCTGAATAAGCCTCGCAATGCTGATGTTGTGGCCGAAACAGATGTCAAGGCACTTACAATGGATAAATACGATTTTCTGTATTTTATCAGAGGTAGCGAAGTTGCCCGTCGTATGAAGGTTGTAGCTATGAATAGGGAATTTGATACATGGCAACTCTTCGACGATACGCCTGTATTGAAGTCTCTCACATCAACCCAGAGAACACACCTTCAGGGCATTATGAGCCGTGAAAATATTGCTAAAGGTACTGTGTTCGCCCGTCAAGGCAGAGTTAGGTCTAAGTTCTTCCTCGTTGATAGCGGTAGTATCGCTTTAATGCGCGATAATAAAGAAGTTGTTTCAGGTGGACGCGGAAGTTTTCTTTTCAAAATCTATGCCGATATGAGAAGAGGCGGTTATCGCTTTACTCATAAAGCTAAGGAAGATTCTGTTGTTTACTCTATTGATGTTATCGAATTCTATCATTTCCTGGAAAAGAATCCTGGAGTATTCCTCAATTTGAAGGAAGTAAGACTTCGTGACTCCATAAAAAATACAGATAGCAAGGTTAATAGCAATGATTGATAAATTTCAGGCCAGTATGCTCGGTTATGCAATAGGCGATGCTTTGGCAGCCCCTTTTGAAGATGTCATGAGGTTTCCTGATCAAGAGGAAGAAATAATAAAGGACTACACAAAAGCCGCTCCATCTCATCCTTTGGCTCATTTGCAACCAGGACAGTATTCTGAAGAAACTCAGACCATGCTTCTCATTGCTAGAAGTTTATCTGAATGTGGCTGTTTTTCTATAAAGGATGTAGAAGGGAAGTTTGTTGACTGGTATCACTTACAGAAAAAACGTTCTGAATGGAGATTCCCAGGTAATTCACTGACTACTGCTTGTAGAAGACTTGCTGCTGGTGGCTCTTGGGAAACTTCCGGTGTAATGTCTGCAGGTATTACTGCAGTATATAGAACTTTGCCGTATGCTCTGGCTTTTTATAAGAATCCGACAATGCTGAAGACAAGCCTTGAAAAAACCTGCAAATTGAGTCACACAGACCCAAGATGTCTTGGTATAGCATTGGCTTTTGCTGCTGTAATAAGCAGTGGGCTCAATGGCGAAGACTTTAATCCTGATTTTATCTGCAGTAAAATTATTGAAAAATCTCAGGCTTATGTTCCTGAAATAGGCAGAAAGCTTAGAATAGTCCGCAATTCAATGAAGTTAGATAGCAAAAAAGCTATTGAAAACATTGGAAATACCGGTTATTGTGTGGATTCCTTCGCTTCCGCATTGTATTGGCTTTTCAGAGCTGGTGAACGCTTTGACAGCATGATAATCGGTGCTGCTAATTCCGGCGGTGATTCTGATGCTATTGCAGCAATGGCTGGCGCTATGTTTGGCGCATATTTCGGTATGGCTGCAATCCCCGCAAAGTGGCTTGATAAACTCGAAAATTACGAAGAAATAAAACAGCTTGCTTGCAATGTTTATCGCATAGCTGCCCCTTCCCAAACTGCATAAATGAGTAATACTGACAATAAAAAGTGGATACTGGCTGTTGACCCGGGTTCTGAAAAGGTTGGCTACGCAGTTGTGAACCTGGATTTGACCCGTGGTGACATTGGTATTGGATATCTTGAAGATATGCATCGTGTGTTTGCCAGATATTGCCGCGATACTTCTAATCCACCTCAGTTTATTGTCATGGGGAACGGAACCAAGAATGCCATTCTTTGTAAGCTTTTTAACAGCCTGGGGCTTGATATTTCAATAAAGCTTGGCGAAGAAAGAAATACCACATATCTGGCCCGTAGCAGGTATTTTCAGGATAATCCACCCAAAGGCTTCTGGAAGATTATTCCAATAGGAATGCAGTTCCCGCCAAGGCCTATAGATGATTATGCTGCTTTATTGATTGGCGAAAACTATATAAAGAGCAAGAATTTGCAGTTAACAGAACAGGAAGCAGAGCAGAAACCAGAGCAGAAACCAGAGCAGAAACCAGAAATACAGTCTGTTCTAGAAGCTAAGCCAGAAACAGATAAACCAGAAGAATGAAATTTTTAAATTTAATAATTACCGCGATAACGGCTATTGTTGCTGTATATGTAGGTTTTTTTGCAGTATGCAATGAAACAATGGGAACCGTTTATATCAAATGGATTTATTACGTTCTTTCAGCAAATGTTCTATTGGCTATTTTTGCCTTAATTAGAACAGAGAATAAGAATTTCGAATGGTTAAAGGGATATTTTAAGCGTCATGGTGTTGCAGTGCTTGCTGCCGCAGTGCTTATGACTGTTAGTGCATTTGTTTCAAAACCTGATTTTAAGATACTGGCGGATGAAACAAACCTTCTAGCAATGTCTGAATCGCTATACGAAGAAAGAGAATGTAAGAATTATACTTCCCTTTTGTATTATTATTTTGGTTTTAAAGACGTTATTTCATACGTTAACGATAAAAGACCGGCCTTGTTCCCGCTAACGGTAAGCTATTGCCATTCTTTTCTTGGCTATAGGCCCGAAAATGTTTTTCTGGTTAATCTGATTTCAGGCTTTATTTCGTTATTATTGCTGTATCATCTGATTTATAGAAAATTCGGTCGTTTCTGGGGAATATGCGGCATGATGATTTTGGCTGCACACCCGCTGTTTATCATATATACGACCTCGGGTGGCTTTGAAACCTTTAATTTAATGTTTTCTCTGCTTATATTCTGGTATCTGATCAAGTATATCGATTCGCCAAATGCTGTTTCAGCAGAGGCTTTGCTTCTGTTGCTGCCTCTTATTGGACAGACCAGATACGAATCTGTTGTAGCTGTTTTTACTGTAGTTCCAATCATTTTTATTTGTCTTCCAAAGGTCGAATATTTTAAATTCAGCTATAAACTTCCATTAATTCCTTTGTTTTTCATACCAATAGCCTGGCTGAGACTGATTTCTGATGATGCCCACGCCTGGCAGGTAAATAATATGAATGACTCGTTCAGTTTTGAATGGCTTATAACAAACACAAAACGAGCCTTTGTATTCTTCTTTACAGAACATAAAAATTATGGGATTATCCCGATTGTTAGCTGTTTGGCAATATTCGGTTTAATTTTCCTTTTATGTGATGTATATGGCAAAGAAAACAAGAATAAGGCTTCAAAGCTTTTCTGGAGCTCTGTTCTGGTTTTCTATCTGCTACATGGCGCAATAAGATTTTCATATAGCATGTGCGACCTGGCTTCTGTATCAGCAACCAGACTTGCAATGATATTCCTGCCGCTTATTGCTTATTTAGCACTAAGCTTTCTTGTTCGCTGTAGTGGATGGTTTAATTTAAGGAAATCATATATTGTTATCGGTTTAATGGCATTGTTTGCTTTGTATTGGCCAGCATGTGGTTTGACCGCGGGTGTAAGAGATCTTACTCTCTATAGGGAATTTAAGGCAGCTAGAGAATATCTTGAAGATCATTTCCCGCGCAAGGATGACTACATTGTTGTGGCTGACAGGTCTAATATGTATGTTCCCCTTAAATACAGCGCTATATCGTTTAGATACATGCAGGATAACCCGGACAAGGTTATTAAGAATTTTAAATGCAAAACCTATAGCTATCTGATATTGATTCAAATGATTGACAGAAAAACAGATAAACCGACAGATGATTGTATAGTTCCTGAGCAATTCAAGCTAGAAACTCTCTATGAATACCAGATTAGCATAGCTAACTATCTGAGAATTTCCAGATGGAAGCTTTAATATTTTAAAATGATACAATATAGAAATGTTGCAATATTCGCTATTGTCGGCATTTTAGCTGTTTGGTTCGGCTTTTTCCATTTTGAAGCCGTAAGCATGGTGGCTATCTACAAGGATAGTATTTTCTGGATTTTAACCTTTAATTTATTGCTTTGGCTCTATAGTCTGTATAAGGCAGGGTGGTGCAGCAAAGGTTTTTTTAAGAATCATCAGCATGGGCTGATTATGGCTTTTGTTCTCATGACTTTATGTTTTGTGGTGTGTAAGCCGGATTATCGCATACTGTCTGATGAAACCAATATTGTTGGCGCTTCTGAAGGCTTTTATGACATGCATGAAAGCGTTGTCTATAACTCTGTGCTGAATCATACTGATGGAGCAAAGGACGTTCTGGTAGCAGTTCTAGACAAGCGCCCATCATTTTTCCCTTATTTGCTGAGTATTATTCATTTTATAAGTGGCTATAGACCCGAAAATGTATTTGCTTTAAATTTTATTTCTGGCTTTGGAATATTGTTTTTGATTTATTATCTGCTTCAGTTGCGCTTCGGACGCTTCTGGGGCCTTTGCGGAACGGGTTGCATGGCCGCTTATCCGCTATTCATTATTTATATTACATCTGCAGGCTTTGAGTGCTTCAATCTGCTTTGCGCTCTTGTTCTCTTTGTGGGAATGTATAAGTTTTTGAAAAAGCCAACAGCAGCATCGGCAGAGGCTTTGTTGCTTTGGTTGCCACTGATAAGCCAGAGTCGCTATGAGTCAGCTGTTTCTGTATTCGTAACTTTCCCATTGGTTTTCTGGAAACTTCCAAAGGAAGAATATTCAAAGCTTAGCTTCCGCTTCTGGCTGTTGCCTCTTTTGTTTTTGCCTGTGGCTTGGCTTAGAATTGCCACCAATAATGCAGGCTTTTTGCAGGTAGAGGACGCTGAGAATGCTTTTGGTTTGAACTGGCTGTATATAAATATTAGACGCGCTTTTGTGTTCTATTTCTCTGGCAGGTCTGCTAATGGCATAATTCCATTTTTCTCATTTCTTGCTGTATTGATGGCTGTTATGCCACCAAGCCTAAAAAATGGAGATGGTTTGAATACTCAACAAACCTTGAATGGGCAGTCTTCTTCAATTATCAACCTTCAAACCCAAATCTTCAGACCGATGTTCCGGGCTATTGCTATATTTTATGCTTTTCACGCTCTGGCCCGTTTTTCATATTGCTGGGTTGATCTTACTAATCCTATTATCTGTCGTCTTGGGATTCTTTTTATTCCTATATTTGTTTATGGAACCACCAGATTTTTTGTTTTCTGTTGTCAGGAATTCAAGCTTAAAAGAATATTTTTCGGTCTGGCAGTAGCTATAATAATGGCTTTCTATCTGCCTGACGCTGCTAGACTGGCTGGATTAGAAAATATTGATTTTTATTGGAAATTCCGTTTAACACGCCAGTATCTGGAGAATACTTTACCAAATAAAAATGAATATGTGATTATTTCAATCAGGCCGAATATATATGCTCCATTTGGCTATAATTCAGTTTTTTACAAGGATTTTAATTCTCCGGAAATGAATAAGGAAATACTTGGTTTTTATAAGAAGCAGCAATGCAAATTCTTTCTGGCTGTTCAGTATATAGATTTGAAAACAAATCAGCCTTTTGATGCTTGCTTGTTGCCGAGCGGTTTCGAGGCCAAAACACTTCACGAAATACGTCTGCCTGGCAGGTCTTTTTATTACCGTTTATCAGAATGTAAGCCATCGCTGAATTGACCAAAGTAACGCTAGTCTTTTCCCCACGACTAGATTGATACAAAATTTTCTTTTAAATATCTTTCAACTGTTTTATAATGTTTTTATTGAGATAACTTGATCAGGGAAAGGAAGACTTATAGATGAACGAAACCGAAATTAGAAACGAATACGGAAGATGGGTAGAATCAACAACAGCTAATAAAGATATAAATGCTGAACTTGTTGCCATCAAAGACGATTATGCAAAGATTGAAGACGCATTTTTTACAGAATTAGCATTCGGGACTGGTGGATTGCGTGGCGTTTTGGGCGCTGGCACCAACAGAATGAACGTTTATACTGTTGCTAAGGCTTCTCAGGGCTTGGCTACTTATGTTGTTAAACACTTTAAGGAAGCTGACAGAAGAATCGCAATCAGCTATGACTCAAGAATCAATTCTGATCTCTTTGCTAGAACCGCCGCAGAGGTATTTGCTGCTAACGGTATCGAAGTTTACATCTACAAGCAGTTGATGCCAACTCCATGTGTTTCCTACGCTACCAGAGAACTTAACTGTGCTGCAGGCGTAATGGTAACCGCTTCTCATAACCCATCAAAATATAATGGTTATAAGGTTTACGGTTCTGACGGTTGCCAGATTACTTCTGACGCTGCTAAGGAAATTCAGGAAGCAATCAACAATACTGACGTATTCAAGGATGTCAAACAGGGCAATTTTGATGAAGGCATGAAGAAGGGCTGCATCAAATACATTCCTGAATCAATCATCACTAATTTCGTAGAAACCATTAAGAAGCTTTCTATGCTCAATGGCGAAAAGATTGATAAGAACGTTGCTATCGTTTACTCTCCATTGAACGGCACTGGTCTTGTTCCTGTAACAAGAGTTCTTAAAGAAACCGGCTACACTAACGTAACCGTAGTTAAAGAACAGGAAATGCCAGACGGCCACTTCCCAACCTGCCCATTCCCGAACCCAGAAATCAAGGAAGCTATGCAGCTCGGTATGGAATATGCCAAGCGCTTGAATGCTGACCTTCTTCTCGCTACTGACCCGGACTGCGACCGCTGTGGTATCGCTGTTAAGGATGAAAAGGGCGAATACAGACTCATGACTGGTAATGAAGTTGGTCTGCTTCTCACCGACTACATCTGCTCTAGATTGGTTGCTACTGGTAAGATGCCAGTTAACCCAACAGTAATTAAGACTATCGTTTCTACTGACCTCGCTGACGCTATTGCTGAAAGCTATGGCTGCAAGACCATCAGCGTTCTCACTGGTTTCAAGTATATCGGCGAACAGATTGCCATTCTTGAAAAGGGTGGTCACCCGGAATCTTACCTTATCGGCTTTGAAGAAAGCTATGGTTACCTCACTGGTACTCATGCTCGCGACAAAGACGCTGTTAATGCAGCATTCCTTATCTGTGAAATGTTTGCATATTACAAGACCAACGGTAAGAGCCTCATTGAACGCTTGAACGAACTTTATGCTAAGTTCGGTTATAACCTGAACATTACTCACTCTTACGTATTTGAAGGTTCAGCAGGTATTGCCAAGATGAAGGCTGTTACTACCGGCTTTGCCAAAGGTGTTGATGTTATCGGCGGCGTTAAGGTTAACAAGATGTTCGACTACAACAAGGGCGTTGACGGTCTTCCAAAATCAGACGTTATCAAGTTCCTCATGGACGGTAGCTGCTCTGTAGTAGTAAGACCTTCAGGCACTGAACCAAAGCTCAAGACCTATGTTTCTGTCCGTGCTAAGAACGTTGACGAAGCCAAGGCCATCGAAGCTAAGATTGCAGCCGACCTCCAGACCAAGGTAGATGCATTCTCCAAGTAAATTAAAATAAAAAAAGGTCGGCTAATAGCCGACCTTTTTTTGTGCCTTAAAAAACTTTTATAAATAGGCAATGCTTTGTATCCTCTTTTTATAAATGGGTAATGCTTTGGTAATGCTTTGTACTCTCTTTTTTAGAGGCTGTCCCAAAACTAGAAATTTGTAAAAACCCCGATGTACAGTAGACTCCTAAAAACCTCCCTTTTTAAGGGAGGGTAGGGAGGGTTTTGATTTTAGAAGAAACTTGTTTCGAATGCATAAAATCGACTTTTCAGACAGCCTCTTTAAAGAGACTGTCCCAAAACTAGAAATTTGTAAAAATCCCGATGCACAGTGGACTCCTAAAAACCTCCCTTTTTAAGGGAGGGTAGGGAGGGTTTTGATTTTAGAAGAAACTTGTTTTGAACGCATAAAATCGAGTTTTCAGACAGCCTCTTAAAGAGGGCAGAGGGGATTTTCTCTTCCAAGCCTATTAGAAGATTAAGGCTTTTGTTTACAAATTATATCGTATATAATCGCTTCTTTCTATGCTATAATTGCTTTCCAGCAATAGGATTTTGAAAAAGTTATTATGAAGCTGCTACTGGAAAAAATAAAATCAAAACAGGCTTGTCTAGGCGTTATTGGCTTGGGCTATGTTGGCTTGCCGCTGGCAGTGGATATGGCTGAAGCTGGTTTTGATACAATCGGTTTTGATATCAAGAAAGCGAAGATTGAACTATTAAACAAATGCTGCAGCTATATCAGCGATGTTAAGGATTCTGCTCTTGCCGCAGTTATACATAATAAAAAGCTGCTAGCAACAGATGATTTTTCGCTTTTGGAAAAGTGTGAATGTGTCTGTATCTGCGTCCCAACGCCATTAGATGTTGGACGTCAGCCAGATCTTGTATTTGTAAAAACAGCAGCTGAAAGCATTGCCAAGTATTTGCATAAGGAAATGCTGGTTATACTTGAATCAACTATTTACCCTGGTGCAACAGAAGAGCTTGTAAAGCCAATTTTGGAAAGCTCTGGCTTGAAATGTGGCAGTGATTTTTATCTGTCTTTTTCGCCTGAAAGAGTCGACCCTGGTAATACGCAATATAAAACCAAGAATATTACAAAGGTTGTTGGTGGCTGCTCGCCAGAATCAACAGACGTTGCTGCTGCTATGTATGAAATGGTTTTGGAAGCTCCTGTTTACAGAGTGTCCTCTCCAGCTGTTGCAGAAATGGAAAAGATTCTTGAAAACGCCTATAGAAATATCAATATTGGTTTAGTTAACGAACTGGCTATTTTATGTGAACGCATGCATATTTCAATATGGGAAGTAATTGAAGCTGCAAAAACTAAGCCTTATGGATTCCAGGCTTTTTATCCGGGACCAGGTCTTGGCGGCCATTGCATTCCTGTTGATCCATATTATCTTTCATGGAAAGCCAGGGAATTTGCTTTTCACACCTCTATGATTGAATCTTCTATGAAGATTAATGATAAAATGCCGCAGTATTGTGCTGAAAGGGCAGGCAGAATCTTAAACCGATTCAAAAAAGCTTTGAATGGTTCAAAGATTTTATTGCTCGGTGTAGCCTATAAACAGGACGTGGCTGACTATCGCGAAAGCCCTGCCATAAAGGTTATTCAAGAACTTAAAAAGCTTGGTGCAAATGTGGATTTTTATGACCCTTTTGTTGAAAACTTCGAGCATGACGATTTGAACATGTCTGGGATAAAAGAATTAACGTCTGAAGCCATAGAAAGCTATGACCTGGTTATTATAACAACAGCCCACTCAAATGTCGACTACCAGCTAGTTCAGCAGCACGCCAAGGCTGTCTTTGATACTAAAAACGTAATGAAAGACATTTCCCCGCGCAGCAACATAGAAACCCTTTAATAAAAAACACTGTGGTCCTGCCCCCCTTTGTAGAGACTGTCCCAAAACTAGAAATTTGTAAAAATCCCGATGTACAGTAGATTTCTAAAACCTCCCTTTTTAAGGGAGGGTAGGGAGGGTTTTGATTTTAGAAGAAACTTGTTTCGAATGCATAAAATCGAGTTTTCAGACA
>JAZRWI010000121.1:0-31915 GCA_045599645.1 Candidatus Avigastranaerophilus sp.
GAGAAGCTTTCAAAGAACGGACCTTGATTTATCATGCTTGAATTCCTTTTTTATAATTTTCATTTCAAGCATAAAACAATCTAAAATAAAGTACAACCCATAATCTGCACTACAAAAGAAAAAAGTTTGCGTTTGCCCTGACAGCACATATTCCAACTATTTATGTAAAAATCTAAATGTGATATAATGTATAAGCTCTTGATATCAATAGCAGGATGTTATGAAAATTATGAATAAACAAAATAACAAATCAGGCTCTATGCTTGCCTTAGTTGCCCTTGGCATTCTGGCAGTCGGTGGTATAGTTCCATTTTTGACAAGTGAAACAGAAACAACTCGTCAGCTCACACAGAATCTTGACGAAACCAATAAACAGATCTGGACTCTGCAAAGTGCTGTTCGTAATGCTTCTCAAAACAGTTCCAGCAATGTGCTTGGATTAAAAGACGTAACAACACGCTCTCTTAATGCCCCGGCACTGAACTTCTATTACGGTGACAAAGACAAAGGCTTCAATTCAGAAGCTCAGGTTACTGGAATCAATTCCCACCTGAACAAGAATCAGATTTATATTGGTAACATCCACGATAAAGATGGCTATGATTTAAGCGAAATAAAGTATTCTGAGGTAAAGCCTGGCACCACAGTAATCAATAACACTACTTATGTCTGGGACAAATTCGGTAGACTTTACGAGCTTGTAAATGGCAAGCTTACCCAGAAAACAGTTAACGGAAAGGTTTGGCAGGTAGTTTCTGATGGCGTAAATCCAGTAGTATTAACAGAAGATTTAAAAGCTGTAAACACAAAAGACAGTAAAGTATACGGCAATGAATATTATCAATTCGCAGCCAAATCAGATAGCTTTCAGGCTGCAATAAACAAGGATGAAAAATTTTCTGTTATAGGAAATAACAGTGCTGTTCTGTCAGGCACCTCTAAGCCAGAAGATATCGCTGTCAGCCAGAATCACGGCCTGGTTCTTGTAAAAAACGGTGAGAACTGGGAAGTCTGGGGCTGGGGTAACAACGAAAAAGACCAGCTGATCTGCACATCAAAGGATGCTGAAAAGCAAGATAAACAAACTGTTTATAATGATTTAGTAAAAATTTCTGATATATTCAGTCAGTGCAAAGCTTCTGGAAATGTTATAACAGACGCGGTAATCCCGATTCAGGAATATATACGCAATGACATGTCTTCAGCAGAAGAATACTTCATGCAACACTATAACTATACTTTAAACAAAGACGGTACCTATACCATAACAGACATTTCAACAGGTGAATCCGGTGTTCACAAACACGTCAGCAAGCAGGATAAATGTGACTGTCCATTCTGCCAAGACGTATTCGCACCATACACCGGCTACAAGTTCCCACCAATCAAGATGCATCTGCCAGAAGACCAGACAGTAGAACGCATTGAATGCTACATAAACGATGATGGTACAGGAAACCTAAAACAACCATTACAGTTTCAGATACTTGATGAATCTGGCAATACGGTAATACACACCTTTATGAACAGTTACCTTAATAAAGCTACTGGTCAGGTTTTCGAACCTTTCGAACAGATATTGAAAAATACCTGGGACGCAGATGAAATCAAAAAGGCTAACCTAAATCTTAAAGCAGGAACCTATACAATTAAAATCCTTGACGCCAAAGGCAAGGAAGTTCACAATATGTTCCTGTTCTATGGTTGGAAAAATCGCCCAGATGACTACCACCAGAATGGCGCTCAGGAATTAAAGAATCCCGATACTTTCTATGGCGCAATTTTCACTTTAAACGACAATATCTACAATCTTAAAGGTGGAGACGGCAACGCCAAGTATGGCTATGACGTAAACTTCTATGCTGTAGCAGCAGGTGAAAACTTCTCACTGGCAGTTGTATCACCAAAGGATTGGGTAGAAGGCGGCGACAAGCCTGGTGATAAGAACCCTGAATACTCTGTAATTGGCTGGGGCAACAACACCTATGGCCAGATAGGCAGCATAAAAGGCATTGGCGATGAAGACAGCGAAGAAGAAATGACACTCATAGAAAACGGATACCTTCCTTCTGAAAAGGTTGCCGACTATCGTGACATGCAGGCTGGGAATAACCATGCACTGTTCCTGACAAAGAGCGGTGAAGTTTATACCTGGGGCGGCAGCAATGATACGCCAGCAATCTATTCAGTTCATAAAGTTAAATTCCAAGGTGATCCAAAGATTGTTTATATTTCTGCCGGTAACGGAATTTCATCAGCAATGGATGAAAACGGCAATCTTTACAGCTGGTCACTCAACGAAGGCCAAAAAGGTAACACAGTAAACCCAATCAGTGGTATTAACAACAGCCTTTTCGCAACCAGCAGCACAACGTCAACTAAGTAATTAATTGATAAAAAATCCCTCGGATAAGTATTAAAGCTTTCCGAGGGAATTCTATTTTAGAGCTTATGTTATATCAGCGCTGATGAGCAGCTATTACGATGTCTCTGATTGCCACAGAAGTAGCGGCTGTCTGAAGTTTCCAAAGAGAAACAAATTCAATGTTTTTACGGCGGCTGACGAGAGGAACCGGTGACATGGCATGCAGATAGAGACCAGCTTCGCCCAGCTCTGTTACCAGCTTTTCAACAATACCAATCTGAACTTCGGGGTCAGTGATTACGCCTCCTTCAGGAACCTGATGGCGTTCTGCCTCAAACTGTGGTTTGATAAGTGCAACAACATATCCGTCGTCTTTCATCATTGGCACTGCGTTTGGCAGAATCTTGGCCAAAGAGATAAAGGAAACATCAGTTACAACAACATCAAAGGGTTCGCCCAAATCGCCGGGCTGAAGCAGCTTGAAGTTAGTCTTGTCTTTTACGGTTACACGCGGGTCGCTGGAAATACGCGGATCAAGAAGCCCCTGCCCTACGTCTAAGGCCACGACTTCTTTTACATTGTTATGCAGAAGAACATCAGTAAAACCACCTGTTGAAGCGCCTATATCAAGGCATCTTGCTCCTTCAGGATGCAGATCAAAATCATTGATAGCCTTTTCAAGCTTTAATCCACCTCTTGAAACCCACTTGCAGTGCCTGCTTTTCAGTTCTAGTTCGGTATCGGCAGGGATTTTATCTCCAGCCTTGTCCCATACTCTGTCGCCAGTGCGTATTTCCCCGGCCATAATCAGTCTTCTGGCAGCATCCAATGTCTCAGCCAGTCCCTGTTCTACTACTAGTTCGTCAAGTCTGCTCTTTTTCATATTCTTGTTGCGAAGCAACATATCGAGTTTGCAAAGCAAATATATCGAGTGGCCGAAAGGCCATATATCGAGTTTGCGCAAGCAAATATATCGATAAAAGACTTCTTAGTCCACCCTTTCTTCATAATTACAGAAAAAATCATCGCATTCTTCCCGAACCATATTCTCACCATTTTTCTTCGCTGTTGTAATAGAAGCAATTAATTTCATTCTAATAGTCCCACATTTATTCTTTAATTTTGTGTAGGTTTCTTCTGTTATTTTATTTTTTCTATAAATTAATTCAAGCCAATATTCTGTTTCAGCACTTTCTTTCAACGATATTTCAAGTTTACTTATAAAATCAGCACGACTATGAGCATATTTGGCCTCATGCAAATTTGCACCTATTGATGAAGAAGAACGCAATAATTGATTTTTAAAAACTGAAATGCCATCTAGCTTATCACACATATCAGAAATATCTAAGGCAAATTGAAGAGAAGTTTCTCGGAGAAAATCTTTGCGTTCCATTGTTAGTGCTCCATTAGATAATTAATGCCTATCGAATGTTTTTTATCGATATATGCCCTGACGGGCACTCGATATATCAGCTTCGCTGACTCGATATATTTTGCTGACGCAAAACTCGATATGTCGCAGTATTCTGCGACAAGATTATGTTGCGAAGCCGGCATACTGCGTCATGTAGAGATCGTAGTATTTGCCTTTCTTTTCGAGGAGAGTGTCATGGTTGCCTTGTTCTATGATGCGGCCTTTGTCCATAACGATGATTATGTCGGCATCACGGATAGTTGAAAGTCTGTGGGCAATAACGATGCTGGTACGATTCTTCATTACAAGCTGCATAGCATCCTGAATAGCCTTTTCAGTGCGGGTATCGACGTTTGAAGTAGCTTCGTCAAGAATCAGAATTTTAGGGTCGCCAACAAAAGCGCGGGCAATAGTAAGAAGCTGTCTCTGCCCCTGGCTTATATTAGCTCCGGCTGCAGTAAGCACAGTATCGTAGCTCTGTGGAAGATTTTCGATGAGCTTATCACAGCAGCTAAGCTTTGCTGCTTTTTCAACTTCTTCAGGAGTAGCCTCATCATTAGCATACATCAGGTTATTCATAACAGTATCTGTGAATAGAACAGTATCCTGAAGAACAATATCAACCTTGTCGCGAAGGCTTGGTCTTGATATTTCTGCCAGATTCTGACCATCAATGAGGATTTCACCGCTATCAATGTCATAGAAACGCATAAGCAGGTTTGCAATAGTTGTCTTTCCACAGCCTGTGGAGCCAACAAGAGCAACCTTCTTACCAGACGGAACGCTTAGTGTGAAATCGTTAATAATAGGCTTCCCAGGAACGTAAGAGAAGTTTACATGCTTAAATTCAATACTCGCAGCAGATTCAAGCTTGCATTCTTTTCCTTCAGCAGATTCGCTGTCTTCGTCCATAACCTTGAAAACTCTTTCGGCACCTGCTACAGCAGTCTGTAACTGGCCATAAATAGAAGCAATTTCATTAACTGGTCTGCTGAACTGCTTTGCATATATGATAAAAGCAGAAATTACACCGATTGTTATCATTCCCTGGTAGGCAAAATAGCCACCAAAAGCAGCAACAATAACGAAACCGATATTACTGATACAATTCATTACAGGTCCCATAACACCAGCACAAATATCAGTCCTGATACCGGCTGACGTGAGCTGATCTGAATTTTTAGCAAACTTTTCGCAGGTAATATCCTGATGATTGTAGGCTATTACAGTTTTATAGCCAGCAACCATTTCTTCAACAGTCCCGTTGAGCTGACCAAGCAATTCAGAACGCTTGCGTGAGTATTTGCGAACCTTGGTTGTCAGGAACTTTGAAGCCAGTATTGTCAGCAACACAGTAATAAGGCTCAAAGAAGCCAGTTGCCAGCAATACCAGTACATTATTGCAGTAATTCCTATAATAGTAAGAATACCGTTGAATAATGACGGCAAAGATTGAGAAACAGTATTAGATATACTTTCAACGTCGTTAGTCATACGGCTCATGACATCACCATGCGAATGGCTGTCAAGATAACCTATTGGCAAATCAACTATTTTGCCAAACAGGTCTTCACGCATTTTCTTAACGATACGCTGACTCAGGCGGGCACTGCAAAGGCTCTGAATAAGTGAAGTTGCACTAACAAGAAGGTTAGCAACAACCATCCAGATAATATAGGTTAAAAGCTCACCTTCGCTCTTGCCAGCAATAATATCTATGGCTTTGCTCTGAAGGCTTGGGGCATAAACACCACAAAATGTGCCAAGAACAACTACAAATATCATGATTACCAGAAGCTTTTGTTCTGTTGCAAAATAGCGCCAAATACGCCTGAGTGTTGCCCATGCGTTTTCTGCATGTTGAACTTCAGCAAAGCGGGAGCGTGGGCCGCCATTGCCACCAGGTCTCATAGCAGGCATCTGTCGTTCTTTCTTTTCTTCAGCCATTATGGACCTCCTCTCCCATCTGAGAAGCATAAATGTCTTTATAGGCATCGCAGCTCTGCATGAGTTCTTCGTGACTACCACAAGCACAAATACCGCCGTTTTCCAGAACAACAATCTTATCAGCTCTTCTGACTGATGCGACACGCTGTGCAACAATAATCTTTGTTGCATTTGGTCTGGCTTCCTTCAATGCATCATAGAACAAGGCTTCTGTTCTAAGGTCCAAAGCACTTGTAGAATCATCGAATATCAATATTTCAGCAGGCTTCAAAACTGCTCTGGCAATAGAAACTCTTTGTCTCTGGCCGCCAGAAAGACTCATACCTCTTTCTGCTACAACACTTTCGTATTTATCCTGTATGCCGTCAATAAATTCAGACGCCTGAGCAATATTTGCAGCTTTTTCAATCTGGGCTGCATCAGCGTCAGGCTTACCCCAATTTATGTTATTGGCTATTGTATCGCTGAATAATTCGGACTTCTGAAGAACTATAGCTATCTTATCCCTCAGTTCTTTTACATCATAATTTTTAACGTTAAGACCGTCTACAAGAACTTCGCCTGAAGTAGCGTCATAGAATCTAGGAATCATATTAATAAGAGAACTCTTGCCTGAACCTGTAGTCCCCATTATTGCCACGGTTTTGCCTGGTTCTATTTTCAAATTGATATTTTCCAATATCATGCGGTCATCTTTGTTGTAAGCAAATGAAACGTTCTTAAACTCTATGGAACCGAGATTTTCACTGCTATGTCCTACATCTGACGGTGAAGTGATATCTGGTTCAGTATCCAGAATCTGGCTTACACGGCGCCATGAGGTCATACCTCTAGAAATAGTCTGGAAAATCATTACAACCATCAGCACAGAATGTAAAAGCTGAGTCGTATAAGTTATAGCAGCCATAATGATGCCTGGTGTGGCGGTCCCTGCAATTACAGCACTATTTCCCTTCCAAAGCATGAAACCGATAGCGAGTGACATAATACCATTGCTGACAGGATGCAAGAAAGAGAAAATTACAAGTATCTTTAACTGCTTCTTTATAAGTTCATCATTAGCCTTACCGAAGCGTATTTTTTCATAAATTTCTCTAACGCAGGCCTTGATTATTCTAATACCAGCAACATCTTCCTGAAGAATACTGTTGATATTATCCAGAGAATCCTGCATAGCAATAAACAAAGGTTCAACCTTCGTCATACAGTAAGCCATGCATCCGATAATAAAAGGAACCGAGCAGAGTGCTAACCAACCAAAGTCTGCATTTAAATTGAACAAGCAATATAAGCTTCCCAAAAACATAAGGGAAGTTCTTACCATACCTCTTACAAACATAGAGATAAACTGTTCAACCTGTGAGATATCGTTGGTAATGCGTGTAATCAGTCGCCCTGTGCCAATCTTGTCAATCTGTGGAAATGACAAGGACAGAATTCTGCGGAAAGCGTCCTTTCGCATATGATTACCGATATTCTGGCTGCTATAATTAACAAATACATTGTTCAAGGAGCCACAAATACCGCCAAGAAGCGCAATACCGACCATTGAAAAGCCGAGTTTAAGAATCAGTTCAAAACTGCCTTTACCACCGCTGGCCATCCCCAGAACGCCTTCATCGACAATACGACTCATAAAATTCGGCTGCAACAAATCCATGGTTACTTCTAATACCATGAATAATGCGCCAGCAACAGCAAATGGTATGTATTTTTTAATATATGAAAGCATTATTTTGAATCGCTATTATGTTCCTGATGCAATGAGAAGAACTTTGATGCACCAGAGTGGAGCATTTGCGGATCTACTCCTTTTAGACTATCAGCCTGATTGATTTCTACCAGAACTTCATTCTGTTCTGATACAAGCTTCGGGCTGGAATAAATAACAGACAGCATAGTAATAACATCTTCTGTAGGCATATCTTCTGTGCATGTAAGCAGTGCCTTGAAGCCAAGTGTGTTAACTGCTTCAGTCTGGCCTCTGTAGGAATCTGCAGCAATCTTTTCAGAAGAATAATACGGGAAAGCAGCTATCAGTTTTGCAACCAGTTCCATAGGAATCTGAATCAACCTTATCTGGGCTTTTGAAGCCAATCTTGTAATACCATCAGCTGGAACAGCACCGACATAGTAAAGAGCGTCAATATAGCCATCAAGAAGACTTTCTGTGGATTTAGTAAAACGTTCATATACTATTTCGTAATCTGTTTCATGCTTCAAGCCAGCAGCTTCAAGAATCTGTATAGCACCAGCAGCACTACCGCTTTCTTTTTCACCTACGGCTATCTTTTTGCCTCTCAGATCAGAGAGTGTTTTAATGCCTGAATCAGCTCTGACAACAATCTGTATTTTTTCGGCATATAGAGCAGCCAGAACTCTCAGGCTCTTAAATGGCTTACCAGCATACGTATGAGAGCCATTATAAGCCATCCAGGCAACGTCGCTCTGCATGAGAGCCATATCAATCCGCTTCTGGCGAAGATATTCTACGTTAGCCATAGAGCCGGCTGTTGGTTCTGCAATAGTAACCATTTTCTTGAGTTTTTTTCCAAAAAGTCTGGAAATGGCATTGCCAAGCGGGTAATAAGTGCCATTTATACTGGCTGTGCCCATAGAGTAAAACTTTTTAATAAGTTTTGCTTCGTATTTAACCTGTTCTTGGGCAAAAGCAGTATAAGAAGCACCTATAAGAAGCATCAATGCCAATATTATTCTAGATAACTTATTCATTGCCCTGCTCCTTATTGCCACCATTGCTATAAATCGTTGTAGTATTACCTTTTTTGCTGCTTTCAGCAAGAGCTTCGTCGCTTCTTGTCAGAAGTCCCTGATAATCATTAGCTTCATTGCTATACTGGCAGATACCTGCACTTAAAGTAATGCTGAAGCTCATTTTATTTCGTTTAATATTGAATTCAGCGGCTATATTGCGGAAGCGGTCAGCAAACATTCTTGCCTGTTCTTCTGTTGTGTGGGCAAGAATAGCACAAAGCTTGTTTGCATCATATTCTGCAGGAATATCAGTAGCTCTGACAGTCTTCTTAAGCAATCTGCCCATATCGTATAATGCTGCTTCACAAGCCTGTTTACCATGTTTACCATTAAGTTCAGAGAAGCCGTCAATAGAAAACATAACAACACTGAGCGGGAAACCAAAGCGCTTAGAGCGTTTGATTTCATCATCAAGACGGATTTCCAGGAAGCGTCTGACATATAGGCTGGTCTGTTCGTTAATGACAGTAAGATTATGCAATCTTGCGTTATCGATAGACATAGCCATCTGAGTTGCGATAGCCTTCAGAAGGTTAAGGTCTTCATCCGTGAATGGTTGGCTGTTGGAGCGGTCCGCCAGATTAACAACACCGATAATCTTGCCCTGAACACTCAATGGAACAGAAACAAGAGTCTGTGTAGAAACAGAAGAATTATTATCATAACCTTTAAAACGGTCATCAGTAGCACAATCCATACAGAGAATCGGCTCACCTGTAGCTGCTACCTGACCAGCTATACCTTCGCCAATCTTGAGTTCAAAGCGTTCCTTTGGTTCGTCAGGATCTTCTTCTATCTTCACAGCTTCATTGTTCTGATTGTCTTCATCGTCATCAGCTTCAACTTCTGGCTTAGCAAGCTTGAAGCTTTCTACAATCAAAGCAGTATGTTCTTCATTGATAAGCATGATAGAACCGCGCTTAGCTTTAAAAATCTCAACAATGTGCTCAAGACATAAATCCAAGGCAATCTTACTACTGGCAGAGGCGCTAATATAGTGAGTAACCCGGTATAAAGCATTAACTTCAGTTATTCTTCTGGTAATATTCTGGCTCATACTATTGAAAGAGTTGGCCAGGAAACCGATTTCATCATCGCGGTCAATATTAACAGATACGTTCTTTTCGCCTTCACTTAATTCTATTGCCTTATCAGCAACAGTTGTGATTGGTGCGGTAATAGTCCAGCTAAGATAAATAGCAAGAATAAAAGAAGCCAGACCAAGCATCCAGACAAAGTTCAAAGTGTTATCGCCAAGCTTTCTTGCAATGGCATAAACTTCGCCAGCATTCTGGAATACAAAAATTCTGAGATTGTAGTGTAATATTGGCAAAGAAATTGCAATCTGTGGAGAAACGCCTTCACTATAGGTTTCCGGGAATAAATCGTAAGCTCCACAAGGCCTGCTCATCAGGTCAGCAATAACATCCTTCGGAAAATTAGGCTGTTCCATGATATCTTCACCGCTTTCAGTAACAAGGAAATACCTGAAATTGGTTCCGAAGGTTATACCTTCTAAGGATTTTCTTAACTGCAAGAATGAAATTGTTGCAATAATAGAATCTGAATCAGCTTCATCAGAAAGCTTAACTTTGATAAGAAAAGCTTCGGGTGCGAACATAAACGACTGACTGGATTTTGCGAGAAGCTTTTCGCCACTGGTCATCTGGGTATAAGCTTCGGTTTCACGCTTTGAATGAGCCTTCAAATTACCGGCAGCATCAACACAGATGATTCTTTCGATGCTTTCATAAGCCTGGTCCATGTGACGCATGGCTTCAACAGCTTCTGAATCTGATTTTTGGAAGCGTTCGTCTGTAGCCAGATACTTTATAAGATTATCATAACTGGTAACATACTGGTCCACTTCATATTTAACCTGCTGAAAAGCCTGAATACTGCCTTCTATAAGAATATCCCTGGAAACATCTCCCAAAGCATCGAAAGCATACAAGCCAAAGCAAATCAGTGGCAGTATTGATAATATGAAAATGCCAAGCCACGCTCTAAGCTTTATACTCTTAAAAAAGTTAACCTTCTTTGAAGTTGCTGTCATTGATTTATGTCCAATCTAGTCATAAGTATTGTACATAATACCATAATTCCAACAATAGTTAAATAATTAAGCTAACTGATATACACGTAACTGTTCAGACTTGCCTTTAAGTGAAACCTTTCCGAATTCCTTTGCTTTCATGGTATCAGCAATAAAATTTAATACAGTTTCAGAAATCATTATACGGTCAGAAGACTGTTCTTCAGCTAATGAAGCAATACGTGCCGCCACATTAACCGGGTCACCGATTACAGTAAAATCACGTTTTTCCCCTACACCGAGGAACCCGGAAATTACCTGACCATAATTTATACCAATAGCTATTGGGTAATAAAGCCTTGTATTATTTTCAACGGCGTTGGCAACATCACAGACAATCCTGGCAACATCTTCTGGCTTCTTGTCATGAACCTGGAACGCGATAAGTAGTTTTTCACCCATGATTTTATCTATATCACCACCGGCATTTAATACGATTTCAGCGATAGAAGCAATCTGAGTGCGCAGTTTCAAGAACAATTCAATAGAATCTGTGTTCTTCAGTATTTTAGTAAAGCCAGGCACGGTAACATAAAGCAGGAAAGAGTTAACTCGCTGGCTTGATATCCCAGCCTTGCTTGAGCTTACATTTAAAGCAGTCTTAGAAACCATACGGTTCATCAGTTGCTTTTCTTCCAATCCCTTCATCATTTTATCAAAGGAATTACAAAGCACACCAAGTTCATCTGCTCTTTTGAGATTTGTTCTAAAGCTATAATCGCCATTGGCAGCAGCCTTAGCACCTATAATCAATTCTTTGATCGGGGAAAGCAGGTCTGAGATTATGCATTGTGCAATAAGGAAAATAAGAAGAACAGAAAGTAAAATTACGAGAATAATCTTGCTGCCGAATACCTGCATCTTTTTTTGTAGAGGTTTACAAGATGTTAGAGAAAGGAATAGCGTATCGCCTATTTTATTTCCTGGCCTTGCTTCCAATATATGTTCACCGTTCAGGTCAATTGTCCTTGAAACGGGCAATTTTCCAGAATAAACCCAGTAGCATGCTGATAACAGTTCCTTTAACGCTCTATAGTCTTCAAATGTAGAATGGTATAAATATCTTCCCATGTTTATATACTGGCATGTGTGAATATATTTTTCGTTGCCATTACTACCGGAATCAATATGATTTTCTATATCAACCATGCCATTTCTTTCATCACAGTATCTTGATAATCTATCATTCCCAAAAAGTATCATAGTCAGAACAACATATTCTGCATTGCTCATATTTGGATACGTAGCAAAATAAAAGCCAACTGTTGAATAACTCACAGCCATGATTATTGGCTGATTTGGGAAATTAAGAAATCTTGCGCTGGCTTCTTTACCAAAATTAATATCTAAAACAGATTTCATCTTTTCGACAATCATTTCGCCCTTAACTGCGTCTTTGGTATTAGAAGAAGTGCTAGAACCCAAATAAGTCGCCTTCAATACGTCATAAAATATTCTGCCAAAATCTGTTAATCCATCTTTACCGATTTTAGTCTGGTCATTAGCCACAGCCGAAGTAGCCCAGCCTTCCTTTGAAATCAACAATATTTCGTTAAAATTAATATAAGGATTCAAGCCATTAAAGTTTTGTCTTAGATTGTCACGGAAATTTTCACAAAGATATTTATTTACTGCCTTTATAGCCCTGTTCTTTTCTTCTTCAGAATCAGCTTCATTAGCTTTTTTTACCAGTTTAGCCATTTCATCAGAGCAAGACTTTTTGGCAATATAGTCCCAGCAGAGTGGTTGGAAATAGTAATCCCTGCTTTCCAAAGTATCCATATCCTTCTGCAGTTCAGCTTGTTTTTCTGCTTTTTTAACAGCATAATCCTCGTTTAAATACAGATAAGAAACAAAGGAAACTGTCAGTAACGGCAGAATTGCTGCCATGATAATATCCATGCGGAGCTTGAAGGTTAGAGAATTACGTTTAAACCATTTTGATAAAACCATGTTTATCAGCCACAAAATCAATATTGTGGCAAGAACAATAGAAATATCATAAAAGACTAAGGAACGGTGATATGAAGAGGCTTTTCTACTAACAGCAAATATTTTCCAAACCTCATTGCCAAGCTTAATTTCACCAAGTGAATAGCCAGTATTATTCAAAGCTTCAATATTACTGGAATTTGATTTCAAGAAAGAAATTTCCTTATCAGGAAAATCATCTGAAAATACCCATTCATCACCTTTGTTAAAGGCTAATAAATAATATTTACCAGCCAACAGCTTATAATAATTAAGACATTTTGACGTATTGGCAATATCAAGTGGCATAGCACAAAGGACAAAAGCTTCTAATCGTCTGTGAACATTATTGTTATCATAATAATATCTATTGGTACCAACAAGCATGTCTTCGCCGTTGATTGTTGATACAGACGCTCGTCTCAAAAGAGAAGAACGTGTATTGAAGGAATTTGTATTTGCTCCTAGAACAGGTTTAATAAATACATCATCTCTATTATCTGAAGCGCGAAATGTCAAAATAACCGGAATACTTGCAATTTTTTTTGCAAATTCATCCGTAAAACCACTATATGCGAAATCATCAGCATCAAGAGTATGCTTTCTGATATGTTTAAACTTGCATAAATAATACATCGGGATAGGCCTATTCAGCTTTTTAAAGCATTCTTCAACAGGCTTCATTAAGTCAGACATCATCATACCGTCTTTTTTACTGTAAATAACCTTGCGGACTTCTTCATAGAATTCAAGGCAAAGGGTTTCAAAAGCGGTTTTCAGAATGTCATCATTATTTAATTGTTCCACTAATCGTGAGCATTCGAGATTAGACTCACGCTTGCAAGCTTCAAATTTTGTAAAATAAACAATGTTAAAACCAGCTATTACAGTAAGCATTATAAGCAGATAAATTCCGATATTGAACCACAGGTTTTTCTTTTTGGATTTATCAGCTGTTGATTTTTGCAAGGCAAACACCTGTAATTCATCTTTTGAAGTATCTAGTGATTTTACATCACTTTCAACTGTTGTTATCGCAGAGGCTTCTGTTGCTGGTGCTTTTTCTTGATTTTCAATATTTTCTAATACAAAGGCCTTAAAATCTTCACTCTTAGAATCTATTTCCCTGAATGTAAAGCCTTGAATAGCTATTTTATCTGCAACATTCTTACTGACAACCAGTGGAAATGATGGATTCTGTATAGAAAAGCTTTCAAGCTTTGCAGCTGTTTTAAGAGCATCGCCCAATATGGCATAATCAAGTCTTGTTTCAAAGCTACCTACAGAACCGGAATACATTATGCCCTTGCAAAGCCCTATGCCCATCCGGTAAGTAAATGTTCCGCGTTTCTTTCTTTTGCTATTTATTGTGGCTAATGTTGCAATCATCATGCAGCCAGCCCTAAAAGCACGTTCAGAAGCAGATTCTTTTAAATCGTTCTTTTCCGGGAAAACGGCTTCAATGGCGTCACCGATAAATTTGTAAATAAGACCGCCATTCTCAGAAATTACCTTTGTCATTTCAGCGAAATGTTCGTTGAGTAAATCAGTGATTACCATTGGGTCATTTTCTTCGCTTATACCAGTGAAATTACGTATATCAGATACAAGTGCGACCCCGTCGAAGGTTTCAGTATTGTTTAAAAGTGTATCACTGTGTTTTTCAAGAGCTTGAACAGCCTGATCAGAAATCAGCCTGGAGAGCCTTTCTCTTTCCCTTAGCCCCTCAATCATACCGGAAAATTCTTCAGACAATCGACCTAATTCGTCATCGCTATCTGATTTCAGCGCAATATTAAGATTTCCGTTTGAAACAGCATCTAAGGCCTTTGTAAGCTTAGTTGCCGGAAATAAAAAAACGCCTACTGAACGTAGGCTGCATATTCCGAGAACCGCTAATGATGCTACAATGAGAAGAATTAAATAGAGTCGCCTCTCCAAAATCCCATCGACCACATTGCTCATATCAATCCAGCCAACAAGCACTGTCTGAGAGAAGTTTGCCGACGGCATCGCCACAACAAGGCAGTCATCATCAATATATGTAGAAACACGTTTGCTATTTCCTACCAGCTTAGCAAGTTCTGTAGCTTTATCAATCGTTTTCTGGGTTGCATGTCGTGTTTTCTTGCCAATAAAGTCAACATTCTGGCCCTTTATTCTGTAACCCATGAATGAATGTGTCAGATTCTTTAAAGCATAGCTGTCAAAAGCATTCTGAAGGATTCTATCATCCAAAGCCCTGTCATCCCACATTACCAAAAGCATATATCTGACTTTTCCATCGATTTTAATGAAATCAAAAATCTGAACGGAGCAGAAATCGCCATTCTTTCTTGGTATTGGAACAGAAGCACTCTTATTCATTGAATTGTTAACAACATTACCAGTAATTGAAAGATAAGCCTTTTCACCAATTGTATTTTCTTCAGATACTTCAAATGGCTTCATCCATTTATCGGCTTCCGGATCATCGGACAAAATTCTGTTACGCAAAGCATAAACATTAGCTGATAAAGAGGAATTCATCAGTATTTCAACACTTTGCATTGATGAAGCGCTGCTTCCTTTTACCAAGGCTCCGATACCAGATTCATCGCAAATCTTAACTCCAAATACTGGCAGAGGCTTTGCAATTTCGTCCTTTTCAAATATATCTACAACACGTTGTGCTACTAGTTCACTCTCAATGCCTTTTTCTTTTATCAAAGTAAGAAGACGGGGATCATTAAGAGCTTTGGTAAAAGTATTTTTATAATCATTAATACTAGCAATCTTCTGTGCGTCAAAAGACTTCATAGCTGCTTCCAAGTCTGAAATAGCCTTATTTATAGATGTATTTCTATATTGCTTTACGTAACCGTAAGCTGTTACGGTCAAAAGGCACAATGGTAAAATCGAAGCAAGAATATATGAAAACACAAACCTGGTTCTTAGATTAATAGGCGGCCAGCTTTCATAGCACAAGCCAAAGAAAATTATCGATACCATTGAAAGGAAAAGCAGAAGATTCAAAGACCTCAGCCATTTTGGCCACATCATTTCGTTTACTGCTTTTACAAGAACGACAGCAATATATGATGAACCTCTTTCAAGGTGGCAGAATGCAGTGTAATTGCCTAAGGCCACTCCTTGAGGCAAATCTTCCTTCATCCATCTATCATAATCTGCAACATCGCTGACAGTCAGGGTCTTAGCCCAATTGCAGAAAATTTCAGAATTTTCTAATGGAGACTGATATATTGGGTCACCTAATTCCTTGTAAATTGGAACAAAGGCGCCTATAGCACGACCACGGGCTCTTTGGCCTCTTAAAGCAAGTAATCTGCCTATATTCTCAAAATTATTTACTTCATCGCAGGTCAGTATTGCCCCATAAACACCTTTTTCTGGAACAACCAGATAGTCCCAGATGAACCAGTTGGAGGCATTATTATGCTTAACAAATGTCGGCAAGCCACGCATATCACGTGCTATTGAATCAATATCAGAGAACTGACCGACAAGGCTTTTCGCAAAGCTTTCATTGCTTTTAGTCTTAGCCGGATCCACAGTAGCATTTGTAGCGATATTGTAAAAATGTTCAAAAGCCAGACAGAGTCCGCGCCTACCCCCCTTTTCATCGCCACGTGTAATAAGCATTTCTGCAGACTGACTGCCTGATGCAATTCTGAATACGTGCAGATTATATTTTGGGAAAGGATCGCTGAATATAACATTAGCAGTCTGTTCAAGGTGACTGGTTAAGAAAATATCCTTTGCAAAACTTAATTGAACGTCACCCTTTATAACATCACAATATTTTTTGAACAGCATGGAAAACTGATTGCCAAAATCAGCTTCAGAAGCCAAAATTTCAGCTTCCTGAACAGCCTTCTTTTCCTGATCGATTTTATCCCATTCTGCATTGATATTATTCAAAAAATAATAACTGGCATCCAATGCCAGAATAGGAATCAAAAAAAGCAGCAAAAAGAAAATTATATTATTTTTATTTGTAATTTTATTATTCATGCATCAGGTCAACTGGTAAACCTTCATTGGCTTAGATTTACCTTTTAATTCTACTTCGCCGTATGCCTTTGAAGTAAAATCACGACAAATTAGTTCATATACCGCTTCAGAAACAAGGCATCTATTAAATCTGAGTTTTTCAGAAAGACTTTCGATACGTGCTGTAACGTTAACAGCATCACCAATTACCGTAAAGTCGCGCTTGTTTCCAACGCCGAGGAATCCATTAATTACATTACCATAATTTATCCCAATTGCAACAGGGAAAGGTAATTTACTATTATTTTCTAATTCTACTATTCTCTTGGCAACTCTGCAAGCAGCAAGAACCGGAGGCGCTTCGTCATCCTTAACTCTGAAAACAGCAAGCAGCTTTTCACCCATTATCTTATCAACTTCGCCGCCTTCTTCCATAATAATACCGGCAATAATAGCCGTATGCTTTTTCAAATCTGCTATTATTTCATAGTCATACAATCCAGCCATCCAGGAAGAAAAATCAGGAATACCGACATACAACAGAACACATTCGGCCTTTCTTGTTGCATCAGCACCTTCTTTAAGGGTAACCATCTGAGCTGTCTTGGAAACCATCTTACTTATCATCTGTTTTTCTTCGAGGCCTTTAACCATTTGGTCGAATGACAAGCACAATGCTCCAAGTTCGTCTGTTCTATCAGAGTTAATTCTATAAGTAAAGTTTTCCTTATTAACTTCATCAATACCTTCAATCAGACTCTTTAACGGATTAAGAATATCATCTGCAATATTTCTAGTGGTGCCAATAATAATTAACAATGAAATACCAAGAAGAATGTAGAAAACAGTCCCCATGTTATAAATTTCATTAGAAATTTCCTTTTCAGAGCAGGAAAGGAGAAGCATTGCATTAAGCTGTCTCAGAGCCGGAGCGCCTTCGATAAAATACCACTGGTTATCAATCTTGATATTTGTTGAAATAGGCAAATATGAGGTCGCAATCCAGGCTGAATATTCACCCAGTGGGATTCTCCAATCATTATCATTGGAATGCACTACTTCACCATATTTGAAGTTTTCAGCAGGATGGATATTGTATTTACTATTAATGAAATTAGCCATCTTAACAAGATAATGGTAGCAAGAGAAATTAACCATCCAGACAATGATAAACTCAGGCTGTTCGTAATCTGGTATCGGAGACAGATAGAATCCAAGCTTGGCAACACCAACGTTCATTATTGTAGGCATATTAACGCCATGAGATATTCTAATAAACGTATCATCACCAAAGAAGGTTCTTACAGCCTTAAGACCTGTTTCAACAGCAACTTCATTGGCAACCATATCTTTATTGACAACGCCAGTAGTTTCTCTACCCTTACCGCGCCTGTTCAAAATAGACAAAGCAATCTGCTTCAGCATAACCCCAAAGCTGTCTCTGGAATTATCATTTATTGTATCTATATAGCTAACTGAATTTGTTAATTTATCGTTGTTTTCTCTGCCATTAATGTCGGAAAGCTTCAGACCACCATTATCAAGGGTATCCTTAGTATCGCTATAGCAGAAAGACCAGCCCTGACTACCAGAAACAGATATATCTGCAATAGAGAAGTTAATTACTTCCTTTTCAAAATCGTCGTATTCTTTTTCGCTATGCAGCCATGAAGTTGTAAGCTTTCTCAAGTCTACCAAAGCTTTCTGTCTGACTTCCTCTGGCTGTTTCATATCATTCAGAACTGAAGCTATTTCAGTTAATTCCGGAGAAGCAGTCATCTTGCGAATATATTTCCAAACAAGAGGGCTTACAAAATCTTCCTTTAATTCATATATTTCACTATAACGTTGCATTTCGCTTCGTTCCTGTGAGGTTTTAACAGAATAATATTCGCTTCTGAACAAACCGAAAACGAAGAACACTGTAATAACAGGAATAACAGCTACAATCAGCAAAGCAAGCCAAAGCTTAGCTGCGACAGAGCGATTTGTTATTGACTTTCCCTTAGCAATCTTCATAAGGGAATAGCCAAGGAAGGCAATAACTAAGAATACAATAATTAAAGCATTGCGAGGGTTACCTTTGTTCAATTCACAGAGTCGTGTCAGGTAAATATCATAATGAACACCAGCTATGTTCAAAACACCTTTATTAACAGCTCCCAGAATGCCAAAAATATACTGGTTACCTTTTATTTCTGAATTTTCTTTGTTGTCATCAACTTTTTTATCAGCTTCCAATATTCCTCTTCTCATTTTTTCAGAAACATTATCAGAGAAGCTCCATTCCTTCGTCTGCTGATTCTTTACAGCAATAAGGGCATCATTCTTTGAGTATGCACTCAGAATCATTGGTATAGATTCTTTAACCGGCTTAGCAGCCATAGAACAGATATAGTAACCAATCAGCTTTTCGCCATTTTCTGTTTTTATGAAATAATCAAGCCAGAAAAGGTAAGCATCTTCCCCTCTGATAGAGCAGTCTACAGAAGCATTCTTAGGATCAAGCTTGAAATTCACAAGAGGATGCTTTTCACCAAATACATCTCTGGATGGTTCCCCATAATGCTCTTTCATATAAAGAAGATATGGCATCTGGAATTCTATTCTCTTAGCATCCATAGAAGGATCATTTTCATTGAATTTGGCATAAGCACTATCTTTTAATATTTTCAATGCTTCGCACATCTTAAAGCTTTTTACTATTTTTGTTATTTCAGCACCTGTAAAGCCATCTTTGTAGGCACATCTCACAGAAAGCTTATCAACAAAAGCAGTATCGCTGGATAACTGATATCCGGTATTATCTTCAGCCCTGATGAAAGCGTGGCAGAAGCCTAAACTTTTAGTTATTTTATCTGCATTCAAGGCTTTGCTCAAAGACTCAGAAATAGCTTCATCTGTTATTTCTGCTTCATTTAATTTCTTTAAGTCATTATTTAATGCAGTTGCTATTTTTCTAGCTTTTATATCAAATGCTGTTTTCCCATATTCATCGCAAAGTATCTGTTCAAGGTCTCTCTGGTTATCAATAGACAAATTAATAATTTCGCTATTATTCGCCGTGGTATAAACAAAATAAATACCAGCAGCCATCAAAATGCTCAATACGGTTGTAAAAATAAAACCAGGAATAAACTTTTCCCAAAAAGAGAAGGTGGATTCGATTTCAAAGCTTTTATTGTATTCCTGATTATCAGCGGAAACATCTTCTGTTTTTAATTCAATCGGACTATTTGCTGAATCATTATTAAGTTTCTGCTTATATTCTTCAGCAAAGGCTTCAGCAGATACTTCTGTGGTATAGAAGCAATCTATTGATTCTGATTCAATTACCTTTCTGAAATCAGAATTATAATAAACCTTGCTAAAGGCTTCCACAAAAGGCTTGTCAGCTATAAGCGGAAATTCAGGATATTGTTTTGTCATGCTTTCAAGCTTAGCAGCCTGCTTCAAAGCATCACCTATAATAGCGTAGTCCAAACGGGTATCAAGACTGCCTATTGTGCCTGATGTCATTTTGCCATAGCAAAGCCCAATACCAATCCTATAATCGAAAAGTCCCTTGGATTTACGTTCTTCATTAATTTCATGCAGGCATTCCAGCATGCCACAGGCGGCATTAAAAGAGCGTTCAACAGCAGTGTGGCCAGAGTCATCTTTATCGGCAAAAACAACTTCTACAGCATCACCAATATATTTATATATACGACCACCGTTTGCTGATATTATTTTTGTCATTCTTGCAAAATGTTCATTCAATAAATCAGTAACCTGGTCTGGTTCCCTAGTTTCACACATTCCGGTAAAATTACGGATATCTGAAACAAGGGCAACGCCACTGAAGGTTTCAATATCTGAAGCCTCGCTATCAAGACCATTTTTGCTTAAGGCTTCTACAGCATGGTCAGATATAAGTGTCGCCAGTTTATTTCTTTCATTCAACCCCTGAGTCATCTTATTGAATTCATGGGACATAGTTCCGAATTCGTCAATGCTGTGGCTCTTTATTTCAATATCAAGCTTACCTTCAGAAACCTTATCAAGAGACTGCTTCAGGTTATCTATAGGCTTCAGGAATATCTTGGAAGAATAATATATACAGGCAACAAGCACTATTAATGCAATAACAATAATTGCTACACAAATGGTTAATCTGATGAAAACCGGCATATCAATATGATGATGGGAAACACCGCCAACAATGATTGTATCGTTGTATTTCTTTGAAGGAACAGCAACAACAGTCATAATGTCGTTTCTGGAAGACGCATGACTTTTTCTAAAATATGCCTGATTAGCAAGATTCTGACTTATTTTTTCAAATTCCCTGCTGTGTCTGCCTGAATCCAACCATTTTTTAAGCCCCTGTGATGTGGCTTTATAAGAAGTAAATGCAAATTTTGGGTTAGTTAAAGCAAAGTGATTCAGACTGTTACTGAAAGACTTATCATCAAGACTGCTTTCATCCCAGATAACAAATATTACAAATCTAGGAACGCCATCTACAAAGATATAATCATGTATATGGCTAAGGGTTCTATCACCGATAAGTCTTGTAATAACAGTATTCCTGCGTTTGTCAAATTCCTCTGAAAGTCCGCCGACACCGCTACCAACTGCTGTTTTAAAAGCACCGACAGCAGTTTCCTGAATCAAAGTCGGCTTGTATGCTTCAGTCCATTTTTTGCTATCAGGAGCAAGAACTTCTATGCGATTTCTCAGGGAAGTCAGAACCGGGAAGAGAAGCGCCTCCATGGAATCTTCGCCAAAGGCCTTTTGTCTTTTCTGTTCGTAATTAAAGGTGGTTTCCTTTGGTATGAATTCCTTATGCTCAGCATTTTTGTAATATTGGCAATGTGTATTACCTACATTGGTTGCAAAGCCACCGCGTTCATCAACAATTGTCAGTGAAAGCAACGGAAGGCTGCGACCATCACGATTGAATATATCAATAGCACGACTTAAAACAGCCTTAACTTCTGGAATAAAATCATTGATGGGTTCCTTGCCGGCTTCATCAAGCTTCTTAGCATAATCTAATAAAACAGAATCCTTTAAAACATCTAAGAAAGCCGTCTTATATTCGTCCTGAGTCTGGGTTTTTCGGCTATCAAACTGATTTATACACAATCGTAGCTGCGACTGATTCTGGAATAGTGCAGTATGGCGATATTCAGAAAGATATCCATAGCTTGCTATTATCAATAAGCCAAGAGGCAAGCAAGCTGCAAGAAAATATGTGGAAATAAATCTGAACCTAAGTGAGCTCTTTGGCCAGATTCCAAGCAAAAATCCACGTAACAGTAAAAGAATAACAAAGCATGAAACAGCAATATTAATAAGGAAAAGCCAATTAGGCATTTTCGAAAGTTCAACAATTGGAACTAATAATACTGCTGCATGAGACTGGCCCGGTGCAATATGGAAATATGCCCTGAGATTGCCTACTCTTGTCTCATCAAGACTTAACGGGGCTCCATTTCTTTGCCAGTCATAAATACCCTTACTATTTTCAGGAATCCATTTTCTAACTTTATTGTTAAAATCTGGCATCTTGAAAAGTTCTTCTTCAGCGACCACACCACCATAACCAGCAAAAAGCGGAATAAAAGCACCGTATTTTCGGCCTTCTCCTTTCTTCTGACTATTTCTTAAATCACGTAATGCAATAAGTCTGGCGGCCGCTTCTGTTGCTTTGTTGTTATCAACAATCAAAAAATATCCAAAGACGTTGTCTGTTTCTTCGTCTTTGAAATAATCCCATAGGAACCAGTTAGGAATATGCTTATAAAAAGAAAAAGAAGCCTTACCACGCTGGGTTTCAGCAATAACGTCAGGCTCTGCTTCCCCACCCCAAATAGTCTTAGTAATATCAGCGCCTTTTTTCTTGTTGGCATCTGAGTAGGTAGGGTCTTCTGAATTTAATCTAACCAGGAATTCAAATGCAATCCCAAAAGCTCTTTTACTTTTGATATTTTCAGCATTGGTGAAAATAATTTCTGGCTTATTGGTTTTGCATGGCATCTGAAAAACAAAGAGGTCATGCGAAGGGAATGGATCTCTGAACTTCATCGAAGCCCGATTCTTAACATAAGTCAGGAAATTGTTTTTATTCTTTTCGCCGGGAAATGATTTCGCGCCTGCCTTCAAATCTTCGCAAAAGTTTCCTGCCAAAGTTCCGACACAGTATGAGAATTCGGAATTTGCAGCAAGAGATTCAACATCCTGCTTTGCCTGTTCGATTCTTTCCTGTTCTTCCCATTTATAGTCAATCCTGTTAAAAAAGATCCAGCCTATATTCAGCAAAAGAAGAGGAAAAACCCAAAGCACAATAGGCAAATACCTATTCTGGCTTGCCGTATTATGTTTTAGCTTGTTATTAGCTTCAGGCAGCGTCATTATTCCCTTCTTTATCTAATTCTTTCTGCTTGTTAACTCGCATAAAAAATGAATCCAGGAAGGAAAAAAAATAACCGATTGTAAATACCCAGCACCAGACATTATTGCTGTTATGAAGCTGGCTTTCCAATTTTTCCAAAGCAGAGAGATCGCCTCTGACAGCCATATCAACAGTTTTCTGAACTATTGGCATCATTTCTCCACAATAAGCCAATAAAGCACCAATGACAACAAAACATATTATTGCACCTCGTGCTTTTTCCCCCAAAGCCCAATCGCCACCACCTGGCCATACAAGATTCATGAGAAACAATTTGAATTGGCTTGGAAGTGTTTTCTTCTGCTTTTTCTGTGAAGCGCCACAAAACGAGCAGAATGATGCATTATTGGCAATAGGCTTTTTACAGCTAGTGCAAGGCACGAACTGAGTGTTTTCTTCAGACATAATTTCACCTTCTTAGCCTAAAAATATATTCATCAACAAAAATTTTGCAAGCCTTTGTTTTCAACCTCCTCCAAAGACAACCTTTGCCTAGCAATGACTCACACTGGCAAACCACAAACCCTCTAAAACCGAGGCTTAAAAAATCGGCCTGCTTTGCTGCTCTATCCGCTCCCATCCTGTTATCCGTTGTTTTTATGCCCCACAACCTTTGCCTAGCAATGACTCATACTGGCAAACTACATACCTTCTAAAACCGAGGCTAAAAAATCGGCCTGCTTTGCTGCTCTATCCGCCCCCATCCTGTTATCCATTGTTTTTATGCCCTACAACCTTTGCCTAGCAATGACTCACACTGGCAAACCACAAACCCTCTAAAACCGAGGCTAAAAAAATCGGCCTGCTTTGCTGCTCTATCCGCCCCCATCCTGTTATCCGTTGCTTTTCTCGCACATTAGACTTTACACTAACCCATAATAGTGATAACATACGGGCACTATAATTATTTGGAGTTTTTTATGAAGAATCCATTGCTTCAGAAATGGGAAGATAAGCTTCAGGGCATATTTGACCGTATTGACGAAGAATTAGAAGAAAAATACGGTGATCAATACCCATTGCGTTCAAATCGTCCGGCACGCGGTTGCGGTGTTACCCCAGACACAGACGGACTGTTCGAACTCGGTGTTTCCTTTTCACTCGGCATTGGCTCCAAAATAGGCCCTGGCTATGTTTTCAGAGTTAAATTAGCCACAATGAGCCGCGTTCCTCAGGAATTTGTAACCAAGATAGAAGACGAAGTTTGTGATATGCTTAATCGCGAACTTCCAAAGGAATTTCCAGACAAGGAACTCAAGGTAGCAAAAGACGGCCGTGTATATAAAATTTACGGCAATCTCGACCTAAACTAATCAAATCAATTAGAAGAAGTTTATCCAGGTGTAGTGTGCAACTACGCCTGCAACCAGCCCACCGATAGTATGAGCCAGAATGGCTTTTGGGGTCAGATGTCTGAAGCCAAGAGTATCAAGCATTGCAGTATGAGTGCTCAGATAACCGCTCCAGCACATACCCATAGCAGTAAATACGGCTATTTCATTACCTGTAATGATTCCAGACTTAATAAAATTCGGAATCAGGCTCATAGCAGCACCTACTGCACCAAGGCTGGTTACTGGGAAGGCAATAAGTTCCGGGTGCTTAAAACCAAACAAAACTTCAAAAACAGAAGATAATTCTTTTCCTATCCAAGGCAGAAAGGAAATTCCTTCATAGGCTGCCCCGGTGTATAGTCCATTTGCAGCAGGGCCCTTGGTAAACATCATTACTGCTGTTCCTATGATAAGAACACCGGGAATAATAGCAAAACCAAGTTCAACCCCCTGTTTACCGCCATCAAGGAAAGCATTAAGAAAGCGTGTAAAAATTGGTGACTTAGCATCTGCGGCATTACTTGTAGTAAAATTATCTATCTGTGATGAGGCATCCTGGCCGGCCTTTTCAGCATCGGAGTTATAAGTTGCCTCACCCATATGATTTCTGCAGAAGAACTGCATTAAACGTGTTGATACAATAGCTCCAACGACAGTTCCAAATACGCCTACCATAGCTGCATTAAAAAAGCCCTTGCCGGCCATGAAGGAAATAACTATAAGCCCCATGCCGAAAGCAGTACCAAAGTTTGTCAAAGAAACAAGTTCAACAGGCTTCAGCAATCTGCTGAAACGCTTATCATAAGCAAGGCTTATAATTGCAGGGTTATCAGAGAAGAATGTCATAAGACCGCCAAGAGCAGCACAGCCAGGCAGATTGAACAAAGGTCTCATTAATGGAGCAAGAAGCTTTTCAAAAACCCTGATTAATTTGAATTCAATAAAAAGCTTTCCCAAAGCGCCTGCCATAACAGTTACGCCCATAATAAAGAAAACAGTATTCAAAAGCAAGTCATGAGCAGTATTCATTAGAGTGCTCATCATATTTGAAACGCCCATTATATGAGCAAAAGCCCCAAAGATACCACCGAAAATAATAAGAAATACTACAGCTTCCTTTACATCATGGGCATTAACAGTTATTTCTTTTGGATTGCTTTCTTCAGACATTTTTTCCTCTGTAAAATTTTTATCCATAAAAAGTAACCTTCACCCCGATTGAGGTGAAGGTAGAATTCATATTACTTATTACAAGCGAAGAATGTTTCCAAAGCCTTCAGCATGTAATAGTTATCCTTAACACCGCAAAGCTCTCTAACAGAATGCATTGCAAGCATCGGAACACCGATATCAACTGACGGGATGCTTACATGAGAAGCAGAAATCGGTCCTATTGTAGAACCGCCACGGACAGATGAACGATTTACGAAGGTCTGTGAAGGAACCCCTGCTCTTTCGCAAATCTGAGCAAATACAGTTCCTGTTACAGAATCAGAGGTATAGCTTCTCTGACCGCTCTGCTTAACTGTTGGACCGCCGTTTACGATAGGTCTTGTTGTCGGGTCTTCCTTTTCCTTAAGGTTTGGATGGCATGCATGAGCACCATCAACAGAGAGAATGAAGGAAGAAGCAAGAGCTCTGAGGTAATCGTGGCGATTTCCACCAACGCTGAAGGTTATGCGTTCAAGCAAATCAGAAAGCATTGTAGAATCAGCACCCATGCGGCTGCCACTTCCAACCTCTTCGTTGTCGAAGCATGCAACAACACAGGTAGCTTCAGGCTTTTCGGTATGGCAAAGAGCATTAATGCCGGAATATACAGCCTGGAGGTTATCGATACGGCCAGAAGAAATATATTCGTTGTCAGGACCAATCAAAGAACCCTTTTCAAATTCATAAAGGAAAAGATCGAAATCAAGAATATCATTATAATCAACACCACATTCAACAGATAGTAAACCGCGAAGATAGCCCTTACCTTCAAACTTATCGTTTACCTGACCGGCAAATGGAAGTGTATCAATCTGTTTATCGTAAACATAGCCGCTATTCAGGTTTGGATTAAGATGAATAGCCATATTAGGAATGATTGCAATAGGCTTTTTAATGTTTACAAGAACTTCCTTTGGGGAAAACATGTTATCGCTCTTGCAGGTAACACGTCCGGCAATAGAAAGAGGTCTGTCAAACCATGTGCTGAGAATAGGGCCGCCATATACTTCTGTATTCAGACGCAAATAATGGTCTTTACTAACCCATTCCGGGTTTGGCTTAATGCGGAAGCCTGGAGAATCAGTATGAGCCCCGGCAATCTTAAAGCCTGTGTCAGCAATAGATTTTGTGCCTACTATAAAGGCCATAATAGCTGAATCATTGCGGACAAAATAATACTTTCCACCATGTTCGAGCTTCCAGTCTTCAGATTCCCTTAAAAAAGTAAAACCGGCCTTATCAAGGATCTTTCTTGATGAAGCTACGGCATGAAAGGCAGTTGGACTGTCATAACAGAAATCGATGAGCCCCTGAGCGAACTCTCTATCTGGATGAGACATAATCATTCCTTCTTCTTTTATTTGAATATAATACAACTAAAATTTACGACTTTTTCCCCATAATGCAAGAAAATTATTTGGGAAGTGGGGAAGTGGGGAAGTGGGGAAGTGAGGAAGTGAGGAAGTGCAAAAGTGAGGAAGTGCAAAAGTGATTTCACTCAACCACTTAGCCACTTCACCACTCAACCACTTAGCCACTCAACTCAAGCGACCATATCCAGGCGAGAAAGTGCAATCTGCTTGGCTGTAAGGGCCTGGGTCAATCTTACGGTATCAGCAGTTGTAATTCCCTGAGTCATAGCCTGCTGAATAATTTTTTCGGATTCGCTCAGAAGTTTTTCAGCATCTGGTTCGGTTGTATCAACCCTTTCCATGTTCTGAGCCTGTTCCATCATGTATTTGTATTTTTCAATAGGAGTCATACCAGTTGTGTTTTTCATTTTTGCAATAGCTTTTTCCAGACTGGTTTTCTCGCTATCAGTTTCTTTATTCTGAAGAAGATTAGAAGTGAAGCTGATCTTGTCCTTTGCGTCAAGGTAATCAACAAGGGTCTTTCTGTTTGAAATCAGATTCTTAGCCTGAGCTCTAATCTGTTCATTAACGTCTTTGGTTTCGCTATCTGGTTTACCAGAAGTGTTGTAACGATTCTGAAGAGCTGAAATAGAACCATTAATAGATGATAAGTCTATACTCATTTGTTTGTTTTGCCGTCCCTTTTTTTAGGTATAATCTGTTACCTAGCATCGGCATTTGTTGCTGTTTTGTTTATAATAATGAGTTCATCCGAGAAAACTTTTGAATATATGAGAAATGTGGTAATATAAAAAAAACAAATATTCGGGGTTAAAATTATGTCTCTAGAACAGACCTCTTCTATAACATTACAGAATACAAAGCTGTCCTTGTCAGAAGCAGGGAAAGGTGAACCAGTTCTTTGTCTTCATGGCAATCCTGGCAGCAAAAGCACATTTTCTGAACTAATGAAAAAGCTTGATGGCTTGAACATTAAACTGATGGCCCTTGACAGGCCTGGCCACAATTCAAGTGAAGAATTACTAGGCGATAAAAACGATCTGTGGAACGACACACTTGTTTATTCAGAATTGATTCAGAATAAATTAGGTGGGAAATCATGGCTCCTTGGGCATTCCTACGGTTGTCTTACTGCTCTTAAGATAGCAATAAAGCATCCTGAAAATGTAAAAGGAATCATCATGATTAACCCGCAGATAGTCCCAGATAATCCTAAGGCCGGTTGTTCAATGATTCCAAACCTTGCAAAAGGCGCATTCTTAGGAACAATCTTTGGTGTATGGCTGCCAAATGAATACAACGAAATATTTACAGCAAGAATGGAAAATATGTATTCACCGGAAGTCCCCAATGAAGATGAAAAAGAACGCTGGGTTCAGAGATTCAGCCGTTTTGAATCAGTAATTGCATTCTTAACAGATAATAATACCCAGATAAAGATTCAATCTGAACTTGCTCAGGAAATTGCAAATCTGAAAATGCCTGTTTACGCCATTTTCGGTGAAAAAGACGCTTTAAGCAACCTTAAAGCCCAACAGGATTTCGTTGCAACTATTCCAGGCGCAAAGTCAGAAACAGCAGCAGAAGCAGGTCACTATATGCCTGTTCTAAACCCAGATGCCTGCATAGATTTCATAAAGAAATCAATCAACAATTAAGCTGATAAGCAAAAAGCCCTGTAGTTTAAAGCTACAGGGCTTTTTTATTGGTCTTTTATTCGTGCTCACGGGTCTGGAAGAACTGGATTTCAGGCCATTCCTTCATTACATAGTTCAGACGCCATTTATCAGGGGCCATGAATGTAAGAGCTTCTGCTGTATCAAGAGACAGATTTGGTTTATAGCGTTTCTTGAATTCTTCCAGCTTCTGTTCGTTATCACTGGTAATCCAGCGAGCTACGGTGTATTCAACAGGTTCATAGATAGCATGAACATTATATTCTGCTTCCAATCTGGAAATAACAACGTCAAACTGCAGAACGCCAACAGCACCGATAATATAATCGTTACCGAACAATGGTCTGAATACCTGAATAGCACCTTCTTCAGACAACTGCAGCAGGCCCTTCTGAAGCTGTTTTGCTTTCAATGGGTCTTTGAGAATAACACGCTTGAATATTTCAGGTGCAAAGCTTGGAATACCTGTGAATTTAAGAGGTTCCTTCAAAGTGAAGGTATCACCGATTCTGATTGTGCCATGGTTATGAATACCGATAATATCGCCAGGATATGCTTCTTCAACATTCTGGCGGTCCTGAGCCATGAAAATGGTTGCATTAGCAATGGCCATTTCCTTGCCAAGTCTGTGGTGCATAACCTTCATACCGCGTGTGAATTTACCTGAACAGATTCTTACAAATGCTATTCTGTCGCGGTGAGCCGGGTCCATGTTGGCCTGAATCTTAAATGCAAAGCCGGAGAAATCCTTTTCGTATGGGGATACTTCTCTAGTTTCTGTTGCACGTGGCTTCGGGCATGGAGAAAGTTCAACGAAGGCGTCCAATACTTCCTGAACACCAAAATTATTCAAGGCGCTACCAAAGAATACAGGGGTCTGGTTACCCTTCAGATACTGTTCCAAATCAAATGGGGAAGCAGCACCTTCAAGAAGTTCAATGTCGTCACGGAGGTCTTTTGCCTGCAAGCCAAGTAATTCATCAAGCTTTGGATCGTTGATATCGTTGATTGTTACTGTATCCTGAGGGCGGCGTGCTTCACCGGCTCTGAAGAGAACAATCTGCTTTTTATAAAGGTTGTAAACACCCTTGAACATCTTTCCGTTACCTATTGGCCAGGAAAGAGGAGCACATTCAATCTGAAGCTTATCTTCGATTTCAGACATCAGGTCGAGAGGTGACTTACCAGCACGGTCCATTTTATTGATGAATGTGATGATTGGAGTATTGCGCATACGACAGATAGTCATGAGCTTTTCTGTCTGGGTTTCAACACCGTTTACGCTGTCGATAACCATAAGTGCGCTGTCTACTGCAGTTAAAACGCGATAGGTATCTTCAGAAAAGTCCTGGTGACCAGGAGTATCAAGAAGGTTTACTTCATAGTCTCTGTAATGGAACTTCATTACTGATGTCGTTACAGAAATACCACGTTCCTGTTCGATTTTCATCCAGTCACTTGTTGCGTGACGGTCAGCCTTACGAGCCTTAATAGCACCGGCCATCTGAATTGCTCCGCCGAAAAGGAGCAGCTTTTCAGTAAGTGTTGTCTTACCTGCGTCAGGATGGCTGATAATGCCAAAACATCTGCGGCGATCTACTTCATCTTGATAAAACTTTTCCATGACTTCCTCGTTGACTTCTAATGTGGGAGTAACTATATCGCAAAAAGGGTTTGCGGTCAATCTTTGTTTTCTGCTCTTTAACTTACCCTGTGCCCATTCATAATTGAGAATTGAGAATTGAAAATGGACAATTGAGAATTCATTTCCCATTCTCCATTCTCCATTCTCAATCAGGGAACCAGGCTATATAAAAAAATCACTAAGTACTGCGCAATTAAAAGACGATAAATATTTTAGAGAACGAAAACTGCTAGGAGGTCCCTTATGAAAAACTCTCATAAAGTAACTGGTCCAGCTCTTCAACCTGAATGCAAAGAATGCGGTCGCTACGCCATTCTTAAGGCTCCATGCCCAAAAGAAAACTGCATATTCCGCTGTCAGGACCGACCTCGTATCAGCCTGTAACCTTGTAATTAACTCCAAGTTTTGGCTCAGCCAAAAAGAATCAAATAAAAAAAAGCACCTTCCTGCGAAGGTGCTTTTTTATCTGTGATGATTAGAAGTCTTCGATCATGTCGACGAATTCTGGGTGATCTACGAATGGATTGCGGTTGTGCTGATAATTTTCAATCTTATCGCAGCGCTTTCTTTCGTAATCGTCAACCGGGTCTTCCTTGTGCCATTCACGAAGAACTTTTTCCTGCTTGCCAGCAATATCGTAGCCATAGCGAACTGCGAAATAGAACATTGCACGTGCAGTGTTACCGCGCTGCTGTGGTCTTACTTCGAAAATGCTGTCACCGAGCTTGCTGCCACCCTGTTCCCATTTTGCGTTCTTAACCCAACCAAATGGGAAGTTGCCACGCTTGCCGTTAGCTTTGGCATCTGCCGGGAAGAGGTGATGGAGGTCGCACTTGGCAATACCTTCGGCACCCTTAGACTGTGGCCAGGAATGTTCGATATTCATATCGGTTGCCGGTGGTTCTTTGTCGGTTTTGAGCTTGCGGCCAGTGTAAACACATTCTACATAGCCGTTAACATTGTCGAGGGTTTCAAAAACGATATCCTGAGCGCCCTGATAACCAACAGAGGTATGATTTTTAATCAAAGAGAGGAGCTTCTTTTTGAGAGCTTCATTAGTCAAACCCTTGCAGCAATCATACATATCAGAACCTCTGCTGAGGTCTGCACTTCTGGAAATACCTTCCATTGGATCAGTAAGATTGGCTGTGCCGTTCATCTGTTTGTAAAGCTGTTCTACAGAGCTCTTGAGTTCAAGAAGTTCTGCTTCACACTTTGGTGAATTCTGTTCAATTCTGTCGATGCGATTAAGAATGCTCTTATAAAGTTTATCAGAGCTTACTTCTGCTGCAAAAACTGAACCAGTTAAAAGACTTGCTGCGATAGCAAATACTACAGAAAGTTTGTTCATGCGTCTCATATTGGCGCTCCCTTCTTATACTTATATACTTAATACTTATTGGGAACCGTCTAGTTGTTCACTAGGTTTTTTCATTATAAGAATATTTTACAAAGTGTCAAGATATTCTAAGCCTTTTGCTCATTCACCTCAAATGAAATTTTAAATGCAATTCAAATTGCATTTACTTCGTTACTGTTCACAGGTTATCTTGTAAAAAAAATCCCGATGTAGTAAGCTGTCAGCTTTTCTCATCGGGATTTTCGTGACTGCTAACTGTTGAATAGCTCAGCGCACTCAAGGAAGACGTTGGCACCGCTTTTCTGGCGTA
>JAZRWI010000122.1:0-2518 GCA_045599645.1 Candidatus Avigastranaerophilus sp.
CTCCTGCTTATAAAATAATACTTATTATCAAACAGCTGTCTAATGGGTAGTAGAAATAATAACAAAAATAAAATAACAAGCTGTTCCTCAATATTTATTTTAACAAATAAATCCACTAGTCACAATCAAAAGTATAAAAAACCAAAACCATAAATTTGATTTGTTATTGATTGTTTGATAGATTGGGTTTTCTGCTGCTTTCTCGGCCAATAGCTAATAGTCAAAAGCGTATAGAATCACACTTCTGCGTTCACTGCTATAAAATACGTTCTGCTTTCAAGCTTATTGAAGCACATGGAGGATTATGATAAAATAGTGTTGAGGTGACAGCGATGGGCTTTTATTTTAATCCTGACAATGATGGTTTCAAGCAGGCTTTAAGATCTCAGATTTACGTTGATAAAACTGGGATGATTGGCTTTATAAATTCTATTCTAAATACTGAACAGAAGTTTGCTGCTGTAAGCAGAGCCAGACGTTTCGGCAAATCTATGGCTACCAAACTGCTTATTGCATATTATAGCAAGGGATGTGATTCAAGAGAGCTGTTCAAGGGTTTGAAAGCCGAAACTCTGCCATCATTTGAAAGTGAATTAAATAAAAGCAATGTGATAATGATTGACTTTCAGGAGCATTTCAGTTCTGCAAAAGGCAACAATGAACCTGAAAAGGTTCTGGAACGCATGCAGAAAAAACTAATACAGGAAATTCATGAAAGTTATCCGGAGATCGTTTCTGGTGAAGAGAATTTTCTGCCTGATGTTCTTGAAAAAGTAAACAAAGCCACTAATGAGCAGTTTATTGTCATTATTGACGAATGGGACTGCTTATTCCGTGAAGCCAAAAACAACATAGAATTACAGAATAAGTATATCAATTTCTTAAGAGCCATGTTCAAAGGATATATGGCCGATAAAGTCATTAAACTGGCCTATCTGACCGGTATTCTTCCCATAAAGAAATACGGCACCCAGTCTGCCCTCAACAACTTCAAGGAATACACAATGGTTTCGCCAGACCAGCTTACCGAATATGTCGGTTTCACAGAAGACGAAGTCAAAGCATTGTGTCAACGTTTTGATATGAATTTTGAAGAATGTAAACGCTGGTATGATGGATATTCATTTATTAATATAAAGTCTGTTTATAATCCTAACTCTGTCGTTGAAGCCATGTTAAGGCATAGATACAATAGTTATTGGACAAAAACAGATACTTATGAGGTTCTACGCGATTATATCAATATGAATATGGATGGCCTTAAGGATTCCATCATTGGTATGCTCGTAGGGAAATCTGTTGTTATCGAACCCATAAGCTTCCAGAACGACATGGTTACTTTTGAGAGCAGTGACGATGTTCTTACACTCCTGGTTCATCTTGGCTACCTTGCTTATAATGATGCAACAAAAAGAGTAAGGATTCCCAACCGTGAAATTGCAGAGGAATTCGCAGTAGCAGTAAAAAACAATAAGCACTGGGGCGATATTGCTGTCGCAATAAAAAAGTCAGATTCGTTGATTGATTCAATAATAGAAGGTGATGCTGATGCTGTAGCAAAGCAACTGGAACTGGTTCACTCAACTCAGGCTTCCATATTGACTTACAATAACGAAAATTCTCTTGCATGTGCCATAAACATTGCTTTTTATACAGCTTTCAGATTTTATTCCATTTTCAGGGAACTGGACAGCGGGAAAGGCTTTGCTGATATGGTCTACATTCCCAGACCCGGCTGCGAATACCCCGCTCTTCTGATAGAACTGAAATACAACAGTGATGTTGACTCTGCCATGAAGCAGATAAAGGAAAAGCGCTACAAAGGACGTCTCTCACACTATCTCGACAACCTGCTGATGATAGGCATCAACTACGACAAAGAAACAAAGAAGCATACCTGCGTAATTGAAAAAGCATAATTAATGCATAATTTTTGGTTGATTGGGTTTTCTGCTGCTTCGACCGAGTTAGTGCCCTACCCTAATGCATAATTCATAATTCATAATGCATAATTGATTGTTGATTAATTGGTTTTTCTGTTGCTTTAACCTGCTTAGTGCCAATGCCTGAATTGAAAATGGAGAATTTACTAAAAAATAAGCCGCTTCGATTAAGTAAGCGGCTGTTTTGATAATTATCTACTTGAAACTGAGATTTACTTTTCTTCTTTTGACATCCTGATGATCAAGCGTTCAAGGCGCTTCATTCTGGTATCAAGTTCATTATTTTTATTCTCAAGAGTATTATTTTTAGCTTCAAGGGCAACAATCTTTGAATCCTGTGAAGCAACCTTGTTCTTCAGTTCGGCGTTTTCCTGACGGAAGGCTTCAACTTCAGCATTATCAGTAGAAACAGCATACTGATTTACTGCTGGTCTTGCGCTTCTGTGACCGAAGGAGAAGCTGACACCGGCATTAATGATGTTTTCTTCACCGCCTACGTTGCCACCAAGGCTGTAGTAAACATCACGGCTTGGTCTGTAGAAAATACCTACAGCAGCGGCTGATTTACCGTTGAG
>JAZRWI010000123.1:0-2183 GCA_045599645.1 Candidatus Avigastranaerophilus sp.
AGTGAAAACTCGCTGACGCTCGAGTGAAAACCTGACGCATAGCGTCAGGAGTGAAATTGCGCCTTTCGGCACGTGGATTTTAGCCAACTGCAGAATTACATTTTCAGCGCTGTAATCGGCACAACAAATACACCATCCGGACGGCGGTAAACAGCGTTCGACATACCAGAGATTACACAGAGAATTGCGGGAGGTTTACCCTTCGGATCTTCTTCAATCTGCTTTTTTATGGTCAAAAGATTTGCGGCGGCAGCATCAATTTGATTGGCTCCCAGCTTGATTTCAAAGGCACACCAATCTCCTTCTGGAAGTTCTATTACAGCGTCGATCTCCTTATTCCGGTAATCCTGATAGTGATATAAATTTGCACCGAAAGATTCAGCATAAATCTTCAAATCACGCTCACAAAGTGCCTCAAACATAAATCCCAAAGTTTCAAGATCACCCAGCAAACTTTCTGGGGTTACGCGAAGCAAAGCACAAGCAAGTGACGGATCCGCAAAATGGCGTTTTTCAGCCTGTTTGATACGAACAGACGAACGTATACCAGTAAAAAAGGGCGGCTGATTGTCTATCAAGAAAAGGCGCTTGAAAATGTCTAAATAGGATGAAACAGTATCACTGTCAATGTCTTCATCATCAATGGCTTTTATATCTTTAATTAGTGTTTTGTTTGTCACGGTTGTACTTTCGTTTCTTGCAAGAGAACGGAGCAGCAACCGCATTTTTGTTGTATCACGTCTGATGCCGTCAACGCGGTAAACATCATCATCAATTGCAGCATTCAGGTATTCTATCGGTATAAGAGATGCTTGCTCTGTGGAGAGTCCCAGACTACCCGGCCAGCCACCGCGAATAATCAAATCAATCAGCTTCTTCAAACTGACTTCGCCAGACATTACAGGTTTTAATTCACCATAACACAAGCCCCTCAAAGACACTTTTCCAGAGGAGTCACCGGACTCGTAGAGCGACATCGGACGCATGCGAAGACGTGCTATTCTTCCAGCACCACTGTGAAGGATGCCCTTGTGATTTGGTGTAGCAGAGCCAGTCAGAATAAACTGTCCCTTCTGATGGGTCTGGTCAACTTTGTGGCGTACAGCATCCCAAAGTGGTGGTACTTCCTGCCACTCATCGACCAAACGCGGAACATCGCCTTCTAATACCAAATCTGGCGAAAGCTCTGCAAGTTTTCGATTCTGAAAGTTGTTTGCAGGATCACCAATATATATTTCGCTCTTGCTATGATAAGCCGAAGTCCACGTCTTGCCACACCACTTAGGGCCCTCGATACATACTGCCCCAAAAGCAGATAGGTATTCCTCAACCTTCTTATCAATGATGCGTGGACGATACTCGGATTCTTTCATATTCTTGTTCCTCCAGCCAGATTTCCTCTAAATATATCATATTCTAATCTGTCAGATTTTACAATACTATTAGGTTAAATTTTACATTATTATTCTGTTGAATTTTATAATATTATTCGGTCAGATTTACAAATTGCATTCGGTTTATTTTGATGCAATCGTTTTTTCTAATCAGTGAAAAGTGCTTAGCGAGTGAAATTGCGCCTTTCGACACGTGAATTTTAGCCAACTGCAGAATTAAATTATATTGAACTAGTAAGTAAAAGTGCGATTTTATAGGCTATTGGCTTGTAGCCGAGAGGTGTTCTCGGCCAAGAACCGTGATGCGTATTTCAAGCTTAGCCTATAAGAATTTTCTTGCCTTCGAAGGCAAAGCAGTAATGGAAAATTCTGTCTTTTGAGATACCTTTAGCTAGTAAATCAGCATCATAGTTTTTTTCTTTTATCTGAGCCAGACCTGATTTTACTGTTTCTTCAAGGTCCTTTTCTTCGTTCTGGTCATAAACCTTGAATTCCAGGACATAGGCATTTAAGGTTTCTTTTTTGGGAACAAGCATTACATCGTATCTTCCAAAACCGCTTTCACGATTTGAAAGTATCTGATACTGCTTCCTCATATCAACGAGCAATCCTAATACAAAGCCATGATAAAACCGTTCTGGAGCAGAGAAACTAAGCCCTTTTCCTGTATCGTAATAACTGAATGTTTCGAGGGCTACACCGTTCATATAGTGATTCATCATTCGAACATCATTTTTTAACAGTGAGTCAATAAATTCGCTATAATATTCGACTTTATTGAACCAGCCA